>CAOXTD010000010.1:29462-58511 GCA_948560265.1 uncultured Clostridia bacterium | reverse complement strand
ATTCTCTTCCTCTTTATTTCTTGAAATATTTCTTACATAATATCCTTTTTCCTCTTGACAAGCAAGCTTTTTTTATTTATTATTTTATTTTTTGTTCTTAATTTTCAATTTTATTCTTTTTTATTTTTCTTTCTTTTCTTTTTCATTTTATTCTTAATTTTATTATTTAATATTTTTCTTTCTATCAAAAAATTTTTTTGTATCTTTTTTATTTTCTTTTCCAAAATTTAATTTTGATTTTTCCATTTTCTATTTTTTTATTTTTGCATTTCATTTTTTCTTCAATAATTTTTCATTAATTCTTTATTTGTCAAAAAGACTATCTGTTGTTTTTTATTTTATTTTCATTTTTTATTTTATAATTATTTTTTCTTTTTTACTTTTTTATTTTTACTAATTTTATATTCTTTTTTTTCACTGTCTTTTTTCATTTTTTTATCATTTATCTCTTTTTATTTTTCCTCTTCTTTTTTATTCTTCATTTTGCACTTTATTTTATTTTTATTTTTTTATTTTTAGTAGTCCATTTTACCATTTTTTCTTTTATAAATTATTATTTTTACTATTTTCTTATATTATTTTGAAAAAAACTTTCTTACGCCTTTTCAAGCTTAAAAGCTCTTCTTGTAGTATCATTCATTTAAATTTTGACTTCTTTCGTGTTCTTTAATTTATCTTCTTCATCTTTTGTCTTTTTGTGTATTGCTTTTCCATCTCAAATCTTTTTTTATTTTCTCTTCTCTTTTTCACTCTTTATTCTTGTTTTTATGTTACCTATTATTTTTTTATCTTTTGTTTAGTAGAATTTGATTCTTTTTCTTTATTCCGAAGCGTTTTTGCAGTTTTACTTCTTATGTTTTTTTACTGATTTTAGTTTTTTCTTTTATATTTCACCTTATCCTTTTCTTATCTTCTCTCTTCTTCTTTCTATCTACTTCTCTAAAATGCTACACTTTTTGTCAATTTTTTTCGCATTTGTTTTTCGCCTATTTTTGCCACTTTCTTCCTGTTCTTTTTTCTATTACATTTTATACAATTGTTTTTGATTTTTTAGCTTTTTTTCTTCTCTATAATGTGTTCTTTCAATTTCTACTATATTTCAAAATTTGAATTTTTATTTTATATCTCTATTATTTCTTCCTTCTTAATATTTAATTACTTTATTTTTTTGAATAAATCTTTTTTTATATTCATTATGCAATTCATATTATTTCTTTTTTATTTTTTCATACTTCTTGTTAATTTTATTTCCTTTTATTTTTCATTTTTACTTTTTATTTCATTTCAGCTTTTTCCTTTTAATTTCTTTTTATTTTTATTTTTGCCTTTTATGTCTTTTAGTCATTTTTTATTTTAATTATTTTTTCTGTTTTTAATTTCATATTTTTATCTTTTTCTATTTATTTAATTATTTTTTATTTTACAATTTTGATTTTTCCTATTTTCATTTATGATAGAATCATAGTTTTCTTCTTTTAGTTTATTGTAAAATCTACACAAAAATGATATAATCTGACAAAAGATGCTAATTGGAGGATTTCCTATGAAATTAGAACAAAATGATATTTTACCCCTTTTCTCAACAACTACTTTACCTGATATATTTTTTACAGAATATTTGCCTGAGGCGAATGGCGATTATATAAAAATCTATTTATATGTTTTATTTTTATCCAAATATGATAAGGATATAAAAGTAAATGACTTGTGTAAAAAATTAAGTCTTCCACTAAAAGTAATTCAAGATGGTATGAAATACTGGGAGGAACAAGGAGTTTTTACTAGAAAGAATACAGGGTATATTATAACTAACTTGCAAGAAAAAGAATTATATCAATTATATAAACCCAAAGTTGCTTTATCAGCTGATCAAATTCAAAAATCCGCCGAAAGTCAAAAAAATGCTAAAACTATTGAATACATTAATAATCGATATTTTTCTGGTCTTATGCCTACTACTTGGTATCCTGATATAGAGCTTTGGTTTAAAAAATATGGTTTTGAAGATGAGGTTATGATTGCATTATTTGATTATTGTTTTAATAAATCTGCTCTTCACAAAAATTATGTACAAGCTGTTGCTGACGCTTGGGCTAAAAATCAAATTCAAACTTTTAATGATTTAGACCAATATTATGAAAAACAAGAAAAGTTAAATAAATTAGCAAGTTTAGTTGCAAAAAAACTAAGTTTGGCAAGGCAACTATCTCAATATGAATATGCTTATTTAGAAAAATGGTTTATCGATTTTGGCTATTCTTTTGATATTATTGAAATTGCTTTAAAAAGAACTACTTCTAAAGTAAATCTAAGTTTCGATTATATTGATAAGCTTCTTTCTGACTGGCACGATAGAGGATTTACAACTGCTGAACAAGTAAATAAATTTTTAACTGATATGAAACAAAAAAATAAAGATATTAAGCAATTGGAAAAGAAAACTGGTTTCCAAAAATATGAGCAAAGATCTTATGATAATTTGAATGCTCTATATGCTAATAAAAAAGCTTAGAGTAATTAGGAGGTTATTTTGAATAGCACTACTTTGAAATCCTTATTAATTGAATATGATAAAAAGAGAAAATATTCCCAAGAAATTGCTGAAAGGGAAAAGGAAAAATTATATCAAGAATTTCCACAACTTGCCAATATAGATAAAAAAATCAATTCCTTAGCTTTATCTTCTATGAAGGAAATTGCTTTAAATAGCGATACCGAACTACTATCTAGATTTAATGAACAAATGTCGTTACTAAAAAAAGAAAAAGAAAACATTTTAACTTCTATTGGCACAAGGGCTAACTCCATTTTGCCACATTACGAATGTGCTCATTGTCAAGATACAGGTTATGTCTATCAAGATAACAAAACTCAAATGTGTAACTGTTTAAAACAAAAAATTTATGACATAGAATACAATAAGTCTAATATGAATTCTTTAGAGAAGCAAAACTTTGAAATCTTTAATCTACAATTATATTCTACTAAAGTTGATACCGAGAAATATCAGTCAGATATTTCCCCAAGAGAGAATATCGAATTAATTTTAAAAATTTGTCAAAATTTTGTAAATGACTTTGATAAAATAGAAGAAAAAAACCTTTTATTTACAGGAAAAACGGGATTGGGAAAAACCTTTTTATCTAGCTGTATTGCCAATGAATTGCTAAAGCAAGGAAAGACCGTTCTTTATCAAACTGCATCTGTTATGTTAGATGCCATTATTGATTATCGTTTTGGAAAATCAACTAGCTCCAAAGATATTTATGAACACTTACTAAATGTAGACTTATTAATTATTGATGATTTAGGAACAGAAGGTACAAATCAAATGAAGTTAGTAGAACTGTTTAATATTCTTAATTCTAGATTATTGAATTCTAAAAAAGTAACAAAAACGATTATTTCTACTAATTTAAGCTTACAAGCTTTATTTGAAAATTATGATGAAAGGATTGTTTCTAGATTAGTAGGCAATTATGATATTTGTTATTTTTTCGGTGAAGATATACGATTTATGAAATAAAAATACTACTCTATTTATTTTAGAGTAGTATTTTCTATTTTTATTAACATTAGGATATTTACTATCTTTCTTGTTCATCTTTTCTATTTTCTTCTTTTTTTGTTTCCTTTACTTTCTTTGTTTTTTCTTCTACCTGTTTTAGTGTTTCTATGATAATATTATGACAATTCGGAACTTGTTTTAAATGTTCTGGCAATCCGCTTTCAAATGATGCTACTGTTTCTTTGAGCATTTCCTCTTCATTTGGAAATGCTCCATCTCTAATTGCTCTAATTATTGTAAATAAATCTAGCTCCACTAAAACAGCTAATTCATGTTCTAATCCTTCTCTCATTTTACTCTACTTCCTCATTTTCCTCTGGATTGATAGTTTCAATACTAACAACTCTTCCTTCATTTGTTCTCATTAATGTAACTCCTTGTGTTGCTCTTCCTAAAATGCTAATATCTTTTACACGTAGTCTAATAATGGTTCCATTTTCAGTAATAAGCATAACATCTTCATTATCTGTCGCTACACGAATACCCACAATATTTCCTGTCTTTGGTGTAATTTTATATGTCATTACACCCTTGCCACCTCTAGTTTGTACTCTGTATTCCTCTAATTCTGTTCTCTTACCAAAACCATTTTCAGTGATAGCAAGTAGAGTAGCGTTCGTATTTCCTTCAATAATAGATTCCATTCCAATAACAAAGTCGTCATCATTTAAGCGTATTCCGATAACACCTTGTGCTGTTCTTCCCATTGGTCTTACATCTTTCTCGCTAAAAGTGATACAAATTCCTTGGCTAGTTACTAAAACAACATTGTCTTGTCCATCTGTTAAACGAACATCGATTAATTCGTCATCTTCCCTTAAAGTGATAGATAAAAGTCCAGTCTTTCTGCTAGAATCATATTCATTTAATGGAGTCTTTTTGATAAATCCTTGTTTTGTTCCCATTAACAAATATTTACCATCTGCAAAATTAGAAATTGGAATCACTGCTGAAATCTTTTCTCCTGCATCTAATCTTAACAAATTAACAATTGCAGTACCTTTTGCTGTTCTTCCTGCTTCTGGAATTTCATATCCTCTTAAACGATATAGTTTTCCTTTATTACTAAAGAACAATAAAGTATCATGTGTAGATGCTGTAAAGATTTGCTTTACAAAGTCATTTTCTCTTGTTGCTAGTCCTGTAATTCCTTTGCCTCCACGGTTTTGACTTTTGTAAGTATCTACTGGCATTCTCTTAACATATCCAAAATGTGTTAAAGTAATCACTGTTTGTTCTTCTTTTACTAAATCTTCAATATCGATTTCGCCCTCTGCTGCAACAATCTTTGTTTTTCTTTCGTTTCCATATTTTTGTCTAATTTCAAGTAGTTCCTCTTTAATAACATCATAAAGTAATTTTTCACTAGATAAAATTTCTCTTAAATGTGCAATCAATTTCATTAATTCATTGTATTCTTCATCAATCTTTTCTCTTTGTAATCCTGATAATGTTTTCAATCTCATATCTAGGATAGACTGTGCTTGAATGTCAGAAAGTTTAAATCTTTCCATCAATCTTTCTTTCGCATCATCGTAAGAACTACGAATAATCTCAATTACTTCATCAATATTATCTAATGCAATCTTTAATCCTTCTAAAATATGTGCTCTAGCTAATGCTTTATCTAATTCAAATTGTGTTCTACGAAGAATAACTGTCTTTCTGTGGTCAATATAATGGTCTAAACATTGTCTTAGTGTTAAAATCTTTGGTTCTCCATTTACTAAAGCAAGTGTAATAATTCCAAAAGTATCTTGTAATTGTGTATGTTTATATAATTGGTTTAAAATAACTTGTGCATTCACATCTCTTTTTAATTCAATAACAATTCTTACCTTTGACTCTCTATCTGATTCATCTCTAATTTCAGAAATTCCCTCAATTCTCTTTTCTTTTACTAAGTTTGCCATATTTTCAATTAA
Organism: uncultured Clostridia bacterium; assembly: GCA_948560265.1. GTDB lineage: Bacteria > Bacillota > Clostridia > TANB77 > CAG-508 > CAG-273. The sequence continues at coordinate 53,018 of CAOXTD010000010.1, read as the reverse complement.
CTTAGCTTTATTTACTTGATATGGAAGAGAATTAATAATAATTCTTTGTTTATTATTGCTCATTTCTTCAATTTCACATTCACCACGAACTGTAATCTTTCCTCTTCCTGTTGTATAAGCTTGTCTTATTCCTTCTATACCTAAGATAATGCCTTCTGTTGGAAAATCTGGTCCTTTGATTACTTCCATTAATTGTTCATCTGTTACATCATCTTCGTCAATAATTTTAATAATTCCATCAATGACCTCTGTTAAGTTATGTGGTGGAATATTTGTTGCCATTCCTACTGCAATTCCTGAAGAACCATTAATTAATAAAGTAGGTATTTTAGAAGGAAGTACTGTTGGCTCTTGTAAACGATCATCATAGTTTGGCATAAAATCTACAGTATTTTTCTCAATATCAGTAAGCATGGTTTCTGCAATTTTTGCCATTCTTGCTTCTGTGTACCTCATAGCTGCTGCTGGATCACCATCAATAGAGCCAAAATTACCATGTCCATCAATTAATGGATATCTTTGAGTGAAGTCTTGTGCTAATCTAACCATAGCATCATATACTGAAGCATCTCCGTGTGGATGATATCTACCTAAAACAGAACCTACTGTGTTAGCACATTTTCTATATGGCTTATCAGAAGTAATTCCATCTTCATACATAGCATATAAAATTCTTCTATGTACTGGTTTTAAACCATCTCTTACATCTGGAAGCGCTCTTGCTACAATAACGCTCATAGCATAATCAATATAGGCTGTGCGCATTTCTTTTTCAATGTCACGCTCTATAATTTTTCCGTCGTTTCTTTTTTCGTTATTTTCGTCCATTGTTTTTGTCCTTTCTTTTTTGAAATTTCTGCTTTAAATGCATTTATTTCGCTTTTTTATTCCATTTGTATTATACTAAAACAGTTAAAAATATGCAAGCAAAAAATAAGAAAAAAAGCAAGAAAAATCAAGTATTCTCCCTACTTTTTTATTTTGAATTGAAATTTATTTTGACCATTTTTTCTCTTCTAAATTATGTACAAATATTAGATATAAATATTTAAATGATAAAAATGTGCAATAATAAATATTCCTAAAAATGAAATAGACTATTTCATTAGAATTAAAATTTATTTAAATTAAATAATTTAAATAGCAACTTCCTATCTGGTATATTTTTTGTATACCAATAATTTATTATTTTGTTAATATACCTGCTAATGCTAACTGTTCTGGTGTTAAATTAAAATCTTGTCCATTATTTTTAATTAGTAAATGTAAGTTTTCTATTTCTCTTGCCTGCTTTATTGTTTTCTCTATTGGTATTACTTCTTTTATCTTATCTTTTATTTTTTGATATTCTCTTTCCATTCCTTCAAAGTTTTGTTCTTGAAAGTATTTTCTCCAATTGTTTTCGTATTTTCCTAATTTTTCTATGCTATTTAATTGGCTAACAAATTCAGTTTCTATATTATTACTTACATTATCTAAAATAACATTCTTTCCTTGTCTAATCATGCTAGTAACTTTTTTTGGTATCCAACCTTGTTTACTTGTAAAGGAAAGTGCTGTATCTAAAGCATCAGATATGCCGTCAATAATTCCTCCATTTTTTACTGCATTTTGTGCCTGTGAAACATTTTCAAATTTCCCTGTGAAAATTCCAGTCACACTTTTTCCTAATTCTACTGCACTATCAATTGCTTTATCGATGCCTTCTTTTAATCCACCTCTAATTAAGCTATTTTTTATATCAATCACTTGATTTTCCACAAAATCAGGTAATACCCAGCGAAGTCCTAGGTCAACTGCAGTATTTACTACCTTGCCTAATGTTGTATCTAAAAAATTTTTTTGTTCATTGGCAGTCACTAATTCTTGTCTATCTGCATTTCTATTTTGTTCTAATATATTATTCTTTTCTACTAACATTTCTTCCATAAATTTCTCCTTAATTTTCTTCCTGAATCTTCGTTTTTCAATAACTTTTGGAAAGTATTCATATATTCTTTTTGTAATTTTTTTCTTAGATTTCCTTTGTCATTTTTATTAATCAATAAATTATATTCAGAGTTATGAGAGAGCTTCCCTAAAATAGTAAATCCTGAAAAAATATTTTTTAGAATAGAACTATCAATTGAGTTTTCGTTATATTTATTAAATACAATCTGGAAATTATATTGTGGAATTCCCCACTCGTTAATATAAATATTTAATAAATTTTTTGCCTTTTTTATTTCTAACAAATTAGGCTCTACCATGAAAATGTTGATATTACTATTCTTCATAATTTCTTTCGTATAGTCCAAAAAACATTCTGAAGAAGTGTCAATAATAATAGTAGTATATTTTTCTTTCAATTTTGACAGAATACTTTTTATTTTCACTTTACTAATCTGATATTTACCATCAAATAATAAACTAATTTCTGCAATTAAATCTATTTTGCTATTTATTTTTATAATTAATTCTTCTACTTGCATAGGTTCTAATAAATTATTATTTTTTATTTTATTTGCTATTTTTTCTGGATACTTTTTTATTCCTAAAATAGTATGTAAACTGTTATTTAGTACATCAAAGTCGATAATTAGAATTTTATTTTGACTTTCCATAAAGACTTTAGCCAAGTTGACTGAAAAAATACTTTTTCCTACTCCACTTGTACCACTGATACAAATTACTTGGCTTTGTTTCATTTTGCTTGACATTTCTTTTGCTTCTGCATTTTCTATTACTGATAATTCTTTGTTTTTTATTTTTTCATTTTTTCTTTGTAAGAAGTTTTTTATCCTAGCTTGATTGTTTTGCTTTTGTATTACAAACTGTTTTAGTTCTTCTAATTCTCTTTTTAGCTGTCTATTTTCATTTTCTCCTTTTATCAATTCAATGATTTTAGAAATTTCAATTTGATTATCATAAAAAATAGAATAAACACCTTTTGCATATAAATAATTTTCTAATTCTTGATTTTTCTTTTCTAAAAATAAAATAATCTGTATGTTAGAATTAATATTTTTTATTTTTTCAATTAATTCTTTTAAATCTATTTCTCCTGGTAATAATTCACTTAAAATTAAAAAATCAATTTGTTTATTTTCTAAAAATTCTATAATCCCTTCTTTATATGGAATATCCTCAGTTACAATTTCTATAGAATTTTCTTGTTTTAATTTTTGATTTAAATTTTTATCTCCAATTGCTGTGATTACTTTTTTCATTACTTTCCTCTTTTCTTTTTTCTTTTTCTCCTTCCTTTGTTTTTTATTTTAGTATTTTTTCCTTGTCGTTTTTCTATTATTTTTTTATTAAACTATTACCTTTCTCTTCTTCCTTTCAACTTTTATAATCTCCTTGAATGATTTCTTGCTCAAAATTGGCTGATTCTATTTTTGTTAAAATATGTTCTCCTCCTATGAACATTAAACTTTCTCCTCTTTTTAGTGACTTAATTTCTACTTTTTCTTTTTCTGACAAATTTGTATATTGCTCTAATACTTTAATATTCTCTTCTTCTAGAGAGAAGAAAGTTTTTATTTCTGAATTATTCAAAATACTTTTTCCATAAGTTCCACTTTCTAAACTAAATAAGTCTGAAATATCTTGTGTAATTGCTACACTACTTCCACCATATTTTCGAATAGTTTTGAAAATTTTATAAATAAAACTTGCTACTTCTTTATTAGAAGTTACACCAATTAATCTCCAAATTTCATCTAGATAAATTGCCTTTTTTTGAGTTCTATCTTTTTTTATCTTATCCCAAAATAAATCAATAAATAAATACATTCCATATTTTAAATTTTCTTCTCCAAGTTCATAAACATCTGCTACAATAAGTTGGTTTGTTAATTCTATATTTGTATAATGATTGAAAAATTTTAAAGAACCTTTTACAAAAGGAATTAATTTGATTTGAAATTTTTTAGTTTTTTGTTCTCTACCTAATAATTCATAAAACTCTTCTAAAATAGGCATATCATAAGTATTTTTGAAAATGGGTTTTAAAATTACTTTATTTTCTTCTTTTTTATATAAAGTACTATCATCAAAAGTAATTCCTTTTTCTTGATATAACTGTATTAGTTTTTCCTCTAAAATGGCTTTTTCTTCTTCATCTAAATTACCAAAAATTAAATTGAAAAATCCAATTAATTTACTAATTTTATTTGCTAAATATCCACTTTCTTCTTCAATACTTTCTTGTCTAATATCAAATACATTAATATATGTATTTGAACTTGGCCCTAATTTTAATAAAGTTCCATTAACTGCATTACATAAACCACCATATTCTCTATCTGGATCAATGACATATTGTTCTATACCAATTAAGCGATTTCTTAAAATTAATAATTTTGTATAAAAAGATTTTCCTGCTCCACTTGTTCCAAAAATACACATATTAGCATTCTTATATTTTTGAGAATTATATCTATCTAAAAACACTAGTGAATTATTATAAATGTTGGTTCCTATAAAAATTCCCTCTTCATCAAAAATAGCAGAAGAAATAAAAGGATATGTTGCAACTAAACCACTTGTTAGAACATTTCTTTTAGCTGCTGGTTTTAAATCTGGAGAATTATGCATAATGGGAAGAGATGACAAAAATGCTTGCTCTTGTCTAAAATATGCTCTTCTCGTTTGCATCCCTTTACTTTGTAGAATTCCCTCTAGTTTATTTAGTAAATATTCTAAATCTTTTATATCACTAGAAAATGTAGTAATATAGATATAAAGAAAATATAATTCTTCATTATTCACTTGCATTTCTTTTCGAATATATTTTGCATCATTATAAGTAAATGCTGCAATATCAATATCTTGTCTATTTTGGCTATTTGTTTTTAAGTCTACGCCTACATTCCCAATATGATACGTTAAATCTCGAATAGTTTTATAGGTATCTTGCTTTTCATAAAAAATAGAAATATTTAAATTAATGTTGGTATCAATAATAGATTTTAAAATTAATTCTGTTTGTTCTCGAAAATAATTGACAATAATTAAAGTAGAATAATAATTGTTATCGATTTCAATATATTTTGGGTTCATTAAATTAATATAGGCAGGAGCAATCTCATCTTTTTGAGTCATTACTCCACTTAAGAATTCCACTTTCTGCTTTGATACTGGCTTCATGGAAGCAATTTGTTTTCGCATTTCTTCTAATATTTTTAAAATGTTCTCACCTTCTTTTTTAGGAGTAAAATACCACTTTTAAATTTGGCTAAAATAGATTCTTGTATTCAAAAAAGAAAATAAAATTAAAAGTACTTCTTTCTTATTGTTTAAATTTGTAATGATATTTCCACATCTTGATAAGCAATCTTTTATTTTAAAGTATTTATCGTTTAAGTTTTCTATTGCATATTCTTCAAATTCTGTTATTTCTCTATTTTCGTTTTTATATTTTAAAATAATATAAAAATTCTTAGAAGATGATTTTTTATCATGATTTAAATTTTGAATATATTGGATATATTGTTTAGAAATTTCTTGGATATTTTTATCTTCTTGAATTGAATTTTGATTGACTGCTTGAATGTGTTTACTCAAATCTTCTTTATTACTCTGAATTAATATTTGAAAATTGAAATTACAAGTTTTTAGAAATAATTTATAGGAATTTAAAATTGCTTCTTTTTCTAATTCTGATTTTAAATTAAAATTGATAGGCTTGATTTTAATTATTTTAATATAAGTATTATCTTTTAATTGAATGATTCCATCTTCTAATATTCTTTGAATGGGAAGCCACTCTTGAACCGATTTGTTTTTTCGTTTTTCCATATTCCTCCTTTTCTATTTTTATATTACTCTCATGGTCAAAAAATGTCAAGAAAAATCGCATGACAAAATTCGACACTAAGGTTTATATCTATTGATATATATATACATTTTAGTTATGTGAAAAAGCCAAGATATACTCTTGACTTTTTATAATATTCTATATTAAATCTATATTTCCGTGAAGAATAACTGGAGAGAAACCTGAAATTTCGTCATATAACATTCCTTCTGGAATATTGTTATATAAATAAATCTTCTTATTTGCCATAAATGCTTCATATAATTCTAAAAAAGTTGCTCCTCCAATGTAATTCTTTTTTCCATTTTTATCAAAATTTAAAGTTACAACTGCATCCATTTTTTCAATTACCTCTTTACTTCTTTTAAACATTCTTGCTTTAAATTCTGCATGTTCCTTTTCTCCTAAATTCCATGCTTCCTTCTCTGCTGCTGGATTTTCATAACTATTTGGTAAAAATATTTCATGTCCTTTTTCTTCTAATTTTTCTTTAATTGGTGGTATATCTCCATAAAATGCTTTACTACAAATTATTAATATTTTCATTTTTATTATTTCCTTTCCTCTCATTTTTATCATTAAATCATAATTTCCAAATTTTGTCCATAAAATTAAAATCAAATTTTGAATAATAAAAAAGAATTATGACATAATAAGAATATAAGGTTAATATTAGTTGAAATAAGAGTTTTATGAGGTCCTTTTATGGGTTTTATAAAGTTCGAGCAAAGATTTATTATTGCTTAAAAGAACTTTAGGTGATGATAAGTCGGCGATGAGAGTATAAAATTTGTATTGAAGCTATATCGATTTTATTTTCGTTATTTTAATAAAAATAGAATAGTAATATATGGTTGAAAATAGAGGTTTTATATTCGAAGTTAAGATTATTTTTGCATTTTTTTAGTGATTGTTATTAGTCCTTTTAGGACGAATACAGTTATTATGTGTGCATTTGTAGTCGAGCAACTGATCTATTTATTTGGTGCATAGTTTATTTGTGCAGTAATGTACATTAGATTAGTAATTAGGTAAATAGGTTTTAGCTGAAGATTAATATTAGCTTTATTCTATTAAATGGTTGTGTTAGAGCTTTAGCTCTTACAAACCATTATATACTGCCTTAAGGCAGTGAATAGCAGGTAAGGTTTCCTCCTTACCTGCTATTAATTATACATCTAGATTCTTTACATATTTCGCATTTGCTTCAATGAATTTTCTTCTTGGTTCAATTTCATCCCCCATAAGTAAAGTAAATATTTCATCTGCTTTCATTGCATCTTCCATCGTTACTTTTACTAAAATACGTCTTTCTGGATCCATTGTAGTTTCCCATAATTGTTCTGGGTTCATTTCCCCAAGACCTTTATATCTTTGAATACTAACTTGTTCTCTTGGAATTCCTCTTTCTTCTAGTATTTTGAAAGCACCTGTCAAATCATCTTCATACCAATAGATATCTTCCATACCTTTTTTGAACAATTTGAAAAGTGGTGGTTGTGCTAAATATACATTACCATTTTCAATTAATGGTCTCATATATCTAAAGAAGAAAGTTAATAATAATGTTCTAATGTGAGCACCATCAACATCGGCATCTGCCATAATGATAACTTTTCCATAACGAATTTTGCTAACATCAAAATCTTTTCCTATACCTGCACCAACTGCCAAGATAACTGGTTGTAATTTATCATTGTTGTAAATTTTGTCTGCTCTAGATTTTTCTACATTAAGCATTTTTCCCCATAAAGGTAAAATTGCTTGGAATTTTCTATCTCTTCCTTGTTTTGCACTTCCTCCTGCAGAGTCACCCTCCACAATATATACTTCGCACTCTTCTGGATTTTTGCTACTACAATCAGCTAATTTTCCTGGTAATGTAGATGTCTCTAATGCACTTTTTCTTCTTACTAACTCCCTTGCTTTTCTTGCAGCTTCTCTTGCACGTGATGCATTAATACATTTCTCTAAAATAGATTTTCCCACTCCTGGATTTTCCTCTAAGAAAGTAGATAAAGCATCATTTACCATGCTAGAAACAATACCAGTTACATTACTATTTCCTAATTTTGTTTTAGTTTGTCCTTCAAATTGAGGTTCTTTTACTTTAACGGAAACAACCGCTGTAATTCCTTCACGTATATCTTCACCTAATAAATTAGGGTCCTTTTCTTTAATTAAATTATGACTTCTTGCATAATCGTTAAATGCTTTTGTTAGCCCTCTTTTAAATCCCTCTAAGTGAGTTCCACCTTCAATCGTATTAATGTTATTAACAAAAGTATAAATATTTTCGGAATAAGCTGTTGTATATTGAAAAGCAATTTCAACTGGAACATCTCCATCTTTTTCAATATAGATTGGAGTTTCATGAATTTTCTCTTTATTTTTGCTTAAATATTCAACAAATGACTTTAGACCACCTTCAAAGTGGAATTCAGCTTTTTTAGTATTTTCCGCATCTCTTGTATCAGTAATTGTAATTTTTAGTCCTTTGGTTAAAAAAGCCATTTCTCTAAATCTATTTTCTAGCACTTCATATTCATATTCTAATGTTTCAAAAATGGTATCATCTGCTAAAAATCTAACTTTAGTTCCTGTTGTTTTAGAATCTCCTATTCTAGTTAAAGGTTCAACTGTTCTTCCTCTTTCAAATTTCATTTGATAAACTCCGCCATCTCTTTGAATGGTAACTTCTGTCCAATTAGATAAAGCATTTACTACTGATGCACCTACACCATGAAGTCCACCAGACACTTTATATCCACTATCACCACCAAACTTTCCACCAGCATGAAGTTTTGTATAAACTGTTTCTGCTGCAGATATTTTTGTTTTTGGGTGAATGTCAACAGGAATTCCTCTACCATTATCTTCTACACAAATAATATTTCCTGGTTCTATTTGTACATTAATTTCTGTACAATATCCAGCTAGAGCTTCATCTACACAGTTATCTACAATTTCATATACTAAGTGGTGTAATCCTCTAATCGATACACTACCAATATACATACCAGGTCTTTTTCTTACAGCTTCTAATCCTTCTAATACTTGGATTTGGTCTGCTTTGTACTCGTGTTCAAATTTTTCCATTTGTTAAAACCTCCGTGTTTTCTCTTCACATCTTATCACTAATTACTTTATTTTTGCAAGTATTTTTAACTTACTTTTCCCTTTTTCACTTGAAACAACTGATAATCTTTTCCTAGTTCTAATTTTTCTAATTCCATTTTATCTGTACAAGTAATAATCACTTGTGTTTCTTGGATATATTGTAAAAAACTTTTTCTTCTTTTCTCATCTAATTCAGACATAAAATCATCTAATAGTAAAATTGGAAACTCCCCTATTTCTTGCTCAATGACATAAAGTTCTGCTATTTTTAAAGTCAATATTGCAGTTCTATTTTGTCCTTGTGAACCATAAATTCCAATTTCTTTGTCATTAATAAAAACTTGAAAATCATCTCTATGAATCCCCTTTGTTGTATACCCTTTAATAATATCTAATTTTCTTCTTTGTTTTAATAATTCTAGATATCTTTCCTTTTGGTCACATTCTGTCACATAATTTAAAGTTAATATTTCATTATCTTCTGTTATCTTTGGATGAATTTTAGCAATTTCTTCTTTTATCTTCTCCATAAATTCTCTTCTGTAATTGCAAATAATCTCTGCATATTCGGCTAACTTTTCGTCCCAAATTTCCAACATTTCCTCTGGCTTATGTTCTTCTTGTATTTGTCTTAAATATTGATTTCTCTGTTCTAATGTCTTTAAATAATTATTTAAATTATGCACATAATTCGGTCTAAGTTGCCCTATCATCATATCTAAAAAACGACGTCTTTCTGCTGGTCCATTTTTTAGTATTTGAATATCATCTGGAGTAAAAATAACTAAATTCAAGTTTCCCATTAATTCACTTAACTTCTTTATTTTTATGCCATTTACTTCTATTTGTTTTTTTGAAGCAATTTGTATTTTAATTTTTCCATCTCTATCTGATTTTTGATACTGAATTCCTACTTCTAAAAAATCTTTTTGTAGTTCTATCATTTCTTTTTCTTTAGAAGTTCGAAAGGATTTACCAAAACCTCCTATAAAAATAGCTTCTAATATATTCGTCTTCCCTTGTGCATTATCCCCATAAAAAATATTAATATGTGGATTTAAAGTTATCTCCTGCTCTTCATAATTGCGAAAATTCTTTAAATTCAATTTTTCTATATACATTTTATCCCTTTTTTCTTAATGAATCATTCTAAATTACTCTTTCATTCTAATAGGAAGTACCATATAAATATAATCTCCATTTTCTTCTGTTGGTCTAACAATACAAGGTGAAATGCTTGTACCAAAATCAACAAAAACTTCTGGATCATCAATAGCACGTAAAGCATCTAAGAAATATTTAGGGTTAAAACCTGCTTCTAGGTTTTGTCCTTCCGTCTCTACAAACATTTCTTCTTTAGCATCTCCTGTTTGGTTTGTACAAGAAATGGTTACTTTTCCTATTTCTACATTTACTTTAACAGGATACTTCTTTTCCTTTTCTATACTAGATGCTGAAATTAGGCTTACTCTTTCAAAACAGTTTTGAAGTGAATTCTTATCCACTCTAATTCTAGTTTCCCAATTCTCAGGAATCACACTTGCATAGTTCAAAAATTCCCCATCTAATAAACGAGTAACAATTTTACAATTTTCCATTTCAAATAAGGCTTGATTTTTAGCAACACCTATTTTAATTACATCAAAAGAATCTGTTAAAATCTTGTTAATTTCATTTAGAGTTCTTCCTGGAATAACAGCTGAAAAATCATTTACTTCATTTTCTAAATATTTACTTTTCCAAGCTAGTCTAAATCCGTCTACCGCCACTACATTTAACTTATTGTTCTTTATTTCAAATAAGCAACCTGTAAAGATAGGTCTATTTTCTTCTGTACTAACTGCAAAGATTGTTTTTCTAACCATATCTTTTAAGCTATTTTGTTCCATTTGAATAGAATTTTCAATATCAATTTTAGGAAGTTCAGGAAATTCTTCTGGATTCATCGTTGCTAATTTATATAATGAGCCTTCACATTCAATAACTAATAAATTATTTTCATTAATGGTAATATGAATTTCACTATCTGGAAGTCTTCGAATGATTTCGCTAAACATGATGGCATTTACTACTGTAGCACCTTGTTCTTGTACTTCACATTCCATAATGTATTCTATTCCTATCTCTAAATCGTAAGTAGTGAATTTAATTTGGTTATCATTTGTTTGAATTAATATTCCTTCTAATATAGGCATTGTTGTTTTAGAAGCAACCGCTTTTGTTACGGAATTAATAGCTTTAAGGATTATATCCTTGTCACAAACAATTTTCATTTTTGTTTCGTCTCCTTTTTTATATATTAAATAAATATTATTAGTAGTAGTAATAGTAAGTATTGTGGATTGTGTGGAAAAGTGCTTTAAGCATTGTTATCCGTAGTAAAATTTTTGTTGATAACTTTGTGGATAAATAGAAAAGTTATTTACAGTTTCCAATTTGCTTTGTGGAAAATATTTTATCAACATCTTATCAACAAGAAATTCACAGGGGATTGTGGATATTCTTTGTAAGGCTTCCGTAGGGAAAGATTGAAAATCATTTTTCAAACAAGTATTTTAGAAAACATAGATTTTAAAAAATCTTTCTTTCTATTGATTTAAATGTCATTATCTGAAAAAAGAGAGTTTTTCACAGTTTCCACAATTAGTTTTGTATTAGAGTTTTCTTTTAATTCTTTTTCAATTTTTTCGCAGGCATGCATTACAGTAGAATGGTCTCTTTTCCCAAAAGCTTGTCCTATTTTAGGAAATGAAATTTGTGCTACATTTTTGCATAAATACATTGCAATTTGTCTTGGAAATACAACATCACTGGATCTTCTAGAACCTTTTAAATCATCTAAAGTAACATCAAAATATTTTGCAACTACTTCTTGGATATATTCTACTGAAAGGACTCTATTTTTATGTGATACAACGTCACTAATAGCTTCTTCTGATAAAGCAATGGTAAATGGTTTATTTTTTAATGTAGACATTGCGACTAATCTATTTAAAACACCTTCTAATTCTCTAATATTGGTATCTATTTTAGTAGCAATATTAGATAAAATATCATTATCTATAATCAGACCATCTAATTGTGCCTTTTTTTGTAGAATAGCCATACGAGTTTCATAATCAGGATTAGAAATATCAGCGATTAAGCCCCATTCAAAACGGGTTCTAAGTCGGTCTTCTAGCGGTTGAATATCTCTTGGTGGTCTATCACTTGAAAGAATAATTTGTTTTCCTGCTTCATGTAGTGCATTAAAAGTATGAAAAAATTCTTCCTGATTTCTCTCTTTTCCAGCTAAAAATTGGATATCATCAATTAATAAAACATCAATATTTCTGTATATGTTGCGGAAATTTTCCATTTTTCCTTCTTTAATAGAAGCGATTAAATGATTTGTAAATTTTTCAGAAGTAACATATAATACATTAAAATTTCTATTTTGTTTTAAAATTTCATTTCCAATAGAATGCATTAAGTGTGTTTTTCCAAGTCCTACTCCACCATATAAAAATAAAGGATTATAAGCTGTTCCGGGAGCTTCTGATACGGCTAAAGCAGCAGCGTGCGCAAAACGATTATTTTCCCCCACTACAAAGCTATCAAATGTATATTTAGGATTTAAGTTAGATTTACTATAAATCATTCCGATTTGGAATACTAGAAGTATGATTGGTTTGGCTAGGAAGTAATTCACCAGTTGCTTTTAATTGCTCGTCTGAAATGACAGTAATATCATAATCAATATGAGTTAAAAAAGCAAAGGTATTTTTTATTAAATCAGAGTATCTTCCTTCTATCATATTTTTATGTACATCTAATGCTACATGAAATGTAATCATATTATTTTCCATAGAATCAATTTCTAAAGGCACAATCCATGTTTTATAAGCAATATCTGTTACCTCTGGTTTTAATAATTCTTTCGCTTTAGTAAGTAGTTCTTCTATTTCTGCTCTTTGCATTTTTTTCATCCTTCCAGTAAATTCTAAGTTATTTTCTAATGATTATGTATACGTTATCCACAAAGTTATCCACAATTGTGCATAAGTAAACTGAATAATCCTTTAAAAATAAACAAAAAATCAAAAAAATTGACATAATCTTTTGAATTAAAATATTTTTATATTGGAAAATTGCTGAAAAGCTGATTTCCCTATACTTGTATATCATATCAAAAACATAATCTATTCGTCAATACTATTAAAAAAATTCTTTTGAAAATATTGACATAATTATATTTGTGGGTGTATAATAGTAAAGCTTATATAAAGGTGAATTGTTTTGCATATGCAAAATAAAATAGAAAGACTAATTGCGAAAGTAGGAGGTGCTAAAATGAAAAGAACATATCAACCAAAAAAGAGACAAGAGCAAAAAGAACACGGATTTATGAAAAGAATGCAAACAAAATCTGGAAGAAATGTACTAAAAGCAAGACGTGCAAAAGGTAGAAAAAAACTAAGTGCTTAAGACATAAGGAGTCACGTATTAAATTGTGGCTCTTTTTGTTATACACTACATAATAATTGGACAATTATTTATGGACTGAATTGAGTGATTTAAATGAAAAAGATGAAAACACTAAAAAAGAATTATGAATTTCAAAATGTTTTAAATAAAGGAAAGTTCTATATAGGAAAGCAAATTACAATTTATATTATGCCAAGTAGAGAAGAGATAAACTGCATAGGAATTGCTATTTCCAGTAAAGCATACCATGCTGTAAGAAGGAACAATATAAAAAGAAAGATTAGAGAAAGTTATCGCTTACTTTCAAAAGACCTGAAACAAGGATATCATATTGTTTTTTTATGGAACAAAAAGGTACCAATAGAACAACTTGATTTTCATATAATTAGCCAAGATATGAAATTTATTTTTTCGAAGGCGGGGATATTGCTATGAAAAAAATTTGTATTTGGGTGCTAAGAGGATATCAGAAGAAAATTTCACCGCTTTTTCAAGCGAAAGGGGTTCATTGTAAATTTTATCCGAGTTGTTCAGAATATATGGTACAAGCGATACGAAAGTATGGGTGTATTAAGGGAGTATGGCTGGGAATAAAGAGAGTATTAAGATGTCATCCTTTTGCAAAAGGTGGATATGACCCTTTAAATTAGAAGAGACTAGGAGGATTTTATGGGATTTATCTCAGAATTATTTGGTTATATATTAAATTGGTTATATGGGTTAGTTAATAATTATGGTGTTGCAATTATTATTTTCTCAGTTTTATTAAGAGTAATATTAATACCTATTACAATAAAGCAACAAAAATCTATGAAGAAATCTGCTATGCTTCAAGAAAAAATGGCAGAAATTCAAAAAAAATATAAGAACAATCCAGAAAAATTAAATCAAGAAACAATTGAATTATATCAAAGAGAAAAAATGAGTCCTTTTAGTGGGTGTTTAACATCTATATTACAATTAGTAATCATTTTATCTGTATTTTGGCTTGTTAGTCAACCACTTACTTATATGAAGCGTATTGATTCACAAATTATTGAAACATATACAAATGAAATGAAAGAAAGTGAATTTAATCCTAATAATAGTTATGTACAAATTAGTGTATTAGATTATGCTGAAACAAAATATCAAGAAATAGAAGAACAGCTAAAGCAAGATGATGTAGGAAATAGAGAAGAATTAGAAGAGAAAAAGAACGATTATAATCAATTAAGACTCAATATGGAATTTTTAGGAATTGATTTAAGCAAAGTTCCAACACAGAGTTTAAATGATTGGAGAGTATATATCATTCCAGGTTTATATGTTATTACTTCCTTTATTTCTATTCGATTAACAACAGCGACGCAAAACAAGAAGAAAAAGAAAAAAGAAGAAATTGTGATGGAAAATGGAGAAGTAAAGGAAGAACCAGATCCAATGGATCAAATGCAGGCAATGAATAAAAGCATGACTTATATGATGCCAATTATGTCAGTTATGATTGCTGTTATTGCACCACTTGGTCTTGCTTTATATTGGCTTATGAGTAATATTTTAATGATTATAGAAAGATTAGTAATTAATAAAATTATGGAAAGCAAAGAAGAGAAGGACGAGGAGGAAAAAGCTAATGGCTAAAACAATTATTGCAGAAGGAAGAACTTCTACGGAGGCTATAGAAAAAGGATTAAATGAGTTAGGAGTATCAAAAGAAGCTGTAGAAATTAAAATATTAGAAAGTGATGATAAAAGAAGTTTTTTTAGTATTTTAGCGCCTAGAGTAGTAAAAGTAGAAATGACTTTAAAAGAAGGTGTCGAAATAAAAAAACAAAATAGCCATAATGCGCAAAGTCATAAGCAGGAGAATCACAGAAAACAAGAAGAATATAAGCCACATATTGAAAAAGAGAAAGTACATTTGAAACCAGAAGAATTAGAAATAGCTATTAAAAATTTGACTGAATTTTTAGATAGTTTTGTTTCAAAAGTATCTGATATGCAATATCAAATGCATTCAGATGAAAATTATATTTATGTAGAGATGCAAGGGAATGACTCAGGTACATTTATTGGATATAGAGGAGAGACTTTAAATGCACTACAAACTGTTTTTACAAGCATTGCAAATAAACATTTAGAAACAAAAGCACATATTGTTTTAGATATTGCAGGATATCGTGAAAAAAGACAAAAGGCTTTAGAAGAATTATCTGATAAGCTTTCGAAAACTGTTATCAGAACAGGAAAGCAAGTTACCTTAGAACCGATGTCAGCATATGAAAGAAAGATAATTCACAATCATTTGCAATCAAATGAAAAAGTAAAAACTTATAGTATTGGGGAAGAACCATACAGAAAAGTAGTAATTAGTAAAAAGTAAATAAAAAATGCAAAAGCATAATTATCTTGTAAGGAGCTTTTCACCATTTTATGGTGAAAATTCCTACAATATAAAAAATCGGAAGTCAAAGTTCGGATTTTAGCTAAATGATAGGCTATTTCTAACTTTGGCTGTTTTTTATTAGAGTATTTTATAGTTAATTGTTTGAATAGTACTTGTTTTCTTGTATAAAATAATGCAAACTATTAACTAAAAATTAAAAAAATGCAAAATTTAGAAAGGAGTTAGAAATGTCAACAATAGCAGCAATTGCTACAGCAGCATCAAATGGTGGAATTGGAATTATCCGTATTAGTGGAAAAGAGAGTTTTTCTATATTAGATAAGATATTTAAAGCTTTTAAGCCTCAGAAAATAGAAGAAATTTTGGGGTACACTATGAAATATGGACATATTATAAATATGGAAACAAATGAAATAATAGATGAAGTTTTAGTTTCTTATTTTAAAGAACCTAAGAGTTATACAACTGAAAATATGTGTGAAATTAATTCTCATGGAGGAATTATAATTGAACAAGAAATATTAAGGCAATGTTTATTAGCAGGAGCAGAATTAGCTGAGCCGGGGGAATTTACAAAAAGAGCGTTCTTAAATGGAAGAATTGATTTATCACAAGCTGAAAGTGTTATTGATTTAATCAATAGCAAGACTTCTGGAGAGGCAAAAGCATCTATGAAGCAACTAGAGGGTGAATTATCTAAAAAGGTGCAGCAAATTAGAAAAATGCAATTGGATATTATGGCAGATATAGAAGCTTCTATTGATTATCCAGAATATGATGAAGTAGAAGAAGTAACCAATAAAAAGCTGAAAAAAGTGTTAATAGAAATAAAAGAAAAATTAGAGAAATTGGAAAAAAGCTATAGTAATGGAAAGATTTTAAAGGAAGGAATTAATACTGTTATTGTTGGAAAGCCAAATGCAGGCAAATCATCTCTTTTAAATGCTATTCTAGACGAAGACAGGGCAATTGTAAGTAGTATAGAAGGAACAACTAGAGATACTATTGAAGAATTTGTGACAATTCATGGAATTCCTTTAAAATTAATTGATACAGCAGGAATTAGAAATGCAAAAGATGAGGTAGAAGAAATAGGCGTTCAAAAAGCCCTCAAATTAATTAAAGAAGCTGATTTAGTAATAGATATCATTGACAACACAAAAACGCTAGAAATCGAAGATAGAGAGATTTTGGATATGTTAACAGAAAGAGTAGCTATAATATTGCTAAATAAAATAGACATGGGAGATTTTCAATTAGAAAAATGTGAAGAGATAAAAAAAGCTGGAAAACCAGTTATTAAAATTTCAGCGAAAACAAAAGAGGGAATAGAAGCGTTATACCAAAAAATTATTGAGATGTTTCAATTAAATAAAATTGAGATAGAACAAGGGAATGTTATTACAAATATAAGGCATAAAAATCAAATACATAAGGCTATTGAAGCTATAGAAAAAGCGGAGGAAATATTAGAACAGGAGATGCCAATAGATTTGATTTCGGTTCCAATTAAACAATCTTTAGAAGAATTAAGTGCTATTACAGGAGAAAATGTATCCGAAGATATTATAGCCGAAATCTTTTCGAAATTCTGCTTAGGAAAGTAGACAAAAAGACAACAGAAAAACACAGAAGATACGTATATAAACAAAAAAATATTCTATTAGAAAAGAAAATGTCAAAAAGTTTTATCAAACACGATTTTTGGTTTCATAAAAAACGAAAAAAAGTCTAGTAAAGTGTTAGAGGAAAGAGGAGAAAAAATGAAATATGATGCAGGAAAATATGATGTAGCAGTAATTGGGGCAGGGCATGCGGGCTGCGAAGCAGCCTTGGCAACAGCGAGACTGGGGCTTCGCACGTTGCTTTTTTCGATTAGTTTGGACGCTGTTGCCAACATGCCCTGCAATCCACATATTGGAGGAAGCTCTAAAGGGCACTTGGTCATGGAAATCGATTGTTTGGGCGGAGAAATGGGAAAAAATATAGATAAAACATATACACAGCTCAGGATGTTGAATACTTCAAAAGGACCAGCAGTTTATTCCTTGCGTGCGCAAGCTGACAGAAAGAAGTATCAAATGGAAATGAAACATACCTTAGAAAAACAAGAAAATCTTTATTTGAAACAAGCAGAAATAGTGGATATAGGAGTAGAAAATAATCAAGTAAAATGGGTAGAGACAAATATAGGGGCAATATATCAAGTAGATAATGTAATATTGGCTACAGGAACTTATCTAAAAGGAAAAATTTATATAGGGGAAGTCTCGTATGAGAGCGGACCAGATGGAGTTTTTCCAGCTAATAAGCTGTCAGACATGCTAACGAAAATGGGAATTGAACTAGTTAGATTTAAGACAGGAACTCCAGCCAGAATTAATAAGAATTCGATTGATTTTTCTAAAATGGAAATACAAGAAGGAGATAAAGAACCAACAGCATTTTCATTTGAAGATGAAATTAAAGATGAGCAAGAACAGCTACCATGTTATTTGACATATACAACGCAACAAACACATGAAATTATTAGAAGGAATTTACACCGTTCTCCTTTATATGGTGGAGAAATAAAAGGAACAGGGCCTAGATATTGTCCATCTATTGAGGATAAAGTAGTACGTTTTGCTGATAAAGAAAGACATCAGATATTTGTAGAACCAATTGGAAGAGACACTGATGAAATGTATATACAAGGAATGAGTTCATCTCTGCCAGAAGATGTGCAAATTGCAATGTACCGTACTATTCCAGGACTAGAAAATGCAGAATTTACAAGACCAGCATACGCAATTGAATATGATTGTATTGATCCGTCAGAATTAAAATTATCTTTAGAGCATAAAAAAATTGATGGTATGTTTTTTGCTGGGCAGATTAATGGAACTTCTGGTTATGAAGAAGCTGCTGCACAGGGAATTATTGCTGGTATTAACGTGGCTCAAAAAGTAAAAGGAAAAGATCCTATTATTTTAGATCGTTCTCAAGCATATATTGGTGTTTTAATAGATGATATTGTAACAAAGGGGACAAATGAGCCATATAGAATGATGACTTCTAGAGCAGAATATAGGTTGTTATTAAGGCAAGATAATAGTGATTTAAGATTAACAGAGATTGGACACGAAGTAGGGCTTATCTCAGAAGAGCGTTATCAGAAATTTTTAAGAAAAAAAGTAGCTATTGAAAAAGAAGTAGAAAGACTAGAAAATACTACTGTCAAACCAACAGAGGAAGTGAATAAATTCTTAGAGGAATATCAATCTTCACCACTCACAACAGGTGCAAAATTAGCAGAACTTTTAAGAAGAACAGAGCTAAAATACGAAGACTTAAAGCAAATTGATAAAAAAAGAGAAGAGCTACCAAAAGACGTAAAAGAAGAAGTAGAAATTGAAATAAAATATAAAGGATATATTAAATTACAACAGCAACAAGTGGAGAAATTTAAAAAATTAGAAAGAAAATTATTACCTCAAGAGATTAATTATGAAGAAATTAAAGGCTTAAGATTAGAAGCAAGACAAAAATTGAATAAAATAAAACCAAATTCCGTAGGACAAGCTTCTAGAATATCAGGAGTTTCGCCAGCAGATATTTCAGTTCTACTAATTTATCTAGAACAACAAAAATCATAACAAAGGAGGAGTTATTGTGCAAGAAGAAGATTTTAAAAAAGAAATAAAAGAGAGAGCAGTACAATTTGGAGTAGACTTATCTGAAAGACAGCAGGAAGCATTTTATCAATATATGCAATTATTAATAGAATGGAATCAAAAAATGAATTTGACAGCTATCACAGAGCCAGAAGAAATTTTGACAAAACATTTTATAGATAGTATTAGTATTATGCCATATATACAAGAAGAGAAAAGTGTGTTAGATATAGGAACAGGAGCAGGATTTCCTGGAATACCATTGAAAATAGTTTTACCCCAAAATAGTTTTATATTATTAGATTCTTTAAATAAAAGAATTAATTTTCTAAAAGAAGTTATTAGAAGTTTGCAATTGGAAAATATAGAGGCTATTCATGGAAGAGCAGAGGAATTTTGTAAATTAAAGCAAAAAAGAGAAAATTATGACATAGTGTCTTCAAGAGCTGTAGCGAAATTAAATGTTTTGTTAGAATATATGCTTCCATTTGTTAAAATAGGTGGAAAATGTATTTGCATGAAATCTTCAGCAATAGATGAAGAATTAAATGAGGCTCAAAAAGCGATAGAAATATTGGGAGGAAGAATAGAAAAGGTAGATACAATTTTATTAGAAAATACAAATATTGAAAGGAAAATAGTGATAATTGAGAAAATAAAAAGTACACCTGAAAAATACCCAAGGAAAGCAGGAACGCCAGTCAAAGAACCAATTTGCTAAATTTAAAAAATGAATAATTCAATACTAAAATGGGATCTATTTTTATGGTAAATAGATCTTATTTTTTAGTAAGAATATTTTAGCTATTTTTATAAAATGCATTGACATATTTTAAATATTTTTATATCATTAGTATGTTAAACTTTTTAATGAAATTTAGCAGAAATAGGAAGAAAAAGTCATTATAAAGAAATAGTAAGAGATATACTAGGAAACATAATAAGTTTAAATAAAACAAGAAAGGAGAGAGCAAATTGGGAAAAGTTATAGCAATAGCAAATCAAAAAGGTGGTGTAGGAAAAACAACAACAGCCATTAACTTCAGTACTCTTTTAGCCAAAAGAGGAAAAAAGGTTTTACTAATAGATGCAGATCCACAAGGTAATGCTACTAGTGGATTAGGGATGGACAAAAATGTAGAATTTTCAGTATATGACTTAATTATCAACGATGAAGTCGATCCAAAAGAGACTATTCAAAAAACAGAGATTAAGAATTTATCTATTTGTCCATCTAATATTAATCTAGCAGGTGCTGAAGTAGAGCTTGTATCTATGATGTCTAGAGAATATAGAATGAAAGAGAAATTAGATCAGATAAAAGATAAGTATGACTTTATTGTAATAGATTGTCCACCATCATTAGGTTTAATTACTTTAAATTCTTTTACAGCAGCCAATAGTGTATTGATACCAGTACAATGTGAATATTATGCATTAGAGGGATTAGGACAATTATTTAACACTGTACAACTAGTTCAAAAACATCTAAATAAAGAATTTGAAATAGAAGGTGCATTGTTGACAATGTATGATATGAGAACAAATTTATCTAATCAGGTAGTAAAAGAAGTGACAAAATATTTTGGAGATAAAGTATATAAAACAGTCATTCCAAGGAATATAAAATTAAGTGAGGCACCAAGTTATGGTATGCCAATATCAGTATATGATGCTAGGTCAAAAGGTGCTAAAAGTTATGATAAGTTTGTAAAGGAATTTTTGAAAGATAATGAAATAGAAGGTAACAATAAAGGAAGACATGCTGTTTAAAATAAATTTTCAAAGGAGGAAATAAAATGCCAGCAAAGAAAACCGGCCTTGGAAAAGGATTAGAAGCATTATTTAGTGAGAACCAATTAACAAAAGAAGAAGAGAAAAAATTAAAAAGTGGAGAAGAAATTGTTGAAAGTATTAAAGTAATAGAGATTGAACCAAATAAAAATCAACCTAGAAGAAATTTTCCCACAGAATCTATAGAAGAACTTGCAAAGTCAATTGAAAAATATGGCGTTATTCAACCAATTATAGTAACAAAGCAAGAGGGATATTATGAAATTGTTGCAGGCGAGAGAAGATGGAGAGCAGCTAAAAAAGCAGGATTGAAGGAAATGCCTTGTATTGTAAGAGCAGGAGATGTACGTACAAATAAAGAGATTGCATTAATTGAAAATATTCAAAGGGAAGATTTAAATCCAATCGATAAGGCAAGAGGATTTAGACAATTATTAGATGACTATGGAATGACTCAGCAACAGTTAGCTGATACAATAGGGTTAAATAGAAGCACAGTTACTAATGTTTTGCGTTTATTAAATTTAGATGAAAGAGTAATGCAATTAGCAATCGAGGGTAAAATATCTGAAAGTCATTGCAGGTCACTTCTTGCCTATACAGATCCAGATAAACAATATGAAATGGCACTTCGTATTATTGAAAAGGGTGAAAGTGTAAATGACCTTGAAAAAAGAGTGCAAGATAAAAAGAAAGTACCAAAGAAAGATGAAGAACGTAGAGAAGCTATTTGTAGAGATATAGAAGATAGTTTTCAGAGCTTTTTTGGGGCAAAGGTAAAGTTAAATGCAGGAAAGAGAAGTGGAAAGATTATTATTCAATATTCTACTAATGAGGAGCTGGAGAGAATTTTAGGATTAATTAAATAAGGAGTAAATTGCTATTGACAAATAAGGGGTAAATATGTTAAGATAGATACTGTTACCGAGTTTGGTAACAGCTAAACGCAGAGGTGGTCGAGTTGGTTTATGGCACCAGTCTTGAAAATTGGCGTAGGTTTATAGCCTACCGTGGGTTCGAATCCCACCCTCTGCGCCAAGTTATATAAAAAGATTTAACAATTTGGAGGCTTACCCAAGTGGTTGAAGGGGACAGTTTGCTAAACTGTTAGGGTTCGTTTAGGGCCGCGAGGGTTCAAATCCCTCAGCTTCCGCCAAGAAATACTTAAGATATTTTTATCTTAAGTATTTTTTATTTCTGTAAAAGATTATTAATATTGATTTTTTATTTTAAAAAATTATAATAAATAAAAAATGACTTAATTATTTTTAATTGTATATTTTATATTCTTAATCTATATTTTTTACTGATAAAAAATACATTAAAAATATTTATAAAAAATAAATAGACAAGAGTTAAAAAATAAAAAATAAATAATAAATAGTAAAAAATATTAAATATGAAATATTTAATATTTTTTTATATGAAATAAATAATTACAAAAAATAATTTAGTATAAAATGAAATTAATAAATAATGAAATAGATAATTATAAAAATAAAAGCAAAATATTAATTCACTAAAATAATTAAATAGAATAAAAAAGAGAGAATTAATAAGTAAAAAAGAAAAAGGTAAAAAATAGGAGGCTTGAAAAATAAAAAATGTGAAGGAAAATAAAATAACCAAAGCGGAAAAGAGTAGATTAATTATTAGAAGAAGACAAAATTGATTTAATAAAAAGTGAACTATAAAAAAAGGCATAAAATTTAATAGAAGAAGCTTAAAAATGAAATATCCTTTGTCATATTAGCAAAATGAAACTAGAAAGAAAGTTAAGAGAAAAGAGAAAAGAAGAAAGATACCACATAGAAAGGTTCAAAAAAAAGACTAAAAAATACTAAAGAAATAGAAAAAAATAGAGGTAAAAGCCTATCGGAAAGAGTAAAAGAGTCAAAAATGTGAAAGAAAGTATAGGAAATGCAAAGAGTATACATAATATGACTAAAAAGTGATACAAAACAATAAAAGAAAAGAAAGATAATGGAAGAAGAGGTATAAAGAAAGAATGAATTTACAATTTGACAATTAAGAGAAAAACATAAACAATATCATGATATGAGGAAAAAATGAGTTTTGAGAAGAAAGTATTCGAAAAATTAGAAGGAAAATAGAAAATGAAATACAATAACCAAAAAATAAAATTAGAAATATGAAATAAAAAAATGAAATTAAAATTTTTTATTTTAATCATAATATTGTGAAGAAAAAATATAAAGAAAAAGATAATAAATAAAAATAAAGAAATAAGATGCAAAATCAAAACTAAAAAAGTAATTTATAAAAAAGATAAAAAGAATAAATAAAAAATAAAATGGAAAATAGAA
>CAOXTD010000010.1:0-29450 GCA_948560265.1 uncultured Clostridia bacterium | reverse complement strand
AGTAATTTAAGAAATGAAATATAAAATGAAAATGAAAAAAGTAATTTGAAAAACAAAATAGAAAATAAAAATAGAAGATTAATTTTAGAAAATAAAAAAGTGAAAAATAAAAAATAGAAAAAATAAATTTAAAAAACTGAGAATAAAAAAATTAAAATTAAAAATGCAAATAGAAAAATTTTTTAAAAGATGAAGAATAAAAATAGAAAATGTAAAAATTTATTTTTGAGATTATTGAAAAATAAAAATGAAAAAAAGAGAGAAAAAGAATTTAAGAAAAAGAAAGAAAACAAAAAATAAGAAATAAAAAAATGAAAGTTAAAATAATTTATAAAAGAAATTGAAATATATTATTATGAAAAAAATTATAGAATAAGAAATGTAAAAGTGAGATGAAAATAAAAGTAGCAATTGAATAGAATAAGAATAAACGTAATGAATGGGGAAGAAAAAAAGAAGAAAGACGACCATGGTAAGCTGAAGGAGTAGAGAAGATATTATAAAGTGAATATGCATGACAAAAAGACAGATATAGAAACATGAGACTGGATAAAAAGAGAGCTAAAATCCTCATAAAAATGATAGAAACTATTAAAATTACATAGAAAAGTTCAAAATAGAAGACAAAAATAAGACCTGAAAGTATTGCGGAATAAACAAAAGAGGTGAAAATACTTAAAAATTTCAAAAAGAGAAAAATAGTATACATAAAACTGAATTGGAGTTCAACTCTCGAAAACGCTTAGAACGTGTTGATAAAAGAAAACATAAGGAAAATGACAATTTGACACAGATATTCAAGAACTCCTCTGAAAAAATTTATGTTATAAAAAATAGAAAAATGAGATGTTATGTAACAGAAAGGAATATAAAAAAATCAGGAAAAAAATGGAAATATAAAATAGAAAAAAAAGATAGTAATTTTTGAAATTACTATCTAAGATAAAAGACTAAATTTCATAGATATCAAAAATATTTACTTCACCAATTTTATTAAAATTATTTTTTATATAGGAAATTACCTCTAAAGGTGTTTGCCAATTTAATTTATATTGATCATTTTTAATTAATATTTTTGTTCCTTTTTCTAATTGATTTATTTTTTCTATTTGCCCAAATTCTCCTTTCTAAGTTACCTTTTAAAAACATATCAAAATTTTTATTATATTTGTTTAAAGCAATCATATAAATTGCAGCTTCAGAATCTAAAATATATGTTTTAGAATTATCGAATAAAATAAAATTATTAATATCATTTATTTTATTTAACAATTGTTCAGAAATAGGAATATATTGATAATGATTTATGGCGTGTTCCTTTTCTGGATTATTAAAATAATTATATAATAAACAGCAAGAAGCAATTATATAACAAATTAGAGAAAGTTCAATTAGAGGTTTTAGAAATTCACCTAAATATAATTTCAGCTTTAGAATGAATTTTAACTTGTTATTTTTTTCTTGCATACCTTTTTTATTTTCTAAAAAATGAGTTATGGATTGTAATAAAAAATATGCTAATAAAGTTAATAATGGAGTTATGCCAATTAAAAAATGAATATGATCAGATATCGGATAAATTACTATTAAAGAAGCAATACCATATGCATAAAAACCATATAAATTTTTTGATTTTTTTCTAATCATATAAATTAAGCTAACTAAAATGAAAACAGGTAATCCTATACTTAATAATTTAATTACTATATTTTGAGAAGAAATTAAAGTAGTATAAGAAATAGAATTACTAAATGTTTTTATTCCTAAAATGGTGTAGTCTATAAAGTTATCTAAAGCATGGTTCAAAATTAAATAAAGTATTAAAAGAATGATTGGTATTAATATTCCTAATATTTTTATGCTAGAAGATTTAACATAACTTTTAAAATCTATTTTATTTTTACAAAAGAAAATTGGAAATATTACACTTGCAAAGCTAATCAGTACACCAGTAGTTTGTTTTAGTAATATACAACACCCACAAATAAAGCCAATTTTAAAATAGTAAAAAATATGTTGTTTAAAATAGATTGCTCCGTAATCATCAGATAAATTAATTTTCTGCCAAGTTTTTAACTCTAAATAAATTAAGATAAGTGTCAAAAATAGTAAAGCAAAATTATAATCAATACAAATATGCTGCTTGAAAAGTAAAAACAATAATAGTAAAAAAAGCAAGTTGTATAAAGTATTGATTTTTAGAAGTTTTAATATTTTATAAATCATAAAGAAAATGCTAGCAATTAATAAAATGGCTAATACTCTCATAACAATTAATTCATTGCCAAATAATTTTAGCATTAGTCCTGCTATTAAAGGGAGTAAAGGTGTTTGTACCATATTAAAGTCTCGGTAAGGGACTAATCCATCAGCAACATTTCTAGCAAAATTATAATTCCAAATTTCATCTAAGTTATTTAGATTTCTAGATAAAATAAAAGGGGAAATCACAAGAATGATTCCTATAAAAATAAGAATAGACAAATAATGTGATTTCCAATAAAGTTTAATTTTTGAATACATATAAAGCTCCTATATTTTTATTATTAATCGATATTAATTTTTCTATCAATAATATATTGAGGTCTTTGCTTTACTTCATCATAAATTCTAGCAATATATTCTCCTATCATCCAAAGTGAAATTAAAATAATACCACTTAAGAATGTCATAGTCACCATTAAAGAAGTCCAACCAGCAGTTAGATTATGCCAATGGAAAATAAAAGATAAAATAGCATAAATTAAAACGAGTAAAGAGATTGCCATAGAAAGAATGCCAAGACCTCCTACAATTTTTAGAGGTTTTGTAGAAAAGCTAATAATTCCATCAGACGCTAATTTTAGCATCTTCTTTAATGGATATTTTGTTTTTCCTGCAAATCTCTCTTTACGTTCATATTCAAAAGGGGTTTGTTTAAAGCCAACCCAACTAAATAAGCCCCTTAAGAATTTGTTGTGTTCAGGTAAAGAATTAATTACATCTACTACTTTTTTATCTACTAATCTAAAGTCACCCGTATCTTTAGGAATATCAACATCTGATAAAGCATTTAAAGTTTGATAGAACATTTTAGCTGTTAACAACTTAAATTTAGATTCTCCATCACGAGTCTTACGTTTTCCATAAATTACTTCATTTCCATTTTCCCATAATTTAAGCATATCAGGAATTAGCTCAGGTGGATCTTGAAGGTCTGCATCAATAATGACAATAGCATCACCAGTTACAAATTGAAGTCCTGCCGTTACAGCACATTGATGTCCAAAATTGCGAGCAAAAGAGATTACTTTTATATTAGTATCTTTTTTAGCAATTCCTTCTAGTATTTCAAGTGTTTTATCTTTGCTACCATCATTAATAAAAACAATTTCATAAGTATAATCTTGTAAAGAGGATAAGACTTTTGTTACTCTATTATAACATTCTTCAGCCACTTCTTCTTCATAGTACATTGGTATAACAAGTGATACTTTTTTCATATATTACTCCTTTTTTATTTATTCTCCCTTTATTTTTTAATCCTTTCTTTATCAGCAGAAACACTAGCAGAAAATTCTTTTTCCAAGAATTTTCTTTCCTTTTGCTGTTTCACTAAATTATCCTTAGCAACGGTCATCAATAACTTGATTCTATTCGTTTGGTTAGCTTCGCTAGCACCAGGGTCATAATCGATCGGTGAAATATTTGCCTCAGGATATAAGCCACGGATGGTTTTGATAACGCCTTTTCCTACAACATGGTTTGGCAAACAAGCAAATGGTTGTACACAAACAATATTTGGAATGCCATGTTCAATATATTCTATCATTTCAGCTGTTAAGAACCAACCCTCACCAGTTTGATTTCCAATTGACAATACATCCTTTACTTTAGTTTCTAATTCAAAGATATTGCAAGGCAGTAAATATCCCTTTTTAGAATTTTTAAGTGCGATAATCACGTCTTTTTCTAAAATGTCAATTAACTTAATAGCTGCTTTAAATAACTTAGAAGACATCTTATTGGTCTTAATTAATTGATTAAAAGTAATTTTATGAGTAGCAATAAATTTGATAAATCCCATAAAATCAGGAAGAATTACTTCTGCACCTTCTTCTTCTAATTTGTCAGCTACAAAGTTATTGCCAAAAGGGTGATATTTAATCAAAACTTCTCCTACAATACCAACCTTAGGTTTTTCTACTGAAGTATCTAATTCTATTTTTTCAAAATCATTTACGATTTCATAAATACTAGCTTTAAATTCCTTCAAAGTAGATTTCTCAATTAACTTTTTACATTTTGCCATCCATTCATCAAATAGTGCTTTGGTTTCTCCTTTATGTACTTCATATGCTCTATTCTTGGTAAGCATCTTTTGTAATAAATCCGCATAAACAACTACTTTTAATAATCTTTCAATTAAAGGAAGCGTAAGTTTAAATCCAGGCATTTTTTCCATACCTACCACATTGAAAGAGATAACTGGAATATTTGGAAATCCAGCGTCTTTTAAGGCTTTGCGGATAAATCCAATATAGTTAGTTGCTCTACAACCACCACCAGTTTGTGACATAATTAAAGCAGTTTTATTTAAGTCATATTTTCCAGACTCTAATGCCTCTATCATCTGTCCAGTTGTTAATATAGAAGGATAGCAAGCATCATTATTGACATATTTTAAACCAGTTTCTACGGTATGTGGTGTACATTCTCTTAAGAGTTCCACATGATAACCAGAGGCAGCCACAGCAGATTCTATTAAGTCAAAATGAATAGGTGCCATTTGTGGAATTAAAATAGTATAATCTTTTTTCATTTCTTTGGTAAAGATTTCTTTATGTTGTTCGTAATTCCCGTCACCTTGCTGTAGTTCTTGATTTAAAGCACGTTTATTCATACTAGCAAGTAATGAGCGAATACGAATACGAACAGCACCCAAATTATTAATTTCATCTATTTTAATTAAAGTGTACATTTTACCAAAGCTACTTAAAATTTCCTCTACTTGGTCAGTAGTAACAGCATCTACACCACAACCAAATGAATTTAATTGCACTAATTCCAAATTAGGGTGTTTTCCCACAAAATCAGCTGCAGCATAAAGTCTTGCATGATATACCCATTGGTCTACTACACGAATAGGACGTTTTACCTGTGTTTGATTAGAAATAGAATCTTCTGTTAAAACACAAAGTCCAAGACTTGTGATTAAAGTATCGATACCATGATTTACTTCAGGGTCTGTATGATAAGGACGACCAGCCAAAACGATACCTTTGACATTATTTGTTTCTATGAAATCTAACACTTCTTGTCCTTTTTTGCGGATATCTTCTTTAAAGTGTTGATATTCTGCCTCAGCTTTCCCAGCAGCTTCAAGCAATTCCTTTTTTGTAAAGTGATATTCTTCAAATTCAGGTAATTCCAAAATCGCTTCTGCTAAAGTCTTTGGCTCAAAAGGTAAGAAAGGATTTAAGAATTTGATATCTTTTTCTTTTAATTCTTCCACATTATTTTTCAATACTTCAGAATAAGAAATGACGATAGGGCAATTATAATGGTTATCTGCTTTTTCATATTCTTTTCTAGAATATGGCATACAAGGATAAAAGATTGTTTTTACCCCTTGTTTAATTAATCCAATAATATGACCATGAGAAAGTTTGGCAGGGAAGCAAACAGACTCAGAAGGCATACTTTCCATACCTTTTTCATAAGTTTTACGATTACTCTTTTCTGATAGCACTACACGGAAGCCTAAATTTGTTAAGAAAGTAAACCAGAAAGGGTAATCTTCATACATATTTAAAACTCTAGGAATACCAATGGTTCCACGAGGCGCATCTTTTTCTTCTAAAGGAGTATAACCAAATAGTCTTTCATATTTATATTTCATAATGTTAGGTAAATCTTTGTGTTCTCCTACGTTACCTGCACCTTTTTCACAACGATTTCCAGAAATGTATTTAGAACCATTGCTAAATTGATTAATGGTCAATAAACAATGATTTTCACAACCATTACAACGAACATGTGAAATACGAATCTCTAATTTATCTAAGCTTTCTAAATCAGCAAGTGTTGATACATATTCCATATCTAAGTTTGCTTCATATTGCTCTTTCGAAAGAAGCGCAACACCATAAGCACCCATCAAACCTGCAATATCAGGTCTTACCACATTTCTACCAACAATTAATTCAAAAGCACGTAAAACTGCGTCATTATAGAAAGTACCACCTTGTACCACAATATGAGCGCCTAAACTCTTAACATCTCTTACTTTCATTACCTTTTGAATGGCATTTTTAATCACAGAATAAGAAAGCCCTGCCGAAATATCTCCAACACTATAACCTTCTTTTTGTGCTTGCTTGATTTTAGAATTCATAAATACTGTACAACGGGAACCTAAATCTACTGGTCTTCTAGCTTCTAAAGCAGAGTTAACAAATTCTTCAATGGATAAGTTCAAGCTCTTAGCAAAGGTTTCAATAAAAGAACCACAACCAGAAGAACAAGCTTCGTTTAACATGATATTATCAATAGCGCCTTTTTTCATGCGGATATATTTCATATCTTGACCACCAATATCTACAATGCTAGTAACATTAGGCATAAATTGTTTAGCAGCAGTGTAATGGGCAATGGTTTCAATTTCATTTAAGTCTACATTTAAAGCAGACTGAATTAATTTTTCTCCATATCCTGTAACACCGCTATAACGAATTACCGCTTTTTCAGGTTTTTCGGCGTATAATTTTTTGAGCATATTAATAACACTTTGTAAAGGATTTCCTTCATTACTGCTGTATAAAGAGTAAAGAAGTGTACCTTCACGATCAATTACGACTAACTTTGTGGTGGTAGAACCTGCGTCAATTCCTACAAAACAGTCACCTTCATAAGTTTTCAAATCACCTTTTTTGACGGTTTCTTTATTATGTCTTTCTTTAAATTCCTGATATTCTGCGTCAATAGAAAATAGAGGGGATAAAGGGTGTGAAGTATCATCATGAGACACTTTTAACATTTCTATTTTTGCTCTCAATTTTTCTACTGTAATTGGATGACTAGAATAAATAGAATCCAAAGCGGCGCCCTTCGCAACTAGCAAATGAGCTTCTTCTGGGATAATAATTTGCTCGTCTGTTAAATGCAAAGTTTCAATAAATCGATTGCGAAGTTCGGATAAATAATTTAAAGGACCACCTAAAAAAGCAACATTACCACGAATAGGTCTTCCACAAGCTAAACCACTAATGGTTTGATTGACAACAGCTTGAAAAATAGAGGCAGCAATATCCTCTTTTGCAGCACCTTCATTTAAAAGAGGTTGTACATCTGTTTTTGCAAAAACGCCACAACGAGAGGCAATAGGGTAAAGCATTTTATGATTTTTGGCAAGTTCATTAAGACCAGTTGGGTCTGTATGTAATAAAGAAGCCATTTGGTCTATAAAAGCACCTGTACCACCCGCACAAGTTCCATTCATACGTTGCTCAATAGATTTATCAAAGTAAATAATTTTGGCATCTTCTCCGCCAAGCTCAATTACAACATCTGTCTCAGGAATGTACTTTTCAACGCTACGTTTACAAGAAACTACTTCTTGGATAAAAGGCAAATCTAAAAACTTAGCAGCGCTCATTGCACCAGAACCAGTTAAAGCAATGCTAAATTCATAATCTATATAATTGTTAGCTAAATCTTCTAATACTTTACATACTGTGTTTTTGGTATCAGAAAAGTGTCTTTGATAGTCAGAATATATTTCGTTTAAGTTTTCGTCCATAATAACGATTTTTACAGTGGTAGAACCTACATCTAAACCAACATGTAATAATTTGTTCATAAAAAACTTCGCACTCCTTTTTATGTCCTATTTATATGATAAAATTTATTTAGTATTCATCTTAAATTGATACCCCTTATTGTATACTCAAATAGGCTATTTGTCAATGTAAAATAGTGGGAGAATGGCTCGAAACACATGAATTAAGAAAGTTTTAAGCAAATGCTGAAAGTTTTGTGAAAATATGGTTCTAAATAAATAAAAACAAGCATAGAGATAGAATTAATAGTACAAGTTCAAGGTTATTATTAAAAAAGAATAACTAATAAAATCAAAAGGAGAGAGGGAACAGATGAATAGGAAGATATTTTTAACAGTGATTGCTATTTTAATAGTAGGGATTGTGGGGGTAACAATATATTTATTTACCAACCAAGATAAGAGTGTAAGTCAAAACGAGATTCAACCACAAGAAGAGGTAGGCGATACTACAATGAGACAGACAATAGTTACTCTATATTATCAAAATAAAGAAACGAAAGAATTGATGCCAGAAGGGAGAATGGTAGATAGTAAAACGTTATTAACGGATCCATATGCTACATTAATCGGATTATTATTAGAAGGACCAAAGAATGAAAAACTACAAACCGTTATTCCAGAAGGAACTAGAGTAATAAAGACAGAACTAAAGGGTGATATGGTATACTTAGATTTATCAAAGGAATTTATTGATAATCATAAAGGTGGGCAAGAAGCAGAAAATATGACGGTATACGCAATTGTGAATACTTTGACACAATTGAATGAAGTAAATAAGGTTAAGATTTTAATTAATGGTAGAGAGGATCAAGCATTTAAAGATAATAAAATCAATTTTAAAAATGCTTTTATTAGAATTGAAAAGGGAAAAGAGGATACTACGAAAAGCACATCACAAAATGCAACAAGTAACATGCAAACCAACAATGTAACTAGTAATACACAAACTAATAAAACGACCAACGCAACAAGTAATACGCAAAATAATAAAACTGGCAGCGCTACAACTTAATTATTTGCGTAAAATTTTATAGAGCTTCAAGCCTTTGCAAATGTTTTTAAAATCACATAAAAAATGTTCTACCTCAAAAAGAGAATGCACAGTATTCTCTTTTTTTTCTTTGAAATTAAACTTTTCTTTTTTAGAAGTTTTTCCACGATTAAGTTGTTCCATATAACCACCTCATAATAATATAGTTTATGTTGTAAAAGTTGCTTTTGACAATGAATGTTTGAAATATCTATAAACCCATGGTATAATAATACAAAATTAAAAAAAGAGAGAGACTATGGAATTAAAGGAAAATGAAAGAATAGATGATTTAGAATTAAATGGGCTAAAAATTATTCAAAATAAAGATGGATTTTGTTTTGGAATGGATAGTGTACTTTTATCAGACTTTGCTAAAGAAATTAAAAGAAGTAGTACAATATTAGATATGGGTACTGGTACTGGTATTTTAGATATTTTATTATCTGCTAAAACACAAGAAACTAAAATAGTAGGAGTAGAAATACAACCAGAAGTAGCCGAAATGGCGCAAAGGAGCGTTATATTAAATCAGTTACAAAATAGAATTGAGATTATCTGTGAAGATATCAAAAAATTAAAAGGAATATATGAAGTGGGAAGTTTTAATGCAATTGTGACAAATCCACCATATAAGAAAAAAGGGACAGGAGGAGTCAACGAAAATGAAATGAAGTTAATTTCACGTCACGAAATTACTGCTGATTTAGAGGATTTTATTTCTATAGCTAGTTATTTATTAAAAGATCAAGGAAGTATTTATATGGTACATAGACCTGAAAGACTAGCAGATATTATGGTGAATTTGAGAAAATATAAATTAGAGCCTAAAAATATAAAATTTGTTTATCCAAATCAAAAAAAAGAATCGAATTTGATTTTAATAAAGGCTACCAAAAATGCAAGGCCATTTTTAAAAATAGAAAAACCAATTTATATTTATGATTTACAATGTAACTATACAAAAGATGTCTTAGAGATATATAATAAATAGAATAAGGAGCAAAATATGAAAGGAACAATTTATCTAGTAGCAACGCCAATCGGAAATTTGCAGGATATGACCTTTAGAGCAGTTCAAACTTTAAAAGAAGTAGATTTGATTGCAGCAGAAGATACTAGACATACTTTACAATTATTAAACTATTTTGAAGTAAGTAAGCCAATGATAAGTTATCATAGGCACAATGAAGAAGTAAAAACGGAAGAGTTAATTCATGAAGTAATAGCAGGCAAAAATATTGCTATTGTTACAGATGCAGGAACTCCAGGAATATCAGATCCAGGAGAAGAAATTGTAAAAGCAGCAATTCAAAATCAAATTGAAATCATACCAATTCCAGGAGCATGTGCACTAGTCAATAGTCTTATTGTTTCAGGCATTTCTACAAAAGAGTTTAGCTTTTATGGATTCTTACCATTGAACAAAAAGAATAGAAAAGAGGTTTTTAGTAAGATTGCAAAAGAGAATAAAACTGTTATCTTATATGAGGCGCCACATAAATTACAAAAAACATTAGAAGATATTTTAAAACTAATTGGTGATATATCTATTTGTGTAGTAAGAGAATTAACCAAAATTCATGAAGAGAAAATATATGGAAAAATATCAGAGGTAATAGAAAAATGTAAAGAACCAAAGGGAGAATTTGTTATTATTCTTGATTTAAATAAAAATGAGGATACAGAGGAAGCGAACTTTGAAAAAATGACTTTACAAGAACACTATTTGTTTTATGAAAAGTTAGGATTGAATAAAAAAGAAATTATTAAGCAAATAGCAAAAGATAGGAATGTACCTAAAAATGAAATATATCAGAAGTTTTTAGATTGAAAAATAAAAAATCACTAGTGATAAACTAGTGATTTTTTTATTTTAGTACATTCTTATAAAAATGTAGATTTATTCTTCTGTTTTCATTCCAACCAATTTTTCTAAGCATTTGTCACAAACTAATTTATCTTTGTATTCAGACAATTTCTTAGAACTTCCACAAAAGATACAATTAGGTTCGAATTTCTTTAAAACAATGTTAGAACCGTCTACGAATATTTCAATAGGGTCTTTTTCTGCAATACCAAATTTGTTTCTTAATTCAATTGGAATTACTACTCTTCCTAATTCATCTACTCGTCTTATAATTCCTGTAGATTTCATATCATTTCCTCCTTAAAACAACAAAATTCGACAAACGCGATATAAATTATAATAACACACAAAGGGCATAAAAGCAATAAAAAACTGTAAAAATTTAACAAAAACTGTAAAATCCGATAGGAAAAAGTTGGATAAATGTCGAAACTTCATAAAAATAAAAAAGGCATAAAAATCGAGAAGAGGAATAGGATAAAAAGAAGACAAGGAGGTAAAAGATGTTAAATGTTATTTGGCCCATTTTTATCACTATTTCCTTTATATATGCACTAGTAACAGGAAATGTAGAGAAAGTTAGTAATGGAATTTTCGATTCTGCTTCTTCAGCAGTAGAATTAACATTAACCTTTTTTGGTACAATTTGTTTATGGAATGGAATTATGAACATAGCCAAAAAAACAACATTAATGTCGAAACTTACTAAAATTTTACAGCCAGCTATAAAATTTTTATTTCCAGAATTGAAACATAATGAACAAGCAAAAGAGGAAATTTCAATGAATGTTGTGGCAAATTTATTAGGATTAGGAAATGCTGCTACGCCACTAGGATTAAAAGCAATGGAAACTATGCAAAAGGAGAATCCAAAAAAAGACACTTTGACGAATTCAATGGCAATGTTTATTGTACTAAATACTGCTTCTTTGCAATTAATTCCCACCAATGTAATTGCAATTCGTAGTTCGTTAGGATCAATAGCACCAAGTAGCATTATTTTACAAGTTTGGGTAGCTACTATTATAGCAGCTACGGTGGGAATTACTGCAACAAAAATTTTAATGAGGAAGTTTTAATATGAAAATGATAAACTATTTATCAGCAGCGGCAATACCAGTTGTTATTTTAACTATTTTGTTTTATGGAATAAAAGAAAAGCAAAAAGTTTTTGATTGTTTTTTAGAAGGAGCAACAGAAGGTGTAAAAATTGTAGTAAATTTATTTCCAACCTTAATTGGAATATTTTTGGCAGTTGGGGCATTGAGGAGTTCAGGAATTTTAGATTTTATTATTGATATTATTTCACCAATAACTAATTTATTAAAAATACCGAGTCAAATACTTCCTTTAGCAATGCTAAGACCAATATCAGGAAGTGCATCTATGGGAGTAGCGGTAGATATTATGAAACAATATGGAGTAGATACAACACTTGGAATGATAACTTCTGTTATTATGGGATCAACAGAAACTACTTTTTATACGATTGCCATTTATACAGCTTGTGTTAAGGTAAAAAAGATTAGATTTGTGCTAGCGGCAGCACTACTTGCAGACCTAGCAGGAATGATTAGTTCTGTCATAATTTGTCAAATCTTGTCGTGAAGTTTTTGTTGACAAATAGAAAAAACGGTAGTAAGATAAAAAACATAACAAGTTCAAAGTAAAACTTGCATAAAGAGAAAAGGGCAGAAAGGACAAGTTATGAATTTCATTCAATTTATTAAATTATTCATCATATTAGAAATATTATTCATTTCTATTTATTTCACTTTTAGAAATTTAATTTCTTATATATGTGCAAAACATATCTTGAAAAAAATTTCCGAATCATAATTTATGTTTTTATTTTTGTAGAGGAGAAGCATTTTTGTTTTATATGATTTAATGATGTGATTCCCTTAAATATCACCCCTGATATGTTCAAAAGATTTTTGTCTTTTTATAAAATAATTCGTGCCCCCGATTTTATTTAGGAAGAGATGGTTGTTTTCTTTTTTACTTCTCCTCTACAATTCAATTATATATTAATTTTTAAAGTTTACCTATGATAGGTTTCATTATTTTGAATTTTAAAACTACGAAATAATTGCTCTAGTAAGAAAACGCGAATTAATTGATGTGGAAAAGTCATTTTTGAAAAACGAATTAATTCGTTGGCATGTTTTAATAACTCTTGTGACATACCTAAAGTACCACCAATTAAAAAAGTAATGGTGGAATTTTCACGAAGAGCTATATTAGACAACTTTTCAGAAAATTCTTCAGAAGAATATTCTTTTCCCTTTAAGTCTAAGGCAATGATATAACTATTTTCTTTTATATGGCTCAAAATAGAATTACTTTCTTTTTCAATTATTTTTCTTTTATCTGCTTCAGAAAGAGGTGCAGGTAATTTTTCATCAGGTAATTCTATGATATTGCAAGAACAATATTTAGATAATCTCTTAGAATATTCTGCAATAGCAGACTTTAAATAATCTTCTTTTAATTTTCCGACACAAATAATTTCTATATGTAACATACTATCCCTCAATATTTATGATATTGCTAGGCATTAAACGATTAGCGACACTTAGTGAGAAGTGGTTTTCATTAAAATTATGATTGCAAAGCTCATTAATAACAGTTTGATAAGCAAGTTCTGGAAAGTTATTTTCTTTACTTAAATGCCCAAGCATAACTTTATTTAATCCACTTTTTAAAAGATAAGAAATTGTTTTTCCGGCCATTTCATTAGACAAGTGTCCATTAGGACCAGCAATTCTCTGCTTTAATGGATATGGATATTTAGAGCATTGTAGAATACTTGGATCGTAATTTGCTTCTAGTAAAATAAATTGGCTTTCTTCTAAGTATTTAACAAGCTCATAATCCATATGACCTAAATCAGTAGCAATACTGATTTTTTGATTTTTATAAAACAAATTAAAACCACATGGATTTGCTGCATCATGTGGAATTGAAAAAGGGAGAATTTTTAGGTCTCCAATATCAAATTTTTCATTTGGTCTGAAAAAATTTTGATTTTCTAATTGAACTTTTTCTGTAATTTCTGGCATAGCATCCCATGTTTCTTGGTTGGCGTAAATGGGAATATCAAATTTTTTCGCTAAAGTACCTAAACCTTTCACATGGTCAGAATGTTCATGTGTTACTAAAACTGCATCGATGTCATGAATGTCTACTTCTAAATCATTTAAAGCAGTTTCAATTTTTTTTGTACTAACACCAGCATCAATTAGTATTTTACTATTGGGTGTTTCAACAAATAAACTATTCCCACTACTACCACTATATAAACTACAAAATTTTAGCATATATACTATTTCCTCTATTTCTTTTGTTTAGTTTTCATCAGGTTCAGAAACTCTTTGAATTTTCGCACCTAAGTTTCTAAACTTTTCTTCTATATTTTCATAACCTCTGTCAATATGTTGTAAATTATATAGCTGAGTTTCTCCGTTAGCAATGGTACCCGCAACAAGAAGTGCTGCACCTGCTCTTAAATCTGTTGCACAAACTGAAGAACCAACTAGTCCTTTTACACCCTCAAAGGTAGCTGTTTTTCCTTGTGGTGCAATCTTTGCTCCCATTT
The DNA here is from genome assembly GCA_948560265.1 of uncultured Clostridia bacterium. Classification (GTDB taxonomy): domain Bacteria; phylum Bacillota; class Clostridia; order TANB77; family CAG-508; genus CAG-273. The sequence goes on along the minus strand of CAOXTD010000010.1, from coordinate 15,127 downwards.
TATTTAATTCTGCTGTATATTGGAATCTAGAATCCCAAATACTTTCATTAATGGTACTTGTGCCATCAGCAATAGAAAGTACAACACCCATTTGAGGTTGTAAATCAGTAGGAAAACCAGGATATGGAAGTGTTTTTACAACAGCCTTATTAGGTCTTTTATTCATAGATACACGAACACTATCTCCTAAATCTTCAACTGTTCCACCAATTTCAATAATCTTAGCAGTAATACAATCTAAATGTTCAGGAATACAGTTTTTAATTAAAATATCTCCTTTAGAGGCAACTGCTGCAAGCATAAATGTACCAGCTTCAATCTGATCAGGTACAACACTGTAAGTAGTATCTCCATGCAAACTTTTCACACCGTTAATTTTAATCACATCTGTACCAGCACCACGAATATCAGCTCCCATAGTATTTAAAAAGTTAGCAACATCAACAATATGTGGTTCTTTTGCAGCATTATCAATTGTAGTAGTTCCTTCTGCTAATACACTAGCAAGCATAACATTAATTGTTGCGCCAACTGAAACAATATCCATATAAATAGAAGTACCAGTTAATTTCTTCACTTTAGCAGAAATTTTACCTTGTGCTACATCTACCTTAGCACCTAATGCTTCAAAACCTTTAATATGTTGATCAATTGGTCTTGCACCTAAGTTACAACCACCAGGAATTCCAACTTCAGCAGTACCACATCTTCCTAAAAGAGCACCTAATAAATAATAGGAAGCTCTAAATTTACTAGTCATATCTAAAGGTGCTTGTGTACAACCAATATTTCTTGTATCAATTTCTATTTCATTATCAGAAAACCATGTGATTTTGGCACCTAAAGTTTCTAAGATTTTGCAGTAAGTTCTTACATCACTGATATTTGGCAAATTCTCAATTTTACAAATACCATCTATTAATAAAGTAGCTGGAAGAATTGCAACAGCAGCATTTTTAGCACCGCTAATTGTAACTTCACCTTTTAATTTTGTTGGTCCTTGAATTACTAATTTATCCAAAATGAACAACCCCCATTTAAAATTCTTTTCATTTCAACAACTTTATACCATAGTTTGTTCTTTTTGACAAGTAATTCTTGTGTAAAATGGAAACTAATTTTGACCAAGTCTTAAATTTTGGAAAAATTCAATTAATTTAAACTTAAAATGGATTTCGCTATCATCTGTTTTACTAATTAAATCATATTCTTCCTCATTTAAGTTTTCTTGCATTTCCTTTTTAGAATCATCAGGAACAATTCCTGTACTAACATCTACAAAACAAAGAGGAGGAAACATTACACACCACCAGTTTTTACCCTTTGCTTCTCCAATTTGTACTCTTAAGGCATCATAAGTTCCAGCAGGTAATGAAATATCTCCATAAGTTTTAGTAGGAAAGTTACTATCACCAATTTGAATAGTTACTGAATAAGAAAAACCATTATCACAAATTACCTGTTCAGCAATTTTTTTAAATTCCTCTTGATGTTCTTTTGCTAAAGCTACTACTTCTTCTTTTGAAGTACAGTCTTTGGCTAAAGTATTCATATAAGAAAGAAGTTCATCTCTTACTTTTAATTTTAAAGATTGGTCTTCTTCACTATCACTATTTGCAATCACATGTAAACGAAATACGCTATCCGCAATATCTGTTGATACCGCATTTACGTAAGAAAGTGCAGAAACAAATATAAATAAAGTTAATAACAATAATAATACAAAAAATCTTTTCATTTTTTATCCTCCGTAATTTCAAAATTTTTGTGTTTAATAGAATTATTGACTAAATTAAAAAAAATATGCAATATTGGAAAAAACTTTTGAAAATACCAAAGAAAAATTATACAAAAATCATAAAAAATTGGTATGTAAATGTCGAATAAACACGCACGATTTATTTAGAAAAAGCTTGACTTCCGTAAGTTAAAAATGGTAAAATTTTCCAAGATGCAAAATAAAAATGAAGGGGTTGTTTCAAATGAAAAAAGAAAATCAAAAAGTCGAAAAACTATGTAGTTTTTATGTGAGTGATTGGCATTTTGCAACCATGCTGTTACCATATATTAACCACAAAATAGAAGAACAAATAAACGTGATAACACTCCTAGAAAACAATATACAAGAAAATATTGTAACATTGGTAAAAAAATTAAATCTAAAAAATGAAAAAGAAATTTTAGAAATTCGTTGGGAAGACGTTAATTCCAACAAATATGAAGAAATTGAACAATTATTAGAATTTGAAGTAAATAACACAAAAGAAAATATTATCTTAATTAATGGAAGTAGGAATTATATTGAAAAAAATAACGAGAATATAGAAAAATGGGTAGAAAAAACAGGAACTAGCCATATCAAAATAATTAACTTCTTTGAAGTAACAGAATTTAACCACCATATTGTAGAAATATTAAATTCACATGATAGAGTTTTAAATACATCAGGGGAAAAAGAGATTTCTGATGTATTTGAGGGATACAAAAAAGAGGCATAAAAAAAGAACACATCACAAGTAGCAAAAGCGAAAGTGGTGTGTTTTTTGTTAGAAATATATTGACATTTTATGACACATATTGTTAAAACAAAACAAAATGTTATAACTATGGCATAAAATAAAATATACCTATAGTGTATAAAAATAAAAAAGCAGTAGATACTAAAGAAAAAGGAGGAAAAAGTAAAAATGAAACAAAAACTAAACAAGGAAAATGGTATCACACTCGTAGCATTGGTAGTAACCATAGTAGTATTATTAATTTTAGCAGGCATAACGATAATGTATACAATGGGAGAAAATAGTATTTTTAAGAAAGCACAAGAAGCCAAAGACAAAACAGAAAACGCAGTAAAGAATGAGCAAGAGTATATGAATTCCATTGACAATATGGTAAACGAATATATAAATGGAACGGGAAATGGGGGAGGAAGTACTTCAACAGAGCCAATAGACGAACCAATTGAAAATATTAAATCAGACTGGGCAACCATTGAAAAAATAGTGCAAGAAATAGCAAAAGACGATACTATTACAAGCGAAACAGAAGAAGTAAAAGTGGTAGTAGACGGAAAAAGATACACGATCAAACCAGGAGATACTTTTGAAGTAGAATACGAGGGAGAAACAAAAAGAGTAAGAGTGTTAGGATTTAAATATGACGATTTAGTAGACCAAACAGTATATGGAGGGACACACGAAAAGGCAAGTATCAGTTTTGAATTCTTAGATTTTATGACAGGGGAAACATACAAATCTATGAATGCAGAGAATGACAATACTGGAGGCTGGGCAAATACACAAATGAGAAAAGACCTAAACGGATATACAACAAATGCAGCAGCCCAAAGTGGAGCAATCGGAGGACTAGGAGCAAACTTAAGTAATAAGAGTTATATCAAACAAGTAAAGAAGAAGTACATTGCAACATATAATAGTGCAAGTAGCGTAACAACATGTAACGATTACTTATGGTTATTAGCAGCAAGCGAGGTAGTAAGTAGTGGATATCAATCAGGAGCATATGTATACGCAATCACATCAGAGGGAAGCCAGTATCCATACTATCAAAAGAACGCAACAGAGGCATGGAACAGTCCGAGCGCGAACCGCGCGAAGAAGACGTCTGCCTCAGGCAGTGCGGGCAGTTGGTGGCTTCGTTCACCTCATTACAACGACAGCAGCGTCTTCTGCAATGTCCACGGCGATGGTAACATCATTTATATTTGGAATGCGGCCAGCAACTTTAGCGTTGCGCCTGGCTTTAGCATATAGGTCTGAACTTGACAAAACAATGTGTTTTAAACACACAAAAAAGGCATTTTAAGCTGTTTTTAGGAATACATGAGAGCAAAACGATTTGTTTTGTAAATAAATCGTGGAGAAATAAAAATAAAAAACTTAACATAAATAGACTATATGCTAAAAATAAGAGCATATAGCCTTTTTAATGTATATTCATAATTTTTCTAACTAAAACCCTTGACAGTTTACAATAATCGGGATAAAATAATAGAGTAAATAAATATATTCTAAAACTTAAAACACATTAGTGATATATATTTAGTACATTGAAAATTAAATAAGAAAGAGGTGTTTAAAGATTATGGATATCGTAATCAATATCGCCGTTTTTCTAATTTCAGCAGTAATTTTTACTTTCGTAGGAATGTATGCAAGAAAGAAAATTGCTGAGTCTAAAATGGAAAGTGCAGAAAGTGAAGCTAAAAAAATAATTGAAATGGCAAACATAGAAGCAGAAAACAAGAAAAAAGAAGAAATCTTCAAAGCAAAAGAAGAAATTATGAATGCCAGAAAGGATTTAGACCAAGAAATTAGAGAAAGAAGAGGCGAAGTACAAAGTCAAGAAAGAAGATTAATTCAGAAAGAAGAAAATTTAGAAAGAAAATTAGACACTATGGAGAAAAAAGAAAAAGACTTAGAAAAAAGAAATCAAGAAATTGATGAAAAGAAAAATGAAATTGAACAAGTTCTAAATAAGCAAATGGAAGAATTACAAAAAATTTCTGGATTATCAAAAGAAGACGCAAAAAAACAACTATTATCAGAAATGGAGAATCAATTAACTGCTGAAAAAGCAAACTTGGTTAGAAGTATGGAAAACCAAGTAAAAGAAACAGCAGACAAAACGGCAAAAGAAGTAATTGGGTATGCAATTCAAAAATGTGCAGCAGATCATACTTCGGAAACTACTGTATCTATTGTAGCTCTTCCAAATGATGATATGAAAGGAAGAATTATTGGTAGAGAAGGTAGAAATATTAAAACTTTAGAAACTTTAACGGGAATTGATTTAATTATTGATGATACTCCAGAAGCAGTTGTTATTTCTGGCTTTGATCCACTAAGAAGAGAAGTTGCTAGAATTGCTCTTGAAAAATTAATTGATGATGGAAGAATCCATCCTGCAAAAATTGAAGAAATGGTTGAAAAAGCAAAAGAAGAAGTCAACCAAATTATCAAAGAAGAAGGAGAAAGAGCAATATTAGAGACTGGTGTAGTAAGCTTACCACAAGACCTAACATTATTAATTGGTAAACTAAAATATAGAACCAGTTATGGACAAAATGTATTAAATCACTCTATTGAAGTTTCAAACTTAGCTAGAATTATGGCAGAAGAGTTGGGGTTAGATTCCACATTAGCTAGAAGAGCAGGTTTATTACATGATATAGGTAAAGCACTAGACCATGATATGGAAGGAACACACGTTGAATTAGGTGTTGAAGTACTCAAGAAATACAAAGAAAATGAAAATGTCATCAATTGTGTACAAGCTCACCATGGAGATGTAGAGCCAAAAACAATTGAAGCTGTTTTAATACAAGCAGCTGATGCAATTTCAGCTTCAAGACCAGGAGCAAGAAGAGAAACTTTAGAAGCATATATCAAGAGATTAGAGCAATTGGAAAATATTGCAGATTCTTTTGAAGGTGTAGATAAATCTTTTGCAATTCAAGCTGGTAGAGAAATTAGAATTATTGTTAAACCTGAAAAGGTAGACGATAATCAAATGACTTTAATGGCAAGAGATATTGCGAAAAAGGTTGAAGATGAAATGGAATATCCAGGACAAATCAAAGTAAATGTTGTTAGAGAGACCAGAGTAATTGATTATGCAAAGTAAATTATAACTATATGTAAAATGCAAAAGCAACCAACCCGTTTGGGAAGGCTGCTTTTGTTTTGCCTGTTTGCTTAAATGGAACGCGGATGCCTTAAAAAGATATAAGGACCGCAAGAGTCATACCAGAGAATCAAAGCGGACTCTGATATCTGGGCAGACAGGTTAGAGGAAAGCTCCCGATATACACTGTTGCTGGCAAGCTGCTGCTCGAGCTCAACACAGAAGTTCAAAAAACTCTCATGTGACGCAGGATTTTCCTTAAAGAGGGGCTCGACGAACTTGATGGTTTCGCCTTCGATTACCCGTCTTTTCCTATCATACAAAGTGACAGGCAGCTGAGCAACGTATGGAACGTCCTCAGGATTTACTCCGGCTTCCCGGATGATTTCTGCAAACTTCATCATAAGCTTGCACCTCCCTATGGTTTATTTACCATTAATTAGGGAAAAACATAATGGTATTTCTATTATATCAAATTTTGAGAATTATGTAAAGTGGAATAGTAGGATTTTTAATATTTGCTAAATTATAAAAAGTATAGTATGATAATAGCAAATAGAAGAGAAAGAAGGTCAAGAAAAAATGAATATACTAGCAGTAGGAGACTTGGTAGGAGAAAATGGATTAGAAAAGTTGACAGAAGTGCTACCAAAAATAAAAGAAGAATATAACATAGACTTTGTAATTGTAAATGCAGAAAATGTAGCAGCAGGAATGGGAATTACATTTAAAACTTTTAATAAGCTATTAAAATTAGAAGTAGATAGTATGACTATGGGAAATCATACTTGGGCAAAAAAGGACATTTTCGAATTCATTAATCATCCTAAAATATTAAGACCAGCTAATTATTCTAAAGGAGTACAAGGAAGAGGATACTTCATTTATGAATGTAAAAACAAAAAAATAGCAGTAGTCGATTTAATAGGAAGAACGAATATGGGAGTACTATCAGAAAATCCATTTACAGTAGCAGAAGAAATTATAAAGAAAATTTCAGAAAAAGCAGATATGATTTTTGTGGATTTTCATGCAGAAGCAACAGCTGAAAAAATTGCGATGAAACATTGCTTAGATGGAAAAGTAACAGCTTTATTTGGAACACATACCCATGTACAAACAGCAGATGAGGAAGTTACAGAAAAGGGAACTGGGTATATTACTGATTTAGGAATGACAGGCCCAAAAAATTCTGTTATTGGTATGGAAGTGGAAGCATCAGTGAAAAGATTTCAAACTTCACTTCCAGAAAGATATAAATTAGCAGAAGGAGATTGCATTTTTAATGGGGTAATTTTCGAGGTAAATGACGAAAATTGTCGAACAGAGAAGATTAATAGATTATTTATTCGATAAAGAAAATGAAATGTAAAAAAATGCGATGGAATTTTCCACTTTTTTCCAAAAATATATAGACAAAATCCTATAAATATAATATAACTATAACTGTTCACAGGTAACAAAAATAAAAATTATAGGAGGCAAAAAATGGAAATTTTAAAAATCTCATCAAAATCAAATCCAAATTCAGTAGCAGGAGCAATTGCTGGTTTGGTAAAAGAATCTAACAAAGCAGAAATGCAAGCAATTGGAGCAGGAGCTCTTAATCAAGCAGTAAAGGCAATTGCAATAGCAAGAGGATTTGTAGCACCAGCAGGCGTGGACTTGGTATGTATACCAGCATTTGCTGAGGTAGAAGTAGAAGGAGAAGAAAGAACAGGCATCAAGCTTATGGTAGAAGGTAGAAAATAAAAAAAGGATTTTTGATAAGGAAATAGTATATAGATATTAGGGGCACAAAAATATGAATGAATATTTTTGTGCCCTTTTGTATGAATTTATTGAAAAAGTAAATACTTTAGTATATGATAAAACGTAAAAGGAGACTGGCTATGAAGATTAATAAGGTTAAATTATTTCTTTGTATCATTATCATATTAGGAATAATTGGAATTACTACATATTTTACTTATGCAGAAAGTAAAGAGGAAAAGCAGGGAAATGCAGATATAAAATATGAAAAGACAAATATGATTACAAATTTTCGATTAGGTATTTCTAAATTTGATAGTATTAATCCACATATAACGCAAAACAAAGATGTGATACAAATAGCTTCTCTTATTTTTGAACCATTATTAACAATTACACAAGATTACAGAGTAGAAAACTGTTTAACGAAGGAATGGTCTAAGGTATCAGAAAAGAGTTATATTATAAAATTAAAAGAAAATGTGAAATGGCAAAATAATAACGAGTTTACAGCAGAAGATGTTAAGTTTACTATTGAACAAATACAAAAAAACAAAAAATCTATTTATTTAGAAAATGTAAAAGATATTCAAAAAGCTGAAGTAGTAGATAAATATACTATTCGTTTAGAACTAAAAGAAGAAATTCCATTTTTTGAATATAGGTTGATTTTTCCAATTTTATCTCAAAAACAATATGAAGGAAAAGACATGGCAAAGTCAAAAGAATTGCCAATTGGAACAGGAAAATATAAAGTTACAAGACTAGACAAAGAAGTAATAGAATTAACCAAAAATGAAAATTGGTATAATATCGAAAAAGAAGATAGTAATATAAAAGCAATCACTATTTCCCTTTATAAAGATATGGGAGAAGTATATAACAGTTTTCGATTAGGCAACATTGATTTAATACACACTAATAATAATCAATATGAAGAATATATTGGCAGTATGGGATACCAGAAAAAACAATATCCAGGAAGAGAATATGATTATTTAGCTTTCAACTGTAAAGATTCTGTTCTTCAAAATGTAGAGGTAAGACAAGCTATTCAAAAAGCAATTGATAAAGGAAAAATAGTTTCCTCTATTTTAGAAGAAAAAGCATATGTAGCCAATTTACCTTTAGACTATGGGAATTACTTAGCAAAAGATTTAGAATGGGGAGAAGTTTTTAATCAAGAAGAGTCAAAGAAAATTTTAAAAGACAATGGATGGAAATTTGAATATGGTATTTGGTCAAAAGAAATAGAAGGAAGAACAAGAACACTCAATTTTACAATAACAGTTCAAGAAAAAAACAAACAAAGAGTAAAGGTAGTAGAGGAAATAAAAAAACAGCTAGAAACAATAGGAATTCAAGTCACAGTAAAAAAAGTGTCAGAAAACGAGTATAAAAGCATATTAATAAATCACAGATATGAAATTCTTTTAACAGGAGTATATAATGGATATAGTCCAGAACTAAACGTTTTTTTAGGAGAGGGAAATTTAGCAGAGTATCAAAATACAGAGATAAATAGTTTGTTAAAAGAAATTAGTACTATGTCATCAGAAGATGCACAAAAAGAAGCATATCAGAAAATAGCAGAAACTTGGAGAAGGGAAGTGCCATATATAGGTTTATATTGTAACCAAGTAACAGTTGCTTATGGACAAACTGTAAGAGGGGAAGTGACACCTAATAATTATAGTATTTTTTATCAATTTAGCCAGTGGTACAGGCAGTGATGTCAGGTTGGGGACGTTCCTTTTTCTGACACTGCGAGCATCAAACTAATTGTTCTAGCCTTTGACTACGCAAAGTCTATAACAATAGTTTATGCCTATTCATAAACTCGCTGTATCTGCCACAGGCAGTGCTCGTTTATTCATCAGGTTAGGGACATACCTTCAAAATATAAAATGAAAAATAATAAAAAATGCTTGACAAAAGAAAAAAATAAGATATAATAAGTACAAACATACGTTTATGATACAAAAGAAAATGAAATCTAGAGAATAAAAAACAGAGAGAGAAAACTAGGAGGAAGAAAAATGAGTAATGAAAATCCAGAAAAAATGAAAGCATTAGAAGCAGCATTAGGACAAATTGAAAAACAATTCGGTAAAGGTTCTGTTATGAAATTAGGAGACTTTACAGCAATGAATGTAGAAGCAATTCCAACAGGAGCTTTAAGTTTAGATATTGCATTGGGAATTGGAGGAATTCCTAGAGGAAGAATTATAGAAGTATTTGGACCAGAATCTTCAGGTAAGACAACACTTGCATTACATGTAATTGCAGAAGCACAGAAAATGGGTGGAGAAGCAGCTTTTATTGATGCAGAACATGCCCTAGATCCAGTATATGCAAAACATTTAGGTGTAGATATTGATAATTTAATTGTATCTCAGCCAGATACAGGTGAGCAAGCATTAGAAATTGCAGAGGCATTAGTAAGAAGTGGTGCATTAGATATTATTGTAGTAGATTCAGTTGCAGCATTAGTACCAAAAGCTGAAATTGATGGAGATATGGGTGATGCCCATGTTGGTTTACAAGCTAGATTAATGTCACAAGCTTTAAGAAAATTAGCAGGTGTTATTAACAAATCAAAATGTGTCATTGTATTTATCAATCAATTAAGAGAAAAAGTTGGTGTTATGTTTGGAAATCCAGAAACAACTCCAGGAGGAAGAGCATTAAAATTCTATGCTTCTGTTAGATTAGATATCAGAAGAATTGAAGCCATTAAGCAAGAAGGCGAAGTAGTAGGAAATCGTACAAGAGTAAAAGTTGTGAAAAATAAGGTTGCTCCACCATTTAGAGAGGCTGAATTTGATATTATTTATGGTAAAGGAATTTCAAAAGAAGGAAACTTATTAGATATTGCTGTTAACTTAGATATTATTGAAAAGAGTGGTTCATGGTTTAGCTACAATGAAGATAGAATTGGTCAAGGTAGAGAAAATGCAAAAAGTTATTTAATGGACAATCCCAAAATAGCAGAAGAAGTAGAGAAAAAAATTAGAGATAATTATGCTACAGCTTTTGAAAAAAGCCTTGGAGATGAAGAAGTAGATCTAGAACAAGAAACAGAACCAGAAGAGTAAGAAAAAGAGGAGTAGAATTAGAATGAGTGAGTTAAACAAAAACTCTTCTAGAGAAGAAATTCGTGCCTATATTGATAACATTATACAAAGAGATAAACCGCAGTTAACTCAAAAAGTGCAGAAAAACAATCAAATTGATGTACAACAACTAAAAGAAGAGATGACTTCTCAAATCAAACAAAAATCTAAAAGTGATAAGAATGAGTTAGTAGAGTTTGATAACTTAAAAACAAAGGTATTAAAATATATAGTATATAAGAAGAGAACGGAAAAAGAAGTTAGACAGAAGTTCTCTTCTTCTTCGGTAAACCAAAATTTACTAGATGATGTAATTGAAAATTTAAAAGAAAATGGTTATATTAATGATGTAGTATATATTCAAAGAGCAATGAATGAGTTTTTAGCTATTAATACACTTTCCTTAAAAGAAATTAGAAACAAGCTATATGCAAAAGGATTAGAACGTGATATAATAGATACATATTTTTCAGATCATGAAGAGCAATTAGAAGAATATGAGATAACATGTGCAAAGAAAATAGCAACTAAAAAGCAAAATCAAATGGAGCAGACGGACATAGAAAACTTTTTATATCGCAAAGGATATACAAGAGAAAGTATTGGACAAGCATTTGAGGACTAACTAGATTAGTTGGAAAAATTAAATAGTAAGCTGTAAAAAACGGAACCAAGGCAAAGAGGAATGAGATAAAATGCAAAATGTACTAACATTAGAAACAAATAAATATAAGATTAAAATAGAGAACTTTGAAGGTCCTCTTGATTTGTTATGTCATTTAATTGATAAAAATAAAATGGACATTTGTGAGATTAAAATAAGTGAAATTACAGAACAATATATCCAGTACCTAAATGAGATGGAAAAAATGAATTTAGAAATTGCAAGTGAGTTTTTAATAATGGCATCTACGTTGCTATATTTAAAATCTAAATCCTTATTGCCAAAGACAGACGAAGAAGATGAGAAAGAGCTAACAGAAGAGGAACTATTAAGAAGAATTATTGAGTATAAGAAATATAAAGAGATTACTAAGAAATTTAGGGAGGCTGTAGAAGAAAACTCTCAAAGATTTTTTAAAGCTCCTGAGGTGATAGAACTTCCAAAGCAAAAGTTAGAAGTAAATTATAGCAAAGAGATTATACCAGAAATTTATCAAACATTAATCAAAAAGAATGAGCAAAAGCAGAATCAAAATGCACAAAATATTGAGAAAATTGCTATTACAGATACTTATACAGTTGAAAGCAAAGTAAAAGTGATGTTTAGAGAACTACTACATAAAAAACATTTTGTATTTAACAAGTTATTTTCTACTAAAAAGTGCAATAAGCAAGAAGTAGTTACTGCATTTACAGGGTTATTAGAATTATCAAGAAGAAGTAAAGTTTTAACAGAACAGGCAGAACTTTTTGGAGATATTAATGTAGAAAAGGCAAAAAGGAAAATAATTTAATAATGATTAAAAAAAGAAAAAAAGGGAAAACTAATACCAAATAACTTCAAGAAAAGGAGGTTATCAAAAATGGTATTAGTTTTTATTTTATTAGCAATATTAATTATTTTACTAACTCTCTTCTTTTTCATATTATTATCAACATTCCACATAGAAATACGAAACTTCAGCTTAAGCAATACAAAAGAAGAAAAGTTAAATAAAAATTATGCAATCATTTTATCTTTGTATTTAGGAAATAAAATAAAGTGGATAAGTATTCACTTAAATGATAAGAAATTAAGAAAAGCATATAGCAAAATGCAATTAGAAAAAATAGATTTGAAAAAATTAGAGAAAGATTTTAGGTGGGAAGATTTAAAAATAGTCAAAAAGTTACAGCCTAAAATATCCCATTTAAAATTAGGCATGCAAATAGGACTAGAAAGCCCAGTGCTTACTGCATTTACAGTTACAACTTTATCTTCTATTATTTCGATTTTTCTACCATGTGTGGCAACTAGTAAGAAGAAAGAACAATATGAATATGTTATCACACCAATTTACCAAAATAGAAATTTATATAAAATTCAATTTAATTGTATAATACAGGTAAAAATGGTACATATTATAAATGTAATAAGCAGTATTTTAAAGAAAGGAAGAAGTGATTTAAATGAACGAACAACATCCCATAGAAGGTCTTATGGTTACGGCTATGAATAGTATACAAGACATGATTGATGTCAATACGATTATAGGAGAGCCAATAGAGACAACCAATAATGTTATTATTATTCCAATTTCTAAAGTAGGATTTGGATTTGCAGCAGGAGGAAGTGAATTTAAAGGAGAAACTATTAACGAATATACTAAAAAAGAAAAAGAGGAGGCTATTCAGTATAGGCTACCATTTGGTGGAGGAAGTGGAGCAGGAGTCTCTATTTCACCAATTGCGTTTTTAGTAGTGCAACAAAATACAGTGAAATTACTACCAGTAGAACATTGCTCTTCAGTAGATAGATTATTAGACTATGTGCCAGATTTAATGGACAAGTTAAATAATTTTTTAAACAAGAATATGCAAAACAAAAAAGAAGAAAAAAGAGAAGAATTAAAAAGTCAAGAGAGAGCCAGAAAGGAATTGAAAGAAACATTAGAAAATATTTCAGAAACAGTACCAACTCCTAACAATATCAATATCAATAACAAAACAAGACCAAGACGTAGTAAGATGCCAAAAGCAGAACACATTACTTACGAATATGAATATGATGAGACAGAAGATGAAAATCAAAAATTTGAAGAATAGAAAATGTCACACTGGGGACAGATGTCGCATTTGGGGACGTTAGTTTGTGCGACATCTGTCCCCAAGTGCGACATTTTTGACATAATCAAACTTAACAGATTTAATGACATGTTTTCATTAAGTCCTTAACAAACTAAACCACTTGCCATAAATATTTTCAATCATTGTAAAAGTAGAAATTTTACTAACTGACTTTTCTGCAATAATATTAACTTTTCCAATTTCTTGCCCATTTAAATGATAGGTCACAGTTCCTAAAACTTGCCCTTGTTCTACTGGAGAAGATACCATAGTAGGTAATTCTAATTGTTGTTCAATGTTTTTATCTTGCCCTTTTTGAATTAAAATTCCACTATCAGTTTCTAAAATACCATTTACATTTGTTTCAATTCCTTTATCCACAATAACGTCTTTGATAATGTCACCTTTATTTGCCAATTTTTTATACTCAAAATTAGCAAAGCCATAGTCTAATAATTTTTGCGCCTCAGCAAAACGAGTTTTAGTATTAGGTGCTTTCATAATTACTGCAATTAAAGAAAGGTCATCGCGAGTAGCACTAGCAGATAAGCTGTATAAAGCAGTAGCAGTAGAACCAGTCTTTAGCCCAGTTGCTCCTTTATAGTTACGAATTAATTTATTGGTATTGACCAAAGAAGATTTACCATCTCTTAAGCTATCCATATAAATAGTAGTATATTTTGTAATAGAAGGGTGTTTATTCAATAACTCCTTAGACATTAAAGCAATGTCATAGCTTGAAGTCACATGACCATCTTCATCAATACCATGGCAGTTTTTGAAAGTAGTATCTTGCATACCTAACTCTTGTGCTTTTTCATTCATTTTTGCAACAAAAGCTTCTTGCGAACCTGCTAAATATTCAGCCATAGCAACAGTACAATCATTAGCAGAAACTACACAAATTGCTTTTAACATTTCATCAACAGTGAGTTCTTCACGAACATCTAACCAAATTTGAGAACCACCCATACCAGCTGCATTTTCTGTACAAGGAATTTTATCAGTATACGATAACCTACCACTATCTATAGCTTCCATAATAAGCAAAATAGTCATAACTTTAGTCACACTAGCAGGTCTTAATTTTTCATGGCAGTTTTGCTCATATAGCACTTGCCCTGAATGTTGTTCAATTAAAATAGCACTACCACAGTCTAAGTTTAAATTAGAATTGCTATTGGTTGGAACTGTGTTATTAGGAGAAGTGGTACTATTAGTTTGTGACGAACTAGTAGAGGCTGTAGAATTACTAGAAGAAGCCACGTTTCCGCTAGTAGAAGTAGTATCATTTAAAGGCTTGGTTTCTGTTGTCCAAGTAGGGATACTACTAGCATATACAAAGGTAGAGAGTAATGAAATACAGAGAAGAAAAATGCTAATGATTTTATATATTTTCTTTTTTAAAAACATAAGTGAAACCTCCCAAAAAGTGATTAGTTAAATAATTGTCTTACTGCTTTAGCAGTTAGAAATCATTATATGCTTTAGTAAAATTGTATGGGAGCAAATCCATTTTTATGATAAGGAAAATTAGAAAATATTTATAATCTTACTTCTTTCTATTTGTGCAAAACAAAAGAGATGCCTTCTTCCATTGCATCTCTTTCTAACTATATGACTTTTGCAGAACTTAAGTCAATTTTTAAGCTACCTCTATTGTGCTACTTAAGATTAAAATTGTCAAATAGATTTACGAAAAAATTTACAAGGAGATATTATAAGGATACTAGACAGTAATCTAAATGAAGTGGTAAAATATATGATATTAGGAGAAAAGTAAAAAATAAGATATTAAGGGGATTTTGATGTTAGATGTACATGATAATGAGATAGTTAGTTAT
>CAOXTD010000009.1:66578-67941 GCA_948560265.1 uncultured Clostridia bacterium | reverse complement strand
ATTATAATATCATAAAAGCAATATTTAATCAACATAATAAATTATCATTTTCTATAAATCCTAATACTATTTAACACTGTAAGCAATGCTACTCCCACATCTGCAAAAACGGCTAGCCAAATTGGGGCATATCCCGTTACTCCTAAAATAAGTACCACTAATTTAGTAAGAAGAGAAAACAGCATGTTAAAATAGATAATTCTCATACTAGATTTTGCGGTTTTAATGATATTAGGAAGTATCGCAATCTGATTAGAAATTAGGATACTATCCGCTGTGTTACTTGCAATTTGTGTACCTTCTCCCATAGAAATACTAAAATCTGCTGTTGCTAAAACTGGACTATCATTGATACCATCTCCTACGAAAATAACTTTACTGTTCTTCTTAAACTCCTCTACTTTTTCTAATTTTTCTTTTGGGAGTAGACTAGCATATACCTCTATTTCTCCAATTTTTTGTGATATTTCTTCCGCTTTTTCTAAGCCATCTCCTGTTAACATCACAATTTTATGAATGCCTATTTTCTTCAAATTGGCTTTCAAATTTTCTGCACCTTTTCTAATCTCCTCTTTGAGTGTAATATATCCATATAGTTTTCCGTCTACTATTAGATAGATTCCTTTTTTATTTAAGTCTTCTGGATAAGAAATTTGGTATTTATCTAATAATTTTTGATTTCCAAAAAGAACTTGCTTTCCTTGTATTACTCCTTTGATACCATATCCTGCAATTTCTTCTTGTTCTGCTACATCTTGCAATAGCTCTTCTTTTTTCCACCCTTGCTTTTGTACTTCATTTTCTATACTAGTAGCAATTGGATGATTTGATAAATGTTCTAAGCTATATAAGTAAGAAAAGAACTCCTTTTTCTTTTCACATTCAGATATCTCATCTATTACCATTTTACCTGTTGTGATAGTTCCTGTTTTGTCAAAGCATATTGTTTTTGCTTTCGCTAAGGCTTCTATATGTTTTGTTCCTTTTACTAATAACCCCTTTTTTGATAGTACTCCTATACAAGAGAAAAATGCTAGCGGAATAGAAATAACAATACTACATGGGCAAGAGGCTACTAGAAATACTAATGCCCTTGTTATCCAAGTTCTAGCATCTAATCCTATTAAGATAGGAATGATACTAATAGCTAAGGCTAAAATCATAACAGTTGGTGTATAAATTTTAGAAAACTTCGTAATGAACTTTTCTGTCTTTCCCTTGTTATTGGTTGCTTCATATACTAAATCTATAATTTGTGAGGTAGTAGAGTCCTTATATTCCCTTATTACCTCCGCTGTTAAGCTTCCACTTAAATTGCTATTTCCAGATAAAATTTCCTGACCTTCTGTCACAACTGTAGGCT
>CAOXTD010000009.1:0-66564 GCA_948560265.1 uncultured Clostridia bacterium | reverse complement strand
CTGTTAGTCTAGAAGTGTCTAAAGTGGATTTTCCAGATAAAACTTTGCTGTCCACTGGTACCATTTCGCCTGGCTTAATTAATATTTTATCTCCTACTTTTAAGTTCTCTACTGGCACTACCACAATTTCATTTCCTTGATAGAGATTAGCGGTATCTGTTTTCATGTCTACTATTGTTTCAATATGCCTATTTGATTTTGCCACTGCCATATCTTCAATAAATTCACCTAAGGAAAATAGCAATACTACTAAGCAAGCTTCTCTAAAATCTCCTAGGCAACATGCTGCAATAACGGCAATTGTCATTAAGGTATCTTCTTCAAATCTAAAATGAAATATATTTTTCATTCCTTCTAAAAACAATTCGTAACCTGATACTAAAAGGGTAAGAACATAAAAAGCTATTTTAACACCTTCTGGAAGAATGGGGATAAGAGTGATTAAAAACGTGGCAACTGCCACTATATACAGGATAATTTCTTTTTTCTTATCTTCCTTTTCTTCTAATTCTTCTTTTGAATGATGATGTTCTGTACAATGTTCATGATTACAAGCCATATCTACTCCCTCCTCTCTATTTCTCTTCTCTCATATGAGCAATTGCAATTTTAATAATGTTTTCTATGTGATTATCTTCTAAGCTGTAAAATACTTGCTTTCCTTCTTTTCTATATTTTACAAGCTTGCTTCCTCTTAATAGCTGTAATTGATGTGATACTGCTGATTGGTTTAGATTTAACAATTCACACAAATCACATACGCAAAGTTCTGTGTTTAATAAGCTGCAAATAATTCTAAGTCTTGTTTCATCACTAAATAGCTTAAACGTTTCTGATAAAGTTAAGATTTCTTCTCTTGGAATTTTATTTACTTCTACCTCATGAATTTTAGCTAGATGTGGGCAATTTTCTTGACATACAAATTCTTCTTGCATTGTTCTTCCTCCTCTATATTGTTATATATGATTACTTGTTCATATATTCATGATATGCTTTTTTTGGTTTTTTGTCAATAGATTTTTGAAAAAATATTGTTTTCCATATATAGGACAATAAAAAAGAGACACATACTTTTGACATGTGTCTCCTCCAAATTTTGAATTATCCATTAATTTGTTTTGCTACTTCTTCAGCAAAGTTTTCTTCTCTTTTTTGTAATCCTTCACCTTTTTCGAATCTTGCAAATCTTACGATTTTAGCACCTTTAGATTCTACTAATTTTCCAACTGTTTGGTCTGGATCTTTTACGAAGTCTTGTTCTACTAAGCAGATTTCACCATAAAATTTATTAATTCTACCTTGTACAATTTTTTCAGCAACTGCTTCTGGCTTTCCTTCATTTACTGCTTGTGCTTTTAAAATTTCCATTTCATGTGCTACTCTGTCAGCTGGAACAGCTTCTCTATCTAAGTATTCAGGTCTAGCAGCTGCAATTTGCATACAAACATCTTTTGCAAGCTCTGTATTTCCGTTTTCCATTTCTACTAAAACACCAATTTTTCCGTCTCCATGGATATAGCTTTCTACTAAACCATTGCTTTCAAATCTTTCAAATCTACGAATTGACATATTTTCACCAATTGTAGCAATTTTATTTGTTAATACATCTTGAATAGTCTTGTCTGTTTCAACCATAGATGTTTGTGCTAGTAATTCTTCTACTGTAGCTGGATTTTTTTCTGCAACTTGTTTTGCTATATCTGCTACAAAGTTTCTAAAATCTTCATTTTTAGCAACGAAGTCTGTTTCTGCATTTACTTCTACTACTGCTCCTACTTTTTGGTCAGCAGTTACATAAGTTGTAACTAAACCTTCAGCTGCAATTCTGTCTGACTTTTTAGCAGCTTTTGCAATTCCTCTTTCACGTAAAAGTTCAATTGCTTTTTCTTCATCTCCATTAGTTTCTGTTAACACTTTTTTACAGTCCATCATTCCTGCGCCTGTTTTTTCTCTTAATTGTTTTACTAATTCAGCAGTAATCATTTTAAAATCCTCCTTTTATTTCTTAGTTCTAGGAAAGTGCTTTAATAGCACTTAACGTAGAACTAGGTTATGCAAATTTTAGATTTTCTCGCGATTTTAATCGCTTAGAAAATCTTAATTTTTTAAAAGGATGTACCTTTTCTCCTTGTATATCAGGACAAGACACATCCTTGTATATTTATATTATTCAGCTGTTTCTTCTGTAGCTTCTTCAGCTACAACTTCTTCCATATCTGTTGGTTCTTCTGCTGCTTCTTCATTTTCCATAGCTTCTTCAACCATTTCCATAGATTCACCTTGTCTTCCTTCAATAACAGCATTTGCCATACAATCTGCAATTAACTTAACTGCACGAATAGCATCGTCATTTCCTGGAATAGCATAATCTACGTCTTCTGGATTACAGTTAGTATCTACTAAACCAATAACTGGAATTCCTAATTTTCTGGCTTCTAAGATTCCAATTCTTTCTTTTTTAGGATCTACAATAAACATAACTCCTGGAATTTCAGTCATTTCTTTAATTCCACCAAGGTTTTTCTCTAATTTTTCCATTTCTTTCTTTAAAAGAATAACCTCTTTTTTAGGTAATACATCAAAAGTACCATCTTCTTGCATCGTTTCCAATTCGATTAGTCTTCCGATTCTTCTTCTAATTGTTGCGAAATTTGTTAGTGTACCACCTAACCATCTTTGATTTACATAGTACATACCACATTTTTCAGCAGCTTCTTTCATACAATCTTGTGCTTGTTTTTTTGTTCCTACAAATAGAACTGTTTTTCCTGCTTCTGCTTGTTCTCTTAAGAAAGCATATGCTTCGTCTAATTTTTTAGATGTCTTTTGTAAGTCGATAATGTGGATACCATTTCTAGCTTGGAAAATATATTCAGCCATTTTAGGATCCCATCTTCTGGTTTGGTGTCCAAAATGAACACCAGCTTCTAGTAATTGTTTCATTGCAACTACTGCCATAATTTTTTTCCTCCTTTTAGTTTGTTCCTCCACAATTGCTCAAGCGCCTTAGAAAACTTATTTTTTCATAAGCACTTTTCTTTGGCTCACAACGTGTGTGTATTTTTCAACAGTAGGTATTATATCATAGAATGTAGCTAAAAGGCAAGAGTTTTTGTGAAATTTTGCCTCTTTTGCATTAATCATTGATATTAAGCAATTTTTGGTATACAATAAGAGTGAAAAATATGGCAAAGGAGATTATACATGAGCAAATACAAAGATAAGCTATACAAAGGAGAAACTCTGCGAGATTTTAGAGAATTAGTAGCACGTTATGAAAATCGCTTTAGCAGTAAATCTGCTTTTGTTTATAAAAAGGACCCTAAGGCTACTGAACATATTTCTATTTTGTATAGCCAATTTGTACAAGATATTAAAAGCTTGGCTACTAGTCTATTAGATATGGGACTAGAAAATAAGAAAGTAGCTTTAATTGCTCCTAATCGTTATGAATGGTGTGTTAGCTATTTGGCTGTCACAACAGCTAATATTACGATTATTCCTTTAGATAAATCTTTGCCTAATAATGAGATTAAAAGTTTGATTATCAGAAGTAAAGCAGACGCTGTTATTTTTGATCATAAATATCTTCCTATATTTGAAGAAATTAATGCTGAAAATAGTTCTTCTTTAACACAATATATTTGCATGGACGATATTTCAAGTACCAATATTTCTTCTAACCATTTTCTCACATATTCCTCTCTTGTAGAAAAGGGAAGAAAGCTATATTTATCTGGAAATATGAGTTATGAAAATATTAACTTAGATCCTGATAAAGCTTCTATTTTACTTTTCACTTCTGGAACCACTGCTATTTCAAAATGTGTAGGCTTATCTCAAGCTAATATTTGCAGTGATATTTATGCTTTATCACAAATGACAGATATTCGAAAAGAAGATGTTTTTCTCTCTTTTCTTCCTTTGCACCATACGTTTGAGTCTACTTGTACTTTTCTATATGGTACTTCATGTGGTATTACAGTTGCTTTTTGTGATGGTTTAAAATATGTTCAAAAGAACTTAATAGAATTCCAAATAACTGGATTTGTAGGCGTTCCCTTAATGCTTGAAGTGATGTACAAAAAGATTGAAAAAGGAGTGGCAGAGCAAGGTAAAACAAAGTTAGTGAAAATGATGAGAAAAGTTTGCAATTTCTTATTAAAGTTTGGTATTGATATTAGAGTTAAAGTGTTTAAACAGATTTTGAATCAATTTGGTGGCAAACTTCATACCTTAATTGCAGGCGGGGCTCCTATGAATAAAGAAACTGTACAAGGCTTTGTGGATTTAGGCATCAACCTATTGCAAGGCTATGGTTTGACTGAAACTTCTCCTGTTGTTGCAGGTGAAAATGATAAATTCAAACGCGCTGGTAGTGTAGGTTTCCCTCTTCCAGGTATTACAGTACAAATTGATAATCCTGACCAAGATGGAATTGGCGAAATCATGGTAAAAGGTCCTACTGTTATGAAAGGGTATATTGACAATGAAGATGCAACTAAAGAGGTTTTAAAAGATGGGTGGTTTTATTCTGGTGATTTAGGTAGATTTGATAAAGACGGTTTTCTTTTTATTACTGGTAGAAAAAAAGATGTCATTGTTTTGAAAAATGGAAAAAATATTTTTCCGGAAGAACTAGAAATCTTGATTAATAGCCTACCTTATGTATCTGAAAGTATGGTTTATGGTAAGCCTGCTAAAGATAATGATTTAATGATATGTAGTAAAATTGTGTACAATAGTGAAGCCATAAAAGAATTATATCCTAACGATACTAATTACAAAGATATTATTTGGAAAGATGTGAAAGAAAAAATTAATCATTCTATGCCTGCTTATAAGGCAATTCGTGAAATTATTGTGACAGAGGAACCTTTGATTAAGACGACTACTCAAAAGATTAAAAGACATGAGGAGTTAAAAAGAATTTTAGGAAATTAATTATTTTGACATGCCAACCTTTAGGGGTTGGTTTTTTATTTCTTCTTAAGCATCCTCCTCACCTTGCCAAAAACTTCCTCTGCTGTGTAATACTTGGCGTTTGGATTTTCTGCTTCTTCTTCCGCCTCATCAAGTGCATTTTCTATATACTGATTATACTCTGCTTCTGTCATTAATTTTTCATACTTTTGTATACTCATGATTACCATTGTTCCATACCCATTTTTAGTTAAATATACCTCTTCATTGTCGCTTAGTACTGTCTTTTCTATTTCTGGATATTTATTTCTTAAATCTGATACAGGTCTAATATTTATCATTACTTTCTTCCTTCCATTATAATTTTACATTTATTTTATCATTATTTTATCACAATATCGATAAAATTATTTGAATTCCTTTATAAAAAGATACGAAATTTAAATTCGTATCTTTCAAGGTATGTCCCCAGTCTGACATTTTTGTCAGAAAAAGGAACGTCCCCAACCTGACACTAATCATTACTACACATATGTTTTCTTGTCATTTCTAATAGGTCTAGTGGTGTGAAGCCTATAATTTGAGTTTTGGAACGGTCTTTCTTTAGTGCTTCTTCCAAAGTTTCTAGAATTTTTTGCTTTGTCTCTTGTTTTTCCATATCGATATAGTCAATAATGACAATTCCTCCAATATCACGCAAACGTAGTTGTTTTGCTATTTCTATGCTTGCTTCTTTGTTAACCGTATATACTGTTTGTTCTAAGTCTTTATTGCCTATGTATTTTCCTGAGTTGACATCGATGGCTGTTAATGCTTCTGTTTTATCAATGGTGATAAATCCACCACATTTTAGCCAAATTTTGCGGTTATTTGCCTTTTCTATCTGCTCTCCAATGTCATATATGCTTAAGATATCTTCATGTTTTAACTCTAATTTAACCTTACCTTGAAGTCCTGTATCTTCTAAAAACTTAGTTACTTCTTTTGCTATTCCTTCCTGATTAGTCACAATTCTTATTAATTCTTGATCCACTAAATCCGTTAGAATTTTCCCAACAATTCCGTCATTTTTATAAAGTAATGTTGGCTCAAATTTTTCTTTCTTTTCTAATTCTTGAGCCTTCTTTCGAATGTCCTCATATTCTTGAATCACTTTTTGAATATCTTGTTCTATCAATTCTTTTTGCCTTTCTTGTGCTGAGGTTCTTATGATGGCTCCATATCCTTTTGGTAAAACTTCTTTCACTATTCCTAAAAGCCTTTTCTTTTCCGCTTCTTTTTCTATCTTTTTAGAAATAGTAATAAATTCTGTTTCTGGCATTAATACAATAAATCTTCCTGGTAGACTAATATGAGTAGATACTCTTGCTCCTTTTTTATTTGTACTGTCTCTTTTTACTTGCACTAAAATTGGCATTCCTGAACGAATATAATTTTTAATATCATACTTACTTAATGTTTCATTCTTGTTGCCTGTTTCATTACTTACTTTTGGAATAACATCTTTAATATGAATAAAAGTATTTTTCTCTGTTCCAATATCTACAAATGCTGCTTGCATCCCTAAAAGGACATTTTCTACTTTTCCTAAATAGATGTTACCTTCTAAGCGTTCTTGTCCTGCTTTTTCTTCATATTTTTCTACTAGTTTTCCATTTTCTACCAAAGCTACTATTTTACTATTTTCGTTGTCTTGATTGATTATAATTTCTTGCATTAATTTATTATTCCTTCCTAACTTCAGTTTTAAATGTCAGTTAAGGGACAGATGTCAGTTAAACTAACGTCCCCAAACTGACACTTAGTTAAACTTATTCATTGCTACTTCAATCCCATTTTTTAGGAATTCTTCTACTGCCTCTGCCGCTGTATCAATTCCTACTTTTAATTCTTTATAGATTTCTTCCTCTAATTGTCCTATTACATAATCAATAGCATCATATTCATCTACTGGTTTTCCAATTCCTACTCGAATTCTCGGAAAGTCTTCTGATACTAGTTCATGTACTACTGATTTTGCTCCATTATGTGTCCCTGGTCCACCTTTTTTGCGCAATTTAATAGAGCCTATCTCTACATCCATGTCATCATAAATGACTAGTACATTTTCTATTGGAATTTTATAAAAGTCAATAAATGGTTTGATACATTGTCCACTTAAGTTCATAAAAGTTTGTGGTTTTAACAGAATAACTTTTTTTTCTTCTATCATACCACTTCCATAAATTCCATTGAATTTTGTTCTAGATAGCTCTATTTCTTGCCTTTTGGCTATTTCATTAATTACATCAAACCCCATATTATGCCTAGTTTTACTATATTCTGGCTCTGGATTTCCTAATCCTACTATTAAGTACATTTCTTTTACCTTTCTTCTTCGAGTTTAATATTTCTTATTTTCTCATTGCTAACCTCATATTGTGCAATTTCTTGATAATACTTTTCTAACCTTTCTACACTGTGCTTCCAGCTCATTCTTTGTGCAGTCTTTAATCCATTGGAAGCTAATCGCTTTCTCTCTTCTGGATTTTCTATCAAAAAGCGAATTTTTGCAATCATATCTTCTACATTATTCTTCTTGATAACTAGTCCATTCTCTTTATCTACTATAAAATCCGCAATTCCTCCATTGTCAGTTGCAACAACCGCTGCTCCACAAGTCATTGCTTCTAATGCTGGTAAGCAGAAAGATTCATAATCTGAAGCACAAATATAAATATCTGTATTTCGAAGGATATTTCCTATTTCTCTTTGTGGTGGATTTACAATTGCTTTTTCAGAATGTATCTTTGGCTCTGTTTGACTTATCCATTGAAACTGAATATTAGGATATTGTTTTCTTAATTCTTCGATTGCTCTTATAACATTATCGATACGCTTAAATTCAAATTCTTCTGGACCAATTGTGGTAATAGTTATATTATCTAAACCTTCTATACTTTCTCTTGGATAAAAAATAGTATCATCTACCGCATTTAATATAACAAAAGCATCTCTTTGATAATACTTTTGTAGACATTCTTTCGCATAACTAGATACAGTATATATATAATTTGGTTCACTTATACGCCTTTTTACAATTTCGCTTTTTCTTTCACTTAATGTTTCTGTTCCAAAAATGTGGCTTCCGCCTTGTTCAAAAAATACTACTGGTGCACAGTTCGATTTTAAAGCTGCAAAAATATTCTTCCAACTTGTAGCCACAACCACATCACATGGTGGAATATTTTCTTCTAATGTTTGTCTCTCATCTACTTGTATGAATTCAATCTTATCATTTAATGGAAACCATGTTGGCTTTTGGTCATAAGTAACAATTGTAATCATATGCCCTCTTTGACTTAGTCTATTCGCATATTCTAAAATGATTTTGCTTCCACCACAAGTTTTAGTCCATACCATAATATAAACAATATGAAGTTTTTCCTTTTTATTTTCTGATTTTTTTAAATTTTGATGTTGTAATTTCTCAGTTCTTGCTAGTTCTATTCTTTCTAGCTCTTCCATATTCATTTTCAATTTTCTTCCCCTTTAATATTATACATTATGTACTTTCCATTACCTAACTGGTAATATTTTTGTACTTCTTCATAACTTTTTTTGGTAAAATAACATTCTATCATAATAGTTATACAAGCATGGGTAGCAATTAAGATATTATCATAATCTCTATATTTTTGCAAAATTTCATCTAAAAAGTGATATACTCTTTTTTTTAAATCTTCTATTGTTTCTATTTGGTATTCTTCTACTCTTTCTTCATAATCTGCAATACTTTCTTTTCCTTCTAACAGCCCAAAACTTCTTTCAGTAATTCGACTATCTAATGTGATTTCTGATCTTGTTACTAATTCAGCCGTTTGTACAGCTCTACTTAAAGGAGAGGAAAATACTTTGTTAAATTGTATTGTTGAGAGCTCTTTTGCAGTTTCTTGTGCCTGCTTAATTCCATTTTCATTTAACTCTATATCAACTTGTCCTTGAAATTTTCCCATTAGATTATAGTCTGTTTGTCCATGTCTTAATATGTATAAATTCATTTTTATTTTTCCTCCATACATGGCTTAAAAAATTCCGCTCAAAGATACTCCTTTAAGTGGAATTTTAAAATTTCTATTTTATTCCATCTGTGCTTGTCCTTTTCAAAATTGCTCTTGCAACTTCTTTTGCCATAAGCGACAAAGATTGCCAAGATTGAGAATTATTGTCAATTCTGCCAATATGAACTTCTTCTATCTTAATACTCTTTTGATAAACATCTATTAAAATTCCAATATCTACGCCATAGTCTTTTTCTAATTCAATGCTGTCAAAAATTTCTTTTCTTCCAGCAATAATTCCACTAAGTGGTTGTTCATATTCTGCTAATTTTGGTAGTAGTAGTTGTAACAATGGTTTTGCTACAAGCTCAGTTACTCTTCCACCCTCTCTAGTAAATGCGGATTTTGTAAAATCTGCTTTCTTTTGTATAATAGGATTTACCATTGCTCCAATTACATCATCATTATATATTCCTAAATCTCCATCAATAAAAGCTACAATACCATATTGTGCATATTTTAGTCCTGCTTCCATAGCATATCCTTTTCCTTTTTGTAAACAGTCTACTACTTTTACACCTTTAGCTTCTGCTTTTTCTTTTGTCTTATCAGTAGAGCAATTATTTACTACTATAATTTCTAAATCAATAGTACTTTCTTGAACTTTATCAATAACTTGCTCAATTGTTTTTTCTTCATTGTGAGCAGGTATAATAACACTTACATGGTTCATGTCTATCTCCTTTTTGTTTACCAATATCTCTTTGTTATTTTATCACATTTTCCCTCTATTTGTCAAAACTTTGTTTATGAAAGATATCTTAAGATTTATCGCTAGTTTCCATTACTTCCATATATATTTTTTATTTCATTTTATTATCTTTTCTAGTCTCTTTTTGCACATATTAATTTCTCTTTTCATAATGTAATCTAGTTCCTCTGTTGGCTCTGTCTTTTTCATTTCTGTCATTTCTTCCAAATTTGCAATCGTATCATAAATGTTTTTAAAGTTTAAAGTTGTTGTAATACTATTCGTTCTGCCACTGATATAAGTATGTACTGGGAATGGCGCTATTAAAAAGCTTTCTGATCTCATAACTCCTCTATATAAGAATAGCACATCTTCATAATACCTTTTTTCACAAAATCTAAAATGATTTTTTTCGATAAACACTCTATTCCAGCACTTACTCCATACATTTGGATAGGGATCTTTTGCTGCTTTTATGGATTTAGTGCAATTTTCTGGTGTAGGAATAATTAGTTCATCTCTATCTCCACCAAATTGAAATCCCATGTAAACTACATCTGGATTTTGATTTCCTATTACCTTGTCTAATTTTTCTAACACATTGCTATCGTGTAAATAGTCATCTCCATCCAAGAAAATGATATATTCTCCTTCAGCAACATCTAGTGCTGAATTTCTCGCACCACCTGCTCCCTTATTTTCTTCGTGATTAATTAGCTTTACGCCACCTATTTCTTCTACTTTTTTCTTTGTTTCATCTTTTGAGCAATCATTGACTACTACAATTTCATAGTCTTGAAATGTCTGTTCTTTTACACTTTTAATACTTCTTTGAATATATTCTTCTATGTTATATGCCGTAATAATAATAGAAAATCTCTTTTTCATTTTTACGATCTCCTTTTAACATTCAAATTATAAATATATCTTTTATATAGTGCATTATAGCATATTGAGCAAATTATTGTCAATTTTAGTTTGCTATGATATAATGGGAGAGAATTGATGGAAAGGAATGAAAATTCTATGAAGATAACATTTATTTCGAATTTTTTAACACATCATCAAGTCCCATTTTGTTTGGAAATGCAAAAGAAATTAGGTTCTGATTTTAAATTTGTGTCTACCATGAAAATATTTCAGTGGCGTTTGGATTTAGGTTTTAAAGATTTAGACCAAGAATATGATTTTGTAATAAGAGCCTATGAAAATGACGAAAGTTATGAAGAAGCTAAAAAATTAGCTTTAGAAAGTGATATTGTTATCATTGGTTCAACTACAGATGAATTGATAGAAGAAAGATTAGAACAAGATAAAATTACTTTCCGTTATCGTGCAAGAATTTTCATTTTTCCTGATGGATTTTTTAAAACAATTTTTGATAAAGAGAAAATGAAATTATTTTATAACAGACATATTCGCTATAGAAAGAATAAAAACTTATATTTACTAACTTGTAATGGTTATGGCGCAAATGACTTCAATTTCTTTGGTTTGTATCCCAATAAAATATATAAATGGGGGTATTTTTTGGAAACGACTCATTATGATATAGAGCAGTTATTGCAAAAGAAAGAAGAAAAGAAAAAGATTGAAATTGTATGGGTTGCTAGATTTATCCATTGGAAACACCCTGAGATTGTTCTAAAACTAGCTAGGAACCTAAAAAAGCAGGATTATTCTTTTCATATCAAAATGTTAGGTACAGGAATGTTAGAAGATAAGATGCGTCAAAGGGTAAAAAAGGAAAATTTAGAAGATGTTATCGAAATTGTAGGACAAGTACCAAGTGATAAAGTTCATACTTATATGGAAAATGCCAATATTTTTATTGGTACAAGTGATAGTCGTGAAGGTTGGGGCGTTGTTGTAAATGAAGCAATGAACGCAGGCTGTACTATCATTGCTAATCAAAAAATGGGTTCAGTACCATTTTTAATTAAACATAAAGAAAATGGTTTAATATACTCTTCCTATTTAGAATTAGAAAATAATGTAAAACTTGCTATTAACAATAAAGACTTGAGGAATACTTTGTCTAAAAACGCTTATCAAACTATTACCCAAGATTGGTCTGCAGAAGTTGCTGCCAATAATCTTTACTCTTTGTTTGAGCATATTTTAAACGGCAAAGATTTTCATATAGTTGAAGGTCCTGCTAGCAAGGCTGTAAATTGTCAAAAACAAAAGCACTTATCATAGTGCTTTTTATTGTTTTTAAATTAAAATAAGTTTTCCAACTTATATTCTTTTTCCAACTTTTCATTAAAATAGAGATTACTCACCAAGTTCAACTCTTGCAAGTTTTCCTCTGAAATTTGGAAGGAAAATATCTTTTTAGGATCTGCTAATACAATGTATTGCATAGCCGTTTTCGTAGAATCTGATATTTTAATTGCTCCTTTATCTACCTTGCTACAAGCCTCGCATTTAAACCCATTGTCTCTAATACTGAAATGGGTGATATTATCTTGTGTTTTACAATTTGTACAAGTTTTGATTTGTGGAGTAAAGCCTAATAAGCATAGTAGTCTTAACTTAAATACAGAAAGGATAAAGTCTAAGTCTTTATCTGTTTCTGATATCATGTATAAAGTATTTAAAAAAAGTTGTAAAATGCGATATGTATTTTGGTTTTCATCTGTTACATCATTAATAATTTTAGTAACATGTGCTGCATATTTTAACTTATCTAAGTCTGTTCGAATAGGATAAAAAAGTTCAATAGTGTCACAAGAATTGATGTGATAACTGCTTGTCCCTTGATAAAGCATATATTCACCAAAACACAAAAATTGAGTGCCTGCCATTAAGAGGCTTTTTGGTTTTCTAGCCCCTTTTGCAGCACACCCTATTTTCCCATTGGGAGTAAGTATTGTTAACATCTTGTCAAAATCATTCATATTACTTTCTGAAAGAATAATTCCTTTTGTTTTGATAATTCCCATATTGTTAGTCCTCTATTTTAGTCCTTAATTTGTTTTTCAATTCCTTGTGCATTTTCTTGTGGTTCAAACATTCCATTTTTTTGCATATTTTCTACTTGCAATAATTCCATAAAAGTATTGATGTCTCCAGTTTGTTTAAATGTATTCCATGCTAAGTCTTTCATCTGTTTTTGTATCATATGTGCCTCAACTCCTCTTTATTTATGCTTCTGTATTTATGATGGTCTTTTTTCCATTTTTTATTCGATTTTAATATTGGAAATTTTTTGAATTCTTGACATTGCATTATTTTATGTTATAATATTAGTAGAAGTTAGGAGCCACAAAATGTGGTTGCCATAGAGAATGTATACACATCTTCTACTAGCGGGCAGAGATGTGTATTGTTTTTATTTGCCTTGATTATAACTAAAGCTATAATCAAGGCAAATGCTATAATAGATACTGCTACTAGAGCAGAAAAAAGTAAAATGATTAATTGTAATAATATATCTACCATATGCACCACCTCACTTTCATATGTAAGTTGAGATGGCAACCACACTCTGCTTTTCCTAACCTCATTTTCAATTGTAACGTTAATATTTATTTATGTCAATAGCTTC
This sequence comes from uncultured Clostridia bacterium, assembly GCA_948560265.1. Classification (GTDB taxonomy): domain Bacteria; phylum Bacillota; class Clostridia; order TANB77; family CAG-508; genus CAG-273. Next base: position 53,297 of record CAOXTD010000009.1, on the reverse strand, counting down.
CAAAACATTTGTTTAAGTTTTCAATCTGTATTTTTAAACAATTTCACAAAATGTTCATCATTAATCCAATCTTCTTTTACTTTTACCCACAATTTCAAATTCACTTGTGTTTCTAGCATTTTTTCTAAATCTTCTCTTGCATATGTTCCAATCTTTTTCAGCATCGCTCCACCTTTACCAATGATAATTCCCTTGTGGGACTCTCTTAAGCAGTAAATGGTTGCTTCTATATTAAATATTGGCTTTTCTTCTCTTGTTTTACCCTTTTTCATTTTCTCTATTTCAATTAATATACCATGTGGCACTTCATCTTTCAATAGTTTTAGTGCTTTTTCTCGTATCGTTTCTGCTGCTAAATCTCTTAAAGTTTGATCTGTATATTCCTCTATATCATAATATGCAGGACCTTCTTTTAAGTTCTTCTCAATTTCTTCTAAAATCACTTCGACATCAGATTCTTTTAAGGCAGAAATCGGAATAATTGCTTTAAAATGATATTCATCCTTAAAAGCCTCAATCATCTTAAAAATTTGCTCTTTGCTTACCAAATCAATTTTATTAATAACCAAAATGGTTTGTGCTTTTGCTTCTTTGATTTTATCTAAAATCATTTGGTCGCCTTTACCAATTCCGTTAGAGGTAGCTTCCACAACAAACAGTACTACATCACTATCAGGAATACTTCCCCATGCTGTTTCCACCATAGTATCACCTAATTTTGATTTTGGCTTATGAATTCCTGGTGTATCTGTAAAAATAATTTGAGAGTGTTCACGATTGACAATTGCTTTAATTGCTGTTCTTGTAGTTTGTGGCTTATTTGCTACGCTTGCCACCTTTTGCCCTACCATATCATTTAAGATACTAGATTTTCCCACATTGGTTCTTCCTACAATAGAAACAAAACCTGATTTAAAATTTTCCATACAAACCTCCCTTCCCAGTTTTAAATCCTATATTTTTCTCTTTTTTCATAATGTGTATGTAATAGTTCATGTGCTAGGTGTCCACCTGGCTCTCCTAAAAATTCCTTGTAGATTTTTTGTAACACTGGATTTTTATGAGAAAGTCTTATAGCACTTCTTTCATCAATGCTATACATGGCTTCTGAACGTTTTTGAGCTACATTTACTGTTTCTCTAATTTTACTACTCTTAATCGGTTGTCCTCCACCCATAATGCATCCACCAGGGCATGCCATAATTTCTACAAACTGATAATCTGCTTTTCCTGACTTAATTTCTTCCATAATGGTTTTGGCATTGCCTAGTCCACTTGCTACAACAGCTTTTACTTCTTGGTCTCCTATTTTTATCGTTGCTCTTTTGATTCCTTTTTGTCCTCTTACTTCTTCAAATTCTATTTTTTCTAATGGCTTTCCTGTTACGATTTCTGATACACTTCTTAGTGCCGCCTCTGCCACACCACCTGTTACACCAAAGATAGCAGCAGCGCCTGTTGCTTCTCCCATTGGATCATCAAAAACTTCATCTTCTAATTCTACAAATTCAATATTAGCTTGTTTAATCATTCTTGCCAATTCTCTTGTTGTTAGCACTGCATCTACATCATATAGTCCATTATCTTTCATTTCTTCTCTTTGTCTTTCAAACTTTTTAGCAATGCAAGGCATCACTGAAACAACAAAGATTTTCTCTGGATTTATTTTTTGCTTACTTGCATAATATGTCTTCAAAAGTGCTCCAAACATTTCATGTGGAGATTTACAGCTGGATAAGTGTTGTAGGTTTTCTGGATAATTCATTTCAATATACCTTACCCAACCTGGGCTACAAGAGGTTATCATTGGAAGATGGTCATTCACTTGCAAACGCTTGATAAATTCAGTTCCTTCTTCCATAATAGTAAAGTCTGCTCCAGTATTAGTATCAAATACTTTATCAAAGCCTAATCTTTGAAGAGCTGCTACCATTTTACCAGTCACATTGGTACCAATTGGCATACCAAATTCTTCTCCTAAGGCTACTCTTACTGCTGGTGCCGTTTGTACAATGACATAGCTTTCTGGGTCTCTTAATTTTTCCCATACTACTTCAGTGGAATCTTTTTCATGTAAAGCACCTGTTGGACATGCTTGAATGCATTGACCACAAAAAGTACAATTGACATCATTTAAGCTATGGTCTCCTACTGTTGAAATACAAGAGGTAAAGCCTCTATTTACTGCATCAATAGCACCAACCTTTTGTACTTTTTTACAAGTTGATACACATCTTCTACATAAAATACATTTATTGAAATCACGTACAATAGATGGTGAACTATCGTCTATTTTGTGTTCATTCTTAGCCCCTTCATAACGTACACTTTGTACATTGAATTTTACTGCTAATGCTTGTAATTCACAATTTCCATTTCGTGTGCAAGTTAGACAATCACGATGGTGATTAGATAAAATCAAGTCTAATATCATCTTTCTCGCTTCAATTACTGCTGGCGAATGCGTATGTACTACCATGCCTTCTTCTACTTGCTGAATACAAGAAGTGGCAAATCCTTTTCTTCCTTCTACTTCTGTGATACACATTCTGCAATCACCAATGGCGTTAATTTCTTTTAAATAACAAAGTGTAGGAATATCAATATTTGCTTGTCTTGCAGCTTGTAAAATCGTTGTTCCTTTTTGAACTTCTACCTCTTTATTGTCAATGGTTAAGTGTACTTTTGGTAATTCTGCCATAATACCTCTTCCTTTCTAAATTCATTTTTACACATTTTTATTACGTATATATTCTTTTCCTGCTTGCTCAAACTCTTCTCTTAGAATATCCATTTGCATGATGTCGTAATAGTTTCCGTTTACAAAAATAGCTTTTCTTCTTTTTCCTGCTTCTTGAAAACCACATTTCTTGTAACAAGCAATTGCTCTTTCATTAAAAGCATATACATCTAGCTGAATAGAGTTTAGATTCAGATAATTAAATCCATAGTCTAAAATCAAATTAATTGCTTCTGTTCCATAACCTCCATTTCGATAGGCTTCTTCTCCAATAAATATGCCCAATATTGCATGTCTGTTAATATGATTCATTCTTTCTAGACTAACTGTTCCTATCATCTCATCTTTATCTAGTGTAACAATTACAAAGTGTCTATTTTCTTCTACTGCTGATTGTTCTAAATATTGCTTTTCTCCTTCTAGTGTTGTAATGATGCCACTTCTTCCTGTATAATCCGTTACTTGAAAATCATTGAGCCACTTAGTAAATAATTCTACATCTTGACTATTTCTTGGTGATAAATAAATTCTATCTCCTACTAATTTCTTAAAATATTTCATCTTCTCTCTCCCATTCTTTTCTATTATGTAGTTTCCTTAGTGTAGTATTGCAAACTATGTTCTTCCTTCCTCTGGATTAGTTCTAATTGCTTTGGTTTTAAATATTTCTTGTTCACTACTACTTGCATAACATATTCTTCAAAATAGTTATCATTCATAACTAAATAGCCATTTATTCCTTCTGTTTCCCCATAACTATTTTCCACTTTCCACCTTTTTGCTTTTCCGTCTTCTAAGTATACTCCTGTTATAGTCATCCAATGATGTAATGTCCTTTCTTTCATTTTAATACCTTCATATTTCGTCAGTCTCTTTCTTCCTAACATCTCATCATAATTATAAAGCCTAATATCTAATACACCACTATCTAATTTTCTATCTCTTAACATGTTAATTCCCATGTAGACAGGTACTCCGTCTTTTAGTTGTTCAATCGTTGCTCTTTTTAGTTCTTCTATTGGCATATTAATCAGTTTTACACTACTTTTTTTATATACATTTTCTACTGTGGTGTCTATCCTTTTCTGCTCATATTCCCACCCTTTGCAATTTTCTAGGTAGATATAATCTTGCATTTTCATACTTAAAAATTGCTCTTTGAACTCTAATGGTGTCATATTTTTTAGTATAACCTTTTTTCCTTCTTTATTCTCATAGCCATATTGAAATTTAGTTGGTGGTTCTCCTAAAATTTTAGCTAAGAAGATATAGTTTTCTTGTAAATACTGCTTCTTCTTTTTTCTTAACTCTTTTTTGCTCTCTACCTTTTTAGCTTGAAATAATTCAAAAATGTCCTTTTTTACTTTTTCTCTATATAGTAACGTTATTTTATCAGCATTTCTGCTTTCTACTGCTTGCTTCATAGCATTTTGTGGTATGATGCCATATTTCTCTAAAATAGTAAGGAAAGTCATATAGTTTCCACATTCTGTTACACAGTTTTCTAATCTCTTAGTAAATTTCCCTATATCCTCCGTTTTAGCCTGAATTGCTTTTTCATATACATCATTTGACTTTTCTAATTTATCAAAAAAGGCAATATAATTGTCTGAAAGCTCAAGTTCTAAATCATTGATATTAAGATTTTGTGCCATATTTCTTTTTATCATATTGATTCCTGCAAAAATCCAACATCTTAAACTTTCTTTTTGATCATATCTTTTGGGTTCTGATAGTTCTAAATTAAAAGAAAACTCATTTTCTTCTATTATCTTTTGATTTAGACACGCTTTTTCTAATCCTTTTTGAGTAATTGCTTTTTCTATTTCTTGATTTTTAGCATCTTTATGATATTGCTCTGAAAATAGCTCAATATCTTTTGGATTTATTTGTATCATAATTTCTCCTACTAATTTTCTACTTATCCAATCGCATGGAATGGACAAACCGTAATACAAGTTCCACACTTGATGCAAGTAGATTCATCTATCTTGTGTGTTTTTCCTGGTTCTCCTTCAATTGCATTTACTGGGCAGTTTCTCTTACACATTCCACAACCTTTACATTTTTCACTGTCTATTTGTATGTTTGCTAAAGCTTTACACTCCCCTGTTTTGCATTCTTTGTATTTCACATGTTCTAAATATTCTTCTCTAAAATATTTTAAAGTTGAAAGTACAGGGTTTGGTGCAGATTGCCCCAATCCACAAATTGCTGTTTTTGGAATATTCACTGCTAATTCTTCTAATTTATTCAAATCTTCTGGTTCCGCTTCTCCTGTTGTCATTTTTTCCAATAATTCTAACATTCTTTTTGTTCCAATTCTGCAAGGAGTACATTTACCACAGGATTCATCTACTGTAAAGCTTAAATAGAACTTTGCTAAATTTACCATACATTTGGTGTCATCCATAACAATTAAGCCACCTGACCCCATCATAGAGCCAATTTCTTTTAATGACTCATAATCAATCGGAGTATCTAAATGCTCTTTTGGAATACATCCTCCTGATGGTCCTCCTGTTTGTGCAGCTTTAAAATCTCTGCCATTTGGAATTCCACCACCAATATCATAAACAATTTCTCGTAAAGTGGTTCCCATTGGCACTTCTACTAGTCCTACATTAACTACATTTCCGCCTAATGCAAATACTTTTGTACCTTTTGAGTTCTCTGTACCAATGCTACTATACCAGTCTGCTCCATTTAGAATAATTCTAGTCACATTGGCATATGTTTCCACATTATTGATTAAGGTTGGTTTAAGCCATAAACCTTGATTGGCTGGATATGGTGGCTTTACTCTTGGTTGTCCTCTTTTTCCTTCAATTGATTCTAATAGCGCTGTTTCTTCTCCGCAGACAAATGCTCCTGCTCCTAGTCTAATGTCTACATCAAATTCAAAGCTGCTTCCAAAAATATTTTTTCCAAGTATTCCATATTCTCTTGCTTGCTTGATTGCCACCCCAAATCTCTCTACTGCAATTGGATATTCTGCTCTAACATAAATGTATCCTTGATTTGCTCCAATAGCGTATCCTGCTATCATCATAGCTTCTAGTACAGAGTGTGGGTCGCCTTCTAAAATACTTCTATCCATAAAAGCTCCTGGATCACCTTCATCTGCATTGCACACAACATATTTTTGCTTTCCAGTTGCCGCTTTAGTAAGAGCCCATTTCTTTCCTGTTGGGAAACCTGCTCCTCCTCTACCCCTTAAACCTGATTTTTCAATTGTGTCTATGACTTCTTCTGGTGTCATTTCTAATAACACTTTTTCCAATGCTTTATATCCGTCAAAGGCTATGTATTCATCAATTTGTTCTGGATTAATTTTTCCGCAATTTTGAAGTGCAATTCTTCTTTGCTTTTTGTAGAAGGTAAGGTCATCTAATTTCTGCACTTTGCTTCCGTCGATATCTTGGCAAAGTAAACGTTCCACCATTTTGCCTTCTATAATATGTGTTTGGATAATCTCTTCACAATCCTCTGGTGATACTTGTGCATAAAAGGTGTCTTCTGGACGGATAATGACAATTGGCCCCTTTGCACATAGTCCAAAACACCCTGTTTGAACAACACGTACATTTTCTATTTTCTTTTCTTCTAAAATTTTACGAAAATTTTCAATAATTTGTGGAGATTTTGAAGAAGTACAACCTGTTCCGTGACATACTAAAATATGCTTTTCTCTTGTTCCAACATTGCTATTTACACGAAGGTCTAATTCTTTTCTTTTTTCTTCTCTTATCTTTCTAATCTTTTCTAGAGTTTCCATGTTACCTCCTTAATTCTGTGTCAGTTAAAGATACGTCCCTAAACCAACACTACTCCATTAGCTTATCTAATACTTCATCTAGCTTTTTAACTGTTGCTCTGCCGTATACTTCTCCATTTACTGTAAATACTGGTGCTATGCCGCAAGCTCCTACACAACGTGTACTGTCAATAGAAAATTTGCCGTCTGGAGTTGTTTCTCCTTCTTCTATTTTCAGTCTTTGTTTTAGACGCTCCATCAATTTTTCAGAGCCTTTTACAAAGCATGCTGTCCCTAAGCATACTGATATTGCATATTTTCCTTTTGGTTTTAGGGTGAATCGAGAATAAAAGGTAATGACTCCGTAAATTTCAGCCATTGGTATGTTAAGATATTCAGAAATTTCTTTTTGTGCAGTTTGTGGAATATATCCATATTTCATTTGCACTTCATTTAAAATAGGAATTAAATTGTCCTTGACTTGTGTATATTGGTTCATAATTTCTTGCATTTCTTGTTTTAATTTTTTGTCCATACAATTACAATTTTTTTCTTCATTTTCGTTCATATTGTTACCTCCAATATTTAATATATTGTATTGGTTCTTTGCTAGGTTTATTATATCAAAAGGATTGTTTTTACACAACAAATTTCGACAGATTATTTTATTATTTTCGCATAAATAAAAAGAAATAGCATTCATCGGAAATGCTATCTCGTACTTATTTTATTTAAAGCTAATCTTACTATTGATTGGACAAATTTGAATAAAAGTCTTCCCATCATTTACTTCTATTTCATTACCTTGTAAGTCCTTATATTTTGTCTGGGCAGTTCTAGACGTTTTTTCGCACTTAATTGGAATATACTTGCCATTTGTAATATAGTATCCATCTAAAGTTTTGACATTATCAATGGTTTGTCTGCCATAACTATCAATGGTAGAGTTTTCGCATTTGGTAATAATAATATTTTTTACTTGGATTGCCTTATTTGTATTCCAATCTTTTTGAACAGTATCTCTAGAATATCTTGTATATGTTTTGGTATCTTTGTTGTAAGTATATTTCACAGTGTTATAAGCAGAATAAGGGATAGTTACACTATTTGCTAAGTTCGTTATTTTCTCTGTTGGTTCACTTGTCGTGTTGGTATTGCTTGCTTTTACTACTTCTTTTTTATCTTCTAATACTACTTCCTCTGCTGTATAATTTAGTACATTCTCTTTTGTAGTAGTTCTTCTAAAACCTTCATTTTTCAGAACTTTCTCTAAGTTAGTTGTAGAAATAACGGCATTATGTGGTGCATAACGAGTTGTATCTCTCCAAAAATTGTTTCCACTGTCATATACACCTTCTATATGGTCTATTCCAAACTTGGTAAAATCCGAACCTGCTTGCGGACTATGTCCATAGTGGATATAGATAGCATCATTTTCCATTGCATAGTCTATGAAATAGTGCCTAGAACTTCTGATTGGTCCAATCTTTTTTAAGTTTTGATTTTTCATAACCATCATTAATCTAGTTTCGCCACCTTCTACAATAATTTCATAGATAAGATCTGCTTGTTCTAGTCCTGCTTGTGGCATTGCATTAATGTTATTATCTATCATAAAAGCAATTGGCCTTTCATTGCCCACAAAAGTTTTTGGCTCTTTCTTCTCTTCTTGCTTTGGTTCTTGTGTTTCATTTTTGTTAGTATTTGCTGCACCTATTTGTTCTTCGCTTTCTTTATTCTGCATCATTTTCACTGCTAACAAGCTACCTGCTGCAATAATAAGAAGGATTAAAATAATGATTAGAATTTTTGCTCCACTTTTCTTTTGCATTCTTCTGGCATCTCCCATTTAACTTCCTCCTATATTTATCTAGTATCAATTAAAGGTTTGTCCCCAACCTGACACTATAGCAATTGAATCACCGCATAAGCAATTCCATATAAAATTAATGTCATTGCTGTTCCAAAACATCCACTAAAAACAATTTCAGATAGTTTATGTTCTTTTGCTGCTGCTCTACTCTCTGCTATTAAGATTGCCATAACTAATGCTAACATTAAAATAACAATATTATCTGTTACAAGCCATATAATGGTAGTTGCTGCAAATGCTATAGTAGTATGTCCACTTGGTACAAATTTTGCATTTAAGCCTTTGTGTTTATTTGTTTTAGCATACGCAATTAATGCTAATACTGCAATAATGACAACTATCATAACTGAAAATGCTAAGTGTACAGGTGAATTGGTAACATTGGCAATAAAGTTTAGTCCTATGTCTGATATTTTATCAAAGAATAAGAAATAGGCAACAATAACAGCATTAATTGTTGTAATAACGACTCCTCCTGCTGCTACATCTTTTGCTATTTTTGCTTTTGGATGATAAACATCTACATATAAATCTACTACTGTTTCAATTGCTGTATTTACCATTTCTGCAAAAAGAATTAGCACTATGGTAAATAAAAAGCATAGAAATTCTGCTTTACTAAGGTTGAAAAACAAACTTATGATAACTACAACAACTGCAATGATTAATTGTTTCTTGATATTCCCTTGTGTGGTAGTTGCATAAATAATCCCATTAAAAGCATTCTTCCATGCATCTGCAAAATTCTTATTCTTGATTTTCTCTTCTTTTGTTTTGTTTTCTTGCTGGTTTTCAGCTTCCTTTTTCATTGTTTCACCCTTTCTGCTTTATTTATCTCATAATTTCTAGCTGTGCCAAAACATTTTCTTCTTTTTCTCTCATGATTTTCTTTTCCTCTTCTTCCATGTGGTCATAACCCCTTAAGTGATAAAATCCATGTACTAACATATATGCTAATTCTCTTTCAAAAGAATGTCCGTATTCTTTTGCTTGTTCTTTCACTCTTGCTATAGAAATAATAATATCACCTAGAATTTCTTGTAAAACTTCATTTTCTGTTTCTTGCTTCCATTCTTCTAAGGTATGTTTTTTTATCATTTTATCTAGTTCTTCTTTCTCAAACATAGGAAAAGATAAGACGTCGGTCTCTTTATCAATATCACGATACTGCTTGTTAGCTTGTCTAATATTTTTGGGTGTTGTGAAAGTGACACAAATATACAAAGAGGTAGGATTTATTTTCTCTACCTCAAAGCATTTTTGTATTATTTTCTCTGTTAATCCTTGATATTCCTTATTTTCTGGAATATCCTGAAATATGACTTCTGCCATCTTAATCATTTTAACTTACCTTCTTACAACTATGTTTTCCTTGATTTGCTGCCTTAACATATTTACCACTAGAAATACAATGATTTTTTACATTTTTCATAGCACCTAATGCTACTAATTTCGCTTGATAGAATTGAATAATTTTATAATATTTATTCTCATTGCTACGTAATTTTTTCAAGTCATTACGTAGGAATAGTACTTGTTTTTCTTGAAGATAATCCATGTAGTTGATATCTTTCTTCTTGTTTGTTTCTTGGTATTGTTTCCAAAATGCCTTGTATTCTTCTCTTAATGCTGGCTTATCCCAATAAATTTTAGTAGCTAATAATTTTACATTGTATTCTTCTATTAAAGTAATTAATAAGGTATATGCTTTTTCTTGTTTACGAGCTACCTTTGTATCTACAATAAGACTTCTCACATCATTTAACAATTTTTCATAGCATTGTTCTGCAACAATTAATGGTAAACTATGTGTAAATAGCTTTCTACTTAGGCCCAATAGTATCATATTCTTCTCAATAGTATCATTTTGATCTAGTTTACCAACTGTGAATTTTTCAAAACTTTTATATTCTTCTACGATTTCCTTATACACCTTATTTTCAGGTTCTTGCTCCATTTTTAATGGTAAAATATTTTCTATATACTCTTCTAAAGTAAAGAAGATTTTATTAAATACATCCTCTTTTGCCCCCGGTGTTAAATTATCTGCAAGTTTGATAGAATAATGTTTTAATAGACCTTTATATAGGCTTTCCATTTGGCTACTATATAAAAATTTATATCTTTCTGATAATGCTGGTTTATTTAGATTCTCTACTGTTTCATAGTCTAAATTTAATAAGTACATTTGCTTTTTATATTTATACTCTAAATACTCTGTTTCTTTTAAATGTACAATTGCATAATATTGTGATAATGCATTTTTTTCAAAGTCTGAAGCGGTATCATTTTTTACTTTTTTGTAAATAGAATCCATGATATATTTGTCAATAGATTCTAAGTATAGAGCATAAATATCTTCATATTTTTTAGTAATTGCTTCTAGCTTTGTTTGATCTTCTATATCTTCGTTTTCTTTATATATCTCAAAATTTTTCAAAGCATTATTTCTTTTAATTGAAATTAATACTCCATTAATTCCAACTTTAGTTGGAGTTAATAATTTTGTTAATGTATTGCTAATCTTAGAGAAAAAAGTTTTCTCTTGGTATACTCTCAAGCTTCTTTCTTCCATGGCTTTTCTCCTTTTTAAAACACAATTTTTTCTTTTGTCGCAATGTTTTCAAGCACCTCGTAGATTACTTCCACTTCCACATATTCTTCTGTATGCGTTTCTGTTACCTTCTTATCTAAGATGGTCTCTTTGTTTTCTATTTGCTCTTCTAGTCTTTTGCTTAATTCCTCTTCTCCCATTTTCTTAGCCTCTTCCAAAGAATAAGAAACTGGCTGTTTTTGGTACTCTTGATACACTTTTTCATGCACTTCAATTGGCAAATAAAAATCGGAAAATAATCTCAACTTTTTAGTTGACTCTATTGTATCATAATTTTCAAATTTGGGAAGCTTTTTTGCAAAATTTATTTCAAAATTATTTATCTTTACGGAATATTTCTTTTCCTCGATTCCTGTGAGCTCCTTTTTATCTTGATTGAACGGTATTTTTATCTTTTCAGAGTACCATACTTTTGCCTGAACTTCGCCATTTGCATGAACATATCGAGTTCCAGTATATTTTCCTTCTAGCCACCCTCCTACTAACACACTGCCTTTTTTTACAATCTCCCCTTCCCTTATTAGGGGAGTACCATTTTGGGCTGATATTTTTGTAATCATTCCTTCTTTTGTAGCTATTAAATTGCAATATTCTTCTTCTGGTATGATATCTGGTTTTAAATCTGCCTCTACAATTTTAACGGTGGCATTTGTCCCACTAATTTCAATTCCTACCCATGCAATATCAGCTCTTTGCAAACGTATTTGGTCAATAACTTGTTTTGTGTTTATTGATGCTTTCATCTTTCCTAGTTTAAAATCGTTTTCCTCTAATAATTGTTTAATTTCTTGTGGGTCTATTTTATCCGTTCCTGTAATTTCAATATTCCAAATAAAATTAGATAATGCTATAGTTCCTATGATAACTAACAAAAAGAAAATAAAAAATATCTTACGTTTTTGATAACGGTGAAAGAAAAATGGCATTCCCTTTTTATTATCTATTTTAATTTTACATTTGGTTTTCTTGGCGATTGGTTTTATTTTCTTAAAATCTTGAACAGATATATTTACCTTCATAATAGCTGTCTTTGGTCTTTTAATGTTCCATAGAAATATTTTTTGGTTGTTACAGATATTCATAAATCTTTCTATATAATATCCTTCTACTTCTATCGTAACATATCCCAAAAGATATGCCATTAGTATTTTAAAATACATTTGCGTCTTTCCTTTCATTTTCATAATGTAACATTAACTTACGTATCATTTTCATCATCTTCTATGGCTTCAAAGTCAATACTATCTATTTTGCCACTAATCTGCAAATCGTCAGTAGTCATTTCTTTCAAATTCAAATTAAACCCATTGATATTTAAGATACCAATTTCTGTGCTAAGGCGAATGTAGAAGTCTTGGTATTCTAAAATTGCCTTATAATTTTCAATCAGCATTTGTTTAAAACCAAGTACTGTTATCTTTGGAACATTAGAAGATACTTCTTGTGGTATCTCTAATATTCGGTTAATTTTATTTGGTATTCTTTTTGTTCTTTTTTCTCTCATGGTTATTGCCTCTTTCTTTCTCATATTCCTTTTGTCATTTATCTTTGAAATTGGTCTAAACTTCTAAATTCATAGCCCATTTTCTTAATCTCTTTAATACATTCGTCTAAAATATTACTATTGTCCTTTGAGGTTCCATGTAATAAAAGAACTGCTCCATTATGTACATTGTCTAAGATTTTCTTTTTGCCATATTCTTCTCTTCCTTGTTTATTTTCATCCCAATCATCATAAGCAAAAGACCACATAACCGTTTTATATCCTAAAGAATTCGTACATGCTATAGTTCTTTCGCTATATTCTCCTTTTGGTGGTCTTGTATATTTCATTTCATATCCGAATTTCTCGTAAATAGATTTATGCAAGTCCATCATTTCTGTTTTAATTTGATCATCACTAATATCTGGCATACTTTTGTGATTAACTGTGTGGTTTCCTACTGTATGCCCTTCATCTATCATTTTTTTTACAAGTTCTGGTTGCGAATTAACATAGTGACCTGTAATAAAAAAAGCTGCTGGTACTTGATTTTCTTTTAATACTGCTAGAATTTTCTCGGTATATCCTGCTTCATAACCATTATCAAAGGTCAAATAAACATATGGCATTTCTGGATTTCCCATGCAAATTCCATCATATTGTTCAATAATTCTTTTGTTAAGACTTCCTACATCTGGTTGTTTATGATTGTCTTCTCTTTTAATGCCCCATCCTATCTTTTTGTTGCTTAAGGTCGAAGTTCCACTTGTTGTAATAGTATCTTTTTGCTGATTTGTTTGAGCAACGATAAAAGTAAATAACAATAACCCTACTGTAACTGCAATAGCAGTAACTATCTTTACATTATCTTGGAGTATTCTTTTCATAAAATCATCCTTTCTACTCACTTTGTTTCATTTTATGAAAAATTTCATAAGTTATTACTAGAACTTTGTTTATTAACTTAAAGCTTAATATATGCAGTAATTCTTTACCCTCTAATTACCATTTTTTTACTTTTTATTTCTACCTTTTTCTTTTATATTCGACATAAAAATATTTTTTTCAAAACATCTTGACATTGTTTTTCTTTTAGATTATATTTATACTATAATTGGAAAAATTTAGGTAATGTCGTTCTTTTTTGTCGAACTTTTTTATTTAGAGTATTTCTAATTATATAATAGATACGGAGGATAAAATTAATGTTAGATTTTGTAATATGCGATGATAATTCGAATGCCCTTAATAGATTAGAAAAACTTTTAGAATCTGCTTTTATAGCTAGAGGTTTAGAGGCGCAAATTGTCTTAAGCACTACAGAACCTGGCGATTTAGTCAATTATGTTAAGCATCACTCTGTTAATGTTGTTATTTTAGATATCGATTTGAAAGCCAAAGTAACGGGATTAGACTTAGCTAATTTAATTAGGAAACAAGATAAAAATGTTTATATTATTTTTACTACTGGTCATTTAGAATATGGTTTGATTGCTTATAAATACAAAACTTTTGATTATTTATCCAAACCTGTTACTATAGAAAGATTATTAGACACTATAGATCGTTTAGTTGATGATATGTTTGGAGACGATACCCAATTTGTAAGGTTAGATAATAATAAAACTATTATTAAGCAAGATGGAATTCAATATATTCAAAAAGATGGCATGAAAGTTATTTTTCACACCGACACAAGAGATTATGAAAGCTATAGCTCTTTTAAGAAAATTCTTCCTCAGTTACCACACCAATTTGTACAGTGTCATAAATCTTATATTGTTAATACAAAGAAAATAACCGACATCGATATTACAAATAATTCTATTTTTCTTAACAATAATCAGGATTTAAAATGTTATATTGGTCCTAAATATAAAAGCCAATTAATGGAGGTATTAAACTATGGAAATATTCCAAACTGTGTGGACAGCGTTAACAACACCAAATGAAATATTAACTACTATTTTATGTTTTCCTATTTACTTTGTAGATGCTATAGTGAATATGTTATTGTTCACTACTATTTTAGATATTAAAACGACTAGAAAAAGAAAAGTTCTTTATGTTCTTGTTTGGGGAATTATTGGTTATATTATTAGAACTTTCATTCCTGATCCATATGGCAGTGTATTGAATTTAGCTTTTATGTTAATTTTAATCAAGTTTATTTTGAACACTTCTTGGATTAAGTCTTTTATTGCTGAATTTATTGGATTATCCCTTGTTAGTATTTTAGAACAGTTTATATTTAGACTCTGTTTTACCGCTCTGCATATTTCTTATGAATTAATTATGACTGCACCTTTCTATAGGATTATTTTTACTGTTGGTATTTATTTTTGCACTTACTTATTATACAGAATTATTCGTTATTGTAAATTTCATATTAGTTTAGAAAATATGACAAAGAAAAATAGAATACTATTTATTATAAATGCTATATTAGGTATTATCTCTATTTGTTCCCAATTTTATATATTAGCATTTTATAGTGATAAAATGCCTGTTGCAATTACTATACTTAGTATTTTAAGTTTATCTGCTTATTTCTTTATTAGTATGTATAGTTTAATTAACACGAATAAATTGAATACTACTTCTCAAAGTTTAGAAGAAGCTCAATTATATAATAAAACTTTAATCTTGTTACATGATAATATGAGAGGTTTCAAACATGATTTTCACAATATTGTACAAGGTCTTGGTGGTTACATTGATAAAAAAGATTTAGAAGGACTCGAAAAATATTATCGTCAATTATTACAAGATTGTAACCGTGTTAATAACTTAACTGCCTTAAGTCCAACTGTTATTAATAATCCTGCTATTTATAATGTTATGGCAGCTAAATATCACCGTGCTGATGAAAATGGTATTCAAATTAATTTAGGCATTTTTATGGACTTAAATGATTTAGAACATTATTTAAAAATTTATGAGTTTACAAGAATTCTAGGTATTTTAATGGATAATGCTATTGAAGCTGCCATTGAATGTAAAGATAAAATTATTCATGTTACTTTTCGTAAAGAAGATTCTAGACATCGTTTTCTTATGGTAATTGAAAATACTTACTTAGATAAAACGATTAATACAGAAAAGATTTTTGAAAAATCTTATTCTACGAAATCAAGAAAAACGAATAGTGGACTTGGATTATGGGAAGTAAGACAAATTTTGAAAAGAAATAATAACTTAAACTTATTCACAACCAAAGATGCTGAATATTTTAGACAACAATTTGAAATCTATTATTAAATTCATAGAGCTAAAAACGCAGACTAATGTCTGCATAATTTATTTCTATGCCACTTACATTATCATGTAAGTTCCTAGAACTAAAAAAAGTAGAGTGTGTATCAGACCTCTACTTTTTTTGTCAATTTTTATGTTTTAAGGAAATATTATATATTTTTTATTTAACTTTTTTATTTTTTGTGTGCGAATTATTTATACTTTTCTTTTTTCATTAACTAATCTTTTTTGATTAATGATGCAGGCATCTTTGGTTGATGTAAAAGCCCCATAAGAAAACATGCACTGTTTGTTGATTTAGCATATCTTTCAGCTACTTTAGCTAATAATTTTAACATTTGTATTCCTCCTTACTTATTCATAAGTTTATATAATCATGCATTGCCGGCTAATGCAAAATTACCGAATTTAGGCTGTTCCTTCTGTATATACTTCATAGCTATATTTGTTTTTTGTTAACTTATAGGCTATCGGTGTTAAGGTTAAATCTTGTAAAAACATTCCATATAGTAGCATATAGCTTACTATCTTATCTGGAACAAAAATAATAATGGTTAGCAAAATTCCTAGTGAAATATATGACTTTATTCTTTTTGTTTTTCTTTCTTGTTTGCTTAAAATTGGAATGTTTTCTGTATCTGCTGGAGCATATTTGAAAATGAAAATACTACTTAATGTTCCTATTATTCCAACCATAATATAAACAATATATTCTTGTGATATAGGAATATATTTTGCCATTAGAATTGGTACAATATAAAGTACAATGCTACTTAACATGCAACCCCAATGAGTTTTTAGATGAAATCCACCTGTAGAACCACGATATGGTGCTAGCAAAAAGTAGATTAAAAGTGAATACCACCCAATTTGTAATAGGAATCCAATAATAAATAATGCTATAATTTTTGGTATTTCACCAAATAATAATCTTACTCCAAAATTGATTACTGCTTCTTTTTCTTCATCCATTTCTGGCATTTTCCCTTTTATTTTCTCAGTAATCCAGTCACAAAATTTATCTATCATTTTCATTTACCTCTCTCTTGATGTCATAACTATTTTAAATCAGATTTTCTTCTTTTTTCGACATCATTACAGAAAGGTATAAAATATAATGTAAAAAATATCGTTTTATTTTTCTTATCGATTTTTTCCACTTTCATAAATTTTAGTTTACTTTTATTCTTAAGTTTCCACTTTAGATATTAAGATAAATTATTTTATTTTTTTTAATGTAAAAAGCATATAGTCTAAAACTATATGCTCTCTGCAAGTTGTATACCTTCTAGTATTTTCCAACTTCCTATTTTTTCTGGTAAAGAATAAAAAGTCATCTTTTCATTACTAATTGGATGAATAATTTGCAATTCATATGCCCAAAGTGTTAATTGTTTACCATGTCCTCTTCCTCCATACTTCTGATCTCCATAAATACTATGATTTCTGGAAGATAGTTGTACTCTAATTTGGTGGTGTCTACCTGTATGTAGATGTATTTTTAAAACAGATAATTCTAATTCTTGCTCATATTTTAGTACTTCATAATCTAAAATCGCCAACTTGCTATTTCTTGTTCCTTCTTTTACCACTTTACTTTTATTATTTCTTTCATCTTTTAATAAATAGTCTTCTAATGTATCTTGTTTTTGGTCCATTTTTCCATTTACTATGGTTAAATACGTTTTTTGAAATTGTTTTTCTCTTACCTGATTGCTTAGTCGTCCTGCTGCCTTTGAAGTTTTGGCAAATACCATAACTCCTCCTACTGGTCTATCTAGTCTATGTACTAAGCCAACATATACATTCCCTGGCTTCTGGTACTTTTCTTTGATATATTGTTTTACCATGGTAAGTAAGTCAATATCTCCTGTTTTATCTCCTTGTGAAGGAATATTCACTGGCTTTTCTACTACAATTATGTGATTATCTTCATAAATTACTTTTAATTGCTGCATTTCTTGCTCCTTTCAGAGTGTCGCACTAGGGGACACATGTCGCACTTAACTAACGTCCCCAAGTGCGACATTAGCTCTCCCACCTTCCATAAATTCCGCAAGGAAGTATGAGTTTTGAGTTTATCATAGGTAATCCTATTTCTCCATGAGATACTTTACCTTTATGTTCTTTGGTAATACTTAAATTTAGTAAATTTTCTAATACCATACTAGAAATTCCTGTTGTATAAGAATTGATTAAAAAGAATAGTGGTTTATCTGAAAGTACTTTGCTACATAGTTCTATTAATTCTGGTAAATTTTCTTCGAATTTCCAAACTTCTCCATTGGCTCCTCTTCCATAAGATGGTGGATCCATAATAATAGCGTCATAAGTATGTCCTCTACGAATTTCGCGATTTACAAATTTGACTACATCATCTACAATATATCTCACTGGTCTGTCCTGCAAGCCTGATGCTGCTATATTTTCTTTTGCCCAGCTTACCATTCCTTTTGAGCTATCTACATGGCAAACAGAGGCACCAGCGTAGCTACATGCTACACTAGCTCCCCCTGTATAAGCAAATAAATTTAATACTTTTATTTCTCTATTTGCATTTTGGATTTTTTGTATCATCCAATCCCAATTAACAGCTTGTTCTGGAAACAAACCTGTATGTTTAAATCCCATTGGTTTAATTAGAAAGCTTAAGTCTTTGTAATGCACTTTCCAACTTTCTGGAATCTTTTTTTGATAACTCCATGCTCCACCACCAGTATTACTTCTTTGATATCTTGCATGGGCTTTTTTCCACTTTTCTGGGAAAGACGGACTATTCCAGATAATTTGTGGGTCTGGTCTAGCTAAAATAATATCTCCCCATCTTTCTAATTTTTCTCCATTTGCCATATCTAATATTTCGTAATCTTTCCATTCTCTTGCTACTTCCATTACTATATCCTTTCAATTCACCATACTTCTTTGTACTTTATCTCATAAAAATTGTATTACAATATTTATTTTCTTTGCTAAACTATACTAAGAATACGCACAAAATTACTTACTAAAATCATATCAATGCTAATAAATATAATTGCAGAAATTACTGCTGTAGTCATTAACTTATGTTTTTGTATTCCCTCTAAAAACTTGCTTGTCCTCTTTTCTTTTTTGTTTTTTAAGGTACGATTAATCTCTCCATAACGCACCTGTAAAATCATATCTTTTGTATACTCCATAATTCCCCTCCTATGTTATTAATATATGTTTGCTATTCGAGAATTATGACTAAAATCGTATGTCATTTTTCTTGTTTTTTAGAGTAAATTTGCTATGTTTTATAATGATAATTTTATCTTTTCTGCTAATTCTAAATTAATTCCTGAAACTTCTGCTATTTCTTCTACACTTGCTTCTTTTATTTTCGCTACACTACCAAATTTTTTGAATAGTGCATTTTTTCTTGTTTCCCCTATTCCTTCTATGATATCTAATTCAGATTTTGTCATTTCTTTATCACGTAATTTCCTATGATAACTAATCGCCTTATCATGAATGCAATCTTGAAAATAGGTAATCAGTTTCATTAGTTCTTCTGATAAAGGTATTTCTTCTCTGTTTTCATTAATTAAAGCTCTTGTAGAGTGTTTATCATCTTTTACCATTCCATAAATTGGTAATTTCAGTTTTAATTCTGCTACAGCTTGTTTGGCTGCATGAATTTGTGTAATTCCACCATCTACAAAGATAACATCTGGTAAATCTCCAAATGCTTCATCTGTTTTACCAATAGAATGTTTTAATCTTCTCGAAATCACTTCATTCATACATCTAGGGTCATCTTGTCCTAATACCGTTTTGATTTTAAAATTGCGAGATAAGTATTTCTTCACTTCTCCGTCTTGTAATACACACATAGAAGCTACAATAAATTGTCCTGAGAGATTTGAAATATCATATCCTTCAATTTTTCTTGGTACTTTTTTCAAATGTAATATTTCTTGTAGTTCTTTCACCGCTTGGTATTTTTCTTTTTCTTTATTAGTTAAAGTAATTTGCGCATTGTTTTCAGCCATTTCTACTAATCTTAATTTTTCACCTTTTTGTGGTGCTTTAATTTCAACTTTTCTTTCTGCCATTTGGCTAAGCCATTCTTGCAATAGTTCTTTATCCTCAATTTCTTCTTTTATCATAATTTTGTTAGGAAATACTATTTCGTTCATGTAATGTTGTTTTAGAAAACTAGACAAAATTTCTTTGTCTGTTTCGTCTTGCAAATCATCTAAGAAATAGTGATGTCTTTCTACCATTTTGCTATTTCGAATTAAGAATAACTCTAAGCAAATATGAAATGGACTTCTTGCTAATCCTATTACATCTATATTATTTTCTGATAAATTAGATACTTTTTGTTTTTCTTCTGTAATACGCTCTATAGCAAATTTTTTATCTCTTAGCTGTGCTGCTTTTTCAAATTCTAACTTTTCTGCTGCCTTTTGTATTTCTTCTTCTAATTGTTTTACTATATTAGCAGTTTTCCCCTCTAATAATCCAATAATTTGATTAATCTCTTCTCTATATTCTTCTTTTGAAATTTTGCCACTACAAGGTGCACTACATTTTTTGATTTGGTAATTCAAACATGGTCTTGTTCTACTTTTGAATACTTTGCATTGTCTAATTTGATATCTTGTACGAATAAAATCTAACATTTCATTTGCGGCTCCCGTATTCGCATATGGTCCAAAGTATCTGGCTCCGTCATTTAACACTTTTCTGGTGGTAAAAACTCTTGGAAAATCTTCTTTTACAGTTACTTTAATATATGGGTATGTTTTGTCGTCTTTTAGAAGCACATTAAATTTTGGCATATTCTTCTTGATTAAGTTACATTCTAAAATCAAAGCTTCTGATTCATTGTCTGTTACAATGTATTCAAAATGGTCTACTAAGGCTACCATGTTTTCAATTCTTTTGGTTTTATTGTTTTTTCTAAAATATTGCCTTACTCTATTTTTTAAAGAAATTGCCTTTCCTACATAGATAATATGATTTTCTTTATCTCTCATAATGTATACACCTGGTTTGTTTGGTAGCTTCTTTAGTTCTTCTTCAATACAAAACATAACTTCCTCCGCTTCTTTGCTGTATCTATTTTAGCACATTTTTTGTAGTTTTACAATTTAATTTTTTCCTGCATGATTCTATGATAAAATCTCCTATTTTAATCTAAAACAGGGTTTGTCCCCCTATTTTTTTGACACAATTTGACTTTTGTAGTAATATAATACTATTGGAAATGATGCAAATTAGTATTTTAGTAAAAGGAGGATAGTTTTAGTTGATACAGCGCCTGGACGAGAAAAGTATTTCTTGTTGACGAGGATAGGATTTATCGAAAGACTCGGCGGATGGTCCTATGGTATTCATTACTACCATGAAATATTAGACAAAAGTTCACAGTAATGTGATAACAAATCTAATAGGGTAATGTAGTTTGCGTTCTTTCCTTTATTTTAAGGAGGAATTAAATATGTGTGGAATCGTAGGTTATATAGGCAATAAAAAGGCTGTTCCAGTACTTGTTAATGGCTTACATTGCTTAGAATATCGTGGATATGACTCAGCAGGAATTGCTGTTTTAGAAAATAATAAAATTGTTGTAAAAAAAGATAAGGGCAGAGTTGCTAATTTAGATAATATGCCAGGAATTAATGATTTAGAATCTTCTATTGGTATTGCTCATACGAGATGGGCAACTCACGGGAAGCCATCTATGGAAAACTCTCACCCACATATGGACAATAGCAATCAATTTGCAGTAGTTCATAATGGAATTATTGAAAACTATAATGAATTAAGAGCATTTTTAACAGAAAAAGGATATCATTTCTTATCTCAAACAGATACAGAAGTAATCCCTAACTTAATTCATTACCATTATACAAAAGGTGTAGACTGTGAAGATACCTTTTTAGGTGCTATTCATGCAGCAGTCAATGACTTAAAAGGAAGTTATGCTTTAGAAGTTATTTCAAACCTATTCCCTGATAGAGTAGTTGTGGTTAGAAAAGATAGCCCTCTTGTTCTTGGAAAGGGAACAGAAGAAAATTATGTGGCTTCTGACATTCCAGCTGTTTTGGCTTATACTAAGGACTTCTATTTATTAGAAGATAACGAATATGCTGTTGTTTATCAAGACCATGTTCAATTTTATGATAGCAATTTAGTAGAACATGCTAAAGAAGTAAAAGTAATAGAATGGGATGCTACTGCTGCAGAAAAAAATGGTTATGAAGACTTTATGTTAAAAGAAATTCATGAACAACCAATGGCTATTCGTGAGACAATTAAGAACCGATTAAATTTAGGAGAAAAATGTTCTTTTGAAGATTTAGCCATTACGAAAGAATATTTACAAAGTTTAAATAAAATCTATATTGTAGCCTGTGGTACAGCAATGCATGCTGGATTAGTAGGAAAAGATGCAATCGAAAAACTTTGCAAAATTCCAGTAGAAGTGGATATTGCATCAGAATTCCGTTACCGTGATCCTATCATAGATGAAAAAACTTTATGTATTTATATTAGTCAATCTGGGGAAACAGCAGATACTTTAGCAGCTTTAAAATTAGCAAAACACAAAGGTGCTAAAACATTGGCAGTAACTAATGTAATTGGAAGTTCTATTACTCGTGAAGCAGACTATACTGTCTATACTTATGCAGGACCTGAAATTGCAGTTGCTTCTACAAAAGCCTATACTTCTCAAGTAGTTTTACTAACTGTTTTAGCTGTTTATTTCGCAGAACTTTTAGGAAGCTATGAAGAAGCAAAATTAGAGAAATTAAAAACTGAAATTTCTGGCTTACCAGCAAAACTTGAAACTGTATTAGAAGAAGAAAAAACTTTAAAAGATATTGCTGAAAAGATTTATACAGAACATGACATGTATTTCTTAGGTAGAGGCTCTGATTACCATGTAGCCATGGAAGGTTCTTTAAAAGTAAAAGAAATCTCTTATATCCATTCTGAGGCTTATGCTTCTGGTGAATTAAAACATGGAACTATTGCTTTAATTGAAAATGGTATTACTGTTATTGGAGTTTTAACCAACCCAGAATTAACACCAAAATCAATTAGTAATATTCAAGAAGTAATATCAAGAGGTGCTAAAACATTAGTGGTTACTAACCAAGATTTAACGAATGTAAGCTTTGATTACGTTGTTCGCATTCCAGAGACGAATAGTTTAATCTCTCCTATTCTTTCTGTTGTACCTCTTCAATTACTTGCTTATTATATTTCTAAAACCAAAGGGTTAGATGTAGATAAGCCAAGAAACTTAGCAAAGTCAGTTACTGTGGAATAAGTATAAAAAAGAGTATGTCATGAATTTATACAAAATTCATGGCATACTCTTTTTGTTATTTATTCTATCAGTTCATCTTCTTTACTTTTTCTCTCATAAAAACCTCTTTATGATATTTTATAAAATCTTATTGAGAACATTAGATTATTGTTTTACAAAACTACCAGATGCAATAGAACCTTTTGTTACTGATCCAGAGCCACCACTACCTCCAGGGGCACCGCTTATAGAAAGAATTAGATGGTCGTGTACCTCCAACACCCCCTTTAACATTCATTGTTGTAGAACTAGATGTATTCGTATGATAAAATATATTGATACTTCCACCTCCAGATCCCGCTCCTGCACCTCCCGTATCTGTTGTAGATCCGTCCTTTTGTACCATTTGATTCAATAACACTTTTATTGCAGAAGTCATTCGCATAGATAACGAGTAAACCACCCGTCCCACAATAATCTTTAAATGTTGCATAATTAAAAGTAGCATTCGAATTAGAACCTGCCGGATTTCCCGCACCACCACTTGAATGACTGTCGTCGTTAGCAGTACCATTACCGCCATTCTTACCATCATTCGTACCTACTCCACCTTTAACAATATCAGTAAAATTCAATCCATTACTCGAACCGACCACCACCAGGTCCCCCCGAGTAGGAAGTACCAGTGCCTCCTGCTCCCGTCCAAGCTTCCCAACTATAAGATAGTGCAGACCCTGAGCCTCCTCCTCCTGTTTGTCTCCCTGATCCAGATAATCCATTTGCTCCAGCAAGCCCAGCTGCATTAGACTTTCCGTTTACAGATGCAGTAACAGCCCCCGTAGCACCAACACTTGGAACATATTCAAATGAATTATTTGCATTTTTATATAAATATACATTTTGTCCTTCTGCTCTTGCTCCTCTTGCTGTCATACTGATTGTTCCATCATTTGTCAACTTCCCTGTACAATATACTATCATTCCTTTTGGTCCTCCATATCCTTGGGCATTTGCAACTGATGTTAATGTTACCCCTGAATTAATTGTTAGGTCTCCTTCTACTTTTAATACTACTGTATTTTGAGCATCTCTTTCTGTTCCATTTGAAACGTCTTCTGCACTTCCAAAAGAATACACTTTATTACTCAAAGTAGATCCATCAACTAGTGCCTCACCATCTAATGTCAAATCTCCTTTATATATCATAACGTTCAAAGAATATGTCACTTCTTCTGGCTTTCCATTTGCATTTTTTCCTGTTATACTTACGGTTTGGACTCCACTCTCTTCTATTTTAGCAATTTTTTGTAATAATCCATCACTTAGTATTATTCCCATTTTTTCTTCTTTGTATGTCATTCCATTTTCATTACTTGCTTCTACTTTTACAATATATGTTTTTTCGTTCAAATTTAAACCTGTTATTGTTTGAGTTAGTTCTGCTCCTGTATAAAATGCTGTTCCATATTCTCCTCCTGCTTCTTTCCAGTAATATTTATATGTCGCTCCTTCTCCTCTTTTTACCTCTATACTAACTTGTGCACTTGTTTTATCATCGCTTTCTGTTAATGTTAATTTTATAATTTTAGGTGGTAGCTCTCCTGCTTGTCCTACATATTCTATTTCTGCATCTTTTGGATTTTCTTTTGTTGGTACTAATTCTATTTGATATATATAGCCTGGCTTTGTTGTTACTTCATATGTTCCATCTTCATTGTCTTCTACATCTGTTTCTTTGTCTTCAATAATTCCTTGTTCTTCTATATATTCAAAATATTTGTCTGGATCAAAGGTTCCTAATCCATCTATGATTACTGGTCCTTTGGCTAATTCTAACTTTTCTTTCCAATTTGCTATATCTGTCTTTAATTTTGCATCTGATGCTCTATTAAACACACTATTATCTCCCATAACATAAGTAAGTGTAATACCTGCTAGAATTAAAAGAACAACTATTGTTACAACCAAAGCAACCAGAGTAATACCTGTTGTACTATGTTTGATACATACAACTAGGTTACTCTGGTTATTCGCTAATTTACTCTTTCTATTATTTTTTATAGAATTACTTGTGTATATATACAGCCTCAGCTGTTTCAAGGTTTAAATTTTTTTCTCTCATTTTTTCATTTCCTCCTGTGTACTTTTAGTATTTACATTTTTGTTTCATTTTATTCTAAATACTCTTTTCTTATTTTATAACATATTGTTTTATAATATGTCAATATATATTTTTACTCTTTACTTAATAATTTTTTCATAATTATGAATGAGGTATAGAATAATGATTAGAAGTATTTAAAATGAAAAGCATTATCCCTTTCGCCTGTCGCTACTTGTGATAATACTTTTTCTATTTAATAATAAATCATTTTAGTTCTTCAATTTCTTCTTTAGTCAGACCTGTCACTTTTATAATGAATTCTATAGATGCTTTTTCTTCTAACATCTTCTTGGCAGTTTCTAATTTTGCTTCACTTCTGACTTGCTGTATTCCTTTTTTTATTCCTCTATTTTCAGCATCTTCAAGAAATTGTTCATTGTCCATTCTTGTAATTTCAATATCAAAGGCTTCTTTCCATAAGATTTCGTCTTGCGTTATTTTGTCTAATTCTTTTTAGCTTCTTTGATATCTTTATTTTCTTCCATAATGGCTACTATCTCCTCATTATCTGGATTATCCAAAAACATCATCCATTGTAACATCTCATTTTCTTTATTGTTTTGATACTCCTGAATTGCCTTGGACAATTCTATTATATGTAATTCGCAAAACTCTGTCAATACGATATTTTGATATCCTTCTTAACTAGCTTTTCTTAGCTCTTTTGCATGTGCTTTTGCAATTTCAGTAATTTCTCCTGAAGAAATTCTTGCAATTTCTTCAATAGTTTCTTCTTCGTTTAGTTGTTTGATATTGGTATATGTTTTATTTTCTTTTGTCTGTTTATGAATATAGTAATTATAATCTCCTTTTGCTGCAATAGCTGGTAAATGCGTAATACAAATGACTTGATGGTTTTTCGCAATCTCTTTCATCTTTTCTCCTACTGCTTGTCCTGCTTTTCCACTAATTCCAGTATCTATTTCGTCAAACACTAATGTTCCTACTTCATCTACATCTGCTAGAACATTTTTGATAGCAAGCATGATTCTTGCCATTTCTCCACCTGATGCAATTTTGCTAAGTGGTTTCATTCCTTCTCCTACATTGGTACAAATCATAAATTCTACATTATCTGTTCCATTTTCATTAAAGCTATTCTCCTCTAGTATTTGTACTTCAAATTTAGCGTTTATCATTTCTAATTCTTTTAGTTGATTGTTCACTTTTTCAGATAGTACTTTGGCATATTGTTTTCTTAATTTACTCATTCTAGTTGCAATTTCTTGCATTTGTTCTTTGAGCTGTTCTATTTGTTTCTTTATTTTAGTATGATATTCGTCTAAATTTTCAATTTTATGAATTTCTTCTGCTACCTTTTCTCCATATGCTAGTATTTCTTTTATGGTATTTCCATATTTTCTTTTTAAAGAGTAAATACAGTCTAAACGACTTTCAATTTTGTTTCTTTGAGTATCATCAAAGTCAATATTTTCTTTCATACTGCTAAAATCTCTTGCTAATTCTTGGATATCATAATAACTGCTTTTTAAAATGCTTAACTTTTCGTCATATTCTTGACCACAATCTTGAATTTTTTCTAAACTACGAATAGCATTGCTAATTGCTGTTACTGCAACTTCATTTAGTTCATTATCAATTTGTGTTAAATTTTCTTTTAACTTTTCTGCATTTTGCATCATTTTATGTTTTTCTTCCAATTCTGTTTCTTCTGTAGGTTTTAATTTAGCATTTTCTATTTCTTCTGCTTGATAGCGAAGTAAGTCAAGTCTTCTTTCTTTTTCTTGTTCTTCTCCATAGGTATTTTTTAGTTCTTGTTTCAAATTCTTGTATTCTCTTAACTTCTCTTGATAGCTGTTTAATTCCTTTTCTAGTTCTTTTCCTATAAAACTATCTAAGTAAGTGATATGTTTTGCTTGGTTTAAAATAAGTTGACTATCATGTTGCCCATGAATATCAATAATTTGTGACATTAATTCTTTTAATTCGTTGACTGTTGCTAAACGCCCATTAATTTTACAAGAGCTTCTACCATTACTATGTATCTCTCTTGAAATAATGATATTTCCTTCTATAGATTGCTCATGATTTGGACAATAAAAATTAGCCTCAATGAAAGAATAGTTTTCTCCATTTCGTATCATCTCTTTAGAAAATCTACCTCCTGCTAGAATAGCAAGTGAGCCAATAATTAATGTTTTACCAGCTCCTGTTTCACCTGTTAATACATTAAAGCCCTCATTCAAATTAATGGACAAATCGTTGATTATTCCTACATTTTCAATATGTAAAGTGGTTATCATAACAGCCTCCTTTTATACGAATTATTGTTTGTATATTGCTATTATATACCAAATTTTTGTTTTGTCAAGTATTTTTTTAAAGTGTTTTCTTTTCTTACTTCCCTTACTATCACTTTGACATTTCTTCCTTTTTGATATATAATAGTGGGTACAATTGCTTAGTGCAATAGTATAAATTTTGGAGGTTAGTTTTATGGATCCTACGCGGGAACTTTCAGTCATCTTCGGTATGTCTACGCAATCGGTCGTTGACCAGATCAAGCGTGACGCAGCAGCTCCTGCTTTCGAACCCATGGGGCGGATTCCCTCTCGCACTACTGCGTGCAAGGGCTATGTCCAGATGGTGAGGAAGCAGCAACAGCATCAACGGCAGAAAAAGCCGTTTAAGCGGATTCCTCGCTTTATTGAGAAGTAAAACAATAAGCACCAATGAGCAGGAAGGGCTTTGCCCTTCCTGCTCGTTTTTTATATAAATATTTTCAATATAATTAATAAAATAGCACCGTGGTATTCCTAAAATACCTACTAAAAGTGATGTACCTACATTAAGCCCAATATGAAATGAAAATGCTCCTCCTATTAGATTAATTATAAAAATGAGAAGTCCTCCTAAAATAGAATTCATTACTAATTTAAAAATCGCTTTTAATGGAATAGAAAATATTTTTCCTACAATCCATAAACCAATCATACATCCTACAATAATCATAACCGTAGAAAAATCCAAGTTTTATCACCCTACCTTTTACTAATAGTTATGACAAAACTTGGACAAATATAACTTATCCTACCTGATTTCTTCTAAAATATAATTCTTGTATCATATTGAGTGAAATTCCCTTATCCCTTGCTTTACTTACTAAAAAATCTAATTTGCTCTTACTTGCTTTAATCTGATAAGTGTAGTAATCTACTAATCCTTTTTCTGCTGTTTCGAAATTTTTAATTGCTAAATCTAGCTCGCTCTTTGTTTTTAAAACGCTCATAATAAGCTCAACTTTTTTCTCTTCTTCTGTTTTATCAGAAATTTTCTCTTCTTTTAAGTATCCTTCCATA
Organism: uncultured Clostridia bacterium; assembly: GCA_948560265.1. GTDB lineage: Bacteria > Bacillota > Clostridia > TANB77 > CAG-508 > CAG-273. The sequence goes on along the minus strand of CAOXTD010000009.1, from coordinate 24,797 downwards.
TTTTTTCCTTTCTACTCTGAATATTTAATAAAATTTTATTCATTTTTTCTATTTCTATTCAGAATTAGGAAAAAATTGTAATTATTATCCTCCAAAAAAGTGAAATATTAAAATTCCAATAGATTGTATAGCAAATAAGTTTAAAATGTTAGAAGTTAAAAGATTACTAGTTGCTTCTATTACACCATCTTCTCCATTCTCTTGTTGTTTATGATGTTTTTGTGCTTCAAAAAAAGTAATCAGCTCTGGAATACTAGTGATAAAACCTAACAGAATGCCTATTACTAGTTGTGGAATTTGAAACTGTAAGCATAAGTTCTCTAGTGTATTACTTAGCGAGTTTCCAATTGCATATAGCAAAATACTTATGATAAGAAGTAATATTGTATATTTTAGCATAATCTTCTTTTTACCTCTTACCCATTTCTCTTCCTCTTCAATTTTTCGCTCTTCTTCTGTTATTTTATTCAAATACACCTTATGGCTGTTATGATTAATGAAGTAGAAAAACACAAATAGTAATATAAATGCAGGAACAATGCTAATCGAAAATTCCATATCTATTGCTATCATGATAATAGGAATGACAATTGTTAATGCTACTAAAACTAAGTCTATTTTTAATGCTCTATTTCGCAAATGCTTTTGATTTTTGTTCATGAAAATAGCAAATAAGTATTGTATACTATTAATGATGTTAGAGCTAATAATATTATATGCACTAGCACTAATTAGTCCTGTAACTGCTGAAAAAGAAACAGTTAATAGTTCTGGTACAGAAGTAGCAATCCCTGCAATATTTCCTACGGTTTTAGGTTTTAAATTTAAGCTTTCTGCTAATTTTCTTAAAACTGGAACTAAGGCATATTTCGAAATGACTACAATTAGCCCAGAATAGAATATAAATTTAATAAATTCCCATGTAACTTCCATATCTTTTCCTTTGCTCCTTTTCTTTTTTAATTTTACCCTCTGTTAAAAATTTTCATACAATTCATAAAATTATTTCTAAATTATTGATTTTTTGAGAATATGGTGTTACAATAAGTAACATAATATTAAAAACATGGATGAGAGATTAGTAGTAAATTTCTTTTAATTAGAGAGACTATGGTTGGTGAAAATAGTTTAAAAGTTCTTATGAATCCACTCTCAAAGTTTTTTGTGAAGAGCAAAACCGTTTGATGCTTGGTTATCAGCATTACAAGATATTTGCTATTTAGTTTTCTTGTGTTTGGTTATTATAACATAAGGTTATTCTATTTTGCAAATAATTAAGGTGGTACCGTGAGAAATATACCTCGCCCTTATTTTTGGGCGGGGATTTTTGTTTGTTATACGGAAAACACATGGCATTTTTGGGTTGTTAGTTTAACTAATATAAAAATAATGTCGCATAAACTAACGTCCCCAAGTGCGACAAATTAGAAGGAGGTTATTTGAATGATTGACATTAAATTGTTAAGAGAAAATCCAGAATTGGTAAAAGAAAACATGAAGAAAAAATTTCAAGAGCATAAATTAGTGCTTGTTGACGAAGTTTTAGAGTTAGACAAAAAGAAACGTGAAGCTACTTTGAAAGGTGATGAATTGCGTAGCAGTCGTAATTCGCTAAGTAGTGAAATTGGTAATTTGATGAAACAAGGGCAAAAGGAAGAAGCTGAAAAGATAAAAACAAAAGTGCAAGAGATTAATCAAAGTTTAACAGAAAATGAAGCTTTGGAAGAAGATTTTGCTAATCAAATTAAAGAAAGAATGATGAAAATTCCTAATATCATTCATGAGTCTGTTCCTATTGGAAAAGATGATAGTGAAAATGTGGAAATTGAAAAGTTTGGAGAACCAGTTGTACCAAATTATGAAATTCCTTACCATACAGATATTATGGAGAGTTTCAATGGTATTGATTTAGATAGTGCTCGTAGAGTTGCTGGTAATGGTTTTTATTACTTAATGGGGGATATTGCAAGACTTCATTCAGCGGTAATTTCTTATGCAAGAGATTTCATGATTAATAAAGGCTTTACTTATTGTGTTCCACCTTTTATGATTCGTAGCAATGTAGTAACTGGCGTTATGAGCTTTGAAGAAATGGATGCTATGATGTATAAAATCGAAGGGGAAGACTTGTATTTAATTGGTACTAGTGAACACTCTATGATTGGTAAATTTAAAGAGCAATTACTTCCAAAAAGCGAGCTTCCATATTCTATGACATCTTATTCTCCTTGTTTTAGAAAGGAAAAAGGTGCACATGGTATTGAAGAGCGTGGTGTTTATCGTATTCATCAATTTGAAAAACAAGAAATGATAGTTGTTTGTGAGCCAGAAGATAGTTGGGAATGGTATGATAAATTATGGTCTTATACAGTTGAGTTATTTAGAAGTATGGATATTCCAGTTCGTACTTTAGAGTGTTGTAGTGGTGATTTGGCTGATTTAAAAGCTAAAAGTTGTGATGTTGAGGCTTGGAGCCCAAGACAACAAAAATATTTTGAAGTAGGTAGTTGCTCTAACTTAACAGATGCTCAGGCTAGACGTTTAGGTATTCGTGTTAAAGGAGAAAAAGGAAATTATTATGCACATACTTTGAATAATACAGTAGTTGCTCCTCCTCGTATGTTAATTGCATTTTTAGAAAATCATTATCAAGAAGATGGAAGCATTACAATTCCTGAAGTATTATGGCCATATATGGGTGGAACAAAAGTGTTGATGCCTAAAAAATAGAAAAATAGAAGGAGAACTTATGCTAATTAAAAATCCAGTATTAACTGTATCTGCTGTTAGTCCAAAACAATATCCACAAGATGACTTACCTGAAATTGTACTCGTAGGAAAATCTAATGTAGGCAAATCATCTTTTATTAATACTTTAGTAAATCGTAAAAAATTAGCAAGAACTAGTAGTGAACCTGGAAAAACAAGACAGATTAATTTTTATAACATGGATAACTTATTCTACTTAGTAGATTTACCTGGTTATGGCTATAGTAAAATGTCTAAGCAAGAGCAAGCTAAGATTGGTAATTTTATTGAAGAATATTTACAAAAAAGTAAAAAGATTGCCTTAATTATTTTTGTCATTGATATTCGTCATGAGCCAACAATGAATGATAAATTAATGTATGATTATATTTTTAAAACCAATCTACCTTGTTTAGTAATTGCTAATAAAGCTGATAAAATTGCTATTACTAAGGTGGATAGTACAGTAGAACATTTACAAGAATTATTAAATCCATTAAAAGATATGACCTTCCTTCCTTTTTCTAGTGAACGAAAAGTTTATACAGAGAAAGTTTGGGAAGAATTAGAAAAATATTTTTAACATATAGTTTAAAATCACAAAAGTCAAACTACCTTATGATATTTATTTTATCATAAGGTAGTTCTTTTTCAATATATTTTCAAATTACACAAAAATTTTTACATGCCCTCAATATTTTCAAATTCCATAAAAATTTACATGCCTCTGTCCCGCATTCCTTTACACTAGATGCAAAAACCGGGAGCCACGCTACTGTTATAATGCGCACTACTACTATCATTAGCACCACCATCATATTTAACGTCGCAGAAACTATCACTACTGTCAAAATAAGGTGAACGAAGCCACCAATCATTCGTTCCCTCTATAGAGTTAGGTCTCTTTTGGCAATCCTTACTTATACCATTCCATTCTTCTGTTACTCCTTGGTAATATTTATACTGACTTCCTTCACTTCCTATACAAAATCCGTATGCTCCACTTTGATATCCTGCATTTACTACCTCACTTGCTGCTAATCCTCCGATAGCTCCACTTTGCGTTGCATTTCCATTTGAGTATCCGTTTAGGTCTTTTCTCATTTGTGTTGCCGCCCAACCATTTGTATTTGTATTAGTTGTATTCATTGCCATATATGTGTTACCTGTCATGAAATCTAAAAATTCAAAACTAATACTTGCCTTTTCGTGTGTTCCTCCATACACTGTTTTGTCTACTAAATCGTCATGTTTAAATCCTAATATTCTTACTCTTCTGATTTCTCCATTATATTCTACTTCCAAAGTATCTCCTACTTTAATATCATAGCTTTCACCTTTTTCCGTTGTGCCTGTTGCTTGTGTTGAATTATTGGTAATACTTTCGTCATTTGCTATTGCTTTCGCTATTCTATCTATTTTCTCCCATGGATTTTCTGGTTCTGTTGTAGTATTTCCTTCTCCATTCCCTGTCCCATCAATATATCCATTTACCATGTTGTCAATAGAATTCATATATTCTTGTTCATTTTTTACAGCTTCTTCTGTTTTGTCTTTTGCTTCTTGAGCTTTTTTGAAGATACTATTATCTCCCATAGTATACATTATTGTGATTCCTGCTAAAATCAATAACACTACTATTGTTACTACCAAGGCTACTAGAGTTATACCAGTAGAATTCCTTAATCTTTGTTTCATTTTAATACATTTCCTCCTTTTTCTTTTGCATTTCAATCTTCATAACATTTTATCAATGTATATCATAAAATATCAATACATTTTCATTTTTTATTTCTACTTACAAAATCTATGTCTACCAATTGTTACTGTCATTGGTCTTGACCAAATCCATTTATTCGTTGCTGTACTTGGATTAAAATAGTAAATTGCACCATAAGATGGATCCCAACCATTCAATGCATCTTGAGCAGCTTTTCTAGCTGTATCATTTGGTGTTAAATTAATCTGTCCATCTGATACCACATCAAAAGCCCCTCTTTGATAAATTACTCCTGATACAGTATTCGGAAAAGAACTACTTCTTACGCGGTTTAATACAACTGCAGCTACTGCAACTTGTCCAGAATATGGCTCTCCTCTCGCTTCTCCATACACAAGCCTTGCTAATAAGTTTAGGTCATTGGAAGTAGTAGCTCCTGAGCTGGAACTATTACTAGAATTCATAATTCCCATTGCTTTTAAGGTATTTTTTCCTGCAATGCCATCTACTGTTAATCCATTTTTAGACTGAAACCATCTAACAGCTGCTTGTGTTTGGCTTCCATAAATGCCATCAATATTTCCACTGTAATATCCCCATCTTTTTAATTTTGTTTGAATTTGCCTTACTTCATCACCTCTAGAGCCATATTTAGATAATGCCTCTGTTTGACTATTTCTGATAAAAATATGATAGGAAAAGAATACACTAAAAGCTAGCGTTATGATTACCATTGCCCACATTCTTCTTTTATTTTCAACTACTTTTTTGAACATAAAAAATACACCACTTTCCGTTAAAATCTGTTATGTTTATTTTAACCAGAATTGGTGTATTTATTCAAATTTAAAATATTCCTATAATATTATTTTTTTCGTCTAAATCAATTTTCTCAGCAGCTGGAACTTTTGGAAGACCTGGCATTGTCATAATCTTTCCTGTTAGCACTACTACAAATTCTGCACCTGCTCTTAGCACCACATCTTGTACATGAATGTTAAATGGCTCTTTACATTCTAAATTTTTAGGGTCATCTGAGAAAGAATACTGTGTTTTTGCAATACATACTGGTAAATTACCATATCCTAATTTTTCAATTTCCTCAATGTGTTTTTTGGCTTCCTCAGTATACTCCACATCTTGCGCTCCATATACTTTTTGTGCCACAGCCTTAATTTTATTTTCTATACTTTCTTGTAGTTCATATGCAAATTTGAAATCTTCTTGTTTGTCCACTAAGCTTACAATTTGTTCTGCTAAATCAGTAGCACCATCTCCACCTTTTTCCCAGCTTTCTACTAAACTTAATTCTATTTCTTTTTCTTTTAGTTTATTTTGTAAAAATTCTACTTCTTCCTTTGTATCTTGTGTATATTTATTAATTGCCACTACTACATTTAAACCATAGCGATTTTTCAAATTGTCTACATGTCTTTCTAAGTTTTCAAAACCTTTTTCTAAATATTCTACACTCTCTTGATTTAAGTCCTCTTTTGGCATTCCACCATGATATTTCAAAGCTTTCATAGTTGCTACGCAAACAACCACATCAGGCTTTAAATTTGCTTTTCTACATTTAATATCTAAGAATTTTTCTGCTCCCAAATCTGCTCCAAATCCTGCCTCTGTAACAACATAATCCCCTAATTTTAAAGCTAGTTTTGTAGCAATTACACTATTACAACCATGAGCAATATTAGCAAATGGTCCACCATGAACAATTGCAGGTGTTTTTTCTAAAGTTTGCACTAAATTTGGATTGATTGCATCTTTTAATAAAACAGTCATACTACCTTCTGCTTTTAAATCTCTGGCTGTAATTGGTTTATTATCCTTAGTATAACCAACAATAATATTTCCAATTCTCCTTTTTAAATCTTCTATATCAGTTGCTAAGCAAAAAATTGCCATAATTTCAGAAGCAACAGAAATATCAAATCCATCCATTCTTGGTACAATGTTTTTTTCTTCTGATAAACCTGTATCTACTTTTCTTAATTGTCTATCATTTAAGTCTACACATCTTTTCCATACTACTCTATCAAAACCTAACTCATTTCCGAAATAAATATGATTATCTATCATAGCAGAAAGTAAATTATTTGCTGAAGTAATAGCATGAATATCCCCTGTAAAATGCAAGTTGATATCTTCCATTGGAGCTATTTGGCTATGACCTCCACCAGTAGCTCCACCTTTAATTCCAAACACAGGTCCTAAAGAAGGCTCTCTTAATGCAAGAACTGCCTTTTTTCCTATTTTTCTTAAGCCATCAGCTAGTCCAATTGCCATAGTAGTTTTTCCTTCTCCTAAAGGAGTAGGATTAATTGCTGTTACTAAAATTAACTTTCCATTTTCTTTATTCTCTAATCGCTTATATACTTCTGGAGAAATCTTTGCTTTGTATTTTCCATATTGTTCTAATTCTTCTTCCTGAATTCCTAAGTCTTGTGCTATTTTAGAAATTCTTTCTAGCTTCGTATTTCTTGCAATATCTACATCTTCCATTTAAGGTTCCTCCTTTTAATCTTTTCAAGGTATGTCCCCAGTATGACACTTTTGTCAGAAAAAGGAACGTCCCCAACCTGACACTAAATGATTATTCCCACAATTAGTCCAATAAATGCACCTACAAAAACTTGTACTGGTGTATGTCCTAAAACTTCCACTAATCTTTCTGAAACTTCTACTCCACTTAATCCTGGAGTTTCTACAATTTTATTTAACAACTTCGCTTGTTTTCCTGCTGCTCTTCTTACACCTGCTGCATCATACATAACAACAAAAGAAAAAATAAGGGATACACCAAATAAAGGAGATGTTAATCCCTCCGCTTTTGCTATCATAGTAGTTAATGCTACCACTACTGCTGAGTGTGAACTTGGCATTCCTCCTGCTTGCATAAGTCTTTTAAAGTTAAATTTTTTTTCTTTTACAATATCATAAAGAAATTTAAATAATTGAATTCCAAACCATACCAAAAAAGGCACAATAATATATCTATATTCTCTAATAAACGCAACAATCCCCTGCATTTTCTTTTATTCCTCTTCCTGTATAAAATTTTCTTCTTTAACACTATCTCCATCTTTTAATAGAATAGTAATTCTTTTTTCTGCATCTTCTAATAACTTACTACATTGTTTAGATAGTTTCATGCCCTCTTCGAACTTTGCAACTGACTCATCTAAGTTTAAATCACCTTTTTCTAGTTCTGCTGCAACATTCTCTAATTGCTTCATAGCTTCCTCAAAAGGCAAGCCTTTATTTTCCATATAGTTTTTTCCTCCCATTTTACTTTTCTTCTACTACTCCTGTAATCGTATCTACTATATAACGACGAAGTACTCTTGTTGTTTTACTATCATTGACAGAAACAATATATTTTCCATCACTTTGAATACTTTCATTATTAAATGATACTCCTTCTAAACTTCCCCACTCTTTTTTCCATTCTGTTTTTACAAATTCTAAGGCCTTCTTTTCTCCTGGAGTTATTTGATTTTCTACTATATTAGTATCTTGTACATCATTTTGAGTACCAGGATTTTGTGTACTAGTAGTTTGATTTTCCTTTTTTTCCTCAGTACTTTGTTCATTATTTGCTATATCATTTTCATCAAAAATGTCATTTATAAAGTTTTCTAGACCTTTATTTGCATTATCTAGAATATTCTCTTTACTGACATTTGCTTCTATTGGTTCTGTTTTTAAGTGTCCATATACTGCCACTGCTATTCCTATTACTAATAATCCTATTAAAACTAGTATCAAAATATTTCTGGTTGATTTACTCATCTTATTGGTTAATATCAATTTTTGCGAATTGATATTTCTCCTTTCTTTCCTCTTCTTTTAGTTTTCTATTCTTCTATAATTTTTGCTTTTGCTTCTCCATCTTGTAAGCGAATCGTTACTTTATCGTTTACAGTTAACTGTGCAATGTTTTTTACTCTGTTTTCCTCTTTATATACAATTCCATAACCTCTTGATAAAATTTTCAAAGGGCTTAATGTATCTAATTGCAAAACTAATTTTTGAAAACTACTCTTTTCTATTTGCAATTTTTGTAAAATGCTGTGTTCCATTACTTTTAATTTCATATCTATCATCATATATTGTTCATTAATCTTCTGCAATGGCTGAGTAAATACTCTACTTTGCATACATTTTTCATACTGTAGCCTCATTAATTGCACTTTTTGAATCAGTGCCTGTTTTAAACGATTTTCATACCCTATTATCTTTAATTTCAATTCTTCTATGTCTGGAACTGCAAGTTCAGCTGCAGCCGAAGGCGTTGGAGCTCTTAAATCTGCTACAAAGTCAGAAATGGTAAAATCAGTTTCATGTCCTACTGCTGAAATAATTGGCAATTTTGATTCATAAATTGCTCTAGCAACAATTTCTTCATTAAATGACCATAAATCTTCTAATGAACCTCCGCCTCTAGCAAGAATTAATACATCTGCTAGTTTTTGTTCATTCATAAATTTAATACCTTTAGCAATCTTCTCAGCAGCCCCCTCCCCTTGAACAGGTACAGGAAATAATCTAATTACTACATTAGGATTTCTTCTTGTAGAAACATTAATAATATCACGAATAACTGCACCTGTATTAGAAGTTAAAACTCCAATCACTTTTGGATAAGTTGGTATCTTTTTTTTATGTTCTTCATCAAAAAGACCTTCTTTTTCTAGCTTTTTCTTTAATTCCTCATATGCTGCCCTTAAATCTCCAACCATGCCTAAAGGCTTCATTGCTTTTGCGTATAACTGATAAGTACCATCTCTCTCAAAAATAGAAACGCTACCTAAAATCATTACTTTCATTCCATCTTTTGGTTCGAATTCCAAATGACCTGTATAAGTTTTAAACATAATACACTTAATTAAAGAATTCTCATCTTTTAAAGTAAAATACAAATGTCCTGTATAGTGATGCTTATAATTGGAAATTTCACCTTCTACTAATACATTTGCAAAATATTCGTCTTCTTCAAACTTTCCTTTTATGTACTTATTTAATTCTGTAACACTAATTGGATTATATATCATATCCTCTTTTATAAGCCTTTCTGTTTAATAATATTAGCTAAAATTCCATTAACAAAAGATGGCGAACTGTCTTCTCCATACTTTTTTGCCAATTCTACTACTTCGTTTACTACTACTTTATATGGTAATTTGCTATATAACATTTCATAAATTCCAAGCTTTAGTAATGCTAAATTTACTTTAGAAATTCTATTGATATCCCATTTTTCTTTTAAATTTTGAGAAATCATTTTTTCAATTTCTGCTTTTTCAAGAGTAATTCCATTAATTGTCTGTTTGATATATTCTACTACATTTTTTTCTTCAATTGTATTTTCTTGCAAAAACAATTGAATTTGCTCTTCTTGTTCCTCTTTTTCCACTTTTTGGATTTCTAGACTATATAGCAATTCGAATGCTAAATTTCTTCCTTCTGACCTCGTCATTTTTATGTATGAACTCCTTTACTTTTTCTCTATGGCTCTATTTTATAATTTATCAATAAAATTCTTGGTTTTTTCTTTTACTGCTTCTTTATTGCGTTGCACATAGCTTCCTACCCAAATACATACAATAACAAGTGCTATTGCAAGAATTATTTTATAAAAATTTGTAAACACAATTAAAATAGCTAAAAAAATTCCAACAATTAAACCAACAATGGCTCCTCCATATTTGTTCCAAAATATTGTAAAACCATCCATTTTATGGCCTCCTTTATTCTTGAATTATTGTTTTTACTGGTTCAATATCTTTTACTTTTATATTTACTTCTTTTACTTCTAAATCTGATGTTTTCTTAATAGTTGTTTTGATTTTTGTTTGTAAATTTGTTGACAATTCTTTAATAATTGCATTTTCTTTTACACTCAAATTTACAAATACTATTACATGATTTTCTTTATCTAATTCTACTCTAGTAGTAATATTCTCAGCACCTTCAAAACCTTTTGCCACACCATTTACTAAATTTTCTAACGTATCTTTTGTAATTAAAAGCTTTCCATCTGAATTTTCTAATAAAATTCCATTTTTATAGTCTATTTCTTGTTTTGAATGAGAATCAAAAAAGATACATTTAATTGCTAATAATATTAATATCATGCAAACAACAAGTAAAACACTAGAAGAAACTTGTCCATGAACTCCTGCATCCACAAAATTATGTACTAAATCTGTATCAAGCCATCCAAAAATCATTAAACAAGTAACAATTGCTAATATTAATACTAAAGTAGAAAATAGTGCTAATCCTATTTTGTCTAATAGTTTCATATTGGTTCCTCCATTTATTCCTAATATAGAAATCAGAGGCACAAGAAATTCCTCGTGCCTTTTTCTTCTAGTTATTATTTGTATTATTGTTTTCCATATTTTGTGTGCTAACACCTTGAATATGAACATTTACTTCTACAACTTTTAATCCAGTCATTTTTTCTACTGCAACTTTTACTTTGTTCTGAATCTCAAAAGCCACATCTGGAATTCTAATGCCATATTCTACAATAATATTAACATCTATTCTAGTTTCTTTTTCTCCTGATTCTACTTTAATTCCTTTTGACAAGTTTTTCTTACCACTAAGTACTTCTGAAATACCTCCTGCAAAGCCTCCTGACATTTCTGCTACCCCAGGTACTTCTGCTACTGCAACTCCTGCAATTACTGCAATTACATCATCTGCAATTCTAATATTTGTATTATTTTCTAAAGATACTTCTCCATTATTTTCTTGTGCAACCACTTCTTTGTTTTCTTCTTCCATAAAATCTCCTCCTTCTTCTTATAAAAAGATTTTTAATATGGTATAAGTATATCAATTCTGCTGAATTTTTACAACTGTTTTTTCATAAAAAATCTTGTAATATTATAAACAAAAAATATAATATTACAAGATTTCTAATTAACAAATGCTTTCTAATACTGTTCCAGCTAAAATTTGAGTTCCTCTCAAAAAGTCAAATACTTCCATTCTTTTTGCATTCTCTCCTTGTATTTCTAACACCTGAATAATGCCCTCTTTTGCTTTAATATATAATCCTTGTTTTGCGTCTGCTAGTAAAACAGTACCTGATATAATTTCTTTTAACTTATATTCATACTCTTTCATTTCTTCATATACTTGTAAAAACTCTGAATTAGTAAGATTTTTTACCTTCCAAAACTTCAGCTTCTTATCTCCTAAAAAAGTATAACTTCCCATAATTGGATTTAATCCTCTTACTAAATCATGAATTTGTTCAGCCGTTTGATTTTCCCAATCTATTTGCGCCATTTCTTTTTTTAGCATTGGTGCCATACTAAAGTCTTCCCCTTGCTTTTCTCTTGGTGCTTTTCCCTCTTCTATTAACTTTAAGGTTTTTACTAATATCTCTCCACCTATTTGACTTAATCTATCCCAAAGTTCTCCTGTTGTTTCGTCTTCTCCAATTGCAATTTCTTCTTTTAAAATCATATCACCAGTATCCATACCTGCATCCATATACATGGTAGTAACTCCTGTTATTTTTTCTCCATTTAAAACTGCCCATTGAATTGGCGCAGCTCCTCTATATTTTGGTAAAAGAGATCCATGTACATTAATACATCCAAGTTTTGGAATGTCTAATAATTCTTGTGGCAAAATTTTTCCATAGGCTACTACACAGATAATATCTGGATTTAGCCTTTTCATTTCTTCTATAAACTCTGTATTATTTCTTACTTTTTCCGGCTGATAAACTGGAATTTCTTTTAAAAGTGCATATTGTTTCACTGGAGAAGCAACTAGTTTCATTCCTCTTCCTTGTGGCTTATCTGGATTAGTAACAACTGCTAAAATGTTATATTTTGCTTCTATTAAACTTTTCAAAGATTTTTCTGCAAAGTCTGGCGTTCCCATAAATACAATATTAAGCATTATTTATTTTCCTTCTTCCTTGTATCATTTTATTGGTATTTTAACAGATATTTTGATAAGTTGCAAGATAAAACAAAAGAAACTGAAAAGGTAATTTTTTTCAATTTCTTTTATATTATATCAATTCTTCATTTTCCTCTTTAGAAGGCTTCCAGTATAACATTGTATTTTATTTTATCAATATATATTGTAATATGTCAATAAAAAAATTTCATATTCTCTACTATCTTTTTATTACATTACTCTTTCTCAGGCTCTGTATATTCCATAGTTCCTGGTATCATTTTATCTACAAACAAAATTCCTTCTAAATGGTCTAGTTCATGTGAAATCGCTTGTGCTAATAACCCTTCCGCTTCTATCGTAATCTTTTCTCCATTTTCGTTCAAAGCTTCCATAGTTACTTGTGCTGGACGAATCAACTTTGCATATTGATTAGGAAAACTCAAGCATCCTTCTTCTACCTCTTGTTCTCCTTTTTGTTCAACAATTTTTGGATTCACTAATTTAATAGGTCCATTATCATCATAAAGATCAATTACTACTAATCTTTTTAAAATTCCAATTTGTGGACCTGCTAATCCAACTCCATTAAACTTATGCATGGTTTCTACCATATCCTCTAGTATCTGTCTGATTTTGTCATCAACTACTTCTACTTCTCTTGCTTTTTTTCTTAAAATTTCATCTCCATTTTCCCTAATCATTCTAATTGCCATATATCTTGCCTCCCGATTTTTTTATACCCAACTATTTGGGTTTAAATCTATAATTACCCTATTGCCTTCCTTTTTACTTTCTTTCATATTTTCATATTGCTCTAAAACATCCTGCATAACCTCTATCATATTATCATCAAACTTGCATTTAATAATAATTCTAAAACGATATTTATTTTTCATTTTATCAATTGGTGATGGCATCCCTTTATATAATATAATTCCCAAATTTTCTTGTAATACTCTGTTTTTTAGATATGTATGTAAATTTTGTGTAATATTTTTTCCATCTAATTCTTTTTCGCTACTTATTCCAATTACTATTATATCGCAAAAAGGCGGATATTTCAATTGTTTTCTCATCATTATCTCTGTATCATAAAACAAATGATAATCTTGTTTTTTACTACACTCTATACTAAAGTTGTCTGGATTGTATGTTTGAATAATAACCTTTCCTTTTTCTTTTTCTCTTCCTGCTCTTCCTGCTACTTGGGTTAACAACTGAAATGTTCTTTCATTTGCTCTAAAATCATCTATATTCAAACTACTATCTGCTGCAATAACCCCTACTAAAGTAACGTTTGGGAAATGATGTCCTTTGACCACCATTTGTGTTCCAATTAAAATATCAATATCCTCATTTTTAAATTGATTCAAAATCATTTCGTGTGAATTCTTTTTGGTAACAGTATCTACATCCATTCTAATTATTTTAGCCTCTGGGAACAGTAAATGGATTTGCTCTTCTAATTTTTGCGTACCTGCCCCAAAATAGCGGATATTTTCGCTATGGCACCCTGGACACTTGGTAACGGATGGCATTTCATATCCACAGCAATGACATCTTAGCTTTTTACTATTTGCATGATATGTCATAGTAATGTTACAATTTTTACATCTAATTGCCTCCCCACATTCTCTGCACATTACAAAAGTTGAAAATCCCCTACGATTTAAGAACAGGATCGTTTGCTTTTTATTCTGTAAATTCTGTTTAATAGCTTGATGTAGTTTTCCACTTATCATAGATTTGTTACCTGCTTGTAATTCTTGTCTCAAATCTACTATTTCTATATCTGGAAGACTTGCTTGATTTGCCCTTTTTGTTAATTCCAATAAGCTAATTTCTTCTGTTTGTGTGCGGTAATATGACTCCAAGTCTGGTGTAGCACTGCCCAACACTAATGGCACATTATTTTCTTTTGCCATATATCTTGCAATTTCTTTTGCATGATATCTTGGATTTGTTTCTGATTTATAAGAACTATCATGTTCTTCATCAATAATGATAATACCTAAATTAGATACTGGCGCAAAAATTGCTGAACGTGCTCCAATTACTATCTTTGCTTTTCCTTGCCTAATTTTGTTCCACTGATCATACCTTTCTCCTACTGATAATTTGCTATGTAAAACTGCTATTTTCTCTTCTCCAAAACGTGCAATAAATCTATCTACTGTTTGTGGTGTCAAAGAAATCTCTGGTACTAGCATAATACTAGATTTTTCTTCTTTTAATGCCTTTTCAATTAATTGTAAATACACTTCTGTCTTTCCGTGAACCAGTTATTCCAAATAGTAAAAATTCTGAATAGAAACAATCTTCCATACTATCACTAATTGTTTGATAGGCTTGATTTTGTTCTGATGTTAATACCAAATCTTGCTCTTTTTCTATCACTTTATGGACAAAAGGATTTCTTTCTACTTGCTTCTCAATGATTTCTATATATCCATTTTTTTCTAGAGTGTTAATAACACTTCTACTTACATCTGCAAATACTTCTAAGTCAGTTACTAACACTCCTTCATTTTCTAATAAAAAGCGTAATGCTCTAATTTGTTTGTCTGATTTTATCAGTTTGCTTTCAATTGCTCTCTCTATTTCTTCTTCCTCTCTCTTTATATAGACAAACCAAGCACTTTTTTCTTTTACTCGATTTTCTATCACTTTAGTAGTGGTTCCTGGTGGCAACATTAACTTAATGCAATCAGATATATTGCAAAAATACCTTCTTGCCATCCACTTTGCCAACTCTATATCTTTGTTGCTGATATATTCTATTTCATCTACTTGTTTAATATCTTTTACTTGATAGCTAGATGTTTCTTTAATATTTACTACAAAGCCTTCCTCTGGTTCTCTGCGATTAGCAAAAGGCACCAAAACACGGCTTCCAATTTTCACTTTGGAAACCATACATTCTGGAATTTGATAGTCAAATACTCTATTCAATTGCTTACTATTATTGTTTAAAATAACTTCTGCTATCATGAGGATACTCCTAACTTTCCACATTTTATCAAAATCGTACAAGAAAAGCAAGGTTTCCCTTGCTTCTTAACTTTTTAACCATTTTTCGTATTCTTGAATAATAATATCTGTTACTTGCTCTGCCGTCATATTTGTTGTGTCAATAACAATATCATAATTAGATTCATCTTCTTTTCTTACACCATATAAGTTATAATATCTTTCATTTTCTAATTGATAGCGCTTTTGCATATCTATCTTTTGCTCTTCTATGGACTGCAAATTTTCTGATGATTTGCGCTTCACATCATAAAAAGCTCTTCTTGCAGCTTCATTAATATCCACTTTTAAGTACACTTTAAAAGATTCTGGTACAGCATACCACCCTAGTCTAGCATCTATAACAAAATTTTCATGCTCTTTTGCATATTCTCTAGCATTTTGCTCAATCTGCCTATCAATTTCTGGATGTTCTTTTACATATACATTAAAAGCTGTAATATCCATTCCTAGTTCTTTTGCTAAACTTCTTGCATAATCTCCATTGCAATAAATACCAAATTCTAACTTTTCTGCTAAAAGTCTAGACACAGTTCCTTTTCCACTTGCAAGTTCTCCACATAAAGATATAATATGTTTCTTTTTCATACTTTTCTTCCTCTTTATTTCTAATTATTCTTCTACTGCTACTACTTTACCTTCATTAATTTCATCAGCAGCAAGAGATACTGGAGATGGCTCTTCTTTTTTTGTTAATGGAGTACTTCCTGCAGCTATCTGTCTTGCTCTTTTAGCAGTCATTGTTACTAACTCAAAACGATTATCTACTTTATTTAATAATTCTAATACCGTTGGTTTTACTAACATAATTTTACTCTTCCCCTCTATTTATTCAATATTTTGTATTTGCTCTCTAATATCTTCAATTTGTGTTTTTAAGTCTATTACTAAATTGGTTATTTCTAATTTTCCTGATTTAGAGCCTATTGTATTAGTCTCCCTATTCATTTCTTGCACTAAGAAGTCTAATTTCTTTCCACAAGGTTCTTCTGACTCTAGCAACTTTTCAAATTGCTCAATATGACTTTTTAATCTTGTTATTTCTTCTTCAATAGAAGATTTATCAGCATAAATAACTATTTCTTGTGCTAATCTTGTTTCATCTACTACATCTGTTTTTAAAACTTCTTTTATTCTTTCTTGTAATTTTACTACATATTCTTCTAGAAGTCCAGTAGAAAGATCTGAAATCTCATCTACATTTTTCGCAATTTTCTGTAAACGTACTGCTAAATCCTGTTTGATTCTATTTCCTTCTAATGCTCTCATTTCAACAAAATTATCTATACTGTTCTCTAAACATTCTAAAAGTTCTAACCAAATTGTCTCTGTGCTATCTTCTTCTAATTGTATGTTCATAACATCTGGAAGTTTGGAAACTTCACTTGCTCTAAGCCCACTTGGAATATCATTTTCTTCCGCTAGTTGTGTCAATTCTCGAATATATACCTTGGCAAGTTCTTTGTTGATAACAACATTTTTTCCCTCTATGCCGTAATTTGCATAAAAATATCAAATTTCCCCCTTGCTACTCTTTGTAAAATAGCTTTTCTAATTTTATCCTCTAAATATAAAAGGTTACGAGGTGCTTTTACTGTAATATCAGTATATTTATGATTGACTGAACGAATTTCTACTAAATATTCTCTTCCTTCTTTTTCTAATTTTGCCCTTCCAAAGCCTGTCATACTATTCATATGTATTTCCTTCCTATCTTCTCTTTATTACTTTCTTCATCTCATCAATAAAATATTGCTTTTTCATCTTTTTATAAACAATAATAGATTTTGCTACGTAATAGATAGCAAAAATAAAAGTAATTAAAGCTACAAGATATACAAATTTTCCTTGCCACATTAAATTAACATATATTAATCCCATTGTTGTAAAAGCAAGTAATAAAATCTCTATTCCATGAAGCGTATGTCTTCCACTATCTTTTTTATAGGCATATTCAAAAATTCCAACTGCAATCACTAAAAGAGCAACACTAAACACTTTCAAGTCTGTAACAAAAACTGAATTTTCAATATTAACAAATCCTAAAACAACAAAATTCAAATATAGCATAACTACTATTGCTAAGCAAATATTTTGAAAAACTCTTGAATGAATTTTTCCAAGTTCTACATCAGCTACTTTTTTATTCTTTTGCATTTCTTTTCTGACAACTTCTGCAATATCTCTTTCTCTTCTTTTTGTAAGACGTGTCGTTGGCTCTTCATATTCCTCTTCTTCTAATTCTTCATCATCTTCATAGTCTTCTTCGTCTTCTAGTTCCTCGTCATCCTCTTCGTCGTAATATTCGTCCTCTAGTTCTTCATCTTCATCATAATATTCATCTTCTAACTCTTCATCTTCATCATAATATTCGTCTTCTAAATCTTCCTCTATATCCTCTTCTTCGTCTATATCGTCGTCTTCATCTAGTTCCTCTTTATCTTCGAATTCTTCTATCTCTTCAAAATCCTCATCTGCCTCTAGCTCCTCATCATCTTCCAAAGATAAAAGTTCTTCTCTTTTAGGGATATCTTTTTTATTAGTCAAACTATCTGTTTCTGTAATTCCTGCTTTTCTCAATAATTCTTCAATTGTAGGAATTTCTATTTTATTTTCTTCTCTAGCCTTTTTTATAATTTCCTGCTTTGCAGCTTCTATTGCCTCTTCTAATGCCTTTTCTACTTGAGATATTTCTTCAGGTTCCAAAGAATGTTTGCCTTTTTTAGGCGTGGTAGATTTCGTCTTTTTTTCTTCTAATTCTATATTTTCTTGTTTTTCTACTTTTTTTGTAGTCTTCTTTTTAGTAGCTTCACTTTTAGCAGAAGAAGTAGTTTTCTTTGTTGTCTTTTCATTTTTAGGTGCACTTTCTTTTTTAGCGGAAGTAGTTTTCTTACTTTTTTCTTGATTCTCCACAGTAGTTTTCTTTCTAGTTGTTTTTGGAGCACTCTTCTCTACTTTAGTAGTAGCTTTTGTCGTGCTTTCTTTTTTAGTAGTATTCTTTTTTCCCGCTGTAGAGGAGCTTCTACTTTGTACTATCCTTTTTGTACTTCCTGTTGCTATCTTCTTTTCACTACTTTTAGCTGTTGATGTTTTTTTGGTTGTTTCGTCAGCCATTACCTTTTATCTCCTTTCCTTCTTCCGTTATTTCCCCGAATTTATCATTCGCCACCTATTATAACATATTTTTTTTGATTTTTAAAGTAATTCTACCAAAATATCTTCTACTTTTGTAACTAATTTAGCACCTTGTTGAATTAAACTATTGGTTCCATTAGAATTTGGGTTTGTAATATTACCTGGAATGATAAAAACTTCTTTTCCTTGGTCTAGTGCATAATCTACTGTTATAAGAGTTCCACTCTTTTCTTTTGCTTCTACCACTAGAACTCCATTAGATAATCCGCTAATTAATCGATTTCTAGCTGGAAAGTGCATTTTTTCTGGTTTGCTCTCTGGTGAATATTCTGTTACAATCGCTCCACCTTTTTGAATAATCTCTCTGCATACCCCCTTGTTCTCTGCTGGATAAATATGTGCAAATCCACTTCCTAAAACAGCAATCGTTTTTCCATTAGCTTTTACCGCTCCCAAGTGTCCATAAGTATCTATTCCTCTGGCTAGCCCACTGATTACTACAATTCCTTGTTTTGCTAATTCATAGGCAAAACGAAAAGCCACCTTTTTGCCATAATCACTTGCTTGTCTACAACCAATGATAGCTATGGATGGCTTATTTAATATTGTTTCATCACCTAACAAATATAACTTTGCTGGCGGTGCATAAATATGTTTTAATTTTTCTGGATAATTTTTTTTGGCTTGATAAATGACTTTCATAAGTTTTCCTCCTATAAAATCAAGCCCCCGAATTTCTTAGTTTTCTTTTTTAGCTGCTAGAACCACATTGTTCATTAACATTGCAATTGTCATAGGTCCTACTCCCCCTGGTACTGGTGTGATGTAAGACACCTTGTTTTCTACATTTTCGAAGTCTACATCACCTACTAATTTGCCTTCTTCTTTTCTATTAATACCTACATCAATAACAACTGCTCCTTCTTTTACCATATTTTCTGTCACAAATTTTGGTTTTCCGAATAGCTGCTACTAAAATGTCTGCCTTCTTTGTTATTTCTGCTATATTTTGTGTTTTGGAATGACAAACTGTAACAGTTGCATTGCTATTTATTAACAATTGTGCAAGTGGTCTTCCTACAATATTGCTTCTTCCTATCACAACTGCACTTTTTCCTTGTGTTTCAATATGATATTCTTCTAACATTTTCATAACACCTGCTGGTGTGCATGAAACAAAACACTCTTCTCCTATTGCTAATTTTCCTACATTAATTGGATGAAAACCATCAACATCTTTTTTGTAACTAATGGCATTAAAAGCTTCTCTAATATCTAGATGTTTTGGAATTGGACTTTGTAATAAAATGCCATGAACATCCTCTCTATTGTTTAATTCTTCAATTAGATTTAATAATTCTTCTCTTGTTGTATCTTCCTTTAATAAAAATTCTTCAAATGCAATTCCTATTTCGTCACAAGCTTTACTTTTATTACGCACATATACTGCTGATGCACTATCATTTCCTACCATAATAACTGCTAGTTTAGGCTGAATTCCTTTCCTTTTTAATTCTGCTACTTCTTCTTTTAATTCCAATCTTACTTTTGCTGCTAGTTCTTTTCCATTAATAATTGTTGCCATTCGTTTCTCCTTTTATAATAGATTTGTTGTTTTGTTTGTTAAGCTATTAGATACTGTGCTATTATTGGTTGTACTACCATAATTTGGCATAATATATGCTCTATTAACATATCCATCTATATCTTTATACAATACTACAGTATATTTTTGTGTTGCACTTATTTTTTGCTTCAATTCATCTGGTTCTTCCATTAGTCCATTATAATATACATCTACTTCATGCTCACTATAACTATTGTTAATGCTAATGTTATTTAACAATATTTTAACATCTGAGCCTTTCTTATCTCCTTCATAGCCTGAAAACTTTGTATTGAAAGTTTCAATTTCTGATTTCTCCATTGATGCTGTACTTCTATTAGAGTCATAATCGCTTACTGTGTCATATATTGCAATTCCTGCTATTAATATAAAAAATGATTCTACAATTAGTACAATAAACATCACTGCACATAAGATAAGCCCTGTAAGACTAATTGCTTTTTTCTCTCCTGTTTTTCCTTTCTTAACGATATCTACAATTCCTAAAATTAATCCAATTACTGCTAAAACCACTCCAAGGGGTGCTAACACAAATGTAATGGCTAATACAAACGCAATAATCCCTAAAACTAATGCTGCTATTCCCATCTTTTATTTCCTCCTTTATTATACTTTTTTACATTATATACTACTTTTTTTAATTTGTATATTATTTTTTCATTAAAATTATTTTTTCATTTTTGTCATACTTTTTAGTCTGTCTAATATACATTAATTAAAGATTTTTTGTACAAACATTTCTTAGAGGGGGTTAAATAATTCATGGAAGAGAATTTAAAATTATATCAAGATATAGCTTTACGTACTGATGGCGACATTTACGTTGGCGTAGTTGGTCCTGTTCGTACTGGTAAATCTACTTTTATTAAAAACTTTATGGATTTGCTTGTTATTCCAAACATTGACAATGAATACAAAAAAGAAAGAGCTCGTGACGAACTACCACAAAGTGCTGGTGGAAGAACTATTATGACTACTGAACCTAAATTTATTCCAAATGAAGCTGTTGAAATTACAATTGGTGAAAATCTAAAATTTAAAACCAGACTAGTAGATTGTGTTGGTTATTTAGTTAATAATGCAATTGGATATCTAGAAGACGACATGCCTCGTATGGTAAAAACACCTTGGTTTGAAGAAGAAATACCATTTGAAGAAGCAGCTGAAATGGGTACTCGTAAGGTAATTACTGAACATTCTACTATTGGTATTTTAGTAACTACTGATGGTAGTGTAACAGACATTCCTCGTGAGGACTACATTGCTGCTGAAGAACGAGTTGTAAAAGAATTACAAGAATTGAATAAGCCATTTGTCATTGTTTTAAATAGTGATGATCCATTTTCTGACTATACCAAAGCTTTAGCTAAAAAGTTAGAAGACAAATATCAAGTTTCTGTTATCCCAACAGATTGTGCTCATCTAGATTTAGAAGATATTGACTATATCTTTAGTAAAATTCTATATGAATTTCCAATTGAAACTATTAATTTGAATTTTCCAAGATGGGTAGATGGTCTTTGTGATGACCACTGGCTAAAAAAAGAATTGTATTCTGAAATTCAAACTGCATTTACAGATATTCATATTTTGAAACAAGTAGATAGTGGTATTTCTCAACTGCAAAATACACAAGTTATTACAAAAACAACTTTAGATGAAATTCGTCTTGGCGAAGGTAGTGTCAATATTTCCATTCAATTAATGGATGAACTATTCTATAAAGTATTAACTGAAATATCTGGTGTAGAAATTAATGATGAGGGCGCTCTATTTAGTACGATTACAGAATTTGCACAAACCAAGAAACAATATGATAAAATTGCTTATGCTCTAGAAGAAGTCAAAGCAACAGGTTATGGTATTGTAACACCTTCTATTGATGAACTTCTATTAGAAGAACCTGAAATGGTAAAACAAGGCTCTAGATTTGGTGTTAAATTAAAAGCTAAAGCTCCTAGTATTCACATGATAAGAGCTGATATTGAAACCGAAGTTTCTCCTATTGTGGGAAGTGAAAAGCAATCAGAAGATTTAGTAAATTATCTTCTTTCTGAATTTGAGTCAGATCCTAAGAAAATTTGGGAATCTAATATTTTTGGAAAAAATTTACACGAATTAGTTAATGAAGGTTTACAGAATAAATTATCTAGAATGCCCGAAGAAGCACAAGCAAAATTGCAAGAAACTTTAGAACGTATTGTCAACGAGGGTAGCGGCGGATTGATCTGTATTATACTTTAAACTTAAAACAAGCTAGAACTTTTAATTTTCTAGCTTGTTGATCATTTCTTTTATTTCACTCTCAGTTAATATAACTTCCTCATTTATTAATCCAATTTCTGGTCTAATTCCATCACTATTATGAAAATCAGAACCAATTGTTGTCATCAAATTATTTGCCTTTGCGACTTCTCTCCATTTCTGTATATCATTTATTTTCTGATTATAACGATTAATATAAATATAATTTGCTTCTATTCCATCTGGTTGTATTTCTTCTACAATTTCTAGGATTTCTTTGTCTGTCAAATTATCTTCATATTGATATGCTACTGGATGTGCTAGAACTACTTTTCCACCTGCTTTTCTAATTAGTTTAGCAGCATCCTTTGGAGTTATTGCCTCTTTCTGTACATAAGCTGGACACCCCTCATTCATAACCGTTTCTATAAATTCTCCCTTTGTAGGAATATGTCCAAACTTTTTTAAAAGAAGTTCTTCATTTTGCATATTTTCAATTATATCTAAGGCAATATGAGCTTTCGTTACTGCATCTATTTTGTCTAACTTATCTATATTTATATCATATCCCAATTCCTTTAATATTGCAGATACTTTGTATAAATAATTATGTCTAGCATTTCTAATAGAAAATAATCTATTTCTTAACTCTTGATTGTTAATATCAAAATGATATCCTAATATATGAATTCCTAACTTCTCAATCTTAGTTGATATTTCGACAGCACAAATAATTTTAATATTTTTACTACTTGCATATTGATATAATTCTTCTGTATAAGCTTCTAATGTATCATGGTCTGCAATTGCTATAACAGAAACCTGATTCTGTACTGCTTTATCAATAACTTCTTTAGGTGATAATTCTCCATCTGACAAATTAGTATGGACATGTAAATCTATTCTCTTTATTTTATCTATATCCATGCGCCTCCTCTTCACTAGTTTTTATTACAGTTTGTTTATTCTTTTGTCTTTTCCATGCAGACACTTTTTGAAAAAATTTCTCTCCTAATTCTGGCGTTGTTCTAAACCTTCTTCTATTAGCAGGAGTAGCTGCAGCTACTAAAAATGTATATAATTCAGATGCTGTATAGCTCCTTGCAATTGTAGTTCTTGTATCACTTACTACTTGCTCCAAATCTCGTTCAAAATTAAATGGCGTGAATGCAGATAAAAAATCATAAATAAAATTATATGCCTCATCATATTCCCATACTTTTCTATAGGATACTGGTGAAATCGGCAAATATGGAATTTTTCCCTCTGCTTTTGCCTGTTGTAATGCTTTGGGCACTGCACGTATTAACTCCTTCATTTTGGAATATTCCATAATGTGTACATCTACTGGTAAAAATTGTTCAGGCATTTCTCCTTTTCCTAAAGTTTCTATAATTTGCTCTACTTCCATAATACTTCGAACTGGCCTTATATCAGAAGGTGATATATGATGTCTCTTTAATGCTTCTGCTAGTTGAACTTTTGCCTCTTCTAGACATCCATCTTCACAAACCATCCACATATCAATATCTGGTAATCTATTAATTATCTTTCTTGGTTTTAGCTCACTATCCATATTAGGACAAGGCTTACACACTTGTTTTAAATTTGGCATTTTTTTCTAGCTTCGACTCAGACACTCTTCACATATCCACTGGTCATGTTTACTATTTTCTGCATATTCAATAAGCTCATCATTGTATCTAATTTGCTCTAAAATTACAGGAATCGGACCTTGCAGTTCTTCTGATAAAGCATAAAAAGGATATCCCGTTCCGAAAGAGCCCCTACTTCCCCTAATAGTAGATGCAATTTGATTAAATCTTTCTATATTCTTTAAAAAATATCTTCTTTTTAAGTCTGAAGTATTCCTTTCTAAGGCATTTGATGCTTGTACAAGGTCTTGCGTCCATTGCTTTAAAGAATCTTTCATTTTGTCCTCCTTTTTATAATTTTAAATTTTATTATATCACTTTTTAAGAAAAAAGTATACATTCTGTCATTTTTTAATACATATTTATTTAAAAATGGAGCTAAGTTATATAATCTTAATGATAATTCAAAATTACATAATTTAGCTCCATTATCTTCTTATTCATTTTTAAGATTTAAATCTTTGATTCTAAACTAAATATGACTCAATTCGCCTGTTCTAAGACTGAAATTCTGATTGAATGATTATCAACTTTTGTTTCTAAGAAATCTAATCTTTTTTCGTCTTCCTCAATATGTTGTTGATGAAAAGAATAACCTTCAAAAAGCGCTGGTATTTTATTAGAAGTATCATCTTCGATTAAAATTAAGGCTTCATTCATGTTTTTATGGTCTTGTTTTAATTCTTTAATATCT
>CAOXTD010000008.1:22835-79313 GCA_948560265.1 uncultured Clostridia bacterium | reverse complement strand
TAGATACATTTTACTTTGTATTATAGTTATAACATTTTGTTTTATTTTATCAATATGTATCATATAATGTCAATATATTAATAAAAAAACTTTGGACAATTTGAAGTCCAAAGTTTCTATTTTATTTCTAAAAATTCAATTTCATTCTTTTTGTATTCTTCTGGTTTTAATCCTACTTTGTGGTCCATTCTGTCTAATAAAAGTACTAGTGCTATTGTTAAGAAGCAACCAATAATACACATAGTTCCTGCTGAGTCAATATTCCTTAATAAAAATGAGGCAAATAAGGAAATAAGTGATCTAGCTATGCTTTCTGTTAAATTGTAGCATGAAGATATCTTATTTCTTAATGACGAAGTTGTAAAATTATTTAAATATCTCTTTATTAATGTGTAAAATGGTCCTTTTACAATAAACTGTACCATATAGAGTATAATAACAGCTATTAAAGTAAAATTATATGGCAATTTTAATGCAACTGTTATCCCTACCAAAATGCAAGACACAGCTGTTGGAAATGATAGAACTGCTAATGTTTTATTATGAAAACGGTCATGAATTCTATTTTGATTTTTAGCAGCTATACCAGACAGAAGGCCTAATACTGCAAAAATAATTCCATAATATTGTTCTGGCACATCTAATTGTTGTAATACTCCACTTCTTAGACTTGTTAAAGTTCCTAATAATCCTGCAAACATTGCTCCAAAAACAAGTAAATATTTTAGTCTACTTGATTGAAACATATAGCGGAAAGACATTTTTAATTCTTTAACATATGCTTGTACTCCTTGTACTTTTTCTGTTTTTTTGACTTCATTAAATTGATATGCTATAAAGGCAGATATAATGCAACTAATTAGTGCAAAAACTAATGGTATATATGGATTAACAATATATAAAAAACCTGAAAGTACAGACGAAATGGCATCTAAATAATAATACCATGAACCACCTTTGCCATCTATTTTTGAAAATCTGCTTCCTCTTTTTTCGTCTTTCGGTAAAGAATCATATAGTAAATTTGTTTCAGCAACTCCTTTAATATCAAAAGCTACAGCTGAGAAAAACTGTGCAACAATCAAATACATTAAATTAGAACTCATCATAAAGAATGCTACTGAAAGCGCATTTATTAAGTTTGCAAAAATTAGACTTTTTCTTTTTCCTATTTTCTCAATTAAAATAGTTAATGGCATTAATAAAATCGATTTAAAGATTGGATATGCAGCATCTGCTAATAAGACATCAGCAGCGCTAATGCCTTTTGACTGTGTTAAAAATAGAAATAATATTGTATAGAAAAACAATAAATCCCATGCTATTGCTTTATATATGGGAAATAATCTGACGTTTTTTTCTTCTTTGGTTTCCACTTTATCCCCCTCATGAAACAATTTTTACAATATAAAAATTATACAGATATTTGTTAAATTTTGTCAAGTAAATGAGAAAACAAATTAACAAAATCTAAAGAAAAATTAATAAACTTTTAATAGCATTTTATAAGTACAAGCTGTATAATAAATTTATGAAGTATAAACAAGTTATGAAAGGAGAAAGAAATATGAAAAAATGGATTTTAAGAATGGTGTTACTTTTGTTAGTTATTATTGGAATTGTTGGCGGTGTTTTTGTTTATAATGGTCATCAGGTATATCAAGATGCTATCAATGCTGTTAGCCTTTCTGATAAAGTAGATAAAATTCAAAAAGATGAAAATTATATAAAATTAGAGGACTTACCTAAAGATTACAAAGATGCAGTTATATCTGTGGAAGACAGACGTTATTACAATCATGGTCCTATTGATTTAATTGGTATTTCTAGAGCTATTTTTACCAATCTAAAAAATCAACAATTTTTAGAAGGAGGCAGCACCATTTCACAGCAGGTAGCCAAGAATTTATACTTTGTTTCACCTAATGAAAATGCTGCACTTCGTAAAGTTGCTGAAGTATTTATGGCAAATGACTTAGAAAAGGCTTATGGTAAAGATACTGTACTAGAGCTATATGTTAATACTATCTATTTTGGTGATGGTTATTATGGTATTCAAGAAGCTTCACAAGGGTACTTAAAAAAAGATGCAAAAGATTTAACTTTATTTGATGCTACTATGATGGCAGGTATTCCTAATGCGCCTAGTGCCTACGCTCCTACCGTGAACATGGATTTAGCTTTAAGTAGACAAAGAAAAGTTATTTCTACAATGGTAGAAAACAAATATATTTCTCAAGAACAAGCAGATAAGTTAATCAAGCAACAAGATGATTTTAAATTACCTAAAAAATAAAAATGTCGTACTTGGGGACGTTAGTTTATGCGACATGTGTCCCCAAGTGCGACATTATTCTTCTATCCACTCTAGAATATCGTAATATACTTTTTCTTTAATATCTTCATTTAGTAATTCATGTCTTTTTCCTTTATACAATTTATGTGACATGTTTTTATATCCAATTTCTTTTTCTAAAAATTCATAAGCGTTTATCCATTTTTTCAAATTCCCAATGACAGGGTCTTCGTCTCCTGCAATAAAGAAAATTGGTAATTCTAAATTTTGCTTTTTCCATTCTTTTTTCGAATAAGTTTTTTGCACCAGTTTATATAAATTCTGAAATCCATTTAGTGTAAAAATATAGCCACATTTCTTATCTTGATTATATTTTTCTTTATTTCTTTCTTCACTACTAATCCAACAGTTATCATCTTTTTTCTCTTCTTTAAATTTTTTAGGATAAGAAGAGAAAGTTAGTTTTTGCATTAGCTTGCTTCTATATTTTTCTCCTTTAAACATTTCTATTATTTTTGACAACAAAATTCCAAATCTAGCTCCAACATTTTTGCTAGGAGAACCACAAACAATTAATTTATTAATCTCATTATCATATTTTTTTAGATAGCATCTTACTACCAAAGATCCCATACTATGCCCAAAAAGGTATACTGACAAATTTTGATATTCTGCTTTTATTTCCTCAGTTACTTGATGTAAATCTTCCACAATATAATTAGCAGCCTTTTCATAGAAATATCCTAAATCCTCCTCAGTCTTCACACTATCTCCATGTCCTCTATGATCATGGATAACCGCTATATATCCACTGTTTACTAAAAATTCCATAAAGGGATAATAACGTTCTTTATGTTCTGCCATTCCATGTGAAATTTGTACAATTCCCTTCACTGGCTCGCTCTCTGGTGACATAATCGTCATAGCTAGAGGCAATTTATCACACTTAGATTCTATTTTTTTATCAATTTGTTTCATGCTTTATTTCTCCTATAATATTTTTGGACTTTCGACTTATTGTATCATATCTTTAAAAAAATGCAATATGGAACTATTTTTGTACGTTAATCTCATTTTATTTCTCTTTTTTGAAGATTTTTCTTATATTATTTATAACGATTTGTTTTGATTTTTGCAATAACATTTTGTTATACCTTATAATTTCTTTAGTAATATTTTATTATTATGTTTTAGGGGGCTAAAATATGAAAACTCGTATTAAAGATTTAAGGGAAGATCATGACCTTACTCAAAAGGAATTAAGTAAGTTTCTTAATATTTCGCAGGTTGCATATTCTTATTATGAACTAAATAGAAGAAACATTCCTTTAGAATTGTTAGCAAAATTAGCAGATTATTACCATACTAGTGTTGATTATCTATTGTATCGTACTGACGACATTACACCTTATCCAAAGGATAATAAGCAAAGTTGTAAAGAAACAGCTGTGGTATAAAAATTTGCCTTTTATTTATGATGAAAACCCAATATCATATTTTGATAATGGGTTTTTTCATATTTTCCTTCTATAATTCTAATAATTTACATTGTTCTTTATACCACGCTGGAGTACATGACATTATTATTTTACAATTTCCATTCCAATAATATATTTCTTCTTTATCTATTAGAATTACATCGCCCTTTTCAAAATTTATCATTTCACCTTTTTTATTAAAAGTTCCCTTTCCATCTACTATATAGCAAATTTCTTTACATTTTTCATTAGTACAATATCCTTTTTCTGGATACCTACCATTAATTGTATTTATGCAAAAATCAATATCTTTATCATTTAATCCAATTGAATATTCTAATAATTTACTTGTATCGCTATTTTTTATCATTTGTGCCTCATTAGACTTCACTATTTTCATTTTCTCACCGCCTTATTGAATATAACACTTATATTTATTTTCTTTTATATATTTAAATGGAAGCTCTTTTTATATTTTTCATAACTATCACATAAGTTTAGAGTTGTTTTATTTTTTATTTTTTCCCTTGGTATAATATATATTGATATATCCATTTGTTGTGAAGTATGCAATAGCAATTCCTAGTCCAAAATTTCCTTGACTTTTGTTATCTACAAATTCCATTTTTCCTCCTTTTTACAAAACTTTTGTTCTTGTGTTGAAAATTTTAAAAGCAAGTCTTTTGAACTTGCTTTTGGTGGGCAGGGATGGATTCGAACCATCGTACTCAAATGAGAACAGATTTCTTACTACTATAGTTTTCACTACCACCTCTGTGTTTGTAGTCTGGACTTTCTCTTTATCTTTTTATAAGATACCAGGTATAAAGTCTCTACACTCGAAGATTTTTATCTTCTAGCTCGGGATTATCATCAGCCTAACTGTTAAGACTTCCCCGAATTAGCCTAGTTTTCATCACATAATCACTTATGTGAGCTGCAATTTCTGATTTTTTGATTTTAAAAATCAAAGCCTACAGTCTGCCGCCTTTAGCCACTCGGCCACCTACCCATATATTTAATTTTTTTGCACTTTCTTATTATACCTTTATGTTAGCATTTTGTCAAGCTTTTCCCTTTATTTTTTGCTACTCTAAAAATATAATTGGTGCGCCATCAAGGATTCGAACCTTGGACCCACCGGTTATGAGCCGGTTGCTCTGACCAACTGAGCTAATGGCGCATATCAAATGCAGTTTTTAGTATAAAACATTTTTCTTAAAATGTCAATAGTTTAACGTATTTTTCATAAGGTTTGCAAAGAAGTACAACTTCTGTTGCATAAATTAGCTGCAAGGGAATTTCTATCCCCAACAGCTAATTAAACTATTTCTTATATCATTCTTAAACTAATTTTGGTTTTGTTCTCCTCTTCCTTCTGTAAGTGCAGGAGTTTGAAGTACAATTTTAACTTTGAACGCATATGTAAGAGCTCTAACAACTTTGCTATTTTTAATTCTTTGCCATAGAGAAGGTTTTACTTCTACTCTAGTCTCTTCAAAGAATTGTTGTTCTGGAACAGCATCAACAGTTACTTGTTCTACTTGCTCTGGTGCAGCTGTTATTACTTCTTCCTCAATGTCTTGTGGTGTTGGAATTAACTTTAATGCATCAGCTACTTCAATACCAATATAGCTTAAAGCTTTTGAACGGTCTTCTATTCTTTCCATATCAATTTCAATATGTAAGTTAGATTCTAGGTTGACAATTCTTGCGTTAATTAGTTTGACAGCATCTTGATAATTTTGAGATTTATCAGATTTTGTTCTTCCAATTGCATTTAATGTGTCAATAATATCTTCTGGGAAATCATTTGAAATTTCTTTTACTGTTTGTTTCCAGTCTTCTTCTTTATTTTCAACCGCATCTAAAGCTTCTCTTAATGAACCTGCTAAAGAAATGTTCTTTTCTCTTTGGCGAATTAACTCTTCAATTCTCTTTGTATTTTCTTCAAATTGATTTGTTGCAAATTCCACTAATCCGTAAGCTGCTTTATATACACTCTTTGGAAAATTCTTTTTCTTTGGATATTCAATTAAGTATGTTTTAATTGATTCTATTAAATCCTTAAAGTAAGCATCTTCTTCTAATTGAACAATCTGTTTCTTACTATTAGGGTTAATTAATTTTTCTACTTTGTCAATATTTGATAATATTTTTTCTTCCGTGATCACCATTCTCACGTTTACTATGCCAGATTTAGACATTGTAAACTTTCCCTCCTTTGTCCTACGTTATTTTCTCTTATGTTGATATTATACACTGATATTTCGAAAACTACAATAGGATTTCCTTTAAAATATCTTTACATTTCTGTTACAATTTTATTACAACATTTTTACGAAGTCAAGGACATTTTGTATTTTTTTGTCACTTTTTATTGTTCTTTCTTCAACTCCGCATATCTCTTGATTTTCATAGTCGTTGTCTTTTCAAATTCATCATGTTTAATCTCTAAATTCTTAATGGCTTTATATGATGTTAGTTGTTTATTGACTTCTTTAATTTTCTCCCAGATAATCTCTTTGATCTTTTCTTCTGATAAATCTTTTCCATATTGTGCTTCAATTTCTTCCCTATTTGGAATTACCTTTACGGAAATAATAAGCTCTTTATTAGATTCCTCCTTTGGAGCTTCTTTTCCATAAACCATACATTCTTTAATTTCTGCAATTTGTCCTAATAAAAGCTCAATTTCTTCTGGATAAATATTTTTACCATTTTGCGTTACAATAACGTTCTTGCTTCTTCCTGTGATGTATAAAAATCCATCTTGGTCTAAATATCCAACATCACCTGAGTGGAACCATCTTTGTCCTTCTTTTACTTCAATAGCTTCTTTTGTTGCCTCTTCATCTTCGTAGTATCCTAGCATTAAAGTAGGTGTTTTGATTAATACTTCACCTTCTCCATTTTGGTTTGGATTGTCAATTTTAAGTTCTGCTTGGAAAATGGCCTTTCCTGCTGAACCTACTTTTGGTTGAAATTCTGGTGTTAAAGCTGAAATAGGAGCTGTTTCTGTTAGTCCATATCCTTGTAAAAATACAATTCCAATATCTTCTACCCATTTACCAATTTTGGCATCAATTGGTGCAGCAGCAGATACAATAATTCTTAGATTTCCCCCTAAGTTTTCATGAATTTCACCAAACACTTTACGTTTTACATCCACCCCTACTACTTTTAAAGCATTGGTTACATGTATCATAGAATTTACTAATCCATCTTTTTTACTCTTCTTGATATTTGCATTTATCTTACGATATAAGTTTTCAATTAAAAGTGGTACAGCAAGTAATGCTGTTGGATTGGTTTCTTTAAAGTTTGGTACAATATGTTTTAAGCCTTGACACACTGCAATAGAGCATCCATTTGCCATTGGCAATAAGAATCCAATAGAAGATTCATATGTATGGTGTAAAGGAAGTACTGAGAAAAATCTATCTGTTGGCATTAGTTTTACATAAGCTGAAACAGCATTGATATTTTCTGCTAGGTTACGGCTAGATAGCATAACGCCTTTTGCATTTGAGGTTGTTCCTGAAGTAAATAGCAATACTTTGAATTCATCTGGTATAATTTCTATTTTGGAATAGAAGTCATCTCCACTTTCAACAAGTGCTCTCCCTTCCTCGATTAAATACTTCATTCCTACATTTTTACCATTGATGCCTTCCTCTGAATACATTTTTACAAAGTATTTTACTTCTGGAACTTTTTCCATGATTTTCTTAATTGCTTCTGCTTTCTTTTCAGAATAGATAATAACATCCGCTCTAGATCTTTTTACTACATTTTCTAGTTCGTTATCTGGCAATTCTTTATCTGTTGGAATCGCAATTCCTTTGCCACATAGCATCGTCATATATGACACATACCACTCATAAGTCGTTTCACTAATAATTAATACTCTTGGCATATCTTCTAATGCTAATTTTCTAGTTAATGCTGTTCCAAAGCCAATAACATCTTTTCCAAATTGTTCATAACTAATTTCTGTATATTTTCCTTTTGGATCAAATTTTTCTAAAATGAACTCCTTGTTTCCATATAATTTAATAGATTTATAGAAAACTTCCTGAATTGTTGCATAAGATGTTGCATCATAATTTTTAGTTTCTCTTTTCTTTTGATTTTCCTGCGCTTTTTGAAGTGCTTCATAGTCTACCTTTACTTCGTCAATTTCTGGAATATCCTTCATTTTTAACTTTGGAAATTTAAAATCTGGTACTTTAAAGTCTCTTAGTCCCCTCATCTTTTCTACTCCTTTTTTTAATAATCTAACGATGACACATTTCTCCCCCAGGTCATTTCTCTAAGGATGAGATGTGTCCCCGCCAAGTTCTACCTTTTAAGTTTTTTAATAAAAATCCTTTCAATTTCTTTATCTAAAGCATTCATATCTACATCTTCTTGATGGCGTAATTTATATATCAAACTTGAACAAGTAAACCCAAAAATTCCTGAAGCCATTACATTAGGGTCCCCCTCCATAATTTCTCCTTTTTGAATTCCCTCTTTGATAATTTCTTCTATCATTTGTATATAGTCAAATACATAATTTCTACACATTTGGCTGCGTGGGTCATTTCCCCAAATTTGGCTCAAGATAATTGTCATAAAGCTTTCATATTTGACTAATACTTTAATTTGTATTAGTACAATTGCTCTTATTTTATCTAAAGAATTCTCTAATTTTTCTGTTTTAATAGCAATACTATTTTTAAGAAGTTTTACCCCTTCTTCTATTAAGAAATTAAATATCTCTTCTTTACTAGAAAAGTGATAATATAATGTTCCCTTTGCTACTCCAACCGTTGCTGTAATCTCTTCAATACTTGTTGCATCATATCCTTTTTCTGCAAATAGTTTCATTGATGTTTCAAATATTTTTCTTTTTGTTTTATTCATATGTTTCTCCTATTTTCTTTTTTTCGCGTCTAATACATCTAAATTATCTAGTGCTTTTCCTGTTCCTAATGCTACACAAGAAACTGCGTCTTGTGCTATCATTACATTAATTCCTGTTTTTTCTTGTAAGAGTTTATCTAATCCGTCTACTAAGCATCCCCCACCTGTCATATAAATTCCCCTGTCACTAATGTCTGCTGCAAGTTCTGGTGGTGTTTTTTCTAAAACGCTGTGTACTGCATCCACTACCATCATAGCTGGCTTAATTAATGCTTCAAACATTTCACTGGAGCGAACTGAGATTGTTCTTGGAAGACCTGTTGTTAAGTCTCTTCCACGGAGTTCCATTTCCATATCTTGAATTTTGGGATAAACACACCCTATATTAATTTTCAAATCTTCTGCTGTTCTTTCTCCAATAATAATATTATATTTTTTCTTAATATATTTTACAATTGCCTCATCAAATTTATCTCCTGCTACTTTTAATGAAGTGCTAACTACTGAACCACCTAAGGAAATAACAGCAATATCAGTCGTTCCTCCTCCAATGTCAACTACCATATTGCCACAAGGTTTTGAAATATCTAATCCTGCTCCAATTGCTGCTGCAATTGGCTCTTCTATTAAATATACTCTTCTTGCACCTGCATGTGATGCAGCATCAATAACAGCTTTTTTCTCTACTTCTGTTACTTGTGAAGGAATACATATCATAATTCTTGGTGCAAAAATAAATTTTCCGCAAACACGATTAATAAAATATTTTAACATTTTTTCGGTTACTGTATAATTAGAAATAACACCATCTCTCAAAGGCCTCGTTGCCACTATGTTTCCTGGCGTTCTTCCTAGCATTCTTCTTGCTTCTTTTCCCACTGCCAAAACTTCCCCCGTGTTATTATCTACCGCTACAACAGAAGGCTCCCTTAAAACAATACCTTTTCCTTTTGTATATGCAATAACACTAGCTGTACCCAAGTCTATTCCAATATCTTGTCCGCAC
The DNA here is from genome assembly GCA_948560265.1 of uncultured Clostridia bacterium. Classification (GTDB taxonomy): domain Bacteria; phylum Bacillota; class Clostridia; order TANB77; family CAG-508; genus CAG-273. The sequence continues at coordinate 69,622 of CAOXTD010000008.1, read as the reverse complement.
TTAAACATTGTCATCTTTCCTTTCAGAGTTATCATTACATTTTCTTTACAATTTCGTTACGATTATATTACAGTTCGTACAAAATAGCAATATCTTCAGCCAAAAAAAATAGAGTATATTGCTATACTCTATTTTAGCCATTTCTATATGGTTTTATACATTTTTATAAAAAGAAATACCCCAAAATAATTGCACTAATTAAGCCTGCTGGACCATAAGTAGGGTCTATTCTTAGTTCCTCAGGAGTAGCTTTTTCTACTGCTTCTTCATCTACCATACTTACTTTCATATAACTAACATGTTCATAACGAAATCCTAATTCATAATTTTTTTGTTCTTCTGGATATAAATTATGTATTTTAATATATTTTGTTCCTACATTAATATCTCTTGGTGTGTAAAAGTCGAATTTTAAATATTGATTTTCAATCATTTCTTCTGTTGTGTTCTTTATGGTTCCCTTTACATTACCATTTACATTTGATGCTTCAGCTGTTGTAACAATAACTTCAGGTGAATTAATATTTACTTCATAACTTGTCATTGGTTGGTACATGGCTTTTGTATAGTTATATATCATAATATCCGAAAAAATGAAGAAAAATACAAAAATGAGTAAATAACAAAAGAATACCTTCATTCTAGGACGTCTATCAAAAAACCAGATGTCTAAGTAATTCATAGAATTCCCTCCTCCCAAGTTCTCTTAAATTATAATTTTCTAAACACACCTGCTACTTTTCCCAAAATTTCACAACTTGGAACAATAATTGGATCCATTGTACTATTTTCAGGTTGTAGTCTGATATGATCTTTTTCTTTATAAAATGTTTTTACAGTTGCTGAGTCGTCAATCAATGCTACTACAATTTGTCCATTTTCTGCTGTATTTTGTCTTTTAACTAAAATATAATCTCCATCTAAAATACCAGCTTCAATCATACTTTCTCCGCGTACTGTTAGCATAAAGCTTTCACTATTTCCAACAAAATCAATTGGAATTGGGAAAGTATCTGTAATATTTTCTACTGCTAAAATTGGCTCACCTGCTGTAATTTTTCCAATTACAGGAACTTCAACCATTTCTTTTCCTGTGTAATAGTTTTTGTCTTCTTGTTTTTTAGCCATATCTTCTCCATTACCACCTTTTAGTAGTCTTAGAGTTCTTCCTTTTTGTTCTTCTTTTTTAATATAGCCTTTTTCAGCTAATTTAGCTAAATAATTATGTACTGTTGCAGTTGATTTTAGTCCTACTGCTTTTCCAATTTCTCTTACTGATGGAGCATATCCATTTTCTCCCATTTCTTTTTCAATAAATTTTAAAATTGCTTTCTCTCTTTTATTAATTGCCGTTGGATCTTTTGTTTTTCTTGGCATATTTCATCTCTCCTTAATTTTATTTTTTCTTCCTATATAATAATAACATACAAACAAAAAAATGTCAAACAAATATTTGACATTTTTTTGTTTTCATTTCCTTTTTTAAAAACATTTTTCTAAAAATTCTTTTACTTTTTGTTCTTCTGATTCATTCACATTTAATTGAACAATTGTATTTTCTATTCTTGAAAGATACCTATACTTTCCATTTGATTTTAAGCTATATTCTTCATAAGATTTACTTTTCTTTTCTACTGGTTCATTTTCTTCTTGTTTTGTTTTTGCAAACTCCTCTTTTTGCTCTTTGTAAAAATTGATTGCAGATTCATTATCTTTTAAAATATAGAAACTAATAAAATAACTGTAATCTTCGCTTATGGCAAGTTTTGCATTGGTAATTTCTTCTTTTTTAGTAATATCATTTTGTATATCAGCTATTTTGTATCCATTTTCTTTTGCTTTTTCTTCAAATTGTTCCATAGTAATAGTCTTTTTTCCACTTTGCATGATAGCAAAGCATACAATGGCTATTATAATCATTGCAACAACTACTATTGTAATCTTGACTGATTTTCTCATTTTTTCTTCCCCCATAGTTCCTATTTTAGAAAAACGAGCAAATAGCTATTTGCCCGTTTTTATTCTACATATTTCGTATCTTATTAGTTAATTCCTAGAACTTTGTAATTTGTTACAATTCCTTCGAATGTAAGTGTAACTACACCATCAGAAATTTCGATAGAAGCATCAGCTTCTTCGCCAATTCCTAATCCTTTTACAAAATCTACAACTTCTTTTGCTGTTTTGCCACTTGCTACTGTTAAGTCACTTACTGTATCAAGTGCTTCTGTTTCAGCATAAGTATCTAGAATAGCTTTTACTTTAACTGCTGCAGTAGTTGTAAATGGTACAGTAGTTTTTAAGTTTGCTACAACTGTTGTTGTTTCACCTTTTGTATTGTTTACTACAACATTTTTTGCTCCTGCTAATGTATCAGCAGTAACATTTAATTCTCCATTTTCGATTGTTACATTGATATTTCCTGCAACAGTTGCTTTTGGAGATGTTAAAGTAATATCACCGTTTTTAGCATTGATTGTAACATTTCCTGTTTGTCTTAATGCTAAATCTTTCTCTCCGCTAATTTCAAGTGCTAGGTCTGTATTCGTAGAAAGTTCTAAATTGCTATCACTTGCTACAACTGTTAATTTTCCACTTGTAGGTGTTACTTTTGTATCTTTTGATACTTTTGCTACAACTCCATTGATAGTAGTTGTTGTATTAGCTTTTACTGTGTAAGTTCCAACAGTTGATTGTAGTGTTACTCCTTCTAGAACAACTTCTTCTGCATTTAGTGCTGTACTAACTGCAAAATATCCTCTTCCATTGTTTGCACCTAGAACTACTTTACTTGCTTTGTCAGCTGTTGTAAGAGTTCTGTAGTAACCATTTCCTATTACTTCTACATTTTTCCCTTTAATAGATGCTCCTAATGCTGTTGTTGCACTAGCATTATGATTTAATTCTAATTTAATATTGTTTCCTGAAATGGTAACTTTGTCACCTGTTTTTAGACCTTTTACAATATCATTTAAAATTGCTTGATATTCTGTTGAGAACACACCTATATTTTCAATTGTTTCCCCATTAATATAAGCTTTAGTTCCATTTGTGTAAATTTCACCTTGTTTTGCTTCTGTAGCTGCTTCATTTACAGTAAGACCATTAATTGCAATTGAGTTTTTAACAATTACATTTCCACTTGTGATAGGAGCTTTTTTAGTTACTCCATTGATGGTTACTGTTAATACGAATTTGTATGTCTTACCAGCTTCTAATCCATCTACTACTGTTTCATAAGTGTCTTGACCTTCTGTTTTTGTTAGTGTTGCAGCTTTTGTAGCTACAAGTTTTGTTTCATTTCCTTCTACGTTGTATACTTCTACTGCATAGCTGATTGTAGCATTGCTATCTCCTGCTAGTTCAGCTTTTTCAATACCTGTTAACTTTACAGCTTTTTCTAAAGATTGATTATCTACTGTAGGAGCTGTAGGTGTCTTTACTGTGAAGAAATCATTTGATGTAGCTGCTTCTGAATCTAATACTCTCTTAGATGCATTTTTTGCTACTACTTGTACTCTATAAGAAGTATTTGCAGTAATTGCAGGAAGTGTTGCTTCCTTCTTTGTGTTATCTACACTACTTACTGTTTCTTTTTCTACATATTTTCCAGTATATTTGCCACTTACTATTTCTGGTTCTAATACTTTTACTTCATAGCTTGCATCTTTATTGCTTGCATCTTTCCATGTAATTTTGCTATTTTCAACATCTACTTTTACATCTGTTACTTGTGCTAATTGAGATACTACAATCTTTCCTGCATTTTCAGCTGTTGCTGCTGAATCTACTGTTGCAGATTGTTTTTCAGTTGCAGTTGCTTCTACATATGCTTTTACAGTATATGTACCTACTTCTTTAATCACACTTGTAAAGTCTGCTGTAGCTGTTGCTGTTGTTGTAGGTACAGTTGCTGTATCAATTGCTTTTCCGTCTTTATATAAAGTTACAATAACATTTTTGCTACTTGCAGGTGCAGCATTTAATGTAATATCAAATTTATTTTCACTTTCTTGTGCTGCAATAGTTTCAATTGTTGTAGTAGCTGCTGTTGCATTGTCATTTGGAATTACAACACTTCCTTCTGTTCTACTTCCATAAGAATCTTCTAATACATAGTATAAACTTTGTCCTGAAGCAGCAACATCATTATTGGTAATTGAAGTTTCTCTTAGAACATTGTTTGTTACTGTAATAGCTCTTCCTTTTTCAACCACATCATTTTTAGCAGGTTTTGTACTTGCTATTGTGCAATAAATTTTAACTATTTTTGCATTTTCTGCACTTTCTAAGCTAACTACTGCATTATCTGATCCTACTCTTGTTGCTACTACATTTGCTTTTAAGTTTGTAGTATCAGCATGCTTTTCAACCTTAACTTCTCCTACTGTTTTTCCTTCTAATTCTAGACGTACTATATAGTTACCATCAGTAACTTTTGCATCTGAGAAATCTAAATCTTTTGATACTGTTTTTTCATTTGCATTTCCTGTAAAGGTTAGGCTAGCGATTTCGCTAACTACTGTTTTTCCGTCTTCTTTTACTACTTTAATAGTATATGTTTTAGCTACAAATTCGTCTTTTGGTGTGATAACTACTTTTGCAGCACTTACATTTTCACTATTGATCATATTGTTTTCACTAGCCTCTAGTGTGTAAGTATAATTTGTTTGTTCTTCTTCTGATTTTAAGTTAATGTTTAAAGCCTCATTCTTTACAATAAATTTAGCTAATGTTGTAACATCATTTACATTAATTTTTCCATCATGAGCTACGTCAGCAGCTTCTTTCACAACACCTGTTGGTGTATTAAATACTGCTTTAGCAGTTTCTGTAACATCATTTACATTAACACGTCCGTCGCTATTTACATCACCATATACTACTACAGTGTGTTCTTCTCCAGATTTGTTAAATGTTGTTCCTGTTTTTACTGTAGTTCCATTTGATAAAGTAACTCCAAATTCACTATTTAAATCTTGAACAGCTACTCTGTCATTTGCACTTGATAAAACATAAGGAACAATTGCTTTTCCTTCTACTACTTTTCTATAAACACCTAATGACTTTGTTGTTGCTGCTGATACAGTTGAAATTCCTGTTGCAGCTAAAATTCCAGCCATTGCTAGTGATGATATAACTTTTAAATTTTTATTCACTTTTTATTCCCCCTAAAAGCTTTAATTTTTTGTTTTCATTTCTTATTTATTTTTTCTAACCGCTAAAATAGCTCCTGCTGCAATAATGATTGTTGCTATTGCTACTACATAAATAGGTGTTCCTGTTTGTGGGTGTTCTGTAATTGGTTTTCCATTAATGTCTGTTGGTTTGCTTGGTTTTTCTGTGTTTCCTGGTTTTTCTGGATTTGTTGGATCTTTTTGATCTTCTACTTTTTCTACTGTTAGTGTTACTTTTCCAGCTTCTTCTACTTCTTCTGTTCCACTTACAAATCCTGTAACTTTAACTTCTGTAGTTTCTACATCTTTTAAAGCTTTGAATGTCATTACAACTGTGTCTGTTGTTGTTCCATTCATGCTATATACCATAACTCTTCCTGTTCCATTTGCTACTTCGTCCATTACTTCCATTCCTGCTGGTTTTTCTGTTCCTACATATTGTAATTCATCTGCGTTATAGCTAACATCAAATTGAACTCCATCTCTTGCTTCACTTGGTTTAACAGCTATCTTAACTGTTTCTCCTGCTTTAATTGTTGTTTTATCTGCAGTTACACTTGCTGCATTTACACTTCCAATTGCTGCTAATAACATAACAGCTACTAAAATTGTTACTAATATTGTTTTTTTCATAATTAATTACCTCTTTCTTTATTTTTTCTGTGGTACATCTATTTTCAATATACCTTTTAAATTTCACGTGCTTTGCAAACCACTCTTTGTGCTCCGCTAGGTGTGCACGTTACAATAGTGATTTCTCTTTTTCCATCACTATTTTGACGATAACAATCTACGTCGTTTGGTCCACATGTAAATACACTACTAACTGCATAGGTAACTTTCGTTTTTGTTTTCCTATTTATGGTATAGAAGGTATCTCCGTTTTTTAAGGTATGCAATTTTTCAAATTGATAACCCCTGTGACCAACAATACAGAAATTCCCTGGCGCATTTAATTCAGGTCCTGAAATTTTGCCAATTGATACTTCTAAAGCTGGATCTGAATAATCATTTAAAATATCACTGTTTACTCCTATCTTGCTTATTATCAATCTGCCTGCAACTTCATATCCGCCAATTTTTCCAGGTATTGTAACATCTGAAACAATTTCATCTTTTCTTTCTTCTACATTTTGTTTGTCTTGCTGATTATCTTGACCTTCAGTTGCACTTCCTATTAATTTTGCCTCTTTATAAGGCTTTAAATCAAGTAGAGAATCACTAACCACTAGATAAATAATAGCAAGGATGATAATGCAGAATAAAATACCAATTATAATTTTGTTTCTTGTCCTCTTTTTTCTTTTTTTGGCTTTTGGCCCTTTAGAATATACTGCCATTTCCTTTCTATAAAAAACTTCCCTCCCTTCATTGTCATGTTTTGGTTAGATTATTTTGGAATTTTTTAACCTGTTTCAGATTATCTTCGATTATTTTAATCTATTTCAGGTTAAATGTCAATAACCTAATTCAGATTATTTTAAAATAATTTTAAGTATTTTGTTCCATACTTGATTTAAAAGGTTTTTATGTTTTAGAATGGAGGTTTTAATGTTTAAGAGATTGCGAGAGTTAAGAGAAGATAAAGATTTGAATCAATCCAAAGTTGCTCAATACTTAAATATGTCTCAAACGGGATATTCTAAATACGAAACAGGAGAAAACGATATTCCTACCAAAGTATTAATTGACCTTGCTAAATTTTATAATACTTCTGTAGATTATATTCTTGAATTAACAGATGAAATGAAACCTTATAGAGAAAATTAAAAAGCAAAAAAGACAATGTGTTTTATCTCATTGCCTTTTTACTTTTTGTATTCTAAGAAAAATTGTTAATAGTTATATCCTTTTTCTATCAATGCTTCATCTATCTCATCCACTCTTTTTAAATAAGAAGTAAGCATTCTAGATAAAATAATTTTGCTATTTTTTAAATTGATAGGAATATTTTTAGCTTTACATGCCTCTTTTACTTCCATGTATTCTCTTTTCATAATAGGAAGAATAGATAATGCTATTGCTACGAGCACTTCTATCACTTCTGGATTTATTTTGAACACCTTTAAGGGAGTACATAATTTTCTGACTGTTTTTGCCACCTGTGCAGTACTAGTAGTTTGGCTATAAATAAAAGTAATATTACATACTAATAATAACTTCGCTGCCATCCACAAGGCATTGACATAGGTATCTAACCAGCAGTTAATGAGAAAGGTAAGTAGTACAAAGGGAAATATTTTTAATAAATTTCGAACTATTTTTTTGATATTACTTTTGGTCACTATCCACAATACCATGTTAATCATGAAAGGACATAATAGAAAAATATTATTTGGTATGAAAAATATGGCTGTTGCATATAGCAAAAATAAGATAAATATGATTACATTCTTCATTTTAAGGTCCTTCCTTATAATTTCTCAACTAGTTCTTCTACTGTATAATCTTGTAAATTAATCTTCTTTCCTTTTTCATTTAATTTACACAGAATCTCTAATAATGTTGGCAATTTAATATCATGTTTTTCTATTTCTCGTGCTTTATTTACTAATTCTTCTTTTTTGATTTCTGCTACCAAATTTCCATTTTCTAAAATCAAAGTTCTATCTGCTAATAAAATTTCGTCTGCTAAATTAGTAATGCAAATTAAAGTATAACCTTGTTGCTTTAGACTTTTAATAATTTGATATATCTTATCTTTTCCTAAACTATCTATCATTGTTGTTGGTTCGTCTAAAATAATATACTTTGGATTTTTCGCTAAAATTTCTGCTATCATCACTCTTTGTTTTTGCCCCAGAGATAAGTTATATAAGTCTTGTTCCTTGACTTGTAGCATATCTACTTTTTCTAATGCCTGTTGTACTCTATTATTTATTTCTTCCCTGCTTAATCCTTTTAGAGCAAAAGAAATTTCATCTTTGATATTACTAAATACAATTTGATTTTCTGGATTTTGAAATACTATTCCTATCTTATTTCTAATTTCTTGTTCCTTTTTTTTATTCTTACTATCTAGTTCATCAATTGTAATACTTCCTTGTTTTAGTGGCAGAATACCTGCTATCAGCTTACCAAGAGTAGATTTACCACAGCCATTTTTTCCTACAATGGCTATAATCTCCCCTTCTTGTATTTCTAAATTCAAATTATCTAATACTTTTGTATCTGTTCCTCTATACTGGAATGATACATTTTCTATTTTTATCATGTTTGCTCCTATCTTGTCTTACTTTTTTAGCTTTCTACTGCTTCATTTCCTGTTCTTACATATTTGTCAAACGGTTTTCTTAGTACTTTCTCTATGAAGAATATAACAGCCACATGAATTGGTATCATAATGAGTTGTTTTACAACTCTCATGCCTAACAATCCCCAGAATGCTTTTCCTGTAGTAATTGCAGACCATAAAGTATTTAGTCCCATATTGCAGATAATAGCAACTAAAGTCGTTGCAATGATTAGTCTTATTAAAAAATTGATATTGCTATATTCTTTTCCTTCTTTTTTATATAATAGTAATCCATAAATTAAACCAGCAATCGCTGTACTAATTGTGTATCCTACAAAATATGGTCCTGTTGGAAATAGAGTTGCTCCTATTACATCTCCTAATACATTTAAAAGAATCGTCCATTTTGGTCCTAGCCAAACTGCACAAAGCATCGTTGGTACAAAAGCAAAACTGATTTTCATATATGGTGTTTTAAGCGATAAAAACCTTGATAAAATAATAAGTAATGCTAATAAAACTGCTGTTAAAATAATTTTTTTGTTAGTACGCATAAAAAATTCCTCCTTTTTGATAATTTCCGCATCAAAAAAAGAGGAATATATTTTCATCTTTCTCTCATCTTCTTAGCGGAATGCGAAAATAAATACGCAAGTTTTTATCCTTTTGCCTTGTGAGCAACTTCCCGTCTACACAAGTCTTAACGATTTACTTTCTACTCTAATTGATGAGTATTGTACCATATTTTATTTTATTTGTATATATTTTTTGACATTTTTTATCAGTAATTAAATCTTCTGGTCATTTTTTTCTTTAAAATGTTAGAATGTTATACCTTCAAAATCCAATCGATAATGACTTTCTTAATTTGGAAATATTCCTCTTTTTCAAATTGCATGTTAGCAATACAATATTTTTTATTCGCAATGTGAGAACAAAAAATACATTCTTGTAAATTATTGCAGTCCTGAATAAAGATAGAATGGTCAATTTTAGCAGAACAAATAACATTATAACTACTGCTACAACTATTTGAGTCATCTACTCTTAAGCAAAATTGAGAATTAGCAGATCTTTGTGAAGCAATAATTGCTTCACAATCTCCACATCCATCTGAAAATATAAGATTTTTAGAATCTCTACAATCTGTACAGCGAAAAGCATTTTCGCAGCGATATAATGGGTCACATTGTGCTACATTGATGCAATCATATACTCTTTCCGTTGTTGTATAATTAGTTAATTTCCAAACATTTAGCAAATCTTCTAGAGTGCGTACTTCTTGTTTTGGTATCATCCACCCTCTTTGCTCGTCATATCTTTCCATATGTTCTTGTGTAATATATCTTGAAGAATTAATTGCTGCTGTCCAAGTTGGTTGTTTGGAAGTACTGTCTATTACCTGTTGTGGCAGTTTTACATCAAAAGCAAATTTCTGTAAAACTTGTTCTAAGGTAAAAGGACTTTTTCTTCCGAAAATTTGCATAAATATGTTATCTACTATTTCCATAGCCTGTTTTTCGTTCATTTTCTATCATCCCCCTCTAAGTCATAAATTAATTAAAAAGTATGAATTCTATCTAAGAAAGTAAATCTCCTTAGCTTTGACTTAACGGTTCTCTTCCTGAAGACTGCGAACCCATTAGTGATTTTAAACTAATCGCACTTCCTATCCCAAAACTACTGAAACCATTTAATTTAGTTTCTCCTAATTCACTTATTGCCCCTTTCGCTGTATTATTCCAGTCTTGATTTTTATTATTTTGTGGTTTTAAATAAATTTGCTTTGTATTTAAAATCTGATTGATTTTTCTTTTTGGAACTGGCTCAAAGTCTACGGTTCTTGCTTTCATTGCTGTTAATACTTTTCCATAACTACTTACTCTAACCACACATTCTCTGTTAGCCAATTTTGTTAGCATTTCTCTTCTTGCATGAAAAGAATTATGTACTGCCATTTCCATTTGAATATTGCCTTCCAATATTACTGCATCTTCTCTTGAAATTCTAAAAACATAATAGTTTAATGCATTAGCAAAAATTGCTTTTTGTAATTCCTCGCTAATTTGATTAAAATATTGCTGTGCCAACATTAACGATAAACTATACTTTCTTGCCTCTGCTAAAAATCTATGCAAAATACTATTTTCTACTACTGCTACTTCGTCAATTAAGAAAATAATATGTTGGTCAAAAGCATATGACTGTACTAATTCTAACATTTGTTGCATAACCAGTCCTGCTATTGTTTTTGTCACTTTTTCTCCTAATACTGTTTGATCTAGTGAAAAAATGGTTAAGAAATTTTCTTCAATTACTTGTTTCATTTGGCGTTGTTTCAAATCCGTATGAAATGCAGGTAACATTTGCATTTCGTCAATTAAAGAAATGATGGGCGAAATGGCTTCTTGATAAGATTTGCTTTTTAATTCATTAAAGTCTGTACGAAAGAACGCCACTGTACTATCTGTTAGCTTTTCTTCTAATTCTTTTATTAAGTTATTGCGATAATCCATATCTAATACAATTCTTCTTAAATTATTAAAACTTAGTTCTCCTCTTACAAGTAAGGTATAAATACTATGTCTTAAAACACGTTCTGCTTTTGAATTATATTGGTCTGCCATTAAGCCTTTTAATAGAGAAAGCATTAACTCTGTACTAACAATTGGATCCTTACCAGTATTCACAAATAAATCCATACTGTTTTCCAAAGTTTTAAAATCAATCACATCTGTTGCTTCTAAGCCTCCAATATCTTTTTCTAAAGCTGCATGAGGATCAATTATGACTACCTTATATTTATTCCTATATTCTTCTCTGCTAGCTAGGTTACTAATAAAATTACTCATAAACTTTGATTTTCCTGTTCCGCTTGCCCCTACCACTAGAGAATGCACATCAAAGTCATATTCATTCAAATTAAGATAATAGTTTCCTGCTAAATATGGGAAAGTATCTACTTTTAATACTGAGTCTTGTTTTTCATTTTTTAATAAATGCAAACTTTTTTCAATATTCAAATATTTTTTCGCATCTTTTTTATACAGAAAACGATTATGCTCTGCAAAGTTGATACTTAGTAATGTTTGTGGAATACTAAATAGAGCAAATCTTCTTTTCAATTTTTTGCTGTTTTCTTTTTTGAAATATAGCCTTGTATGGAAACGGAAATAATTTTGTTTTAAAGGAAACATAGTGAATTTAACAAATTGCATTTGCCTGTTTTTTCTCGTTTCGTTATAGTCATAAACATCTAATACACTATTTTCCTTTTTCTTAAAAAATCCTAAAAACAAATAAAATGATCCCAAGCTAGATGCTGGTTCTCCTTCTACTTCTTCTATTTGTTTTAGTAAAAAGTCACCTAAAGAACTAACTACTGTTGGTAACTGTCTTCTTGTTTGTACAAAATATCTCACTTCATTATTTTCAATTCTTATCCATAAATTCCATTTATGGAATAATCCATTCAAATTTGAAATACCATTTAAAAGATTTAGCCAACTTTCTTCTGTGACATGTTCTGATGTCAAAAATATTTCTGTTGTATATTGCATTTTTTCTCCCCACCTTCTATTTCTATTTTACTAAATTCTGCCATAAAAAAACTGACTTTTCTCTTTTGAAAAAAATCAGTTTAATCTTCTATTGGTACCATAAACTCCGTCATACCATCATGGTAATATTCTAGTTCTGGAATTTCTCTTAAATTATATTTGCAACTTGGTACAAATTCATCACAAAAGCGGTGGCTTACTTCTTGTATATCTTTTGGATTCTCATTTGGAATATGAAATACTAGCCATTTACTTTTTGGAATAATATATTTTTTTAGTTCTGGTATTTTTTTGTCATACAATACCCAATACCCATTTACAATGTCTTGAAATCTATCTTGATATACTACCATTCCATAATTAGGGTATCCATAAGCCTTAGCGTATTTTTTGATGACTTCTTGAAAATGCTTTGGTGCATCTTCTCCTATCTTTTCTGTTGTTGTCTTCTTTTCTTCTCCATAAAGTACAAGTTCTTCTGTTTCTATAATGCTGTATTTCATACTTGGTTTTGCAATCTCTTGTTGTTCATCAAAATGAATTTTTGCAAATACTTTAAGACCTTCTGGCTGTTTCTTTACGCTACTTGGTTTTATTCCATGGAATTTTTCAAATGCTCTAGAAAAAGAGGTCGCATTATCGTATTGATATTTTATAGCTATGTCCATTATCTTTTCGTTTGTTTGTGATAAGTCATAACCTGCATTTGATAATCTTCTTTTTCTAATATATTCTGAAAGAGAAATATTACAAAGTAAAGAGAATACGCTTTGCATGGTATACTCATTTACTCCTAGTATTTGCGCTAATTTTGTATATGATATTTCGTTTTCTAAGTTTGCTTCTATATATTCAATTACTTCATTTAAGGATTTATAGACATTCATTTAGTTTATTATATTCTCCTATACTAGTTTTTGTGGATTGGTTGTAGTTAGTTCCTCTAGTTTTTCTTTTCCTATCATTTTCTCTAATTTCTTTAAAATCTCTGGTATTTGACAATATACACTGCCTGCTCTATGGCAGTCTGTTCCAAAAAAAGATATCCTATTTGCCTTTAGCAATTTCTTTAAAGTCTTTTCCGCTTCTTTTCCATACTGTCCCATACAACTTCCATAATTTGCTTGAAATAGCACTCCCATATCTGCTAGTTCATTTAATATTTTATAGTTTTTCTGGACGTAAGAATATCTTTCTGGGTGTGCAATGATCAAAGTAATACCCTGTGAAATAATATTTTGAATCACTCTTTCTAGTCCAAGAATTTGATTATGCATTGGGAGTTCCATCAGCAAATACTTTGTTCCATTCATAGTAGGAAGTTCACCCTCTTCTATTAATTCTACTAAGTCTGGACTAATATATGCTTCTGCTCCATTATATATTTTAATGTCCATCCCCTCTTGTTCTATTTGTTCATTTAACATATCAATCAATTCTTGCCTTTTTGCCTTTGGCGTATGGTAGCTTTCTTCTATATAATGAGAAGTAGAAATGATAGCTGTAAAACCTGCTTCATATGCTTCTCTTATCATTTCCATACTTTCTTCTATACTTCTTGATCCATCATCAATGCCTGGCAATATGTGGCAATGTACATCTATCATTTTTTAGCCTTCTTCCTTATTTATTATCATCTAAATATTGGTCAATTTGGTTTATGATGTCATCTTGTTCTTGCTTGCCTTCAGAAGCTGTTTCATCAACTTCTACATAAGTCACTTCTTCTTGGTGAATGCGACTAGAATTGTTTTCTTCATCTTGATTATTATTTCGTGAAGTATGCTCTCCTCCTTCGGTCTTGCTTCTTTCTCCATAATAGTAATACTTACTTTTATACTTTTTAAGTGATACAGGTATTCTGTTGATAATGACCCCTGCTATTTTTCCACCTACATTTTCAATATTTTTTTGCACAGTTTTTAAGTTCTCCATTTTAGTTAATTTATGAGAACTTACTATTATAGTAGCATCTACAATTCTAGAAATGATAACCGCATCTGTTACTAACATACAAGGTGTTGAGTCAAATAACACAACATCAAACGTTCTTTTTAATTCCTCTAACCCTTGTAGCATTCTTTCCGTTGATAATAACTCAGATGGGTTTGGTGGCACATTTCCTGCAGGAATAATCCATAAATTTTTTACTTCTGTTTTGATTAAATAGTCTTTGATTGACTTTTTGTCTTCTGCTAGGTAGTTAGAAAGCCCTGGGAATATCTTTGTTTCAAAAACATTATGCAATCTTCCTTTTCTCATGTCAGAGTCAATGATAACTACTTTTTTATCTGATTGTGCAAAGGCAATTCCTAGGTTAGAAGTAATCCATGTTTTGCCTTCTCCTGGCATAGTACTTGTTACTAATAAAGAAATAGCGTCATCTTTATGTTTCATAAATTGTAAGTTCGTTCTTAAGGTTTTAAAAACCTCAGAAATAGGAGATTTCGGATCTCTATGTGTAATTAGTTCATTATTCATCTTCTTTACCTCCTAACTTTACAGCTGGTACTTGTGCAAGAACTGCTAGTCCTGTTTTCTTTTCCACATCTTCTCCAGTTTTTACAGTGGTATCAAATAAACTGAAAACAAAGATGATTGCACAAGAAAGTCCAAAACCACCAATCGCAAAAATTAGAATATCCTTAATATGATTTACATTATATGGTTCTGTTGCAAGTTCTGCTTTGTCAACAATATATACGTTATTGATATTATAGATTTCCACTACTTTTTCACTAAATACATTCGCAAGTTCTGTGGTAATTAAATAGGCTATTCTTGGATCTTCATTGACATAAGTAATTTCTATTACCTGTGTATCTTTTACAGCTTTTACTGTAATATCTTTTTCTACTTCCTCTGTTTTCATATTGGTCATACTCAAATTTTGTAAAGCCTGATCAATTACTGTTTTACTTTTTATCAGTACACTATAAGTAGAAACCAATGTCTGATTTAAGGTGATATCTGTTTGCGTAATTTCATTTAGCTTATCTTCTGTTTCCTGCGAATTGTTCTGCGCTAACAATAATGTTGTGGCAGATTGATATTTAGGAGTTACTAAATATTTTGTGTATCCTACTCCTATGATTGCAAAAAGAATAGTTACTAATATAATAATCGCTTTCTTTTTCCAAAATACATTAAATAATTCTTTTAAATCAATTTCTTCTTCCATGTTTCTCTAATTCCTTTTTCCTTACTTATTTTATTATTCTAGCTTTTACCTCTTTTAGCATTTCTATGTAATATCTAAATTCTTTACTTCTGCCAAATAAGATAATAAATAATATCATGGCAATGCTTACAGCTATAACACCATTACATATAAATTGCCATAAACTACTACCTATTGTGATTGTATTACATATGACGGCAGAAAGAACTGTCGCTATGACAATATAAACAAAGTATTTTACATTTTCTCGATAATATTCTCGATATGATTTATGAAAAATTGGCTTATAAATATACTTTGGATAACTATATATAATTAAGAATAGATAACTCATCGCCGTTCCTAGTATGACTCCTGCCACCCCAATTATCTTACATAAAATAATAGAAGTAACTAAGTTGATCATCGCCATAATCACATACATAAATTGGTCTTCTTTGCAAATGCCTGCTGCTTCTTTATACATGGTAATTGCTCTTCTAATACTATCTGAGTAAATATAAAAAGCAAAAATCCAAATGGTAAAGTTAGATAATAGATATTCCTTTCCCACCCATAAAGTAATAAATGGTTGAATTGCACAAGTAAATCCTACGATAAATATTCCTGTAATGAAGGAATTTAGCATATTGATCTTTTTGTAAATATCATAACTTTTTTCCGTGTTGTTTTCTGTTAATAAATTTCCTACACTAGCTGTTAGACTTGAAAGAATTTGATAGATAATCGTTGTAATTGCACTTACAATCATATTATAGTTAGTATAATATCCAACAACTGTAATTCCTAAGAATATAGATAATACAATATTGTCTATTCCTTTATTGATAACAAAGGAAATCTTTTGTAAGAAGATTGCTTTAATTCTATTGATAACATCTTTTCTTTCTTTGCTTTCTAGTTTCTTGGCTGGCTCATTGATATATGGATAATGTTTGTTAACATATATGTTAATGATAACATTTTCTAATAGTCGATAGACTAATTTGATAGCTAAAAATACCACATAGTTTTTAAATATAGCAAGTAAGATAATTTGTGTGATATTCATGAAAATGGTATATCCCATGTGTACAATGTTGACAATATAATTCTTTTGGTCAGCATATAGTAATGAACGCTTGTAAGTCATAACATAAGAAAGAATCGTATCCAATAACGATATTAAATATAAAAAGATAATACTTTCTGGAATAGCAACTTTTCCTACAATTGTTGGAACTATTGGAATAATGATTACACCTATAATTGTAATAACTAGTGCTACACATCTATAACAAATTTTATAAAAATTCATCCACGATTTTATTTCTTCTTTGTTATCTTCTGCAATTGGTTTGTATAGTTTAAATATAATGGTAGTCCCTATTCCTAACTCTGCTACTGATAACATTGTTAAAATATTGGTAAATAAACCATTGACTCCACTATACTCTATTCCTAAAATTCTAACAATGCATGCTTGTGTAATAAAGGTAAATATCGTGGCAAATAGATAAGAACCCAAAGAGCCTAACATGTTAAATATTGAATTCTTCTTTCTCATTTTCCACTTTCACCTCTTTCTATCTTAATCTTTCCAATAGGCCTCTATATCATGCCTAGCCACTCTTTTTTCTGGTGGCGGTGGTGTCATATAATCACCAAAAGTAGTTTTTAATATCATATCATAATTTTTTGGAATTTCTACTGTTAAATTTTCAAACTGGTGATTTTCTATTCCTCTTAAGTTTTTCGTTTCTTGTATTTCATGTTCTATTAAATAAACTGGCCAATTACTAATAGCATATTTTGACTCTTTAATATTATATTGGTTATTTAATCTTCTATTTTTTTCCAAGATTCTTTCTAATCCAATGAAATTTGTATAATATCGTATTATCTGTTTTATTATCTTTTTCATTATGTTTCGTTCTGGTATCTTCTTTAAATTGTGATAAAAAATCAGTCTTTGATTACTTTTTATTTTTTTACAAAACTTTTTCCTCTCCCTTGCTTGATTTGGCAATCCTGTATAGCAAAATACATCTACATGCACTCCATAATTCTCAATTGATTTAAAGTTATTTTCTCTCATAACTGTTTTCGTATTGACTAACTTGGCAAATGGGTAAAAATAGTCTTTTTGTTTTGAATGGTCTAATAGCAAATACTCACTATCTTTATTCTGATTTAAAATATTCACTAATTTTTCATAATTATCCCTTGTTAGTGCAATATCGATATCATCATCCCATGGTATAAAACCATTATGGCGAACTGCACCAATTAATGAACCTCCTATTAGAAAATACTCAATATGATTTTCTCTACAAATCATATCAATGTATTTCAAAATATCTATTTGTATTTCTCTTAGCTCTTTTCCCTCTATCTTTCTCACTGTTTTGAATCCTCTCTTGTATTCCTTTTATAAAATTCTACTAACTCATTTACTGTATTATCTATATCAAATCCATTTAGTTTTTCATTGTCTTTTACTTCTTCTCTATGAATTGATTTTTCTAGTGTTGCTTGTGCCCATTCTTGAATGGTATTGTCTTTTAAACTAAGTCTTTTAATTCTTTTAGAACAATTTACTTCTTCTGGCAAACTATCTGTAATAATACAATTTAGACCAGATGCTTGTGCTTCTATTAGTACAATTCCTAGCCCTTCAAATAAAGATGGAAATAAAAAACTATCAAATGCACTCATATATTCATTAACGTTATTTACATAGTCTAAGTATATCACATTGTTTTCTATTTTCTTATCTTTCATATATCTTTTCACTTCGTCTCTTAACGGACCATTACCAATTAACACTAATTTCGTTTTTGGATTTAATTTGGTAATCTCCTCATAAATTTTGGCTAAAAAGATATGATTTTTTTGTTCTACAAATCTTCCTACATTTCCAATAGCAAATTCATCATCTTTGATATTGAGATTTTTTCTTATCTTCTCTCTTGATAACTCATTGTAGAAAAATTCGTCTATTTTAATTCCATTATTGCAAACTTTAAATTCTTTATTTTTAAAATTTTGAAACATATCTTTTCCAGCATCACTAGAGCAAGCTAATTTTAGAAAAGAGGTATTGCTTTTTACAAATCTTTCTCCTATCCAACTTAGTAGTTTTGTCTTTTTCGAAACTATCTTATTATCTGCTATGTGTGAATGTAAAATAATGTTAGCGTTGGTATATTTTTTAGCATAAATAATTGGTTCAAAAAGGCTAAAACTCATTAAGTGGATATGAATAAAGTCATAATTACTTTTTTGTAAAAACTCCTTTAACTGCTTTTTGAAGGCAAAATAATTTTCTTTTCTATCTTTTATAAAGAATGTATTTTCTTTTATTTCTTCATAAAAGCATGGTTTTTGCTCTCCTAAAATTAGAAAATCCATTTGAATTTCTTCTTTATTGATTTTTCTATATATGTTAATTAAATATTTTTCTATTCCTCCCATATTAGCTGAAAAGCCAATATGTAGCACTTTTATGCAAGACATATTATTCTCCTATTTCTTGGTATAAGTCATACATTTTTTTTATATATCCTTGTGTATTATCTAACTTCTCTGCTTTTTCACTAGCATTCTTTGATAATCTTTCATACTCGTCACTATCTGTCAAAACTTTTAATATTTGTTTTGTAAATTCCTCTTCTGTTGCACATAGTTTGCCACAGGAATCATCTACAATGTTGACAAGTCCTCCTACTTTTGAGACAATACATGGTAGTCCTAAACTTAATGCCTCAAAAGCAACTAAACCGTATCCTTCCCATTTTGATGTTAAGACGAACATTTTTGATTTTGCCATATAGGTATATGGATTTTCTTGAAATCCTACAAACTCCACATTTCCTGTAAGTTCTAGCTTGTCCCTATAGGAAATCATTTCTTTATATAACTCTCCATTTCCTACCCATACAGCCTTTATATCTTTCCTCTCTTTTTTAACTTTGCTAACAACCTCTAAAAACATTTTTGGATTTTTCGCTTCTGTTAGTCTTCCTACACAACAAATATCATATTTTTTCTGGTAATCACTTTCTTCTACTTTCTCTAATATTTTATTTTTGCTAACTGGATTTCCAATCACTTCAATTTTATCTTTTATTGCATTAGAAAAAATGTATTCTTCTTGTATCGAATTAGATACCGTTAATATTTTCTTTGCCTTTCTTCCTGCATATAGATAAGAAATAGAATAAGGACAAAGCCTTTTTATCCAAGGTGCGTTATTGTGCAAGTGATTAATAATTGGTAATTTTTTAGCTGTTAATGCACATATTACACTAGCAGTGTAGTCATGTGCTTGTAGTATATCTGGTTTCCACTGTTCAATAAACTTTCTGATACTTTTTTTGTTCATTTTTTCTATCACATAGTAATTAATATTCTTATCTTGCAATATTTTTACAATTGGTCCATCTTGTGTTACATAGATCATTTCAAAATCTTTGTGCTCTTTTTTGAAATTATCTATGATATTGCACACAACATTTTCTAGACCCGAATAACTATTGGAATTGATAATATGTGCTATTTTCATTCGTTTTCTCCTTATTCTTGGCATAGTTCAATGGCTTGCTTTTCTGCTATCTCTTCTTGTGGCTTCTCCTTGATAAGTAAAGTGCACACTTGAATAGCTAGTACAAAGTTTAGTCCTGGATTGATTAAGTGACTCTCACAGCAGCCATAAATCAGTGTCATAATAAATATTTTAGTTAGTCTCCTGTCTACTTCCAGCTTTTCTCCTGATTTCCAATACATCCAAAAATAATAGACATAGAACACCAAACCTGATGATAAAATGATATGTAAATAGACATTGTCAATGTTGTTAAAGTTTGTATTTGTTTGAATTTTACTTAAATTATTTCCTAACACATTAAAAATCAATCCATTTTCCATTGTTGCATGAGCATAATATGGTCTGTAACTTAAAGCTTCGTTTAAAGGGCTATTCATATTAGCACCAAAAACTCCTAATAAAAGAGTTAAAACTGTACCAAGTGCAAAAAAGTATTTATTAATTTTGATTTTTGAACGATATAAAACATCAATTGCTAAGAATACAAAAATACACAAAAATCCCGTTCTACATAATGTTATTTTATATAGTACATAAGAAGCAATTAATGCTAAAAACCAAAATAACTTTTTGTTTTTACTAAAATAATAGAAGCCTAATAAAATCATAAAGAAATAGCAAAAAGTTTCATTCGGATGTGCAAAACCTAATGAATTCCTTTGAACTCTTACGCCATCAATAATTCTACTTAAATATGCTGACTCTAAAATTCCACATTGGTATAAAATAATCGTTGCTATAAATACTATTACTAGTGAAATTAAAAAATACTTAATAATATTCTTTATATAGTTTTTATCCTCAGTAAAAAGAATTCCTAGCATCAATAAAATAAGAATATCAACATCTTTTAATAGTACAATTTGTACTACCGCCATCAATGCTAAAACCAGAAAATAGTTGGTATTGATATTCTTGATTTTCCCTTTAGAACCTAGCCATATTAAAACAATAAATAATGTAGCTAATAGAATACAATTGCTTATTGTATTGCTAATAAAATTTTGCATTTTTAAATACTTAAATATAACAAGTAAAAAAACAATTATAAATCTAAGATTGAATTTTATCTTCATTATTTATCCTTTCTATCATTTGTGTCTAATTTTCTATAAATTTCTTCTAATTTTTTTACTTCCTTTTGTATATAAAATCCCTTTTGTACCATTTCATTTAGCATATTTTTTCTTTCAAACTGCTTCGTTGCACTGCCTATGATGTCTGCCCATTTTTTTGCTCCTTCATTTAATGATAAAAATGTAGTTGTTTCTAATACCTTTGTTTCTTTTGTCATATCATCTGAAAGTACACATAAAAGTCCGGCAGCTTGTGCTTCTACTCCAACAACTGGCAAACCTTCATATAAGCTTGGAAGTACAAATACATCCATTGCTTGGTATAACCTGTTAGCATCACTTCTTTGACCTAAAAACTGCACTGCTTTATCTAAATTCATTTCTTTTACTTTTTGTTCTATTTTTTCTTTTAATGGTCCTTGTCCTGCAAGCAATAAAATGCTATTTTTATTTTCTTTGTATATTGCATGAAATACTTCTAATAAGAACTTATGATTTTTAACTGTTACAAATCTTCCAATATGCCCCATAACAAAAGTTTTTTCATCAATATTCAATTCTTTTCTTACTTCTTCTCTTATTTTCTCATTATATTCAAATTTATGCAAGTCTATTGCATTATTTAATAAATAAATTTTTCCTTCATCATACAATTTATCGCCAAATAGCCATCTTCCCGCTAATTCTGAACAGCACATATAGTCTGTTGCAAATAGCTTTGAAAATGGCTTCAATACTTGCTTCATTAAATTTTTCTTTTTTTCTTTTTTATTGGTGGTACTATGAGAATGCGCAATACGCACTGGAACTTTAGCACATTTAGCAGCAAACAAACTAAACACAGATAATGTGTTTATGTGTGAATGCACAATTTTATAATTTCCTTCTTTTAAAATTCTCTTTAATTCTTTATGATATCTAAATAACTTTTGATAAGGTGGAATTAAAATCACTTTTCCACCTAATTTTTCTATTTCTTCATAAGGTATATTTGTAGAATCTTCATCACAAATAAAATCAAATTGTATCTTACTTTTGTCAATGTAGCGGTAGTAGTTCATAACAACCGCTTCTACTCCACCGCCAACCCATTTTCCAATAACTTGTGCAATTCTAATAGGTTCTTGTTCCATATTTTCCATAACCTAGTTTCCTCCTAAATGTGTTTTTATGTCTTTTATCTTGCGCCTTCTCTTTTAAAAACTTTAAAAGCTGTTTGTATTAAAATTTTAGTATCACATTTCATTCCCTTTGATTGGTTATATGTATAATCTAAACTTAATCTTTCATCAAAGCTTGTTTCACTTCTTCCTGAAACTTGCCATAGTCCAGTAATTCCTGGTTTTGACTGAATAATACAGTTGTAGTAATGTTTCATGTCATCTTTTTCTCTTGGTAAATATGGTCTTGGTCCAACTAAACTCATATTTCCAATTAGAACATTTACTAATTGAGGTAATTCATCAATACTTGTTTTTCTAATGAATTTTCCTAATTTGGTTACTCTTGGATCATCTTTTAACTTTTTATAGGTTTGATATTCTTTTCTTGCTTCTTCATTTTCTGCCAAATATTTTTCTAGAATATCATCTGCTCCCACTACCATAGAACGATATTTATACATTTTAAAAATTTTACCATCTTGTCCAATTCTTTCTTGTACTAAAAAAGCTGGTCCTTTGGAGTCTAATTTTACGGCAATTGCTGTAAGTGCCATAATTGGTGATAAAGCTACTAGCGCAATTGCTGAAATTACAACATCTGATGTTCTTTTAAAACCTTGATATACGTCCTCCTTTTTTAATAGACTTCTCTCTTTTAATTCTACTAATTCTGTACGCATTGGTACTTGCATTTGCATCCCATCTACATTTTCTGCTACTACTTTTTGCATAATATGTTTTCCTCCATTATATATTGATTTATTCCTTCTTTCGTTTCTTGTTTTCTTTGGTTTTTTATATTATGCTTGTCCTTATGTTTATTTTGTATACCCTGTCTTTTCGGCAATTTCGTTACTGATTTGTTTTACGGCTTTAGATGGTTCATAATCTTCTTGTCCATAAATTTCTTTGTGTAATCTTGTTACATTACTTTCTAATGTAATTGGTGGTCCATACCAAATTCCATTAATAGTTGCCCCTTTTGTTTCATATGGCCAACCAATATTGTGTTTCATTTTATAAGTTGTAAGTTCTGGTATCATTGCTAAAATTTCTTGTGCTTCAATGTTTGTATAAGTTTTAGGTAATAGAATGTCTACCATTTTATTTAACTCTGCTACACTTAACCCTTTTGCTTTTTGAAGCATTTTTTCAATCACAGTTCTCATTCTTTCTGTTCTTTTATAATCTCCACCTGCTGTATAACGGATTCTAGAATATGCTAAAGCTTGTACACCATCTACTTGTTGTTTTCCTGCTATTGTAATATTGGGTGAGGAATGTTTTGTTACATGATTGATTTCTCCAATATATCCATTGATATATTTTGTTTCTTCTTCAGTAATGTCTAGTTCAATTCCCCCTAGGGCATCTACTGCTTCTACTACTACATCAAAGTTGACTGTTACAAATTCTTTAATATCTAAATCTAAGTTTGTATTTAGTGTACTAATCGCTAATTCTGGGCCGCCATAAGAATAGGCATGTGTTACTTTGTCTAAATACATGTCTGTCATTTTTAAGTAAGTATCTCTATAAACAGATACTAAACTAACTTCTTTGGTCTTTTCATTTAAGATTGCCAAAATAATGCAATCACTTCTATTTCCTTTATCATAAGTATTCTCTCTTGCATCAATTCCAAATAAAGCAATCGTTCTGTACGTTTCTAATGCATCTGCTTTTACTAATACTTCTGGATTTACTTGTATCTTATTTTGATCAAGTTCCACATAATTAATTTTTGCTAATTTATCATTAATATAGCAACTTCCTAATGTCACAATTGCTATGACGAGCAATAGTAGAACACTGAAAATACTAATTACAATTTTAGTCGTTTTTCCTGTTTTCTTTTTCATTTCTTCTTCCATGTTCTACTCTGCCCTCCTTTGATTTTGATTTGTGTTAAATTCATATACACCAATTGCTAAGTCTAATAATTGTTCGTATTCAATTTCTTTTCCATATTCTATAATTAGTTCTTCTTGTTTTAGTTTCTTCTTAGCAGTTTCTAATTCAATCACTTTATTCTTGTTAGCTGATTTTGTTTTTGTAGTTTGTTTTGTTGGTTGTTTTGCTGTAGTTTGAGAAGCTTTCTTCATTTCTGTTAAGTTTTTGTTTACTTCTAATGCTAGTTTGTCATATCTTGTGTTAATTTTCTTTAATTCTTTCATAATCTCTTTAATTTGAGCTGAACTATCTAATTTTTCTAGTTTCTTCTCATTATCTGCCTTCATTTTCTCTACTACTTTGCTTAATTTTTCCTCTGAATCTTTGCTATTAATTGCTTGTTCTACATCTGTAATTTTGCTCATTAAACTACTAATTTCATCTTTGTAATTTAAGTTTGCCATTTTTTCTTCTAATAGGCTTTGTGTTGCATTTTGATTTTCCATGATATTAGTAATCATTGTTTTGAAGTTTTCTTCTAGCATTTTCATCGTATTTTCTGTTGTTTCTAATTTCATAGCATTAAGCATATCTTGCATTTTATCTTCTAATAGTCTTTGTGTAGTTTTGTTTTGTTCTTCTTTCATTTCTAAAATCATAGCTTGAATTTTCTCTTCAATCATCTTAATGCTTTCTTGTTTTTCATTGTTATTCATGTTATCTTCTAGGTTGTTAAGTTTGTTCATCAAACTATCGATTTCTTGTTTATAGTTTAAATTTGCCATCTTTTCTTCTAATATACTTCTAGTTGTTTCATTACTTTTCTCTATCAAGTTTTTGGTTTCTTCTTGGTTATTTGCTAATAAATTTCTGGTTTCTACATTACTATTTTCTAGTAAATATCTTGTCTCTAAGCCGTTCTTTTCAATATTTTCATTTTGGCTTTGTGTTAACATATCCATTTTTTCTAAGATGTCAGATAATACTTTACTACTATCTAGTTCTTCTATTTTTCTGCTTTGTTCTTCTTTCATTTCAGAAATCATGTTAACTATTTTCTCTTCAGTTGTATCTTGATTAATGGCATTTTCAATACTATCAATTTTTTGAATTAGTCCTGTAATCTCATTTTCACGGTTTAACTGTTCCATTTTTTGTGCTAGAACATTTTTAGTTTCTTCATTGTTTTGCTCTAATTTTTTGACTAATTCATTTTTGATAATATTTTCTTTGATATTTTCAGCTAATTTATTTTTATCAATTTCGTTCTCGTAAATAGCTCTTATATCTTCTACTGCTTTTGTATATCCTGCTAAATTCATATCTGGAATTTTTAATAACTTATCTTCTAATCCCTCAATTTTTTCAGCAAGTAAGGTGATTTGTTCTTCTTTTATAGTTGGCTCTAATACAACTTCTTCGTCTATTTCTTCTACGTTTTGTTTTCTGTTTTCAATTAATTCTTTTACACTATAAGTTTGTAGTTCTACAGTTGTATTGTTGTCATCTATTTTTCCGTAGTAATATCCTTTGCCATATTCTTTACTTTTCATTTCTTTTTTGTTTAAAATGGCACCTTCAATATTACCACCAACATTTTGAATTAACTTCATTACGTTCTTCAAATCTTCAATTTTAGTTCTTCTACATTCTGTAACTAGTACAGTTGAGTCAACTATTCTAGATACTGGAATACTGTCTGCTACTAGGTTACAAGGCGTACCGTCTATAATGACCACATCATATATACATTTCAACATTTGAATTAATTCACTTAGTTTTCCTGATGACAATAATTCAGATGGGTTTGGAGGTACTGCTCCTATTGTAATAATATGTACTTTTGGTACATTTGTCTGTTTAATATAATTTTTTAATGTTTTATAATCTTCACTATTTTTAATCTCTCTTAAACATTCTGATAAACCATTTTCGTTTGATACTTGGAAAATGTTATGTTGTCTACCTTTTCTCATGTCTGCGTCTACAATAATGACATTTTTATTTGACCATGCATATGCTACTGCCATATTTGCAGTAATCCAACTCTTACCTTCTGATGCATTACAACTGGTAAATAAAATGGTTTTAGATTCTTCCTTTGATTTTGAAAAGGCTATGTTAGTTCTGATAGTTTTAAATGCTTCTGATACTACTGATTTACTATGGTGATGTACAATTAATTCTTCATCTGTTTTAGATTTATGGAATGGTACAACACCTACTACATTTAATCCAACGTATTCTTCAATATCTTGTTCTATTTTGATTGTTGTATCTAAGACATAGATAATAGATATCATAATTGTACATGCTACAAGCCCTGCTCCAAAGAACATCAAAATATCAACCATATGATGAATATTATATGGCTCTGTTTCGTATGATGCTTGGTCTACAATACTGATATTCTCTATTTTATAAAATTCTCTAATTTCTTGGATAAATACATCATTTAAAGTTCCAGCTATCTTTTGTGCTTCAGCTGGATCTTCATGTATTACTCCAATTTCAATAATTTGAGTGTCTTTTACTTCTTCTATTTCAATATTTTTGTATAACTCTTCTTCTTCCATGTCTAAGTTCAAGCGTTCAATCACTTTGTTTAGTACACTGCTGCTCTTTAGTATTCTTCCATACGTACCAATTAAGTTTTTATTTAAATTGATATCGTTTTGTGTTAGGCTGTCTGTATCTTTATTTACATTATCGCTTGTTAGTAGCATGGTAGAAATTGATTTGTACTTTGGTACAACCATGTTATATGAGTAAAAGTATCCACATAAGATGAATAGAAAAAGTATTAACACAATTTTTAAGCTATTTTTCTTTAATACATTGCTTAATCTTTTTAAACTATTCTTTTCCTTTTTATCCATATTTCACCACCTATACATAAATTATACCACACATAATTCATTTTTGCAACATTTTATGTTTACTTTATGTCACTTATATAAAATGAAGAAAATTTCTTTTCTGTATAAATTGACTTTTTTTCTTTTGTGGTATATGATGTAGGCATTAATAATATTATTTTAGGAGGAAAATTATGGAATTAAAGGGTTCAAAAACAGAGGCTAATTTAAGAGCTGCCTTTTCAGGAGAATCAGAAGCTAGAAATAAGTATACTTATTTTGCTAGTGTTGCTAAAAAAGAAGGATATGAACAAATCGCTGCTATTTTTTTAGAGACTGCTGAGAATGAAAAAGAACATGCTAAATTACATTTTAAATATTTAAATGGTATCGGAGATACCTTATCTAATTTAAATGATGCTGCAGCTGGCGAAAATTATGAATGGACAGATATGTATGCTAATTTTGCAAAAGTTGCTGATGAAGAAGGATTTGCAGAAATCGCGGCTACTTTTAGAGGAATTGCAGAAGTTGAAAAACATCATGAAGAAAGATATAGAAAACTAATTGAAAACCTAGGAAATGGAGAAGTTTTCAAAAAAGGAAGTATTACTGTTTGGAAATGTAGAAACTGTGGACATATTCACGTTGGTATGGAAGCTCCTACTATTTGTCCTGTTTGTAAACATCCACAAGCATACTTTGAAGTAAATTGCGAAAATTATTAAATAGGAAAAG
Organism: uncultured Clostridia bacterium; assembly: GCA_948560265.1. GTDB lineage: Bacteria > Bacillota > Clostridia > TANB77 > CAG-508 > CAG-273. Next base: position 42,153 of record CAOXTD010000008.1, on the reverse strand, counting down.
ACTAAGAATTTTATGTTCTTAGTCCTTTATATTTTTTATCACAATTTCTCTTTTTAATAAACTTTTTTCAATAATTCCAGTTCCAATAAATTGATTTTCTTCATTATAAATTCGATAAATTTCATCTTTCTCTTGTCTTGTTTGCTGCACACCATTGTAAAATAAAGTTAATTGTCTTTCATTTAATATAATACTAGATTTATCTTTAAAAAATTGTTCTATGGTTATTAGATTTTCTTGCCAAAAGTTGATAGCTTGATTTTCTTCTTGTTGCATTGATTCTAAAGTTTCTATCTCTTTTATAGGTATAGCTTGTTCTATAGTAAACTTCCCTACTTTGACACGGTTCAATTCTTTCATATATCCTATTGTATTTAACTTTTCTGCTATTGTTTCACATAAACTTCTAATATATGTACCTTTTGAGCAGTGTACTCTAAAAGAAATTGTTTTTTCTTCTTCATTGAGACTTATTAGCTGTATACTGTAAATTTCAATTTCACGTTCTGGAATTTCTATTTCTTCGTTTTTTCTTGCATATTCATATAGCTTCTTTCCCTTTATTTTAATTGCAGAATAAATAGGCGGTCTTTGTTTTTGTTTTCCTTCTAATTGTTTTAATACCCTCTGTACTTTTTCTGTCATTACTAAATTAGTGTCTACTTCCTTTTCCTCAATTACTTTTCCTTCCCCATCTGCCGTATCTGTTTTCTTCCCTAATTGAACTACTGCCTCATAAATCTTGTCATGTTCAATTAAGTATTTAGAAATCTTTGTTCCTTCACCTAACAGCAGTGGAAGTACACCTGTTGCCATAGGGTCTAATGTCCCTGTATGTCCTACTTTTGTTTTGGCTATTCTTTTTACTTTGGCTACTACATCATGTGAAGTACAGCCTTTTTCTTTTTTTACTATTAAAATTCCATCCATTTTTATTTTCCTTTATTTTTTCTCACAGTATAATAAATATCTATTATACAAGTGATATAATAGATATTTATTGTTTCTATAAAATTAAAGCAATCTAATTACTTCATTTAATACCTTTTCTTTTGCCTGCTCTATCGTACCTTGAATGGTAGCACCTGCTGCTCTAGCGTGTCCTCCACCACCAAAGATGGCACATGCATCTGCTACATTAACATAGTTGTTTGAACGAAGTGAAATTTTACATCCTTTTTCTGTTTGACGAATAAAAATAGAAACTTCTACTCCTTCTACACATCTTCCAATGTCTACTATTCCTTCATGGTCTCCGCTTTCTGCTCCAACTTTTTCCTCGTCTTCTGCTGTGATATAAGTGTAAGCAATCTTTCCTTCTTCAAAAAACTCTACCCTATTACTAGCCAATCTATGTAACTCAAAATTTGGCTTTGTTTTTGTTTCTAACACTTGACGATAGATATTAGATACATTAACACCTTTATTTAATAGCCATGCTGCAAATTCAAATGTTTCTGCTGTTACACCTTGATATTTGAATCCTCCAGTATCTGTAATAATTCCTGCCAAAATACAAGTACCCATTTCTTTTGTCATTTCTATTCCAAAATATTCTAAAATGACCAATAGAATTTGTGCACAGGCTGGTGCTGCTGGATTTACATAGTTATAATCTCCAAACATAGTATTGGTACTATGGTGGTCAATGCAAACTTTTACCTTTGCATTTTCAAAATAGTTAGCAAACCCATTTAACATTTTAATTGTTGCACAGTCCAATGATATAGCCAAATCGTAATTTTCTATATCACTTTCTATTTTAATGTCTTCTACTCCTGGTAAGCAATTAAAAACTTTAGAATGTACAGGTATAACCACATCCGGATTTTTTCCGAATGCTTTTAATGCATGATACATTGCCAAACTACTTCCTATCGCATCACCATCTGGATGTTCATGTGTTAATATTACAATTTTTTCTGCTTTTTTAATTTCTTCTAATATGTTATCTAACGTCATATTTTTCTCCTTTTGTTTGTCAGGTTGGGGACGTTCCTTTTTCTGACAAAGTTGTCAGGTTAGGGACACACCTAACTGACACTATTTTTCCTCTTTGTGATTCAATTCATTTAATATTTTATCTATCTTAGCACCATATTCCATAGAATCATCTATTTCAAAACTTAGTTCTGGTGTTACTCTTAAATTCATGGTTTTAGCAATTTGTGCACGTATAAAACCTGCTGACTCTTTTAAACCTTCCATGGTCTTTGTATTGCTTTTTGAATTTAATAGGCTTACATAAACTTTAGCATATCTAAAGTCTGGTGTAATTCTTACTTTTGTTACACTAACCATGCCTGTTACTTTTGAATTTTGAAGTTCAAAAGTAAGGACATTGCTAATAGTCTTTTTCAATTCTTCATTTACACGGTCTAATCTATTGTTTTTGGTCATCTCTTAACCTCTTCCATAATATAAAATTCTAATACATCATCTTCTTTAACGTCATTGTAACCTTCAATTTGAAGTCCGCATTCAAAGCCTTTTGTTACTTCTTTTGCATCATCTTTGAAACGTTTTAAAGATACTAGTTTTCCGTCATGGATAACGACATTTTCACGAATAACACGAACGCCTGCATTTCTTTCTATCTTACCGTCAGATACATAAGCTCCTGCAATTGTTCCAACGCCAGATACTCTGAAAGTTTGTCTTACAATAGCATTTCCAATAACTTTTTCTTCGTAAATTGGTTCTAGCATTCCCTTCATAGCTGCTTCAACATCTTCTAATGCTTGATAAATAACAGAATATTGTTTAATTTCAACGCCTTCTTTTTCTGCCATGTCTTTTGCTGTATTTACTGGACGTACGTTGAAGGCAATAATAATGCATTTTCCTGCTTTAGCAAGTTGTACATCAGATTCTGTAACAGCTCCTGCTACCGCGTGGATAACTCTTACTTTTACCTCGTCATTAGATAGCTTCTCTAAAGATTGTTTTAATGCTTGTGCTGTACCTTGTACATCTGCTTTGACAATAATGTTTAATTGTTTTAAGCTTTCACTTTCCATTTTTTCAAATAGGTTGCTTAAAGTTACTTTGCTGTTTTCCGCCATGATTTGTTCTCTTTCTTGGCGTTTTCTTCTTTCAATTAAATGTTTTGCCATCTTTTCATCTTTTACTTCATAGAAGGTATCTCCTGCTTCTGGCACTTCTGTTAATCCCATAATTTCAACTGGTGTAGATGGTCCTGCTTTCTTTACTTTTTGTCCTTTATCATTTTTCATAGCACGAATTCTACCAATTGATTTTCCTACAACGATGGTATCACCTTCATCTAAAGTTCCTCTTTGAACTAACATAGATGCAATAGGACCTTTTGCTTTGTCTAGTCTTGCTTCAATAACAGTTCCTTTTGCTTGTTTATTAGGATTTGCTTTTAATTCTTTCATGTCAGCTACTAATAGCACCATTTCTAATAAGTTGTCAATGTTTAATTTCTTTTTAGCAGAAATTGGCACATAGATAGTATCTCCGCCCCATTCTTCTGGTACTAGTTCATATTCCATTAATTCTTGTTTGATTTTTTCAACATTAGCACCTGGTAAGTCAATTTTGTTGACTGCTACAATAATTGGAATTTCAGCAGCTTTGGCATGGTTGATAGCTTCTACTGTTTGTGGCATAACACCATCATCTGCTGCAATAATTAAAATTGCAATATCTGTAATTTGAGCACCTCTTGCACGCATTGCAGTAAATGCTTCGTGTCCTGGTGTATCTAAAAATGTAATCTCTCTACCTTTAATATTTACTTTATATGCACCAATATGCTGGGTAATTCCTCCAGCTTCTCCTTCAATTACATTTGTACTACGGATAGCATCTAATAAGGAAGTTTTTCCATGGTCAACGTGTCCCATAACAACAACAACTGGTGGTCTTGCTTCTAGCTCATCTGCTGTGTCTTCTGTGTCATCAAATAAAATGTCTTCTTCCTTTACTTCTTCTTTCTTTGTTGCTGTAATACCAAATTCTTCTGCTACTAAAAAGGCTGTATCAAAGTCAATGGTATTATTAATGGTTGCCATAATCCCATAATTAAATAACTTTTTAATTACTTCTCCACTGGTTTTCTTCATTTCCATTGCTAAATCTTTTACTGTAATCATTTCTGGAATGGTAATTTCCTTTAGTTCAAAGATTTTTTGTTTATTTCTTTCTTCTTCTCTTTGAGGTTTACGTTTATTTCTCTTTCCACGAGCAGTTGTTAAATCATAATAATCAAGCATTCCACCTTCTTGATCATCAAACATATTTGATAATTGGTTCACTTGTTTTAAGTCTTTAAGCTTTCCTTCATTAAAGCTTTCTTGGAAACGGTCACCTTTTTTGGCTTTTGTTCCTTTTTTTGCTTTATTATCTTCATAACGATTTGCTTTTTCTTTATCAATTGCTCTTGTACTAATATCTCTTTTATCTTCTTTTTCTACAATCTCAGTAGCCATAATATCTTTGATATTACGGTCAATTCCTCTGTTATCTAATGGACGGTTTCCGTTTTGGAAACGATTGTTGTTATAGCCATTTCCTTGACGATTATTTTGATAACCACCATTATTTTGTCCATAAGGACGGTTATTATTTCTATCAAATTGTCTATTGTCACGATTTTGGTAACCATTTTGTCTGTTATCTCTGTTTTGATAGCCACCTTGTCTGTTATCGCGATTTTGATAGCCATTTTGTCTATTTTCATAATTACCATTTTGACGATTATCGTTAGGATAACGATTATTGTATCCATTTCCTTGATGGTTATTTTGATTGTATGGACGGTTATTATTTCTATCAAATTGTCTATTATCGCGATTTTGGTAGCCATTTTGTCTATTTTCATAGTTACCATTTTGACGATTATTATATCCATTTCCTTGGCGATTATTTTGGTAATTATTTGCTCTATTTTCTGGATAAGAATTTTGTGCATTAGAAGGAGCAGTAGTATTTTTGCTTTCCTCTACTACTGGTTTTTCTTCTTGTTTTGGTTTTACTTCTTCAATCTTTGGTTCTTCTTTTGGAGTTTCTTTCTTTATTTCTTCTACGACTGGTTTTGTTTCTGCAATTTCTGTTTCTATTGGTTTTATAGCTTCTTCTACAACTTCTTCCTTTTTCTCTTCTTTTTGAGGAGTTTTTAAACCAAATAATTCACTTACTGTCATTGGTTTTACAGGTTGCTTTCTATAAACAATGTTATAGTCTTGATTTTTTCTTCTTTCTACAAAACCAACATCATTTCTATTGACTTCATGCTTTTCCTTCTTTTCTTCTTTTTCCTCAATGTCAGTACGAATTACCTCACGTCTAATAATGACTGGGGTTTGTTTTTCTGCCTTCTTTTTATCGCTACTTTTCTTTTCTGACTGCTCTTCTTTCTTTTCTGTTTTTGCTATAGCCTTCTTCTCTCCGCCTTTGAAGCTCGCTTTAATTTTATTTGCTTGTTCTTCTTCCACGCTACTCAAATGGCTAGTTGCCTCAATTCCTAATTCTTGTGCTTTGGCTACAACCTCTTTACTTCCTAATCCTAATAATTTTGCTATTTCGTGTATTTTAATTTTACCCAATCACTTCACCCCCATTAATGATACTTATCATCTTTTTCGAAAAACCAATATCTTTAATTCCTATCACTGCCTTATTTACCTTCCCCATTGCTTTACTTAATTCCTCTATGGATAATATCGTATATATTGTAATCTGATATTTTTTTGCTTCTTCCTCAAAAGTTTTCTTTGTTCTTTCAGAAGCGTCCTCAGCTACCAATACTAGCTTTACTTTACCTTTTTGCATTTCTTCTATACAGGCATCTGTACCAGCTACAATTTTTCCTGCCTTTGTGGCAATTCCTATTAGTCCACATATTTTTGTGCTATCGCTCAAATTCTATTACTCCTTTATTCTTTCTCTTAACTCTTCATAGATGTTATCTTCTATTTTCATTTCAAAACTTTTTTCTAATCTTCTTGACTTAATTGCTTTTTCTAAACATTCTGTACTATCACAAAGATATGCTCCTCTTCCTTGTGCTTTTCCTGTTTTGTCAAGAGAGATTTCCCCCTCTTTATTTTTTACAATACGAATTAAGTCTTTTTTATCTTTTTGTGTATTGCATCCAATACATGTTCTTTGTGGTAATCTTTTCAAAATGTTTGTCACTTCCTCCATTTTAAATGTATTTGCATATTTTATACATTATTCATCTACGTCTGCCTTTTTTGTCTTTCTTGTCTTCTTTTCCTTTGCAGGCTCTTCTTCTGTTTTCTTTGCTCTTGTCTTTTTAGGTTTTTCTTCTACTTCTTCGCCATCTTCTGCCTTTTTAGCGGCTTTCTTAGTTGTCTTCTTAGCTGGCTTTTCTTCTGTTTCATCAGCTATTTCTTCTTTTTTTGCTTTTGTTTTTTTAGTTGTTTTCTTTTCTTCTTTTACTTCTTCAGCCGCTTCACTTTCTTCTACTTTTTTGGCAGATTTCTTGGCCGCCTTTTTAGTAGCTTCTACTTCTTCAATAGCTTCCTCGTTATTAGCTTCTTCAGTAGCTACTGCTACGCTTTCTGCTTCCTCTTGAGCTTTTTGCATCATCTCTCTAAATTGAGATTCACTCTTAATATCAATTTTCCAAGTTGTCAACTTTGCTGCTAATCTAGCATTTTGACCTGCTTTTCCAATGGCTAAAGATAATTGGTCATCAGGAACAATCACTTGTGCAAATTTTTCTTCTTCATGAATATCTACTGCCATAACTTGTGCTGGAAGTAATGCTGAAGAAATATAAATAGCTGGATCTGCATTCCATTCAATAACATCAATTTTTTCTCCACTCAATTCATTGATAATGTTTTGAATACGAATTCCCTTTTGTCCTACACAAGAACCAACTGGGTCAATATTTTCATTTGGAGAATATACTGCTACTTTACTTCTACTTCCTGGATCTCTTGAAACACTTTTTAGTTCAATAACTCCTTCATAGATTTCTGGAATTTCTAGTTCAAACAATTTTCTAACAAAATCTGGACATGCTCTTGATACCAATACTTGTGGTGAACCTTTTGCGCCTCTTTCTACATCTACTACATAAGCTCTTAGTTTATCATTTACATGATATTTTTCAGTTGGTATTTGTTCTCTTACTGTCATAACTCCTTCTAGTCTTCCTAAATCTAATACAACAACTCCACCATCAGCTTTTTGTACTAATCCTGATACGATTTCACCTTTTCTTTCATTAAATGCATCAAAAAGAACATTTCTAGACTCTTCTCTAATTTTTTGTACAATAACTTGCTTTGCTGTTTGTGCTGCAATTCTTCCAAAATTCTTTGGAACAATCTCAATTTCAGCCACATCTCCAATAGCTAATTTTTTGCTTAGTTTTTGTGCATCTGCTAAATTAATTTGTAAATTTGGATTTTCTACTATCTCTACTACCTCTTTTTCGGCATACACATGAGTTTCTCCTGACTTACTATCCATGGTTACTTTTACATTCTCGCTAGATTCAAAGTTTCTTTTATATGCTGTTACTAAAGCAGTTTCTATAGACTCTAAAATAACATCTTTTTTGATTCCTCTTTCTTTTTCAAGTTCTTCTAATGCCTCAATTAATTCTTTGCTATCAATAGCTGGTCCATTTGCTTTTGCCTTCTTCATTTTTCCCAATTCCTCCTTAATTCCAATGATATTTCAACTTCATTTTCGCAATATCTTTTCTCTGTATTTCTCTAACTTCTTCTTTTCCTTCAATTTGTAATATTAATTTATCTTTGTCAACCTCTTGTAAAACACCTTCTATTTGCTTTTCTTTTTCTATTGGCTTAAATAGATTACATACAATTTCTTTTCCTAAATTATCTTGTAAATGTTTTTCTTTTCTAAGTACTCGTTCTACTCCTGGTGACGATACTTCTAGAAAATATTGATCTTTAATATAATTTGCTTCATCTAACATGTCATTAATTGCGTCATTTACTTTCTCACAATCTTCTAAACTGATTCCAGTAGGTGTATCAATGAAAATTCTTAAGTAATAGTCTTGTGCTTCTTTTTCATAGATTACATCATATAACTCATAGCCCAAATCTTCAATTGTTTTACAAATTAGGTTTTCCACCTTTTCTTCTATATTTGCCATTTTACTCCTTCTTTGTCAGGTTGGGGACGTTCCTTTTTCTGACACTTTTGTCAGATTAGGGACACTCCTTAACTTCCTTTTCTGAAGGTATGTCCCCTATATGACATCTTTGTCACAAAAAGGAACGTCCCCAACCTGACATTTTACGATAGAAGCGTGGGATTTGTTCCCACGCTTCTAGTAATTAATCTTGCGATTATTAGTATACCCCATTTTTCTAGTAATTGCAAGAGTTTTTTAACATTTTTGTTAAAATTTTCAAGTATTTATCTTACTATGTTTCTTTATAATACCACTAACACTGGTCTAAAACTACAGTTTGTAGCAGGTTCTCCTGATTTTCCTTGAAATGCATAGATTCCTGCTAGACTACTACTTCCATATTCTCCACCACGTATCACAAATGGTGCCTCTGTGCTTGGAAATTGTGAGAATTCCGCGTTCCAGCTATCATCCCAATTAGAAATACTATTACTAGATACTTCATAAATAGCATCTCCATATTTTTCTTTATTCATTCCATAATTGTTAGTGGAGTTATCTGTATTTGCCACTGTATAATTAAATTTTGTTTTATTAGCCCCTTTAATTAATACATCTCCATAATTATATCGATTGTTACTACTAGCTGCTTCGTCTGTTCCTACTTCTTTAACATAACTATTGTCTATATAACTTGCCGTGTATTCCCAAGCTCCTCCTACCAAATCATAAACCCCTGTAACATTACCTGTTGAACTCGCATTGACTGATTGTGTACTTGCATAATTAGTATTTGTACCTATATTTTGGCTTGAAATAGCGTTATCTCCTGCTGACCCTGTGATATAACTTCCACTGTTATTTACCCATATTTTATCATTTTTCCCATATGCACTTTGACTCAAATACGCCACAGCTCCCCATTCTGTATTTTTCATTAAGTGACTATTTAATGTTGGCTGATAATTTAAGCAAACTGAGTAACTTGTACCAATTTGGATATTTCTCCAACTCGTTATTCCTGGTTTTACTTGTAATGTTTTAGTTGTTACATTTGTATTGATTGAACCTGTATTTTCTTGATTCGTACATTCTGTATGACTTGCTTCAAATTTAGCTACCCATATGCCTGTTATATTTTGTTCATATTGGAAAGCTGGGTGTACTACATATCCATCTGGAAAAGATGTATAGTTTTTTGTTGTCGCTGCATTATATTCTACAATCTTCTTTCCTTCTTCAGCTGGATTATTTGTTGCTTCTTTTAAGAAACAAATATCTACTTTTCCAGTAATAGAATCTCCACCTTTATGATAATTTTCTGTTATTCTATAGGCGTATCTTGGAATCCACACAAACATGCTCCCTACAGAAGTTACTTTTTTTCCTTTCATTTCTTGTAAAGTTGCTGTTTCTACATTTGTAATTCCTTCTACTGTCATTCCATCTGTTAGCATAATATTTGCCCATTGTTTTGCTCCATAATTATACCAATTATCATCACTACCATCTGTTACAAACCAAGAGTCATCTTTCCATTTTACAGGTATCATTCCTTCTCTTAATTTTGGACTATTAGCATTTTCTTCTAAATCAATAGTATTAATACCTGTTCCTGAACTGCCCACACTATCTATTAAGTCATTCGTTTTTTGTTCTTCTCTCTCCGAATAATTCAGTTGTACTTCTTGTGCTTCTTGAGCAGATTTCAAAAGACCTTGTCTGCTTACTATTGTTCCTACACTAGTACCAACAATAATTAAAATAACGATAATTGTAATTACTAGTACAAGTAATGTAACACCATCTTGTTTTTTTACATTCATCTTATGTTTTCCTCCTTGATTTACTTGTATTTTACCCATTTTTATGGCATAATAGTACATACAAAAATGATTTTGAAAGGATACATTTACACCAATGGACTTATATTGTAAACTAGAATATAACCAAATTATACAAATAATCGAAAAATATTGCAAGACTTATCTTGGAAAAAAACTTTGCTTTCAAATGGAACCAGTTTTTTCTTTTGAAAAAGTTCAAATTTCACTTTTAGAAACTATGGAAGCAGTTAAACTACTTTATGCTAAAGGACGTCCTCCATTAGCTGCCTTAAATCAATTAGAAATTCCTTTAAAAACTTTGGAGAGTAATCAGATTCTATCTGCTAAATCTCTCTTAGATTTAGCACATTTGTTAAAAGTTTCTAGAGAGCTAAAAGATTATTTTAAAAAGGATTTTTTAAGTTCTTCTGGTCAAGAAGTCTCAGAAGAAAATATTAGCATTTTACAGGATTATTTTTCTATGCTATATGCTAATCCCTCTATCGAACAAGAAATCTTCAATAAGATTTTAGATGAAAATACGATTAGTGATAATGCTTCTTCTAAACTTTTTAGTTTGAGGAAAAGTCGTAGAAATTTAGAGCAAGGAATTAAGGATAAATTATCTTCTTTGCTACATTCCTCTAGTTATACTAAATATTTGATGGAACCAGTAATTACTATTCGTAACAACCGTTATGTTATTCCCGTTAAGCAAGAATACCGCACAAACATACAGGGGTTTATTCATGACATCTCTTCTAGCGGTTCTACTGTTTATATAGAACCTACTAGTATTTTCGAAGCTAATAATCAAATAGCTAGCTTACGCATGGAAGAAGATATTGAAATCGAAAAAATCTTACAGTCATTAACGAATAATCTTTATACTATTTTTTCTGAATTAATGTTAAATATCTCTACTATTGGAACTTTAGATTTGTTATTTGCTAAAGCTGAATATGCTAAGGAAAATAATGCTGTCATGCCGATTTTAAATCGTGAAAAAAAGATAAATCTGATTAAAGCAAAGCACCCACTTATCGCTTCAAACATAGTGGTTCCTGTTGATATTTCTCTGGGAGAAACTTATACCTCTTTAGTGATTACAGGTCCAAACACTGGTGGTAAAACAGTTGCTTTAAAAACTGTTGGATTGCTTTTATTAATGGCATATTCTGGCATTCCTCTTCCTTGCCACGAAGAAAGTCAAATTTGTGTTTTTGACCATATTTTTGTAGATATTGGAGACGAACAAAATATTCAAGAATCCTTGAGTACCTTTTCTTCTCATATGCTTCACATTGTGGAAATTACGAAGCAAATAACGTCTAATAGTTTAGTTCTATTAGATGAGTTAGGTTCTGGAACAGACCCTATTGAAGGCGCTAGTTTAGCAATTAGTATACTAGAATATCTTGCGCAAAAAGGTGCTTTAACTCTTTGTACTACACATTATCAGGAACTAAAAGAATTTGCTTTGGTTACTGATAACTTCGAAAATGCTAGTTTTGAATTTGATGTAGAAAATCTAAAACCAACTTATCATTTGTTAGTTGGTATTCCTGGAAAAAGTAATGCCTTTGAAATTAGTAGGCGTTTAGGTCTTTCTTCTGATATTATTGAAAGAGCTAGTTCTTTTATTAAACAAGACCATGCTTCTATTGAAGAAATTTTGAAAAGTATTTATGAAGATAAAATTATGATTGAAAAACAAAAAGAGGAAATACAAAAAAATTTAAATCAAATTGAAGTTTTACGAAAGGCTTTAGAACATGACAATTCTGATTTGTTACAAAAAAGACAACAAATGTTAGAAGATGCAAAATCTGAAGCTAGAGATGTTTTACTTTCTGCTAAGGAAGAAGCAAATGAAATTCTACAAGAATTAACCAAAAATGAGGTAGATATTAGAAAAGCAAATCAATTAAGAAATGAATTAAATGATAAAATAAAAGACTTAGGAAGTGTATCTACTAACGTCACAAACTCTAATCCATTGACTAAATCTGAAGTATCTCAAGGTCTTGAAGTGTGGGTTCCTAGTTTGCAAAACTCTGGCATCATTTTAAGTAGTCATGTGAATAAAAATGATGAAGTACAGGTGCAAGTTGGTTTGGTCAAAATGAATTTTAAATTAGATGAACTAAGTTCTAGTAATGCTACTAATAACATGTCTAGAAAAAATACTAATTCAAAGTTTGATACTTTAAAACATGGAAAGGTAACAACTGCTCAAGCCTCTAAAGCGAAGTTTATTTCTCCTGAAATTAATGTGATTGGACAAAATGTAGAAGATGCTATTTATGTGATTGATAAATATTTAGATAACTGCGTTATGAGTGGTATATCTCCTATTCGTATTGTTCATGGTAAGGGTACAGGAAAACTTCGTGAAGGTATACATCAATATCTAAAAAAACATTCTCATGTAAAGTCTTTTAGAATTGGTACTTTTGGTGAGGGCGAGATGGGCGTAACCGTGGTGGAATTGAAATAATTTCAAATAAAAGAGAATACCTAACTAAAGGTATCCTCTTTTCTATTGTTTATTGTAAACTCATTCCATATTGTTGCATTAACCATGAATAGTAATCAAATACATCCATTGTTTTTGGTATACCATAATCTGCTCCATAAGTTTCTACACTAATGCTTTCAATAACAACGTCTTTTTTAGGTTTATCTGCTTGAAGGGCATTTCCATCTTTATCTTTTGGTGCTTCTTCTCCTTCTTTTAGTTCTGAACTTCTATAAGTTACATCTACTTTCTCTATCTTTTCTATTACGTCCATTCCAGATTTTACTTCTCCAAATGCTGCATAAACACCATCTAAAGTGCTATTGTCTTTTGTCATAATAAAGAATTGTGAACCTGCAGAGTTATAGCCTTCTGTTGTTTTTCCTGCTTGGCTGTAGTCTGATCTCGCCATAGAAATAACACCTTTTTTGTGTTTTAAGTTGTTTTTTGTATAGCCATTGGCAATAAATTCACCTTTAATTGCATATTCTTTATCATCTTCTACATTATCTTGAATATTACTTAATTTTGGAGAACCTGAACCTACTCCATTTGGATCTCCTCCTTGTATCATAAAGTCAGGAATTGTTCTGTGGAAAGTTAATCCATTATAAAATCCTCTATTTGCTAAACGAATAAAGTTAGCAACTGTATTTGGTGCTTTGTCTGGATATAATTCAATTTTCACTTCTCCATAGTCTTTTACTACCATTGTTGCTACTGGATTTGGATAGTTTACTGTAGCCTTTTTATAAAAGCTATATCCAACGAAGCTTATTCCTGCTATTGTTAAAATAATAAGTAACACTAATATAATTCTAATAAATATTTTCATAAGTTCCTCCTAAGTTTTTTTACTATTTGAGATTATACAATTACATCATTAAATTGTCAAATACAAATTGTTCTTGCATACGTTTTAATGATTGTCTAATAGTTCTTGCTCTTATCTCACCTATTCCGTCAACATCATCTAATTGTTGTAAGTCAGCTGCTAAAATATGTTGGAAAGATTTGAAGCTTTTGATTAGGTTTTCTACAATATTGCTTGGCATTCTTGGAATTTTATTTAACACACGGTACCCTCTTGTATAAACACCTACTTCATCATAATTATCAAATGCACCATATCCGAGGCTTTTTGCAATTTTTTCTGCAATTAGCAAATCATCTCTATCTAAATTTCTAATTTCTTCTAATATTCTTTCTGCTGTACGCTTTTTACCTGGCGCAATATAGTCTTTGATAATATATAATTCTTCTTTTTCTAAATCACCTATTAATTCCTCTAGTTGCATTTCAAGAAGTCTTCCTTCTACTCCTAATTCATAAATAGCTTTTTGTACTTCCTCTACTACCTTCATTACCATTTCTGCACGTTGAATACTGTTAATAACATTTTCTAAAGTGACAATATCATTAAACTCATATTCATTCAAAAGTCCTAATTTATCATCAAATACCTTTTTATATTTTTCAACCGTTTGTAATGCTTGGCTTGCTTTCGAAATTACTTTTGAAGTATCTTCTAATACATAACGGTGATTACCTTTGAAAATAGTAATAATGCTTCTTCTTTGCGAAATACTAATCACTAAGCTATTGGTCTGTTTTGCCATACGTTCAGCTGTGCGGTGTCTTGTACCTGTTTCAGTGGTCGCTACATTAGAAGAAGGAATTAGTTGTGCATTAGCATATAGAATTTTCTTAAAATCAGCACTAAGAACAATGGCTCCATCCATTTTTGCAAGCTCATATAATCTAGAAGAAGTATAATCAATATCTAATTGAAATCCACCATCTACTAATTCTAAAACATCTTTTGTCTCTCCAATGACAATTAAAGCACCTGTTTTTGCTTTCAAAATGTTCTCTAATCCATCACGAATTGGTGTACCTGGTGCAATCATCTTCAATACTTCTGCAATTAAGTCTTCTTTCTTAATAGCCACTTTTCAGCCTCCTTATTTCAATCCCACTGCTCTCATAGCATCATTTACGTCTTTGACCCCTATTATATCTAAATCATACTTTTCTTTCAATAGTTTTTTATTACTTTCTGGAATAATACACTTTTTAAATCCTAATTTTTCTGCTTCTTTTAATCTCTTATCTATCAAGTTCACAGCTCTTACTTCCCCTGTAAGTCCTACTTCTCCAATAATGGCAGTTGTTTTATCAATACTCACATTTTTGTAACTAGAAGCACAAACAATTACCATTCCTAAATCCACTGCTGGCTCACTAATTTTAATACCACTCACTACATTTAGATAAATATCTTGTGAACTTAAAGGAATTCCTGCTCTTTTTTCTAATACCGCCACCAAAATTGTTAGTCTATTATAATCAATTCCATTTGCGGTTCTTCTTGGGAAACCAAAAATCGTTGGTGTTGTCAATGCCTGCAATTCAATTAGTAATGGTCTTGTCCCCTCCATACTTGCTACAATCACTGAACCTGGTGGATTGTCCTCTCTTTCTGAAATTAATACAGAAGACGGATTGGTAATTTCCACCATCCCTTCACTTTGCATTTCAAACATACCTACTTCATTTGTAGAACCAAAACGATTTTTCACACTACGTAAAATACGATAAGAAAAATACCTTTCTCCTTCTAAATATAGCACTGTATCTACCATGTGTTCTAACACTCTTGGTCCTGCAATATTCCCTTCTTTCGTTACGTGTCCAATAATAATGGTGGTAATATCACTTCCTTTGCAAACTCTCATCACACGTGATGTAATTTCACGTACTTGGCTAACAGTTCCAGCAGCAGCTGAAATCTCATCAGAATACATTGTTTGAATAGAATCGATAATTACTAACTTTGGTTTCATTTCTAAAATATTATTCTCTATTAACTCTATATCTGTTTCTCCTAAAAATAAGATATCATCATTGTGAATTCCTAATCTATCTGCCCTTAACTTAATTTGCTCTGCTGACTCTTCCCCTGAAACATATAATACTTTGCCTTCCCCTTGTACTTTATCACAAAGCTGCAAAATCAAAGTAGACTTACCAATTCCCGGTTCTCCACCAACTAATACTAAGGAGCCTTTTACTAAGCCTCCTCCTAATACTCTATCTAATTCTCCAATTCCTGTATGTGTACGAACAGCATCTTTTCCTACAACCTCATTCAAAGCCTTAGGAGTAACCGACCTACTTTTCTTATCACTACCACTACCGTGTATCTTTGGCTAACTTTTCTTCGTAAAAACTATTCCATTCATTACACCCTGGGCATTTTCCTAGCCACTTTGTAGATTCATATCCACACTGACTGCATACAAATACTGTCTTTGTTTTTGCCATTTGATTCTCCTTTGTTTGTCAGGTTGGGGACGTTCCTTTTTCTGACAAAGTTGTCAGGTTGGGGACACACGTTATAAATTGAAAATGAAGTGAATAAAATAAAACAAAAAAGAAGAAAGAGGAATACATGAAAAATAAGCGAATACAAAAGGAAAGTTTTATGAAAGGCGTTTTTGTCCTAATGCTATCACAAATATTAGTTAAAGTATTAGGAGTTATTTATAAATTATATTTAACAAATCGAGAAGGATTTGGAGATAAAGGAAATGCAATCTATAGTAGTGGATTTCAAGTTTATGCTTTATTTCTAACCATTTCTTCAATAGGTGTACCAAATGCAGTATCAAAACTAATTTCAGAGAAGGTTGCAATAGGAGATCATAAAGGTGCTTATAAGATTTTTAAGATTGCACTTATTACATTTGGAATACTAGGATTTGCTTGTAGCTTAATATTGTTCTTAGGAGCAAGAACAATTAGTCAAGAGTTTTTACAAATCCCTGAAGCAGAATTGACTTTAGTGGCACTATCACCATCTATTTTTTTTGTATCTATTTCTTGTGTTATTAGAGGATATTTTAATGGAAGGGAAAACTTAAAAGTAACAGCAAATTCTCAAACATTAGAACAATTTTTTAAAACAATTCTTTCTATTATATTAGTAGAAATTATTAGTATTATGTCTGGCGTAGATACTGCTATTATGGCAGCAGGTGCCAATTTAGCTACTACATTAGCAACAATGCTATGTTTTGCATATTTATATCGCTATTATAAAAGCTTTAAGACAGAAATCGCTTGGGAAATTAAAAGTACAGTGAATCATAAACCAACAAGAATACGAAAGACATTAAAACAAATTTTAGCAGTTTCCATTCCTATGTCATTAACAGGAATTATGGGAACGATTAATAAAAATATAGATTCCATGACCGTGGTAAGAGGATTAAAAACATTTTTAAGTGGAGAAGCAGCAAAAATTGAATATGGGATTTTAAGTGGAAAGGTAGATACTTTGGTAACACTTCCAATGTCTTTTAATATGGCATTTTCTACAGCGCTAGTGCCTTCCATTTCTTCCGCAAAAGCAATAGGTGATATGCCAACAATTCGTAAAAGAGTTTCTTTTTCTATTTTAGTTACTATTTTAATTGGATTACCATTTATGATAGGAATGATTCTATTTGCAGAGCCAATCTTAGAATTATTATTCCCCAATGCTACTTCTGGAAGTTTTATTTATCAAGTTAGCTGTTTTAGTATAATTTTTATTGTTTTAGAGCAAACTATATGTGGAACTTTACATGGATTAGGAAAAATGATGACGCCAGCTATCAGTCTAGGAATAGGCGTTGTGATTAAACTAATTTTAAATTTAATACTAATACCAATTAACCCAACAAAATTTATCTTAGGAGGAACAGCAGGAGCAGCATTTGCAACAGCAATTTGTCATATGATTTCGGTTATTATTCAATTTAAAATTTTAAAAAAAGAAATTAACTTAAAATTAGATTATAGAAAGTTTATAATAAAACCACTTTTAGCAGTTACAATTATGGGGATACTATCTTATCAATCATATCTATTATTAGTAATAAAATTAGGTAACAGTAAAATAAGTACAATATTAGCGCTAGGAATAGCAGTTGTTATATATTTTATAATGTTAATAATATTAAAAGTCTTTTCTGAGGAAGAGTATCATATGATACCATATGGCAAAAAGTTTTATGATTTTTTCAAAAAGCCTAGGCTCTATGGCGACAGCCGAACGACGCTAAAATAGCGAGGTTCCGAAAACAAAAATGGTATAAACTTACAAAAAACTAGGTTTGAAAGAAAAAAATAAAAAGAAAAAAGAAGGATTTTGAGAAAGAATGCCGAATAATGATATTAGTAGAAGAAGTTCTACATATTCAAAATCTTATAGGAGGTATGTGAAATGAACAAATCAGAATTAATCGCAGCTATGGCAGCTAAGACAGGAGCAACAAAGAAAGATGCTGAAGCAGCATTAAATGCATTCACAAGCGTTGTAACAGACACATTAGTAAAAGGAGACAAAGTTCAATTAGTTGGATTTGGATCTTTTGAAGTAAGAAAAAGAGCTGCTAGAAAAGGAAGAAACCCACAAACTAAAGAAGAAATCAAAATTCCTGCATCTAAAGCACCTGTATTCAAAGCTGGAAAAGCATTAAAAGATTTAGTTAACAAAAAATAATTTGAAATTTATATAAAATATATGAATTCATATGAAAAGAAAGCACTATTTCTAGCGCTTTCTTTTTTATTTAGTAAGTAATTAGTCAACATTATCAGAGAAAGGGATTATATCATTTTTTCTAACAGACTCGATATAAAATATTTCCTTATCTTCTGCAGTCCTACTTTTTAGCTTTTTATTATATTGATAACTTTCTAGTATGGATATCTTATTTTCTCTTTTCCAGATTTTATCAAAAACAAAATCTGTTATTTCATTAAAAATCCTATTTATTTCGGTATCATTTTCAGTAGGTGCTGAAATACTCATTATGAAATGTCGAAAGAGTTCTAATAGTATTCCTTTTGCATATTTTTCATTTACGATTATCAAATTTATAAATTCATTTTGGTCTTCGACCTTTAAATCAGTAAAGTGATAAGCATTACTTCTAAAAATTTTTAAATGCAACTCGCAAAATTTTAGAGAAAACTCTTTCTTTAATTTTCCCATCTTTTCTATTTTCTTATTTATAAATATCATAAGTATAGAAACTACAATAGGATATATTATATATAAAATAATATCTTTCATTGATGTATCCCCCTAAATAACTTAGTTGACTCACATTGTATTGTATTACAGATTGATACAGAGAACAAGAGAAAAATATAAGGAGAGTTTTTTGAAAAACTCTCCTTATTGGTGCAGATGAGCAAATTTGTTGTTTTGCAAGTGTTTAAACTCATATCTATATTTTGGAGTTTTAATGGAAGTTATATGCATTTACTTTAAGGGATTATATCAATTATTTATATTTTATAAGAGTTCCATATTGTCCGATTTGTATTTTATATAAAATTATGTTATAATATAATATATTATAACAATTTTTAGGAGGAATAAACTTATGACACATCCATTTTTAACAGCAATCGCTCTATTGATTTTCTGGGCTTTTATTCTATCAGTTGTTAATCGTATGGCAAATGACAAAAATGCAGTAATACGGTTTATTGGGTATGCAGTAGCACTGATTCTTGCAATTGCAACAGTTCTATTTGTTTTAACTCAATATCTCGGAGTAAGGTTTTAACCTCAGTAGCAGTCTAATGCTACAGCCCTTCGGGGCTTTTTTATTTTACATTCTTTCGTTTTTAATTTCTCATAATTAATTTTATCGTGTCTTTAAATTATAAGATAGATAAAAAAATAAATACCACCTTTAAAAGATAGTATTTGTAACATTTGGAAATAAATTAAGATATTGTATGATAATCTACAATATCTTAAAAAAATACAAAATTTGGTGCAGATGGCCG
>CAOXTD010000008.1:0-22825 GCA_948560265.1 uncultured Clostridia bacterium | reverse complement strand
TCGAACCGGCACGGTTTATTCAACCGCAGGATTTTAAGTCCTGTGCGTCTGCCAGTTCCGCCACATCTGCATTTCTTGAACTGACATCAACTATTGTACTACATAGATAGATAGAATGTCAAGAGTAAAAAAGAAATTTTGAAATATTTTTAGAAAAAATTTAATATTGCTATTTTTTATAGAATAGGATAAGATAAAAATATAAAAAAGCCCAAAAGTTATATCAGAAAAATAATAGCATAAAATAAAGTGGTATAGCCGAAAAATGCATTGACTTCATTATCGGATAATGTTAAAATTAGAAAAAATAAAGGAAATGAGGTCAATTTATGGCAGATTATGAACAATACTATCAAAAAAGCATAACGGCCCTAACAGAATTAATTAAAGAAAGAAAAGAAGTTCCCACTGAAAAAGAATGGAATCACTTAGCTGGAACGGATAATTACTTAACTAGTCAATCTTTAGGTTTTATTGCCCAAACCAAGTTTTCAGAAATATGCAAAAAGATATATAAAGAAATACAAAAACAAAATAAAAAGGAGAGAGTAAAACAATGAATATATGGCATGATATTCCAGAAGAAAGAATTAAAAAAGATGATTTCATTTCAGTTATTGAAATTAGCAAAAATGGAAGAAATAAATATGAATTAGACAAAGAAACAGGAATGCTAAGATTAGATCGTGTATTATATACGTCAACACATTATCCTGCCAATTATGGTTTTATTCCTAGAACTTATGCGGATGACCATGATCCATTAGATGTATTAGTGCTATGCCAAGAAGAAATTACACCACTTACTTTAGTAGAATGCTATCCTATTGGAGTATTAATTATGACTGACAACAATGAAAATGATGAAAAGGTTATCGCCATTTGCAAACAAGATCCTTTTTTGAATTGTTATCAAGATATTAGTGAAGTACCAATGCAAATTTCTTCGGAAATTAAGCATTTCTTTGAAGTATATAAACAATTAGAAGGAAAACAAACTTCGGTAGACCAAATGTTAGGCAGAAAGGAAGCAGAAGAAATTATTGAAAAATGTATGAATCAATATGAAGAAATAGCAGCAAATATAGTATGAAATGAAAAAGCAAACGAAGAAAAGAAGGAAACTAAATGATTGTTGAAAAAATATTTTTTAATTTAATAGCAATTGCCCTTTTTACAGTCATTTTTATGAAATTGATTCATAAAAATGATACTAGTTATATTATTATACTTATTCTAGAATTTGTAGGAATTGCAATTAATTTTGTAGAGCTATTCTTGCCAACCACTTTAAATGCATTTTTTAAAGTTTTCATATACTTTTTAGCAGTTCTTATTCCACTTTGGGTATTATGGCTAGAGTATTTTAGAAAGATGAATTTTCCAGAATTCTTTCACCTAATGATAGCCAAAATATTAGTAAGTAAAGGACAACAAGAAAAAGCTAAAACAAGAATGGCTAATTTCTTAAATAAAAATCCAAATAGTCAAGTTGCTCACAGATTTATGGCTGAATGTTATGAAAAAGAAGAAAATTATGATGCAGCTGTTACTGAATATAGAAAAGTAACAGAATTAAACCGTAATGATTTAGAGACAGCATATTGCTTAGCAGCTGTTATGAACAAAAACAAACAAAATGAACAGGCAATAGAAGTTCTACAAGATATTTTGAGACATAAACCAGAAAATGAAAATGCAACTAACTTATTAGGAGACATTTATTTTGAAGAAGAAAAGTACAAAGAAGCAGCATCTCTTTATATGACAGCACTTCGCTATCATCCAGGCAATTATGATTTATATTATAGCTTAGGTATGGTGTATACAATGTGCAATGATTTTAGTCGTGCGAAAGAATGCTATGAAAAGGCAGCAGAAATTAACAGCATGAGTTTTCATGCTAAGTTGAGTTTAGGACAAATTGCTTTAGCATATGGAGATTTAGAGGAAGCAGAAAAATATTTTATGCAGGGAATTCAATCAGAAGAAACAGAAGCAGGATCCTATTATTATCTTTCTAAAATTGCAATGCTAAAAGGTGACGAGGATAAAGCAGTTAACTACATGAAAGTAGCAGTGAACTTAGATTCTACAAATTACAAGCAACTACAAAAAGATCCTATTTTTATACCAATTCGTCAAGAGATTCCAAAACCAGAAAAAATAGAAAAACAAGAAATAGAAGAAGTAAAAAAAGAGACTGATCAAGAGATGAAACAGATTGTAGAAGAAAAAGAAGGAAAGAAAAAGATAGTTTCTAAAGAAAAGAAAGTATTTAGACATTTATTTAAAACAAACTTACTAATGGAAAATTTAAGCAATGAAGATTTAATGAGAATTAGAAATAAAAAAGAAAAACAAAAGATACAAGAAAAGGAACAAAAAGAACAAGAACAAGATTAAGGAGGAAAACAGATGCAAGTATATCAAGCGTTGATTTTAGGAATAGTACAAGGATTAACAGAATTATTACCTATTTCTAGCTCAGCACATTTAAATATCATTCCATGGATGTTTGGCTGGATTAATGAACCAGGATTTGAAGAAGCTTTTAAGGGATTTGATGTAGCACTTCATTTTGGCACTTTATTAGCAATTGCCATTTTCTTTTTCAAAGATTGGCTTGGACTTATCAAAGGTGGGTATGAGCAAGTAGTCAACAAGAAGAAGTCAACAGAAGGTAGAATGTTTTGGTACATTGTACTTGCTACCATTCCAGGTGGAATTATAGGATTTATATTAGACAAATTTTTAGAGGATGCTTTAACAAAGCCATTGATTATCGCTATTGCCTTAATTGTAATGGGAATTATTTTATACATTGTTGACCAAAAAGCAAAGAAAATAATAGACTATGAGAATATGACCTTGAAACAAACTTTTTTAATAGGATTATCACAAGCATTGGCTTTTATACCAGGTGTTTCTAGGTCAGGTGTTACTATGACGACAGCAAGAGCAATGGGGGTAAAAAGAGAGTCAGCAGCCAAATACTCTTTTATGCTTTCAGCTCCAATTGTACTTGCAGCCACTGCTTTTAAAGCAAAAGATTTCATATTCAATTTACCATTTTTTATTGGGGTAATTGCTAGTTTTATTGTTGGAATTTTTGTAATCAAATTTTTATTAAATTATTTGAAAAAAGGTAGCTTCAAAGGATTTGCTATTTATCGTGTTATATTAGGAATTGTAATTATAGCAATGTTCTTTATAAAAGGATAATAATTAAAATAATAAAATAAGAGAGATTAATAATAAACATTTTTATTAATCTCTCTTATTTTTATTTTAAAACTTTAATTGACAAAATTAAATTTCGACAATAAATAAAATGCAATGTGTTACAACTGGAACAATATTACAACAATATTACAACAATATTACATTTATGTTAAAAAAAGGAAAATGATATTGACTTTTCACTATAAACAGATAAAATAAATACATAAAAATATGAAAAAGGTTATATTTTGTAAAAAAATACAAAAAATTCAAGTATTTTTGTTGTTTTTTTGTAAAATCTAAGAGTAGAAAATTTTATTTTCAACGAAGGAGAAAAAGATGGCAAGCTGTTTAGGATTATATATTGAATCAAATTTAATTAAATATGCAAAAGTGTCAAAAGATCGTGACATCTTAAGAATAGAATCGTTTGGAATAAAATTCTATGATAGATTAGGAGATGCTATTAGACAAATTATAGCAGATACAGTTAGCTTTAAAGTACCAATTAGTGTTAATTTATCAGAAGAAGTTTATGATTATCTTTATATGTTTAGCTTGTTAAATAAAAATGATTTAAGAAAAGCAATTGGCACAGAATTTGAAGCTATGTGCGCAGAAAAAAATGTTAATAGAAATGCTTTTGAAACAAGATATGCTTTAGCAAATAGTGTAGAAGATAAAGAAAAAGTTAAAGTAATTCATGTATCATCAAATAAAAATAGTATTAATACATTAGAACAATCACTTGGTGAATATAAAGCAACAACCATTTCACCAATAGGAATTACAATTGCAAATGTAGCAAACCTAAAAGAAAAAGAAAATGTAGTTATTATTAATATGCAAGAAAAGACTACTATTACAACAATTGTAGATCAAAAAATTTATAATGTAGAAACAATTGAAGAAGGCGCAAAGACAGTACTAGATAGTATTAACGCAAAAGAAAATTCATATTCTAAAGCATATGAAATATGCAAAAATAGTACTATTTATACAATGGAAGGAAAAGAATTACAAGATGAAGAAAACGAATATTTAGATGACATTATGCCTACTTTATATAAAATAGCAACAAAAGTACAAGAAAATTTAGCAGTACAAACAATCAAAGTAAACAAGATTTATATTACTGGTACATTATCAGTTGTAAATAATATTGATTTATATTTCCAAGAATTTTTCCAAACGGAAAAATGTGAAATTATGAAACCATATTTCTTAAAAGATAGTATCAAAATCAATATGAAAGACTATATTGAAGTGAATTCAGCTATTGCATTAGCATTACAAGGCCTAGGTTATGGCTTAAAAGATATGAACTTTAAGAAGAGAGATTGGAAAGATGACCTAGGAGAAATATTTTCTAAATCAGAATCTTCAGATGGCAAAAAGAAAAAGGGAGATGTGTTAGGAAAAAGCATCAACTTATCAGGATTATTTAGATTTAATTTAGGAGAAAAACTAGATGGAGTAGAAAGATGGATGCTTAGAGTAGGAGGAGGAATACTTGCACTAACAATTATTTACTCAGCATTTTCTATTTTCATTGGACATCAAATAAAAGCAAAAAATGATGAAGTCTCAGCAGTCAAAATGGATACACAAATGCAAATAGCAGCGGTAGATGGAGATATAAGTAAAATAAGTCAAAAAACAAATGAATACAAACAATTATCAGATAATTTAAAAAACATTAGTGAACAAGCGGCTGAAAAAAGCAAAAGCAAGAAAACGATACCAAACTTACTAAGCCAAATTATGTTTGCAATGCCACAAGGAGTACAAGTTACTTCTATTGACAATTCGAATTCAAGACATGTAGTAATTAATGCACAATCAGAAAAATATGAACAACTAGGTATTTTTAAAGCAATTTTAAAGACACAAGGAATTTTAGCACCAGATACAATTGTTTCATCATCAGGAACAAAGCAAGGTAACGTTGTTCAAATTGTAATAGAAGGAGATTTGCCATGAAAAAGATTTTAATTATACTTTTAATTATATTGCTTATTACTTTGTCATATTTCGCAATATTTAAAGGAATTTCATTAGGAAGCTTTGAAGTGCTTAGTGTAGAAAAAATCCAAGAAGAAAATGACAGGTTAACACAAGAAATAGAACAAACAGAAAAACTAATACACAGCGATTACATTCAAAAAACAGATGAATTACAAAGCAGTGTTGATAGCTTAATGAGTGCTAAAGACGAATATGTAGAGTTAGCACATGTCAGTTCAGATAAAGATTTAATAAATGCAAGCAAACAAGAAATTTATAAAATTGAATACATTTGGACTAGAATAGGAAGCCATGCAACTAGTGAAGGAGTAGAACTAAAATTAGATATTACAGCTGGTGAAACAGGAGAACAAGAAAGCAAAAACTTACTATTTACTGTAACAGGTAACTATATAGCAGTTATCAATTTCGTATTATCTATTGAAGATGATAGTCAATTAGGATTTAGAATAGAAAACTTTAAAATCCTTCCAGGTTCTGGAGAAAATGGTAGACAAGCTACTTTTACAGTAAGAAATGTTAGAATAAAACAAGAAAATGCTACCTCTGCTGTATCAACAGACACAAGTACTCCAGATGCACAACAAGCAACAGATACAACAGACCAAACAGGAACTACGGATACAAACACAGCTCAATAAGGATAAGCATAAATTTTTAGAAAGGAGATACACAAGTTTTGAGAGCAATTAAATCGATTTTTAAAGAAATATGTATTATGATTTTATTATGTGTTGCAATTGTACTTGTTTTGGGAGTTATCTTTTATGATTCTCTACCACAAAACAAAGTAGTACCTAATAAATTAGAAGCATATAAAACAAATCAAGAAGTAGAAAATGAAATAAATGAAGAAGTTGCAGCAATGAATAAGGTAGAAGTAACTTATGAGATTAAAGGTTCAGACCTTACTTTATATAAACAAACTAATAGTTACAAACCAGGAAAACCAGATCCATTTTCTGCAAGTATAAGTACAAATACATCAAATCCAAACGGTGGCAGCGTAAATAATACTGGCAATAATGCTGGAGGAAATGCCACAACTGACCCTAATTCAACAGGAACTTTCTTTAATAATACAGGGCATAAATAATTTTCGGTTATATTTATTTAAATAAATATAAAATATAACAAAACAATTCTAAAGAGAAAGGAGTAAAAAACATGAGAAACCAAAAGAATGAAAGAGGTATCACTTTAGTTGCATTAGTTGTTACTATTGTTGTTCTATTAATCTTAGCTGGTATTACTATCATGTACGTAATGTCAGACAATGGAGTATTTGGAAGAGCAACTCAAGCTAAAACTGAAACTAATAATGCCATTGTTCTAGAAGCTGTTTCTATGGCTTTAGGTGATTTATATGGTGAAGTTTATGCACCAACAGAAGGTAAAACACTAAAAGAAGTTTTTGAAGCAGATCTTCCAAAGGATATAACTGTTAAAACACAAGGCGAAGTTAATGCATCTGGAACAGCTGGTTCACTTACAATTACAGGATATACACTAACATATAAAGATGTTGATTATACTGTATCTTATGCTGCAGCTACTGGATTAAATGTAAAAGCAGTAACAACACCAACAACAGGAGACTAATTTAAACTTTTATCAAGATAAAAGCAAAAAGGCATATGCAGCATTGTATATGCCTCGACTTTTATCAGCCACTAAAATAGGCAGGAGAAAACAAATGACGACAATTGATACAATTGTATATATTGCTTTATTTTGCATAGGAACTTTATTTGGTAGTTTTTTTACATTAGCAGTTTATCGTATTCCACTAAAAAAAGATATTACTCATGAGCGTTCCTTTTGCCCAAATTGTAATCATAAGTTGACCTTTTTAGATATGATACCAATTCTAAGTTATATCTGTTTAGGAGGGAAATGTAGATACTGTAAACAAAAGATTAGACCAAGATATTTATTATTAGAAATCTTATCTGGTATAGTTTTTGTTTTGTTTGCCATATCTATCAAACTAGATGTGTTAGAAAGTTCGTTATCTACAATGGTCTATTTTGTTTTTGGACTTTTATACTTAGCAACTTTATTCATTATAGCAGGTATTGATAAAGAAAAAATTCAAATAGAAAAATCTGTATTGCTATTTGGATATATTGTGGAAGCACTATATATAGTATATCTTTATATAGTAGAGAAAGACCCTAATATATATAGATATGTTATATATTTAGCTATTATTTGCATCTTAGTAGTATTAGATACTGTTATCTTAAGAAAGAAAGCAAAAAATAGTTATCCAATAGATATATTATTGCTTTGTATGTTTGTTCTTACCTTTACTTATCCAGCAGTTAGTTTTCTAAGTATACTAATGACTCTATTAACGATTGTATTTTATATGTTAGTACAAAAAATTTGCAACAAACAAGCAAAGAATATGAAAGTAAGTAATAAATTGCCAATTGGTTTCTTCTTATGTATGTCAAATGCCATAATGTTATTAATTACGAATTTTTATATTTTCAAGTAAGAGGGAGATGCTATGAAAAAAATTGTGAAAAATCTAAAATCAAATAAAGGTTTTACAATGCAAGACGTTATTATAGCCATTGCTATTTTAACTCTGTTTGCGGGAACAATTGCAGGTTCTTATTTAGCAATTTATAAAATACAAGCTGAGACACAAATAACAGCAGTAGCAACACTATATGGCATTCAAATTTTAGAAAACATTGATCGAATAGCTTACGAAGATGTAAAAAATGGAATGGAAGATACGTATAAGCAAGCATATGGAATTTCAGACCAGATGGGTTTAAGAATAGAAGTAAGTCAATATGATAGTGAAAATACCATAAAAATGGTAAAACTCACACTTTCTTATCAAGTAGCAGGCAATAAAGAAGATTTAGTATTAGAAAAATTAAAAGTAAAAGAATTATAGGAGGAAGGAATGAAATCAGAAAGAGGTATTACTTTAACTTCATTAATTATATATGTGGTAATAACTACTATTACAGTTATTGCTATTGCATCATTTTCTTCCTTTTTTGTGTCTAATATGAACGAAGTAAAAGAACAGGAAAAATATGCACCAGAATTTAATAAATTTAGTATGTTTTTTATAGGAGATGTAAAAAACAATAAAACAGCAGAAGTAACAACAAATCAAGTAACCTTTGAAGATGGAACAGTATATCAATATAGACAAAGTGAGAAAGCAGTTTATAGAAATTCTACAAAAATAACAGAAAAAGTAGATAGTTTTAGTTTTTCTTCAACAGAGGAACAAGTATCAAGTACTAATAAACGAATTATCAATGTGAAGATGTCTATTGGAGGAAAAGTCAATTTAAAAAGTGGAATAGACTATACCCTAAGGTATTGGTAAATTCTTGTAAATGGATGAAAAATATGTTGTATTAAAAAAAAATATAGTATAATAAAAGCAGAAAATTTTGTCACAAAAGAGAAAGGAGAAACTTATGGGAAAACAACCATTGGGAATTGAACTTGTAAAAAGAGGAGTAGTATCAGAAACAGATATTGAAAAAGCATTAGATTATCAAAAGTCACATCCAAATAAAAAGATGGGAGATATTTTAAATATCTTAGAGCTTTGTGATCCACATATTTTGATTAATGCTATTGGAAGCATTTTGGACGAGAATGCTATTCTACTACAAGAACAAGATATAAAGATTAATATACTAGAATACATCTCTTTAGATATTGCAAAACAAAACAAAGCAATACCATTTGACATTGAACAAGGAAAAATTAAAGTATGTTTTGCAGATACATCTAATAAAAAATCTGTTGAGGTAGTAAGACTACTATTACTAAATAAAGGTCTTATTATGGAAAAATATATTACTTTTGAAACTAATATCAATTATCTTTTAGGAACATTAGAAGGAACTGCTACTGAAAATATTAACACAAACGCAGACGTTTCAGGATTGGTAGATACTATTATCAAAACTGCTATGGAAAAAAGAGCTAGTGATATTCATATAGAGCCATTAGAGAATACAGTAAGAGTTCGTTACAGAATTGATGGTCAGTTAATGACAGCAGTTAATATTGAAAAAGAGAAACAAGCACAAATTATAGGAAGATTAAAGGCTATTTCTAATATGCATCAGGAAAAACAAGAATCACAAGATGGTAGAATTCTGCTTTATCCAGACTATAACATTCGTGTATCTTCACAAAAGAATGTATATGGAGAAAAGTTTGTACTAAGACTTTTAAAGAAAAATGGAAATGTAAAAGAAATATTTGAATTAGGTTTTCCAAGAGATGAAGAATTAGTCAATAAATGCTTTAATAAAAAGAACTGTATTACAGTTGTTGCAGCACCTACTGGCGAAGGCAAAACAACAACACTTTATAGTATTATTGATTACTTAAATAAACCAGAAATTAATATTACAACAATTGAAGATCCTGTAGAAATTAGAATTAATGGTTTAAATCAAATTGAAATAGACAATAAAGCATCTTTCTCAGATTCTTTAAGAACTGTATTAAGACAAGATCCAGATATTATCTTAGTAGGAGAAATTCGTGATAAAGAAACAGCTGAAATTGCAATGCAAGCTGGACAGACAGGACATTATGTATTATCAACTATCCACACGATTGATAGTGTTGAAGTTATTACAAGACTTAGAAAGATAGGTATTTCAAATTATGATATTGCAAGTATCTTAGCTACATCACTTTCTCAAAGATTAGTTAGAAGAATTTGCCCACACTGTGCACAAGAAAGAGACTTCACAGAGCAAGAAAAACAAGTTATTAGAGAAATAGGCGAGAAATATGGAAAGACATTTGATTTAGAAGGAAAGAAAACTTACGAAGCAATAGGATGTAAACGTTGTAATAATACAGGATATTATGAGAGAATTGCTATTTTTGAAATCCTTTTAGTAAATGATGAGATTAAAGAATTAATCACTAAGGATGCTTCTAGTTTTGAAATCAGAAAGAAAGCACTAGAAACAGGTTATGAACCATTTATTGTAGACGGTATTCGCAAAGTATTAGATGGTATAACCACTTTAAGCGAATTAAATAGTAAATTGATTATTTATTAAACAAAGGAGGAAATTATGATAGATATAGACAAAATCATCACTATTGCTAAGGAAAAGGACGCATCAGATGTTCACTTGATTTTTGCCAATAGACCAATTTTAAGAATTAGAAGAGATTTAGTGGAAATAGAAGAATTTGATCCATTAAATGAAGATGACATGATGGATATTTATGACTATTTTGTAAGAGGGAATGTAGATAAAGATGAAGTATACAAAAAAAATAAAAACCTAGATTCTTCTTATGAATTAAATGGCATTAGATTAAGAGTAAATATTTCTACATCAGATGATATTCCAACAGTAGTATTAAGATTAATCAAAAATGAATTACCTAAATATGAAGACTTAGGTGTACCAGATATTGTAAGACGTATGATGGATCAACCACAAGGACTTATTCTAGTTACAGGTAAGACAAACTCTGGTAAAACAACCACTCTAAATGCTTTAATTAATCAAATTAACGAAAACAAAAATAAGAAAATTCTTACACTAGAAAGCCCAGTAGAGTTTAAACATACTTCTAAAAAATCAGTGATTGTACAAAAAGAGGTTGGTGTAGGAAGAGATTGTCCAAACTATAGCGAAGGAGTTAAAAACTCTTTAAGAGAAGACTGCGATATCTTAATCATTGGTGAGATTCGTGATAAAGAAACAATGGAAGCAGCTATTGAAACAGCAGAAGCAGGACATTTGGTTATAGGAACATTACATACCAAGTCTTGTGCTGAAACGATAGACAGAATGATAAACTTCTATGATGTTAGAGACCAACAAACAATTAAATATTTAATTGCATCCTTATTAAAACTTGTTGTGTCTCAAAGGCTTTTAAAGGGAAGAGACAATTCTTTAGTTTTAGTTCCAGAGGTTATGGTAGTAGATAATATCATTGCAGGTATTATTCGTAAAGATAAAATTACTGTTTCTGAAATTGAAGATGCAATTCAAAGTGCATCCGATAAAGGAAGCATTGGGTTGATTAATTCTTTAGCAGAGTTATTTGTAAATGATAAAATTACACTAGAACAAGCAAAAGCACAAATTGAAGAAAAGAATATTGAAATTTTAAATAGAACAATTATGCAACTAAAGATTAAAAGAGATAATCAAAAGAAAGCAGCAGCTAATGGGCAAGCAGGTATGTAGCCGAATAAAGAGAAAAGGAGGAGGGAAAGTTGCCAGAGTACGTATATAAAGCAGTGACAAAACAGGGCCAAATTGTAAAAAATAGGGTAGAAGAATCCAGCAAAAATAACTTAGTCAAGAAATTAAAACACAATGATTTATTGCCTATTGAAGTTGTACAAGTTGGCTTAAGAAGTAAGAATGGACGTGTTAACAAAAGAAATGTTATCGATATTGATGATGTTATGAAAACTGCTAACTCAGCCAATGTATTACAAGGTAGAACTACAGCGAAATTAAGTAATAGAGAGAAATTAAGCATTGCCTTATCAGCAGGTCAAAAAATCAGAATGAGAGACATTATTATATTTACACAAAATTTTTACTTACTAAAAAAGGCAGGTTTTAACAATATTCATGCTTTAAGTACTATTATTAACAGTACAGACAATCTATCTTTTAGAGGAGTACTAGAAGATATCTTAGCAGGAGTAGAAGCGGGAGAATATATGTATACCACAATGGAATATTATTCTAATATTTTTCCATATATCTATATTAACAT
This sequence comes from uncultured Clostridia bacterium, assembly GCA_948560265.1. Taxonomy (GTDB): domain Bacteria; phylum Bacillota; class Clostridia; order TANB77; family CAG-508; genus CAG-273. The sequence continues at coordinate 10,795 of CAOXTD010000008.1, read as the reverse complement.
GATAAAAGTAGGGGAACTTTCTGGATCTCTTACAAAATCATTATCACAAGCAGTACGATATCTAGATGAAACCACTACAAGAAATAAAAAGATTAAAAGTATCTTAATACCAAATATTACACAGTTTGTGGCTATTTTCATTTTATTAATTGTAGGAACTATTTTCGTATTGCCAGCAATTCAAGATGTATTTGAATCCATGGGATCAAACGTAGAATTGCCAGAAATTACGCAAAAGTTCATGCATTTTATTGATTGGCTAAAGATATATTGGTATGTACCAGTAGGAATTTTAACAATTATTGTTTTATCAATTGTAAGCTATATCAATACACCAAAAGGAAAATACAATTGGCATTACTTTAAATACAAAGCACCAGTCTTTGGTAGATTAATTTTCGGAATTGATTTTTCAAGATTAATGAGAGCGATGCTTTTAAATTTACAAAATGGTATGAGAATTCAAGATTCTCTAGAAGTTAGTAAATCAGTTGTCAAAAATTATGTAATGCTATCCATTGTAGAAACATCTATTAACAACATTTTAATCGGTGCATCATGGATAGAACCATTTGAAAATTCAGGACTATGTAAGTCAATGGAAATTGAAATGCTAAAAATAGGTATGCAAACTGACTTGCCAGAAATGATGGAAAAGTTATTAGACTATATGGACCAAGATATCAACGAAAGCTTAAACAAGCTAATGAAGGTATTACCAGAAATTTCATATGCATTTGTTGGAATTCTATTAATCTTCTTAGTAGTTGTAGTACTTGTACCATGTATCCAATTATACATGGGTAACTGGTTAATTGATGCATATCAAAATCAAGGCGTTATTTAATAAAAATTAATTGAAAAGAATTAAAAAACATCTATAACATCGTTTGCTCAGACAGCACTTGTGTTATAGATGTTTTTTATTGTAAATAAAATTTTAAACAAAAACTCCTTAAGAAATCATAAAAAAGGTAGAAATAAATCGAAAAAAGGTGTAAGATAAAAAAGTAAAACAAATGAACTAGGAGATGAAGCAATTTATATGAAAACACGCCATATAGTAGCAATTTTCATTGCAATTATTCTAATCTTAATTACTGTAGGATATATAGGATACACTCAGGTAAACCAAACTCCAGAGCAAGTTTTAAGTAGAATGGAAAAAATCAAAACAAAAATAAATATAGAATATGCAAAAGCAGAACTAAAAGATACAGAACCACCGAGTATAGAGTTAAAAGGACAAAAAGTACTTACATTATATGAAGATGAAACCTACAAAGAAGAAGGATATAAAGTAACAGACAATGTGGATAAAGAGTTAGAAAAAGAGGTAACAATAGCAAAACAGCAAATTACTCATAACCAATACCAGATCCTTTATACAGTACAAGACAAGGCAGGGAATAAATCAACAGCAACAAGAACAATTAATTTACAAAAAAGAGGAAATTTTCAAGGAACTTCAGGGAGTAATAGTTCTAATACAAAAGATATAGATAATAATGAACAAAGTGTAACAGGGCCTAATACAGGTGTTATCTATTTAACTTTTGATGACGGACCATCAACAGATATTACCCCTAAAATATTAAATATCTTGGCAGAAGAAAATGTAAAAGTGACATTTTTTATTTTAAATTATAATACAGCAACAGAAAATTTAGTAAGAAGAGAAGCGGCAGAAGGTCATAGTATTGGAATTCATGGATATTCTCATGATTACAACAAAATTTATCAATCAGTAGAAACTTATATGCAGAATGTAACAAAATTACAAAGCAAAATAAAAAGAACAACAGGAATTACTACATATATTACCAGATTTCCAGGAGGAAGTTCAAATACTGTGAGTAGCTTTAATCCTAAAATCATGACAAAACTAACAAAGGAAGTTGTAAAAAGAGGTTTTAGATATTATGATTGGAATGTGAGCTCAGGAGATGCAGGTGGTGCAAGAAATAAAGATGCGGTTTATAGAAATGTTACTAAGAACTTGATGAGAAATAAAAATAATGTTGTGTTAATGCATGACTTTTCAGGCAATAATAAAACGCTAGATGCTTTAAGAGCAATTATTCAATATGGAAAAAAGAATGGGTATATTTTTAGACCAATTACGAGCGATACGCCTATGATTACACACCCAGTATATAATTAATTTTAAGGCAAGAAAAATAATATAAGTGTTAAAAAGTAAAGGAGAAAGAAAATGAAAATAGGAATAGACTTAGGTGGAAGCCATATTGCTATAGGAGTTGTGAAAGAAAACGGCACTATATTAGAAAAGAGAGAAACGGATTTAAATAAAAAGGAACAAGATATATTAGAACAGTTTATTCAAGAGTATATTGTAAGAGGCATCAAAGAATATATTGATAAATATCCTATAGAATTGATAGGTATAGCAAGTCCAGGAGAACCAAGAGAAGGAAAGATAACTTCCTTAATGAACTTAGGAATTCAAGAATTAGATATTACAGAAACAATTCATAAAATTTGTAATCTTCCTGTTCAACTTTTTAATGACGCAAAAAGTGCAGGTCTAGCAGAAAAAAAGTATGGAGCAATAAGAGAAGATGAAGACAGTGTATTTATTTGTTTAGGAACAGGAATAGGAGGCGCGGTATTTATGGAAAATAAACTGCTAACTCCAAAAAGAAATTCAGGTTTTGAATTAGGACATATGGTAATTCAAAAAAATGGAGAACTTTGCAAATGTGGAAAACGAGGCTGTTTTGAAACTTACTGTTCTATAAAAAGGCTAAAAGAAGCATTCATACAAATATTACAAATTCCAGAAGAAACAAAAGCGCAAGAATTATTAGAAATCCTAAGAGAAAGACAAAAGGAAGAAAAGGTAGTAGAAAAAATAAATACTTATATAGAAGACTTAATGATAGGACTGAGTAATATTATAGACATTTTTGAACCACAATCTATTTGCTTAGGAGGTAGTTTTGTATATTTTGAAGACATTTTATATGACAAACTAGTAGAAACATTTGAAAAAAAGGAGCAAGTCTTCAATAAAGATAGTATACCAAGCTTAAAATTAGCAATGCTTGGAAATGATGCAGGAATCATAGGAGCTACCATAAAGAAATAATGAAATTCACAGTATAGAATTGCCTGTGCTGTGAATTTTTGTATTTTGCTTGCATTTTAGCTAAAAACGTGTTACAATAGGAACGTCTTAAAAATAGACTTTCTTACTTGCAAAAGAATTTGCAGGTTATTAATCCACGAGGAGGTGAAAATAATGAACAAATACGAGAGTGTTGTCATTATTAATCCATCTGTAGAAGAAGAGAAAGTAAAAGAATTATCTCAAAAATTTACAGATATTATTAATAATGATGGTAAAATTGAAAAAATTGAAGATCTTGGAAAGAAAAAACTAGCTTATGAAGTTAAGAAAAACAAAGAAGGATATTATGTAGTAATTAACTTTGAAGCTAATCCAGACTTAATTGCAGAACTTGAAAGAAATTACAGAATTATGGACGAAGTAATTAAATTCATTACTATCAAAGCAGAATAGAAAACAATGAAAGAAAAAACAACCGAGAAATCGGGGGCCTTTAAGATAGAAAGGTAAGGTATACAAATATGAATAAAGTAATTTTAATGGGACGTTTAACAAGAGATCCCGAAGTAAGATACACACAAACAAATAATACATTAGTAGCTTCTTTTAGTTTAGCAATTAATCGTAGATTTGTAAGACAAGGCGAAGAAAGACAAGCAGATTTCATTAATATCGTTGCATGGAGCAAATTAGGTGAATTCTGTAGCAAATATTTTAAAAAAGGTCAACAGGTATCAGTTGTAGGAAGGCTACAAACTAGAACTTGGGATGATGAACAAGGTCAAAAACGTTATATAACAGAGGTCGTAGCTGAAGAAGCATATTTTGCAGATAGCAGAAGAGATGGAGAAGGAGCAAACGCTAACTTTGATGCTACTTTCGGAACAATGCCAGCTGCAAACAATGGTGGTTCAGATTTTGAGATCTCTTCAGGAGATGATTTGCCTTTTTAAATAAAAATAAAAAGGAAAACACCTCTACATTAATATAGATAGGGGGAAAGAGAAATGGCAGACAAGAAAAATAATAGAAGAAATAACAGAAACAATGATGAAGATTATAATCCTAAATTTAGAAAAATGAGAAAAAAAGTATGCCCATTATGTGCAGACAAAAACTTGAAATTAGATTATAAAAATGCTGATCAGTTAAGAAAATTCATTAATGATAAAGGAAAAATTCTACCAAGAAGAGCAACTGGAGCATGTGCAATTCATCAAAGAGATATTACACTAGCTGTTAAAAGAGCTAGACAAATTGCTATATTACCATATACTCAAGACTAATTAGATAATAAGGACTAGGAATTTTGAAGATTCCTAGTCTTTTTTGTGTTATATAAAACTTCCTTAAACTACTAGCATTTTTCTTTAAAATGCGATACAATAAAAGAAAAGAGAAATTGATAACATATAAATAGAAGCTGAAAGGAGAATAATCGTGAAAAACCCTAAAATTCTATATATTCTAGTTGGTGCATTTTGCGTTTTAGCAATTATTGCAGGAATTTATGCACAATTTTTTGTAAAAGATGAGGACAAGAATAATATTATTATGCCAAGCTTAAATACTACTCCAGATGATACAATAACAGAGAAAACGGCAGAAGAAATTAAAACACAATTTGCAAATCTATTTACGAATGTATTAAATAAGGGAGAATATGATACATCAGGCATTCAAAAAATAGTAGCTCAAAATGATATTGTATATTCTGCCTATGATATTGAAGATAAAAAAGAAAATTATGAAGTGGATATTCATTTGCCAGTAATGAATATTCAAGGAGAAGTTCCAACAAACTTCAATAAAATTACACAAGATATATTTGCTAACAAGGCTTCTGAAATCATGAATAGTAAAAGCAATATCAAGACCCTATATCAAATGGATTATGTATCTTATATTAATGGAGATATTTTATCATTAATTATTAAAGCAACTCTAAAAGAAGGAAGCAATCCACAAAGAGTGATTATACAAACTTATAATTACAATTTGGCAACTGGTCAAAAAGTAAATGTAGAAGATTTGATAGCACAAAGAAATTTAGTACAAAGTGAAGTGCAAATAAAAATAAATGATACGGTACGAAAAGCAAAAGAAGAGGCAGAAATATTAGTGCAATCAGGTTATACAGTATATAATAGAGATTTAAATAACAGTATATACCAATTAACAAATATCGAAAATTACTTTTTGGGACCAAATGGAGACCTATATATTATATTTGCCTATGGAAATGGGCATCATACTGCAGAAATAGATATTGTATTATATGAACATAAAGGATAAAAATATGGCAAAAAATTTACTCATTACAGAGAAGCCATCTGTTGCTATGGAATTTGCAAAGGTATTAAAATGTGGTGGCAACAGAAAAGATGGATATATTGAATCAGACAATTGGGTAATTACTTGGTGCGTAGGACATTTAGTAACAATGAGCTATCCAGATAAATATGATGAAAACTTAAAGTTTTGGAGGCTAGATACACTTCCCTTCATGCCAAAAGAATATAAATACGAAGTAATACCAAATGTAGAAAAGCAATTCAATACCGTCAAAAGCCTACTATTAAGAGAAGACGTGGGCTGTATTTATGTTGCAACTGACTCTGGACGTGAAGGAGAATATATTTATCGTTTAGTAGAAAACCAAATAGGATTAAAAGACAAACAAAGAAAGAGAGTATGGATTGATTCTCAAACAGAAGAAGAAATAAAAAGGGGAATTGAACAAGCAAAAGACTTAGCAGAATATGATAGTTTGTGCAATTCAGCCTATTTAAGAGCAAAAGAAGACTACCTAATTGGTATCAATTTTTCTAGATTATTATCTATTATCTATGGACGTAGAATGGCAAAAGATATGGGAGAAGATAAAATTTCTATTTCAGTAGGAAGAGTAATGACATGCGTATTGGGGATGGTAGTGCAAAGAGAAAGGGAGATTAGAAATTTTGAAAAAATACCATATTATAAGATTGTAGGAACTTTTGGAGAAGAGAATAGTTCTTTTTCGACAGAATGGAAAGTTACTGAGAATTCAAAAATGTGGGAATCTCCCAAGTTATACAATGAAACCGGATTTCGCAAAGAAGAAGAAGCGAAAAATTTCATTTTGTCATTAAAAGATAAAAAAGCAACAATTGTAGAGGTAAAAAAGTCAAAAACAAAAGAAAATGCACCACTATTATTTAATTTAGCAGAGATTCAAAACGAAGCAACAAAAAGGTTTAAAATCAAACCAGATCAAACATTGGAGATTATTCAAAACTTATATGAAAAAAAATTAGTAACATATCCTAGAACGGATGCAAGAGTATTATCTACAGCAGTAGCAAAAGTGATTTCTAAAAATCTAAATGGTCTAGCAAAAGGTTACAAAGACGAGGAGATTCAAGGATATATTCAAAAAATGGTAGCAGAAAAATATTCAACTGATTTAGTGAAAACAAAGTATGTGAATGATAGCAAAATCACAGACCACTATGCCATTATTCCGACAGGGCAAGGATTTGAAAACTATGATAGCTTACCAGATTTGCAAAAGCAGATGTATAAAGTAATTGTCAAACGTTTTTTAAGTATTTTTTATCCACCAGCAGAATATAGTAAAATTTCTGTTACGATTGAAGTAGAAAGCGAAGAAGAAAAGAAAGAACAGTTCTCAACAAGTGGCAAGGTTTGCGAAAAATTAGGGTATTTAGAAATTACCAAAAATGATAGTAAGAACAAAGAGATAAAGCAAGAAGTGAAGGAAGATATAGAAAATAAAGGAAAAGCAATTACACAAGAAGATGAAATGCAAAAAAAGGAAGAGGAGCAAACAGAAAATCCTAATAACTTAGAAATTCTAAAAAAATTAAAAAAGGGAGAAACAATAGAAGTTTTGAACTATGAAACAAAGACTTCAGAAACTTCACCACCATCTAGATATAATTCGGGTTCTATGATACTTGCTATGGAAAATGCAGGAAAATTAATTGAAGAAGAAGAATTAAGAGAACAAATCAAAGGGGCAGGAATTGGAACAAGTGCTACAAGAGCAGAAATTATGAAAAAGTTAGAGAGAATAGGTTATATAGCAATTAATACGAAAACACAAATTATTACTCCAACAGTAAAAGGAGAAAAGATTTATGATGTAGTATACCAATCTATGCCAGATATGCTAAACCCAAAGCTAACAGCTAGTTGGGAAAAAGGATTAGATATGGTTTCAAAAAAAGAAATACAGCCAGATGAATTTATGGAGAAATTAGAAAAATACATTTACTCTAAAATTGATAGACTAGTGGTAAAAAGATAAATTAAGGAGGAAGGAATATTGGAAACGACATTAAAAAGTGCTTATAAGGAAGTTGGTCAAATACTAAATTTATTAGGAAATGATTATAAGACAAAAGTTCCTTCTAGCCTATTAGCTCTTTTTGAACAGAATATGGAAGATAAGAATGTCAGTGACTTGTATGAGGAAATAAAAAACAAAAAGGTTAGTAGAGATGCTTTGATTATTCTTAGCATTTTAAATGCAAAATATTGGGCAAATGAAGAAGAAAAACAAGAACTAAAAGCAGCTTATGACAAAAATGAAGAAGAATATCAAAGAAAGATTAATTCTTACCAAAGAAAAGATTGGTTGAAAAAAGAAAGAAATAAAGAAAAGATAGAAGAAGTAAGTCTAGTAGTAGTACAAGAAAATTCTATTTGGACAAAGATAAAGAATTTCTTAAAAAATTTAATACCAAAAAGAAAGTGAGATTAAAATATGAGTATCTTCTTTAACAGCCAATATAGTATAGAAGATCTAGAACAATTTAGAGATGAGCAAGGATTTATAGATTTAACAAAAGCAGGAGTAGAATTTACAGAAGAAACCAGAGAAGAAACTGGTAATCTTGATAGAGTAAAGAATTGGGTTAACTTTCAAGGAACAAAAGCATTGGTCAAAGGTGAAGCAATTCGAGATGAAGAAAAAAATTATGGCATTTATGCAGAGCTAGTAGTAGAAGAAGTAGCTAAAGCAGTAGGGCAAAGAACTGCACATTACGATTTAATTAAATTTGTAGGCGAAGATGGAGAATATCATTTAGGCGTTTTATCAGTATCCATGATGGAGTCTAGCAATGAACGATTAGTAACCCTCCACGATATTATAGGAGATGAACCAGAAGAAAAAAGTGATTTTATAGATACAACGAGTTATGATTTCACTATAGAAAAGTTAGAAGAGGAATTGCAAAAGGATGGGTATAGCGAAGAGGATATAACAGAAGTCATTACTGAATATAGAAAAAGGTTAATATTTTTACTTGCAGTACTAGAAACAGATCAACATACAGAAAATATAGCTTTCAAAATCAAAAAAGTTGAAGGAAGAAACGCTATTGAATTAAGTCCAAATTATGATAGTGAATCCTCATTTTTACTAGATAGTGATATTTCTACCATAGAAAAATTATTAGAAGACTATGAAGGATTAAGAGAAAATGTGGATAGAGCTCATCCAAGAATAGGAACGTTAAAATCAATAGAAGATGGAGGTTTTGATTCGTATTGGAAAGACACTTTAGAAGCACTGTGTGAAGATGATGAGATTTATGATTATTATCAAGAAAATATAAGGGGAATTGTTGATATAGAGAAAATCATAGAAAGAGTAGAACAAAGGATAAAAGCACCATTACCAGAAAATATAAAATTGTTAGTAAAGCATTCCTACCAAATTAGAAATGAACAAATAGAAAAGATAATGGATGGAGAAATGACAGTAGAAACGCAGGTAGATGTTAGTGCACTACTCAAAATGTTAGTAAGTCAAGGAGTTAGAACTGGAATTCGCACAGGAGAACAGATGCAAGTAGGTAGAACAATACAGAAGGATATGCTGGAAATAGGAAAAAACGGAATAAATCAAGCTAGAGATGAGAATGAAGATATTACTTTATAAGTAAAGTGTAAATTTGCAAAGAGAAGAAAAATATGCTATAATATAGATGAATGTGTAATAAACACATCAATTCAAAGAAAGGTAGGAAAAAATGAGGTACAGAATTTTTTATAAGGATGTTGAAATTGGGATCTTGGAGATAAGTGAAGATGGAAATCAGCACAAATATACTCCAAATCCTGATGGTATAGTCCTTGTAAAGGACTATGCACCGTTAACCAAAAAGATGCTTGAAGGCACTAACGGATGGGAAAAAGCAATCCCTTTTTTCAAAAATCGCATCGAAGATGCGAAGAGATTTTCCCGAGAGGAGTATATCACCAAGCACACGGATAGCTTCCGTATGGTGAAAGAGGATTGACAATCAAACCTTTCAAGGTCACTGTGATGAATCACAGTGACCTTTCTTTTTTTATGCGTTCACATCTTATGGAAACAAAACATAATATATAGCAAATTAAGTTAGCTGTTTGAAGTGAAGCGAATTACAGATAACTTATGCAATCGAGCAAAGCGAGATTGTAAATTTTAGAAAGGGTGAATAAAAAATGGCTAGTTACATAATAGAAGGAGGCAGAAGATTAGAAGGAGAAGTTAGTGTATCTGGTTCTAAAAATGCCTCATTACCAATTATAGCTGCAACAATTCTAAATCCTAATATTACTAAGCTATATAATATACCAAACATTCATGATACACAAATTACATTAGAGATTTTAAAATATTTAGGTTGCAAGCTTAAGAAAAATCATGGTAAAATAGAAATCAACAGTAAAAATATTGACAAAAGAGAAATTCCAGAGCATTTAATGAATCAGATGCGTTCAACAGTAGTATTAGCAGGAGCAATCTTAGGAAGATTCAAGGAAGCAAAGTTTTCTTATCCAGGAGGATGTGACATAGGTGCAAGACCAATTGATTTACATTTAAGAGCATTTAAAAAATTAGGAATAAATATTGTGGAAGACTCTGGATTTATTACATGTAAGTGTGATAAAATAATAGGGGCAAATATCGACTTAGACTTTCCAAGCGTCGGAGCCACTGAAAACATTATATTAGCAGCGATTTATGCAGAAGGAGTTACGCAAATTACAAATGCTGCTATGGAACCAGAAATAGTAGATTTGGCAAAGTGCTTAAACAAAATGGGAGCTAAAATAGAAGGAGCTGGAACTAATATTATTACAATTACGGGAGTAGAAAAACTAAAAAGTATTAGTTACACTGTAATGGAAGACAGAATTGAAGCAGGAACTTTATTATGTGCTGGTGCTATTACAGGCGGTGATATTACATTAAGGTATAGAACGCCAGAACATATTACTCCAATTATTCATAAATTAGAAGAAGCAGGGTGTCAAATTCAGATAGAAAAGGGAAAGGTACATTTAAGAGCAAATAGAAAGCTAAAAGCAGTAGATATCAAAACCCTACCATATCCAGGTTTCCCAACAGATATGCAATCTGTATTTGCAAGTACTTTAACAACTGCGAAGGGAACTTCCATGATAATTGAGAACATTTTTGAGAATCGTTATCGTTATGTAGCAGAACTCAAGAAGATGGGAGCTAGAATTGCAATTGAAGGAAAAACAGCTGTGATAAAAGGCGTTAGAAGATTATCAGGAGCGAAAGTAAAAAGCACAGACTTAAGAGGTGGAGCTTGTTTAGTATTAGCAGGATTAGCTGCAAGAGGAACTACGATAGTTACGAATATAGAGTACATTTTAAGAGGATATGAA
>CAOXTD010000007.1:78941-79585 GCA_948560265.1 uncultured Clostridia bacterium | reverse complement strand
ATTATTCTACTATAATTTTACAAAATTGTCTATACTTTTTCAAAAAAATATGTTAGAATGTTTTCGGAAATAAAATTTGTGTATAGTCAATAATGACTGATACTTTGAAAAATATATTAATTTAGGAGGAAAAAATGATAGAGAAAACAACAAAAATAGGAGAACTTCTAGAAATAGCACCAGAAAAAGCAGATATTTTACTACAGGCAGGAATGCATTGTTTAGGATGCCCAGCATCACAAGCAGAAACAATAGAAGAAGCATGTGAAGTACATGGAATAGATGTTGAAGAATTATTAGAAAAAATAAATAAATAATATAAAGTTGAGGTCATATGATCTCAATTTTTGTTTGTATAAAGTGTTTAATTGATAAAATTGGAAAAATAAGGTATAATTATTAGTATATGAGGTGATTAGTATGGGCAATGAGAGAGAACTAAAATTACTTCCACTACAAGAAATAAATCGAAATGAGTTATTAAGTAGATTAGTACAAAATGGATATAAAGTGGAAGGTGAAATAAATCGAGTAAAGCAGACAGATACATATTATGATACTCCAAATAGAAGCTTTTATAATAGCGAAAGAAGTTTTAGAATAAGAAATCTTGAAGGAAAAATTTTTGTAACATATAAAGTACC
>CAOXTD010000007.1:58696-78921 GCA_948560265.1 uncultured Clostridia bacterium | reverse complement strand
ATCTTGAAAGAAAGGAATTTGAAGTAGAAATACCAGAAGGTTTTGTTGCTCAAGAAGGAGAAACTACACTATCATATGCGATATCTTGTTTAAAGAAAAAATATCCTGAGTTAGAATTTCCTGAAAATTTAGAAATGGCTGTAAAGGTAGATAATAATAGAAGCAAAATAAATATTATAGCAGAGGATGGAACAAAAATAGAGGTTGCATTTGATGATTTAAGAGCGAAAGATGAATATGGCGACTATTTTAAAATGAATGAGGAAATTGAATTTGAAGTGCTTTCAGGAAATGCTGAAGAGCTAAGAAAAATATATGATGTGGTACTTAGTAATTTCGATGTACAGAGAAATACATTGTCAAAGTACTCTAGATCAATAAAAGAGATGTTAGAGCAAAAGCAAAATATGACATTAGAAGAACTTACAATATGTGCTATGCTTAGTACTATAATTAGCACGAATGAGTTTGAGCAATTAAAACATAAGGGACAAATAATACATGACTATAGAGTGCCAATGCCACCTAATTTAGAACTAAGCAATTTTAAAGATCCACAATATTTAATGAGAAAAATATCAACAGTAAAAAGAATGAAAAATTATAATCCAGGAAAAATAAGAAATTTAGAAGATATGTTTTTATGTTTTTTTTCAGATATGGATTATCAAGATATAGAATATAAACTAATAAATTTCTTAAATGAAAATTATTATAGAGAAGATCAAGCAATAACAAATAGGCTGTCACATTCTGAGCAAGTAATGTTAATAACAGGATTAATAAGTAGAAGTAAGGAAATACCAGTAAAAGACAAAAATACACTTCTTTGTATGGTATCAGGATTAGTCCATGACATTGGTCATGTTCCAGGAGCACACCCTACAGAAGCATTATTAGGCTCATTAGACGGGTTCTTTTCACATGAGATAAATGGTAGAGATGTAATAGAAAGAATAATTTCGACAAGAGAAGATGAAATTATAGAGTCAATAGTTAAATATGCTAAATCAATAGGAAAAGAATATGACGAAAGTAGAATAAGAAGTGCAATAGATTCAAATAAAAGAATGATAAAAAAATCAATAGAAGAGCACAGTAGGACAAATAGTGAGAGTAGAGGAGATGGAACTGTAGTACAACTTCCAAGAGAGGCAGATAAAATATGTTATGGAGTAAGTGACATAGTAGACATTTTAAAAAGGACAAGTAGAACAAAAGTACCACTACCACCAGGATTTTTTAGTAAAGAGTGGAAAGATGCTACAACTGAGAAATTAGGAAAAGGGTACGAAAGAGAAGAAGTAATAAGAAGGAGAATTGAAGAATTTGATAAATTAATACGTAAAGAGAACTTTGGAGAACTGATAACAAATATAGCAAATACTGTAAGAGAAAATCAAAATGATGGAAGAATATATTATGATGTAGAACAAGATACATGGGACATTTTAAATGAAATGATAGGATATGTTAAAGGATTAAGACAACAAGGGGTAATAGATATAAAGAAAAAAGAAATGCAAAATGCATCAACGATATTTATAATTACAAAATTTAATGAAGCCATTGCAAAACATCCAGATAATATAGAAGAAGCGTGGGAAGAGTCATTAAGAACAATAACAAATAGCAATGATATAGATATGTTAAATACTGTAAATAGAATATTTCAGAGATTTAAAGATAGACCAGAGGAACTGAAGAGAGCATTTCAAGAAGGAGGAATGCTTGATATAACTAAAATATTAAGCTTAGATAATGCAGATAGACAGATAAAATTAAAACCAGGAGATGCATTTGTAATGAGTGACTTATTACCATTTTTTGGAGAAAATTTTAGAGCAATGCTACCTGATAGAATAAGAGATACATACTTTAATAATGAAAAAGGAGTATCTATATGTATAAGAGAATATTTAAATAGAAAAAAACAAGAGCTGATAGTAAAAAGAAAAAGAGATAAACGGAGTAATGCAAGTAGAAAGAGAAAGATATGAAACGACTGATTTTGAAGGAAAGACATTAACAGAATTAGTGGCAAAGTTTAATAGTGAACATCCAGGTATGAGCATACAAATCCCAAATGGAAATTCTAAATGCATAATAGAGACTGTTAGAAATAGTATGGAAAATGAAGATGGAATAGTAATTAGGCAAGATAGGTCTGTAGTTGTTAGTAAAGGACGAAAACCAATGCCAAATAGTATAGAAATTGAATGTAAGAGTAGAGACAGAATAAAAAAAGCAAAAGAAAGCCTAATGCGATTTTTCGACTTTTTGGGAATTGACGCAAAGTCTGTAGTAATAAAAGAAACAAGAGAGGAACAGGCAGTAAAACTAATGGAACAAGATGGACAAACAGGAGAAAGATAGATATAAAAATTGCAAAGAGGTCAGTTTTACTGTCCTCTTTAAATTTAAAATAAAATTTCAAAAAACAGTTGCGAAAAATTTAAAATAATGGTATACTAATAAAGTAGATTTAAAAAAAACCTCAAAAGACGAGGCAATTTTTAAATCTTTTTTTATTTTTTGTAGGAGGTAGTATGAAAACGAAGTACATATTTGTAACAGGAGGAGTAGTATCAGGACTAGGAAAAGGAATAACAGCAGCATCATTAGGAAGATTATTAAAAAATAGAGGTTATAAAGTAACTATACAAAAAATGGATCCATATATAAATGTTGATCCAGGAACAATGAGTCCAATAGAACATGGAGAGGTATTTGTAACAGATGATGGGGCAGAAACGGACCTAGATTTAGGACATTATGAAAGATTTATAGATGAAAATTTAACTAAAAATTCAAGTGTAACAACAGGAAAAATATATTCAAGTGTAATAGAAAAGGAAAGAAAAGGTGAGTACTTAGGAAAGACAGTACAAGTAATACCACATATTACAAACGAAATAAAAGAGAGAATATATAAATTCGAAAATGAAGATATAGATATAGTAATAACAGAAATAGGAGGAACAATAGGAGATATAGAAGGATTATCTTTTATAGAAGCAATAAGACAGGTTGGAATAGAACAGAATCCTGAAGATGTAGTATATATTCATGTAACCTTATTGCCATACATAGCAGGTTCAAATGAATTGAAATCAAAACCAACACAACATTCAGTAAAAGAGTTGCAATCATTGGGAATAAGACCAGATATATTAGTATGTAGGTCAGAACTTCCAATAGATGAAACAATGAAATACAAAATAGCACTACACTGTAATGTGCGACCAGAGAGTGTGATACAGAATAAAACTGTAGATAATCTATATGCTGTACCATTAATGTTAGAAGAAGAAGGACTAACAAAAGAAGTTTGCAGACATTTAAGATTAGATAAAATAGAGCCAAACAATAAAGAATGGGAAACAATGATAGACAAAATAAGAAATGTAGAAGATAAAATAGTTAAGGTTGCAATAGTAGGTAAATACATAAAGTTAGAAGATTCATATCTTTCAGTTGCAGAGAGTATAAGACATGCAGGATTTGCAAATAATGTAAAAGTAGATATAGGATATATTGATTCAGAAGAAATAACTGCAGAAACAGCAAATGCAAAATTAGGGGAGTTTGATGCAATATTAGTTCCAGGTGGATTTGGAAATAGGGGAATAGAAGGAAAAATTGCAGCAGTAAAATATGCAAGAGAGAACAATATACCATTTTTAGGAATATGCTTAGGAATGCAAATGGCTGTAGTAGAATTTGCAAGAGATGTATTAGGATTAAAAGATGCAAATTCAGAAGAATTTGATGAAGGCTCAAAAAATCAAGTAATACACATAATGGAAGAACAAAAGAACATTGATGAAAAAGGTGGAACAATGAGACTAGGAACTTATCCATGTGTATTAAAAGAAGGAACAAAGGCATATAGTTTATATGGTCAAAAACAAATAAATGAAAGACATAGACATAGATTTGAATATAATAATAAATATAGAGAAGAAATGGAAAGAGCAGGACTAATATGCTCAGGAATATCACCAAATGGAGAATTAGTAGAAATTGTGGAATTAAAAGAACATCCATATTTTATGGCAGGACAATTTCATCCAGAATTTAAATCAAGACCAAATAGACCACATCCATTATTTGTTGGATTAATAAAAGCAGCGAAGGAAATTGAATAATATTTTAATAAAATTTTAAAAAAAGTATTGACAGAGTAAGAAAAATGTTGTATTATAGAAAAGCAGTTGTTCAGATAGAGACAACTGCTACTATAATTCAAATAAGTGAATTATGGGCCATTAGCTCAGGTGGTAGAGCACTTGACTTTTAATCAAGTTGTCCCGCGTTCGAGTCGCGGATGGCTCACCAAAACAAGGCCCCGTGGTCAAGCGGTTAAGACATCGCCCTTTCACGGCGGAGACATGGGTTCGATTCCCGTCGGGGTCACCAATATGCCACTTTAGCTCAGCTGGTAGAGCAACTGACTTGTAATCAGTAGGTCATCTGTTCGAATCAGATAAGTGGCTCCATTACTTAAAACTAGGCTTGTTTTATGACTTGTCTAGTTTTTTGATTTTGTTAGTTCGTATTTTTAATTTCTAGGAAAGAGAGAGGTTATATAAATGAACAAAGTAATAATAGTAACAGGAGGTTCTAGAGGAATAGGAGCTTCAATAGTAAAATTGCTTGCTGCAGAAGATTATAAAGTTATCTTAAATTATCATCAATCAGAACATACAGCCGAAGAAATAAAACAAGAATTATTGCAACAAGGAAAAAAGATAGAGATTTTTAAAGCAGATGTTTCAAAAAGAGAAGATGTTAGAAAATTAATTCAATTTGCAATAGAGAAATATCATAAAGTAGATGTATTAATTAATAATGCAGGAATTGCACAAGAAAAGTTATTTACGCAAATAACAGATGAAGATTGGAATAAAATGATACAAACAAATTTAAACTCCGTATTTTATTGTACACAAGAAGTAGTCCCATATATGTTAGAAAAGCAAGCTGGTAGTATTATCAATATTTCGTCTATATGGGGAGTAACTGGGGGATCATGCGAAGTTCACTATAGTGTAACAAAAGCTGGAATAGATGGAATGACAAAAGCATTAGCAAAAGAACTTGGCCCTTCACATATTAGAGTAAATAGCATTGCACCAGGAGCAATTGATACAGATATGAATAAAAGCGTGACAGAGGAAGAATGGGAAGAAGTGAAAAGAGAAATTCCTCTCAATAGTATTGGCAAAGCAAAAGATATTGCAAAATGTGCAAAATGGTTAATTGAAGATGAATATACTACAGGACAAGTGATTTCAGTTAATGGTGGTTGGTATATTTAAGAACAGAAAAACGAAAATCTCGGCTCAGCCGAGATTTTATTAATTACTCATTTGAAATTTTTCTTTTATAATTTCCTGAAATTAATTTAGGAAGATAAGTGATTACTTTATAAATGGCTAAACGTATTTTTTTGCTCCAGATATAAGATTTTCTTAATTTTCTAGGAGCATCTAAAGAGATGTCTTCTTGTGGAACTAGTGAAAGTTCTACCTTTTCAATTGGAAAAATATAATTTTGTCCATCATGATTGTCCCACTCGCCTTTTTCATTTTTGAAACAGAAGTTAAAAGTTTCACTAGAAAGTAATTCTATTTCAGCTTGAAAACCTAATTCTGTTTTCTCCATCTTAACTTCACCTAAATTAGACCATTCTAAGCCAAAGCCATAATGAATAAACACTTCTTCAGATTTATCTTGAAAAAGACTACCTGCATAGGAAATCTTTACTTTTGTATTTTCAACTAATTTATCTGTATTAAAGAAAATATTTTTTACTAATTCCATTTAATTTTCTCCTTATTTATCTCTTGTTTATCTATTGTGATATTATAATATTAAAAAATAGATTATTCAAGTATTTCTGACAAAAAAAACTAAAAATATCTTATAAAAAAGAAAAAATAGTTTTTTAATAATAATTAAGACTCAGTTACATCTGTACTCCCAACTACTTTACCGACAATATAAAAAGCATCTTTAGGATCTAAACAAATGTCAGGAATATCTGCCCTATTTTCAGATCTCAAAGCAATACCGTCTTTACGAACAATAAATCTGCGAATAAGATATTGATTTTGGTAGAAAAATAGTCCAATATCTTTATTATCAAGTGGAGTATTAAATTCAACATAAGCATAAGAATCCTTTTTTATTTTAGGCTCCATAGAAATATCAGTCATTTTAACAGCAATGCAAGCTCCTGGAGCAGAAAGAGGACATTCAATAAATCCACCTAATAAATCTACAGCAGGAATTTTATCATAAGCGATATGACTCTCCAATTTATAGCTTTCTTGTTCTTCTGTAATCTCTCTATCATAAGTATACATTAAGGGTCTATAAGGAATACCCATTGTTTTACACATATTTTTTAATACTTTATGACTAGGGTTTCTTTCACCTTTTTCAATATGTGTTAAATGTCCTGTGTTAATGTTAGTTCCTTTAGAAATACTAGCCTTTGTTAATTTTCTATCTTTACGAATATAAGCTATCATGTGTCCTAGCATAAAATATCCCTCTTTTCTAAAATTTCCTAAAATAATTATATTAAAAAAGAAAAAAATTGTCTAGTATAATTAAAGAAAATTTTCTAAAATCTGACAAAATATCAAATAATTTTTATTGTAAATATAAAATAATTATGGTAATATTATTTCAAAGGGAAGTATATACTTATTCAAGGGAGAAAAATATGGAAGAAGAGAATAAAAAAGCTGAAGAAGCAGTTTCAAAAGAGACGACGGAAGAAAAGATAGAAAAAAAAGAAGAAAAACCAAAGAAAAAAAATACCAAAAACTCAAAAACAGAATTAGAAAAAGAAGTAAAAGAAAAAAGTAAAAAATCAGAGCAAAATCCAAAAAAGAAACCTACTAAAAAAGAAGAAAAAGAGGAGTTAGAAAAAGAAGTAACAGAAGAGAAAAAAGAAAATGCAAAACAAATTATACAAGAAGTTGTAGAAATAATAGAAGAAAAAAGAGATATAATGCCAGAAAAAAGTGATACACAAGAAATAGATAAAAATGAAAAACAAGAAGAAGCAAAAGAAAATACAGAAAATCAAAAGGTAGAAACAGAAAATATAGAGAAAGATCCTCAACAATTTGTACAAGTAGAAAATAAAATAAAGAGCAAGAAAAAAGGAGTAATAATTACTTTAAGTATTGCTATCATATTAATTATTGTATCTATATTTTCTATTATTTTTGCGCTAATGAATATTAGTAATCAAAAAATCTTAAAAGGAATTTCTATATTAGGAATAGATGTTAGTGATTTGACGGTTGAAGAAGCAAGGCAAAGAATTAATGATGCGATTAACCAGAAATTTTCTAATGCAAAAGATGGTATTGTATTAAAACATGGCGATTCAGAAGTTAGTGTAAATGCAAATACATTTAATGCAAAGTTTGATGTAGATAGTGCAGTAACAAAAGCCTATAATATAGGTAGAGGCGGAAATATTGTAACTAATAATTATGAAATACTATGGACTAGAATTTTTCAAAAAGAAATAGGGTCAGAGCTTCATTGGGATGAAGAATTTATGAGAACAACAATTGATGATATAAATGCTAAAATGAAAGATGCTGTAGTAGAATATAGTTACTATATAGAAAACAAAAAATTAATTGTCGTAAGAGGTAAAGAAGGATATGTTATTCAAAAAGAGCAATTGCAAAATCAAATTATTGAACAATTAAAAAATATCCATAATCCTTATCAAGAAATTGAAATTCCTGTACAGAAAAGAAAACCAAGTGAAATTGATTTAGAAAAAATAAGAAATGAGATTTATAAAGAACCAAAAGATGCTTATGTAGAAAGAAATCCAACAAAAGTACATGTAGAAGAAAATGGAGTAGACTTTGAAATTTCAATGGAAGAAGCAAAAAAATTAATTCAGGAAGAAAAAGAAGAATATGAAATTCCACTTAAGATAACAGAAGCTAAAAGAAAATTATCAGATTTAGGAGAAGAAGCTTTTGCAGATCAACTAGCTACATTTTCAACAATTTATGATGCGAGCGCAGTCAACAGAGCGTATAATGTAGAATTAGCAACTAAAAAGATTAATGGAACAGTAATTATGCCAGGAGAAACCTTTTCTTATAATAAAACAGTAGGTTCCAGAACAATAGAAGCAGGTTGGAAAGAAGGAACTGCTTATATCGCAGGAAAAGTAGTACCAAGTGTTGGAGGAGGAGTTTGCCAAGTATCATCAACTTTATATAATGCAGCATTACTTGCAAACTTAGAAATTACAGAAAGAACTAATCATACTTTTACAGTGGATTATGTAGCAGCAAGTAGAGATGCAACTGTATATTATGGAAGTTTAGATTTTTGTTTTAAAAATACAAGAACCTATCCAATAAAGATCATTGCATCAGCTAGAAATGGAGTATGTAAAATTAGTTTTCATGGAATAAAGGAAGAGGTAGAATATGAAATTGTACTACAATCTAAGATAACTTCTTATATTAACAATACAACAGTCTATAAAGAAGATCCAAGTTTGGAAGCTGGGAAAGAAGTTGTAGAACAAATAGGCTTCAACGGCTGTAGAAGTGAAGGATATAAGATCGTAAAGTTAAATGGAAAAATTATTTCCCAAACATTATTGTCAAAAGATACATATAGCCCTCAAGAGAGAATTGTTAGAAAAGGAACAAAGATTGTTCAATAAAATAAAAGCTTATATATTGTAAATTTCAATATATAAGCTTTTTTCCTATACAAAGTACCAGAAATTACAGGAAACTACTTGACAAAAAGCTAGAAAGCGACTTATAATAATAATGTTCAATTTATATGCGCTATTAGCTCAGTTGGTAGAGCAGCAGACTCTTAATCTGATGGTCGGAGGTTCGACTCCTCTATGGCGCACCAAATTTACCTATTTAAAGTAAAATTTAAATAGGTATTTATTTTGCTTTAAGAAAAAATAATAATATAAAAATAATTAACATAAAATATAGCATTTTTTTGAATAATATGTTATAATTAATCTATGACACAGTAAAGTGCAAAAATAAGAAAGCGGAGGAAGACAGCATGAAAGAAGTTACAATTGAAAGATCGCACGTTTCTAAAGTTAGCATTTCTGGAGAGATAGACGACTTTACGCGGGCAAAAATAGCACAGTTCTTAAAGCTCGCGCATCAGTATAATGGAAAAATCCTTCAGCGACAGGAATTTTCAAATCTCGTCTTTTTAGAAATTCTTTTTGAGAACGAGGCAACACAGAGGGTCTGGGAAAATAATATAGGCCTTCAGTAACCGCTACCACGGGGGGATGGATAATCCCCCCGTGATTTATGTTCAAGAGGAACTTTTCAGTATACTAGAGAAACATACCTTGTAATTTCTAATATTTTAGAGTAAAATAGATAACATAAAAAGAAGGGGTGATTATTATGTTAGAAATGTATCAAACAGATTTACAAACAAATGAAACAAAAAAAACAACAAAATATGAGAGAGGAAATTGGATTAACATGATAGCCCCGACCGAAAATGAAATTAAAACAGTTTGTGAAGAATTACAAATAAAAGAAGACTTTATTCGTTATGCTTTAGACTCAGAAGAAAAGGCCAGAATTGATATAGAAGACGAAGATAATACTATCTTATTTATTGTGGACGTTCCCATACGTGAAAAAGAAGGCGATAGTATGATTTATAGTACTATGCCGATTGGAACTATTTTTGTAAGAGATGACTATTTTATTACAGTTTCTTTAAAACAAAATCCAATCATTCAAGATATGGTCAAAAACAAAATGAAAAATATTATTACGTATAAAAAAAGTAGATTTTTATTACAATTATTATATGCAAATTCATCTTTATATTTAACATTATTAAAGAAAATTAACAAAGAAACAGAGATTGCAGAATCAGTCTTAAAAGATTCTATGAAAAATAAAGAATTATTAAAATTATTAAGTTTAGAAAAGAGCTTAGTGTATTTTACTACTTCTTTAAAATCGAATGAAGTAGTTATGGAAAAAACAATGAGAGGAAAAATTATTAAACTTTATGAAGAAGATGAGGATATTTTAGAAGATTCCATTATTGAAAATAAACAAGCAATTGAAATGGCAAAAATATATAGTGATATTTTAAATGGTACCATGGACGCTTATGCATCAATTATATCTAATAATCTAAATGGAGTAATGAAATATTTAACATCCATTACGATTATTTTAGCAATTCCTACCATGGTTGCCAGTTATTGGGGGATGAATGTACCAGTACCACTTCAAGACAATCCATGGGGATTTCCTATCATTTTTGCATTTTCCATTATCATAGCAATTATAGCTACAATGTGGCTTAACAAAAAGGATATGCTAAGATAAAAAGCGCAAAGTATAAAAATAGAAAAAATACGTATACTAATCATGAATCAAATTTTTATTTGAAGGAGGTATATGTAGTGAAAGTAATAGATAAAATTGCACTAGTCCTAGTTATTATAGGCGCTATTGTATGGGGCATTATTGGAATTTTTAATTTTAATGTTGTAGAAGCCATATTTGGAGTAGGTTCCATTATTAGCAAAATTATTTATATCCTAGTTGGAATTTCAGGACTATGGGCTATAAAAATATTATTTGATAAATAACAAGAAAAAATACAATTTATTATAAAAATAATAGGTTGTATTTTTTATTTGCTCTAGCCATATGAGCTTTTGTATGATATAATCTAACTTAGAATTTCAAAAGGAGGGAACAAAATGCTTACTGCAACAGGTGTAACAGTTCGATTTGGAAAAAGAACATTATTTGAAGATGTGAATATTAAATTCAATAAAGAATGTTGTTATGGAATTATTGGAGCAAATGGAGCTGGAAAATCTACTTTTTTAAAAGTATTATCAGGAGAAATAGAAGCAAGCAAGGGAGAAGTATCAAAAGAGAAGAATGAGAGAATATCTGTGCTAAAACAAGACCACTTTGCTTTTGAACAATATACCGTTATGGATACTGTTATCATGGGAAATAGTGAACTATATCAAATTATGAAAGAAAAAGATGAGATATATGCTAAACCAGATTTTTCAGAAGCGGACGGAATGAGAGCTGCAAAATTAGAAGAGAAATTTAGTGAGCTAGATGGTTGGAATGCAGAAGCAGATGGTGCAGTATTATTAAACGATTTAGGAATCGAAGCAGATAAACACTATAAACTAATGAGTGAACTAGAAGCAAAAGACAAAGTAAAAGTGCTTTTAGCACAAGCATTATTTGGAAATCCAGATATTCTATTACTAGATGAGCCTACCAATGACTTGGATTTAAAAAGTATTAATTGGTTAGAAGAATTTTTGATTAACTTTGAAAATACAGTTATCGTTGTATCACATGATAGATATTTCTTAAATAAAGTATGTACTCATATTGCAGATGTAGACTTTGGAAAAATTAAAGTATATCCAGGAAATTATGATTTCTGGTATGAATCTAGCCAACTTGCCTTAAAGCAAATGAAAGATGCTAATAAAAAGAAAGAAGAAAAAATCAAAGAATTACAAGAGTTTATTGCTAGATTTAGCGCGAATGCTTCTAAATCAAAACAAGCAACATCTCGTAAGAAGTCATTAGAAAAAATAGAGTTAGATGAAATTAAGCCATCGAATAGAAAATATCCATATGTAGACTTTAAGCCTGATAGAGAACCAGGAAAAGAAATTTTACAAGTAAAAAATATTTCTAAAACTATCAATGGTGAGAAAATATTAAATAATGTATCTTTTACAGTAAAACAAGACGATAAAATTGCATTTTTAGCAGATAATGAAAATGCAAAAACAGCGCTATTCCAGATTATAGCAGGAGAATTAGAACCTGATGAAGGAGAAATTATTTGGGGAACAACTATTACTAACAGTTACTTCCCAAAAGATAATAATTATTTATTTGAATCTGATTTATCTATTACAGATTGGTTAAGACAGTATTCAAAAGATCCAGATGAAACATATGTTAGAAGCTTTTTAGGAAGAATGCTCTTTTCAGGAGAAGAGGCATTAAAGAAAGTTAATGTCCTATCAGGAGGAGAAAAAGTAAGATGTGTACTTTCTAAAGTAATGTTATCAGGAGCAAACTTTTTGATTTTTGATGAACCAACTAACCATTTAGATATGGAGTCTATCACAGCATTAAATGAAGGCATGAAGAAGTTTAAAGGTAATATGTTATTTACATCACATGACCATCAATTAACACAAACAGTAGCTAATCGAATTATTGATTTGAAAGCAGATCAAGTCATTGACAGAGAAGTAACGTATAATGAATACCTAGGTGTAGAATAATTTGTAGGGACATAGTTTGTTACTAGAGAAATACAAAGGGAAAAATGTGACCCCGTTAGAAAAATAAAAATAGTAAAAGGAGAAAATAAAAAATGTTTTGTAATAAATGCGGAGCAGAAGTAGATAACACTGCTAAATTTTGTAATAAGTGTGGAGCAACAATAGAAGGAGGAACAGCTAGTACAGCAAGTATTGTTTTTAGAAGAGAAGGATCACTTGCAGCAGCGCTAGTGCCAACAAAAGTATTTTTGGACAATAATTTAGTGGGTTCTTTAGGAGTAGGTGAAGAAATGACAATTACAACTACTGTTGGAAAACACCGTGTAGACTTTAATGTCATGGGTGGAAATGGTGGAGGAGAAGTAGAAATAACTTCACAACACCCAAATGTGAAAGTACTTTTTAAAGTAGCAATGGGAATGATTACAGCAAAACCTAAAATCATTAGTATACAAAATTTAGATTAAAAAGAAAAATTAAAGTAAACCGAAAAAATATATCACAATCAGCTAAAAGCAAGAGTGATATATTTTTTTATTATACGTTAGATTTTCATTTCCTTTTATTTTAATGTTAGATGCAGAAACCTGGGGCTACACCGCAAGTAGAATCTGCCCAAAACATCAGACTCTCACAACCAAGAACATCGATGCAGACGAAGCGAGGATTATATTGTGCAACAGGTGAACGGAGCCACCAATTATATGCATCGCCATTGCCACGGTATTTAATACGTCTTGAACTGTTTGCGTTATACTTTTCTGTTACTCCTTGATAATATTTGTATTGACTTCCTTCGCTTCCTATACAATATCCATATGCTCCACTTTGATATCCGTTATTTACTACTTCACTTGACGCTAATAACCATAAGTAATCATTACATGCGGTTATACTACCTGCACTATTATATGTTGCAATGTATTTTTTCGTTACTTGTTTGATATAATTTTTATTACTTAAGTTTGCTCCCATTCCTCCAATTGCTTTACTTTGTGTTGCGCTATTTGTTGTATATCCATTTAGGTCTTTTCTCATTTGGGTGTTTCCCCATCCTCCTGCACCTGTTCTACTAGGGTTCATTTTTAGATATGTCATCCCTGATATCATATCTAAAAACTCAAAACTAATACTTGCTTTACTATGACTTCCTCCATATACTTCTGTATCTACTAAATCGTCGTGTTTAAATCCTAATACTCTTACTCTTCTCTCTTCCGTTCCATATTTTACTTTATAAACTTCTCCTACTTTTATTGTTTTACTTTCTCCCTCTATGATTACTGTTGCTTGTGAAGAGTCATTTGTAATACTTTCATCATTTGCTATTTCTTTTGCCATTTGATTAATTTCTTCCCATGTTGCTGTATTTTCATCCATTACTGTTATATTACAAGTTGCTTTGACTTCACTTCCATCTGTTGCAGCTGCCGTGATTGTTGCTTGACCTTCGGTTTTTCCTGTTATTACACCTTCATCACTTACCGTTGCTATATCTTCATTGCTACTCTTCCATTGGACTGTTTTGTTGGTTGCGTCATCTGGTTTTATGGTTGCTGTTAAAGCAAGCGTTTTTCCAATCGCTACTGTTGTTTTTGTTTTATTTAGAGTAATACTTTCTACTAATATTTTTGTAGCTGTTACTTCTACTGTTTTAGTTACTTCTCCTATTTCATTTTTCGCAACTACTTTTATCATATATTTCTCACCCGCTGTAATTTCCGTTTCTTGAGTTGCTCCTGTTTCACTATTTATATTGGTTATTTCTTGGTAACTACTATCTTCTGCCTCTGCTGGCTTATAGTAATACGTTACAGTACCATTTCCTAGACCTGTTATTATTGCTTTTGCTGTTATACTAGTTTGTGTACTACTAACTTTTATTCTTTTTATGATTGGTGCCATTTTTCCTGACTGTCCTATATACTCTATTTCTGCATCTGTTGGATTTTCTTTTGAAGGCACCAATTCTATTTGAAATATATAGCCTGGCTTTGTTATTACATCATAAGTTCCATCTTCATTATCCACTACATCTGTTTCTTTATCTTTAATAATACCTTGTTCTTGTAGATATTCAAAATACTTATCTGGATTAAAAGCTCCAAGTCCGTCTATAATAACTGAACTTTTTGCCATTTCTAATTTTTCTTTCCAATTTGCTATATCTGTTTTTAGTTTTGCTTCTGATGCTCTATTGAATACACTATTATCTCCCATAACATAAGTAATTGTAATACCTGCTAAAATTAAAAGTACGACTATTGTTACAACCAAAGCTACTAATGTTATACCTTTATTGTCTTCTACTTTTTTCATAATTTTTCTCCTTCTCATTCGTTAATTAAATTTTTTATATAATACATATTAAGGAATTCCTTAATTAAAATATCACATTTTGTTTTATCTCGCAATAGTTTTATTAAGGAATTTCTTAATTTTTTTGTTTTTATTGAGTTTTTCCTTAGTGGTACTGTCTTTTGCTTTGATATAATTTTATAAATTATTTTTAGTTTTAAAAAAAGAGGTGGTACTATGCAGCTTGCCGATGCTACAAGACAAAGAATAAATCAATTATTAAAAGAACATAATATGAAGCTTTTCGACTTATCTAAAGCTGCTGGTGTTTCGCTACCTACTATTTGTGATTTTATGAAAAATGATACTAAGAATTTACGAATGGATACTATGTTACATATTTGCGAAGCTTTTAATATTTCTCTAAAAACTTTCTTCGATAATTCACTTTTTGACGAAGTAATTTCAGAATAAAAAAATACATTGCATTTTCTATCTGCAATGTATCTTTTACTTTTTATAAACTTTCCATTAATGAAATATACTTAAAATTAGTGTATAAATAATAACTTTAGCTGTGCAATTGATAATCAAAGTATAGTTCGTCATTTTAATGGCAATGTCGTTAATAACCTCATAATTTTCTAGTACTTTGTTTTGTTCTTCTATTGTTAATACTTTTTGTTCTTCCATATATTCTTTTGCTAATGGTTTTGCTTTTATCATGGCATCCATTTCTATATAACTGCGAATAGCATAGTAAATAGCACCTAGTATCGTAAGAATAAATAAATGTATCATTCCATGTTCATTTAGTCTTAGTAATGACAAAATGCAAATACACAAAAAATAAATAAAATAAATGTTAGAATAAAAGAAATTGAAAAGCAATGTTTTTCTGTTCTGAATAGAGTGTAAACACTCGTGAGCCATTGTTTGTACTCTTGTAAAAGTATCACTGATATTTGCTATTAAAATAGAATTGCTTAATGCAATGTATAAACTAGTTTTATTATCCTTGTTTTGACTTTCTTTTAATTGCACTTTTTCATTTTTTAGTTTCTTTAATAAGTATTTACAAATCTCTTTGTTTTCAGGTAACTTATTGGTAATTTCATTTAGCTCTTTATCATACCCTATGTTCTTTACTTTTTTAATGTCACTAATTTTAATATTCCATGCAAATTTTAAAATGACTAAAAATATTATACAAATTCCTATTACTACTAAATATTCCATTTTCTACTTCTCCTTTGTTACTTAAATTTATATAATATTCCCATCATAAAAATTGACTACTTCATTTTTTCTTTCATGTTGACTAAAATGTTTAAAGCTTCGATTGGTGTTAGCTCATCTACATTTACTTTGTCCAATTCATGAGCTAGCTCTGCTAATTTATAGTTATACATATCTAGTTGTCCTGCTGCTATTTTTTTGTTTTCTTTTTCTTGAGCCTTATCTCCTAAAACACTTTTTCTTTCTAAAGATTTTAGTATCTCTATTGCGCGCTTAGATACTGCTTGTGGAACTCCTGCCAATTTTGCAACATGTACACCATAGCTTTCGTCTGTTCCACCTGCTACAATCTTTCTTAGGAAGATAATGTCTTCTCCTTTTTCCTTAACTGCAATAGAATAGTTCTTTACTCCTTCTAGTTTATCTTCTAACGAAATTAATTCATGATAGTGAGTTGCAAATAAAGTTTTTGCACCACATTTTTCTTTATCTGATATGTATTCTGCTACTGCCCAAGCAATGGAAAGTCCATCATAAGTTGATGTTCCTCTTCCTATTTCATCTAGTATAACTAAGCTGTTGGCTGTAGCTTCTTTTAAAATCGATGCTACTTCCATCATCTCTACCATGAATGTACTTTGTCCCATACTCAAGTCGTCTGATGCACCTACTCTTGTGAAAATTTTATCTACTACCCCAATTTTAGCATACGAAGCAGGAACAAAGCTTCCACATTGAGCCATTAATGTGATTAATGCTACTTGCCTCATATAAGTAGATTTACCCGCCATGTTTGGTCCTGTAATAATTGCTAATCGATTGTCTCCCTTGTCTAGGTAAGTATCATTTTCTACAAAGCTTCCAGTAGGGAGGATTTTCTCAATTACAGGATGGCGTCCATTTTTAATATCCATTGCTCCGCTATTGTCTACAATTGGCATGACATAATTCATATCATCAGCTACTGTTGCAAAAGAAGTTAATACATCTAATGTTGCAATGGTACTCGCTGCTCTTTGTACTCTGTCAATTTGTGCTTCAATCTGGTCACGAATTTGGCAAAATGCGTTATATTCTAATGTAATAACCTTTTCTTCTGCTCCTAGAATTTCATTTTCTACTTTTTTTAGTTCTTCTGTAATATATCTTTCACAATTTGCTAAAGTTTGTTTACGAATATATCTTTCTGGTACCATAGATAAATTAGATTTTGTTACTTCAATAAAATAGCCAAATACTTTATTAAATCCAATTTTTAGTCCCTTAATTCCAGTTTCTTCTCTTTCTTTTGTTTCAATTTCTATGACCCAATTTTTTCCATTTGTTGTTGCTTCTTTTAAATGGTCAATTTCTTCGTCATATCCTAATTTGATTAAATTTCCTTCTTTTACACTAATTGGTGGATCATCTACTATAGAATGATCTATAATTTCGTGAATATCCTCTAGAATATCTAAATTTTCATATAATTGCTTTAGCATTGGAGATTTTGCTTTTGCTAAATTTGCTTTAACATCTGGTAATTGTTTTGCAGAATTCTTTAAAGATACTAAATCTCTACCAGTTGCACTTCCATAAGAGATTTTTCCTGCTAGTCTTTCAATGTCGTAAACTTTTTTCATGCTGTCGATTAAATCTCCTCTTAGGATAATATCTTCCTTTAGTTCTTTCACTGCTTCTAGTCTTTCATTAATTCTTGCCACATCTATTAATGGATCATTCAGCCACCTACGAAGTAGTCTTCCTCCCATAGAAGTCGACGTTTTGTCTAATACCCATAATAAGGTTCCCTTTTTGCTTTTATCTCTTAGTTTTTCTGTAATCTCTAAGTTTCTTCTGGCATTGGTGTCTAAATTCATATAATGAGTAGTGCTGTATAAAGTAATCTTATGAATATACTCTAAATCATTTTTTTGCGTATCTCTTAGATAACTAAAAAGTCCATTACTCGCTGCTACACTTAATAATTGCTCTTTTAAACCTTTTATTTCTTTTTCTGCTTCATCTACTACATCATATTTTAGTTCAAACACTTCATAGTCTGTATCAAATTTTTCTGGTGTAAGTAATGAAAAATATGCTGAAAATCTTTCCTTAATTTTATCTATCTCTTCTGTAGAGCTATACATCATATCATTGACAATAATTTCAGCAGGAGAGTATCTTGCAACTTCATCTAGTAAAGTAGCAAAGTTGTTTTGCTCTTTTATTTGTGTTGTTCTAAAATCACCTGTTGTCAAGTCACATACTGCCACTCCATAATATACTCCACTTTTATAAATAGACATGATATAGTTGTTTTTCTTTTCTTCTAGCAAATTTGACTCCATGACAGTTCCTGGTGTTACCACACGAATAACGCCTCTTTTGACAATACCTTTTGCTGTTTTTGGATCTTCCAGTTGTTCACAAATGGCAACTTTATACCCTTTTTCAATCAGTTTAGCAATATATGTTTCAGCAGCATGATAAGGAACACCACACATAGGTGCTCTTTCTTCTTGTCCACAATCTTTTCCTGTTAGAGTTAGTTCTAATTCGCGTGATACAGTAATTGCATCATCAAAAAACATTTCATAAAAGTCACCTAAACGATAAAATAAGATGCAATCTTTATATTCTTCTTTATTATCTAAATATACTTGCATTGCTGGTGAATATTCTGCCATGTTTATTACTCCTTTTCTCTTCCACTTCTTCTTTCTTTTACTTCTGTACTATCTTGTCTCTGAGCATCTTTCTTACTTACATCTACTTTCATACTTTTTCTAAATTCCACTTCTCTTTGCCCTGTTGTTTTTGCACTAGCTGCTTTTCTTTCTTGCCTTATTCTTTCTAATTCTTTTTGCTTTTTCCATACCGCTGCATAGTCACTGTATCCTAATTTACGTGCTGCTATATTCTTGTCCATACCTGTTGCTAATAGCTCCTCAAATTTTGTCAAAGATTGTCTAATGCTTTCTTCTTTTTCTACTAATTCTTGTCTTTCTAAAACAGCTATTCCTTTTTCTTCTTCTATTCTTCTTACCCTTGACATAAATAGTTTTCTTTCTTCATCACTCATTTTACCATTTCTATCTTCATATAGTTGAAGTAATTCTGGATTAATTGTTTCTAGCTGCTTTATTTTCCTTGCTATACTTCTAGTAGATATTCCAATGTCCCTTGCTGTTTGTTCTATTCCATTATTAATTACTTTAATAGCTAATGCTTCTACATCTAATTTGATTTCTTTAGGAGTATACGGAAACTTTTGTATAAATGCCTGATATAAAGCAGGATTTTTTCCTTCTAATTCCATAATTCTATGATTTATAGTTCTCATTACCGTTTCTAGTTCGCTCGCTAATCTTTTCCTCGTCATTTTACCATCTATAATATCTTGTATATATTGTTCAAATTCCTCTTGACTAATTTGTTTCATGAAATTTCCTCCTTTAATTCAATTCTTCTACTACTTCCCCTTTTAAATACCACATATGTTCTGAAACGATTTTTAAAGAAATATTTTTTCCAATCAAGCTATCCTCTCCTTCTAATACAACTACTTTATTAGAATCCGTCCTGCCTGTTAGCATTGTTTCATTCGTTTTGCTTTTGCCCTCTATTAAAACTTGTTGTATTGTTCCTATATACTCCTTATTTTTCATAGCAATTTGTTTTTCTACTAATTGTTTTAGTCTATCAAAACGTTCATGTTTTATTTCTTCCGGAATTTGATTTTCCATTTTATCACCAGGCGTTCCTACTCTTCTAGAATATATAAACATATATACTTGTTCATAGTTTACCTTTTGTACTACATCCAAAGTATCTTCAAAATCTTCCTCAGTCTCTCCTGGAAATCCTACAATAATGTCTGTAGAAAGTGTTAAATTTGGTATGGTTTTCTTCATCTTTTCTACTAAAGTTAAATATTGCTCTTTTGTGTATTTCCTATTCATTACCTTCAAAACTTCTGTACTTCCTGACTGCAAAGGCAAATGAACTAATTTGCATACCTTATTACAATCACGAATTGCCTCTATTACATCATCTGTAAAGTCCTTTGGGTGTGGTGATATAAAGCGAATTCTTTCTATGCCCTCTATTTTATTAATTGCTCTAAGTAATGTGGCAAAAGAATTTACTCCTTCATATTCTTCAAAAGGAATATGATTTTCTCTTTCTACTCTTAAATAAGAATTTACGTTTTGCCCTAATAGCATAATCTCTTTATAGCCTTGTTTTGCTAAAGTTCGTACTTCTTCTATAATATCTTTTGGCTCTCTACTTCTTTCTCTTCCTCTTACATAAGGAACTATACAATATG
>CAOXTD010000007.1:0-58629 GCA_948560265.1 uncultured Clostridia bacterium | reverse complement strand
AGGAAGTCCTTCTATAATTTCTCCATCAATATCTAAAATGTCTTCTATTCTTTTTCTATTTTCAATTATTTTATCTAAATCTATTGGAAACTGTTTTAATGTATGTGGGCCAAATACAATATCAAAAAATGGATAACTTTGCTTTAGTTTTTCTACAATATGCCTTTCTTGCATCATGCAACCACCAATAGCAATAATAGTTTCTCTCTCTTCTTTATATTTTTTTACTTCTCCTAATTTACCAAATAGCTTATCTTCTGCATTTTCTCGTACACAACAAGTATTAAATACAATTAAGTCTGCTTCTTTTAAGTTTTCTGTTTTTGTATAATTCATTTCTTCCATCATGCCACATAACTTTTCAGAGTCATTTTCATTTAATTGACATCCCATTGTTAAAATGCTATATTTCAAATTTCTTCCTTGATTTATTTTTGCAATATTTTGTATTGCTTCTAAAGAGCTTTTTATATCTATTTTAGTCACATTCATTCCTCGCTTTCATAACATGCTCATTTTATCTTATTTTGTCAGTTTTTGCAAGAAAAAAGAGAGAAAAAAGTTTCTCTCTTCATGCTATCTTCATAAGTCTACAGTGTCTTCTAATTCTACTTCTTTATCCCTTTCTCTAGTATTCACTTCAATTCCTTTTAATCTTTGTTCAAATAAACTAATTGCATCTGCTTCTTGTGGTCTTTTTCCTCTTTCCATTTTTAGTGAATAAGTACGTAGTTTTAACAATTTTTGCCTTAACCCTTGGTTTTCCAATTCTACCATATTGGCTTGTGCTTTTACTTTTCTAAATACTTTTTGTCTTTTCTCTGAAACTATTGGAAGTTCTGCTGTAGTTGCTCCTTTTGCTTGTCTTTTATTAACAAGTTGTTGAATATGCTCTTCTGAAAAATACTCTGTTTTCTCCATGCCATATGTACTCATAATAGCCTGGTATACTTCCTGCATTTCAGGAGTAAATTTTCCACCTAATTCTGTATTAGCACACATATACATATCTACTAACATTTCTCTAGTGCTGTATGTATCTTTTTCTAATGCCTCACTTCTTTGTGTTAATTCCATTTTTAATCTTAAATTTTCTATTCTTTTTTCTCTAAGCTCTTCTTTGCCAAATAGTTTTCCCCAAAAACCTACCTTCTCTTGTTGAATATTTTCTTGCTCAGCAGCATATTTTTGTATTCTTGCTTGTTGTAAAACATCTTGTACTCTACCATATACACTTTTTTTAATTTCGCCTTCTATTTGTTGTCTATTTAAGTTTACAAGCTCTGGAAAGCTTTGCGCAATTTCCGCCCCATGACTCACGCCATCTAATCTCGAAGCCACTTCACTTTCAGCTTTTTTAGCATCTTCTAACGTTGTGTTTTCGTCTAATGTAATACTTGTTGCTCTAGCTGTTGTTTCTTGTAAATTGGCTTGAATATCTTCTACTAATTGCCTAGCAGCGGTATTCTTTATTGTTTTTGTATACTCTATTCCTAATTTCTTAGCATGTGCTCTTGCTGTTTCTTCATTATGTACAAAGTTATCATATGTTTTTAACATTGCTCCTTCTAAATTAGAAGATGTTTGAGGATTCTGTGCTAGTTTTGCAGACAATTGAGAGATTAATGTTTGTCTTTCTGCTTCTTGCCTTGCTAGTTCTTCTGCTGGAAATTGTATGATAGAATTTGTTTCTTTTAAATCCATTTTCATTTCTTCCTTTAACATTCTTTTGTTTAGTGTTATTGTATAAATACATTGCAAAAAAGTCAACAAAAAACTAACCAAAAATTTTATTTTTTGATTAGTTTCTATTTATTATTTTCTATTTTTAGGCTCTTGGGTGAGCTTTTTGATATACATCTTTTAGTCCGGGATCTTGGAATTGCATATAGACTTGTGTTGATGAAATGTCTGAATGACCAAGCATTGTTTGTATTGCTTTTAAATCAGCACCATTTTGTAGTAAGTGTGTTGCAAATGAATGTCTTAATACATGTGGTGTAATATCTTTTGTAATATGAGCTTGTTCTTTGTAGTATTTTATAATTTTCCAGAACCCTTGTCTAGTTAGTCTTCCGCCATTAATATTAACAAATAAAGCTTTATCATTTTCATCTTTGATTAAAACTGGTCTTGCTTCTTCTACATATTCTTTTAGCGCTCTTAGTGACATAGAACCTAAAGGAATATTTCTTTGTTTTGCTCCATTCTTGCAGATAACAAATCCATCTTCTAAATTTACATCTTCTATATCTAGAGAAATAATTTCCGTTACTCTCATCCCTGTTGCATAAGCAAATTCTAGCATTGCCTTATCTCTAGTTCCTTTTAAATCGACATCTTTTGGTTGGTCTAATAATAGTTCCACTTCTTGTGAAGTTAATACACTTGGAACTCTCTTTTCTATTTTTGGTGATTGAATACTTTCTGTTGGATCATGTTTTGCTTTTTTGGTGCGGATTAAAAATTGATAAAATGACCTAATAGATGCTAGATTTCTAGAAATAGTCGAAGTCTTTTTGCCAATTTCAGCTAAATGTTCTAGATATTTTTTAATATCGTCTTGTTTTACTTTGGCATAATTTATTCTGTTCTTTTCTACATACTCTTGATATTGTAAAATATCTCTTTCATATGATTGTAAAGTATTGTTTGATAATTTCTTTTCATTCTGAAGAAATTCCAAAAAAAGTTTGATTTGTTTTTCCATTTTAGCTCCCTTGTCTCTTTATATATTTTCTAATTTATTGATTACCTTTCCATTTTTATGAAAAAGCTATTTTTTCTTAACGTTCTTTACTTTACATAAACCATATATGTTATATCAAATTTAGTTGAAAATGTAAATAGTTTTTTTCAAAAAACTACATAAAAACTAAAAAAGCTGTATGCATAATGTAAACAAATTTGAAGATACATATGCTTCCAAAAAGGAAGCTATTACAAGAAAAATTAGCATCATAACAGAGAATAAAGTATGTCTTATAATCTCTCCTTTAATATTTTCTTTCCTTTTATCTTTCAATATAGATTTATATAATTTAATTCCACTAACTGCTAATGCTAACATGCAAGGAATGAGAATTAAATTTTGTAATAACATAGAAGTGATAAAAAATATGCTTCCTTTTCCTGTTCCTAAAGTAGCAATTAGTGATGAAACCGTATATCCTAAGCAAAATCCTCGATATCCTACAATTCCTAAAACAATAGGAATTCCAATAACAGTAGAACCAGCAAACCACATAACAATTGCTAATATTAAATTATTTTGAAGAGAGTTACTCAATAGTTTTCCTGTATCAATATTAGTTCCATTTTTCAGTGTTTCCACAAATTGCTGTATGTAACTTTGTACTTCTTGTGATTGATTTTCTTGTAAGTTATTAACAAAACTCACTCCTAGTACAATTCCAATTAATAGTACAATTGCGACTAAAAAATATGCTTTTATATTATCTTTAATATGCTGCAAAATGCTGCTAACTAGTCTCGATTTTTTCTTGTGTACTACTCTCATTTTATTCCTCCATGATTTATCGTAACTTTATACATAATGTCTATTCCATAAAATGAGATTTAGAACCTTTTTAATTAATTTCTATATGTCCATAAACTCCACCACCACCGCTTGATATATGTACTTTTCCTTCTCTTGCTGCGACAATAGTTTGAGCAACTTTTTTTCCTACCACTGCTTCTAAATCATCTCCTGACAATTTGTGTAAAATGTTCATTTCAGTTTCAAATGTATTTAGCAACTTTTCAATTGTTTTTGCGCCTAAACCTGGTACAAAAGTAAGTGGTACTTGGTAAACATAAGGTGGACGATTTTTTGGGCTTCTACTTTCTTTTTTATCTGCAATTGTCATAATTCTATCCAAAACACCCATAGTAATATTATTTCCATGGCATGATTGGCACTCATATACTGGTGGTTCTCCTTCTATTGGCATGTCACAAGTTTCGCAATAAGTTCTATGATATTTGCCAAGTTTTGGGTCCATTCCATAATTAGCAACCACTTTTCTTCCTTCTTCACCTTTTAAAGCTTTTACTAATTCTTTAAAAGAAATATCTTCCAATAACACTTTATTGTACTCTCTTGCAATTTTGGGTAAAGAATGAGCATCTGAATTAGTTACAAAAGTTCTTGTTTCTAATTCAGAAATATGGTCTGCTAGTTCTGTATCAGAACTAAGTCCTAATTCTATTGCAAAAATCTTATTAAATTTTTCTTTAAAGATTCTTTCTAATCTGCTTGTACAATTTCCATAAAAACTTTTATGTGGTGTAAAGCAGTGTGCTGGAATAAGAATTCCATTATACTTTTCTACAATATCTACTAGTTCATAGGCTGAAAGGCGAGCTCTCTGAGAACTTAAAGTAATATTATTGATATAGTGACTCATTTCTTGTGAAAATGCCTTAATATCCTTTAATGTTGGAAAATAGCAAAGATTATGTGCACTACCAGTTTTTCCATCCTCATTTATCTCGGCAGTTTCAATTTCACTACCTAATATGATACAAACTTTATCTTTATAGATAATTCCACCATCTGCTATCTCGTAAGCTTCTCCCATTTTTAGAAATTCTTCTATATCTTCTATCACATATGGAGATGCGCAATCAATAATCCCTGCTATCTGAATTCCTTTTCTTTCCGCACATTCTCTTGCAATATTAGCAAAATTCAAACTTCTTGCAGCTGTAATTTTAATTGGTTTCCCCTTTTCGCTTCTTCCTATATGAATATGTAAATCCGCAAACATTTCTTGCATTTATTTTTCCTCCTTGTTTATAATAAGGTTTACAATTTCGCTTTCGCTCAATTGCATAAGTTATCTGTAACTTGCTTCGCTTCGCACAGCTAACTTAAAAAGACTGGTCCTCAAAAACCAATCTTTCTTTATTTTTTCTTTTGTATCTTTTTATTCTTTTGTTTTTTCATACTTTTGTTTTTTATTCCTTTACTTCTTCTTTTGTAATTTTTTTATCTTTTGTGTATTATTTTCCCCTTTTGTATCCCTCTTTTATTTCTTTAGTATAAAGTATTTATGTAAAACGCTATTACTTTTGCAATTAGCGATACATCTCATCTTTAATATCTTGTGCTGTAACTATTGGTGTTTGTTCATTCTTTCCTTGTAATTTTTCTTTTGCTTCTCTATATTTTTCCTTTGCTTGTTGTACTGTTCTATATATCCTTGGAGTTGCTTTCATGCTTTCTAAGGTATCTCCTGTTTTATTATATTGATTAAAAGCATATTGTACCATGTTTTCTCCTCTAGGTGTATTAGGATCTCTTCGTCTTTCATCTAAATTGCTCATACTAAAATCCCCTCCATTTCTACTACAAATTCTTTGAATTTCTGTAGATAACGATTGTATTTATCTTTTAAGTT
Organism: uncultured Clostridia bacterium; assembly: GCA_948560265.1. Taxonomy (GTDB): domain Bacteria; phylum Bacillota; class Clostridia; order TANB77; family CAG-508; genus CAG-273. Next base: position 53,221 of record CAOXTD010000007.1, on the reverse strand, counting down.
TCTATATTCTAAAAGTACTAATGCTTCATCTACTTTAAAAGCAATTCTTTCAGGTCTATCTAATAGCATACCACCAAATTGGTCTACTAATTCTAAAACATCACTTTCTTTTTCTCTTGGATAACTTCCACTATATCTATTTACTTCTTCACAAATTTTGCAAAAACGTGGTGAAAAACCTAATGCTTTTAAATATTCGGCTCCGTCTTTTGCATATGATTTGATTTTTGATAAATCTTGTGGATTATTTATTTTTTTACAATTGCATAATAAACAAGCTGTTACCACTAAATTTTCATCTAGTCCTAAATCAGTTTGTTCTAAAAACATTTTAGCTAGAAATGTTTTAGCAATAACAGAATTATCAAAGAAAATTCCTGTTTTTTTCTGCAAATAATACATTATTTCCATTTTTTTTATCCAGTCTTGTTCGGAAAGGATATAATCTGCAAATGTTTCCATGCCTTCTTCTCCCCTTTACATGGATATTTTTCCTGTGTATTTTTTATCATTTATTTAAGTTTATTATATGTTAATTTATAATGCAATTCAATAATATTACGTAAATGTCATATAATTGTAAAGAGATTGTAATATTTAGTATTACAACCTCTTTCTATTTTTTTATTTTTTCTCTGCTTACTTCTTCCTTTACTCCACATTTCACTACAACTTAATAACCATAGATAATCATTACTTGTGTTTGTACTTGTATTAGAACTTGCTTAGTTCGCGACCAACACCGCACGGAATCCATTATCACAAGCTGGAGCACCGGTTACGTGGAGGAAAGCTAAATTGCCAGCACGAGACCCTTCTCAAGAATCCCCGCCGCGTAGAAAAAACGGATCACTAAGTGCTGGAAAACGAGAGTAGTCTGCGTTCCACGCGCTTGTATTCCAACCACTTGTAGATGTTCCTGCTGTACTAGATGTCGTTTCTCTTACTGCATCTCCATAGATTTTTGTGTTATTAGCAAAGTTCTTTTGGCTTAGTGTGTCTATATTAGTTTCTCCGGCTTCATTGTGCGGATATACTGTTGTATATTTCGTACTTGTTGTTTTTAAATTAACTCCTTGGTATGCAACACTTTCCCCAAAAATTTTTAAATTTTCATGATTATTGGCTACATAGCTACTTGTTCTTTCCCATGCGCCTCCACTCATATCATAAATTCCATAAATTGTTCCTGTTGTTGAAGCATTTTGTCCACTTTTTTGATTCCATGTATATATTCCTTCTGTTGTTGCTGTGTTTCCACTAGTCCCATTAATTGCTTCTATGGTTGTCTTTGTTGATGCTCCATCTGTTGTATTATTCGTACATCCTGTTACTGCATAGACTGATGCTACCGCATTTCCTTCTGCCTTTGTTGCACTTGTTCCTCCACTGTCTAAATTGGCATTATTGATTGTTATTTCTTTTCCATTTTGTCCATATTTACTTTGGCTTAAGTATGTTACTGCTCCCCATTCGCTATTCTTCATTAAATGACTATCTGTATTGGAGCTACTTAATCCATAGATATTTCCGCTACTCGTTAATGCTCTTGACACGTTATATGCGTCATTTATTGTGATATAGTTCATGGCATAAGTACTCCCTTGAAATACTGGATAACTGATTTTAGTTTCTGTTGTCCCATAAATTCCATCTAGCCAGTTTCTAGCTGTTCCCTATCCATCTTTACCTGTTAGATTTTCTGTTTGGTGTATATATACTTGTCCTTTTTGGTCATTCATATAACTTACATTACTTTTCTTATTTGGTGCTGTGTTATTTCCTGTTGGAAATCCTGCTTCGAACTTTGCCACCCATATTCCTGTTAGTTCTTTGTTCCAACCTCCATTTGCATATCCTATACTTGTTTCATTTGTAAAGGCTGGGTGTACTGTATAATCTGCTGTTGTATCTGGTACTTCGTCTACATTTTTCATTCTTTGTGCAGTTCCTATCGTTCCATCTTCTTTATAATACTGGTCTGTATCACCTATTAAAAATACAACATCTATGGTTTGTCCTGTTATTTTATATGCAAATCTTGGTATCCATACCCACATACTTCCATCTTGTGTTTGAGTATTTGCCCATTTTCTGGTTTCATAAGTATCTCCATATTCATACCAATCTTTATCGTTAGCATTAGTTGTTACTGTTTCTCCCTTTTTGCTATCTGTTGGCATGTCAAATTTAATTGGCGTCATTCCTGTTAATATTTGTGGAGTATTCACCTTTTTATCTTTATTATATATTGGTGTTTCATTACCATTTATATATTCATTCAACATATTATCTATACTGTTCATATACTCTTGCTCATTTTTAATTGCATCTTCTGTCTTATTCTTCGCTTCTTGTGCTTTCTTGAAAATACTATTATCTCCCATGGTATACATGATTGTGATACCTGCTAAAATTAAAAGTACTACTATTGTAACTACAAGAGCCACTAATGTGATACCTTTTTGCTTTTCTTTCTTTTTTTCTTTGGTCGTCATTATTTTTCTCCTTTCTTGAACTTATTATTTTAGATATAAAATTGAACGGAAAGAAAAATCATCTAACTTTCCTATTGTTGTATCACTATATCGATCACTTGTATAATTAGAGGCATAACTATACCTTCCTCCACGATAAACACAAGGATTTTCAGAACGTAGAGAATATTCTGTTGACCATTCTCTGCAATTTGAAGCCATATCATGAATATTACATACTTTGTCTCCCGATTTTCCTGTATTCAATTTATTTGTATTTATTGCTGTTCTAATTGCATAATTACTATTCCCTGAATACTTTTGAATGAACACAATAGCCGTATCCCAACTATAACTATTTATTAAATCACTCTCTATATAGTTGTTATTATACATTTCTCTTGCTATCATAGCCGCATCTTTTTGGATTATATCTACCCATGCTGTCTTATCAGCCTGTGACTTTGCTTTTTCATCTGTTCCTTGACTTATTTCATATCTTGCTAGATAGTATCCTCCATTTATATTTGTTTTATTAACAAAGTCTCCTAAATTTTTTGCTGAAATATTATTAGAACTGTTTACTAATTCTTGAAAATCATAAGAAAGTCCTTCTGGTCTTAAGTTGACTATCTTTGTATAATTTTGGGCACTTTGTACTAGTGTTTCTTCTCCTGTTCCTGTATATTTTTGATTTGTTGAATCCCAACTACCAGTATTAAATATATATCTTCCTAATGTTATTGTAGTTACTGTATCGTCTTTATTTTTTATATCTCCTATTGGTATCCATACAAACTGATTTTTATCTTCATCTTCAATTACAATTCCGTCTTGCACGCATGGCTTTTTATCGCCTGAATAAGTATAATCAACATCATTGCTATTTGTATCTGGTACCACTTTAAATCCTCCTGGAATTACTACTTTGTTTCCATTTTCATCTTTCACAGTTTTATTATTAACCTGTACTTTATCAACTATATCTGCTACTGTTTCATCCTTCGTCGTATTCCCATTTATGTGTTCATTCAACATATTATCTATACTGTTCATATATTCTTGCTCATTTTTAATTGCATCTTCTGTCTTATTCTTCGCTTCTTGAGCTTTTTTGAAAATACTATTATCTCCCATGGTATACATTATGGTTATTCCTACTAAAATTAAAAGTATTACTATAGTTACTACTAATGCCACTAATGTAATACCTTTTTGCTTTTTGATAAATTTTTGTTTCATTTTTCTTCGTTTCCTCCTTTATCTTTAGTGTTTCTTCTTTTCTTATTTTTATACATTATAAGCAATTTTTTATTCTTTCTAGTATGTTTTATTTATGTATATCTTATCAATACGTGTCATAAAATGTCAATATTTTTGCAAAAAATATTACACTATAGTCTATTATTTTAATATCCTATAGTGTAATATTCTCTAAAACCTCTTTTATTTGTTCTTCTATATCTTCTATTTTTCCATCATTCACAATAACATACTGACTTTTACTTGTATAGAACTCGTCTGGCATTTGTGCTTGCAATCTTCTAGTTGCTTGTTCTCTTGTGATATGATCTCTTTGTATAATTCTTTCAATCTGCAATTCTTCGTCTTTTGCAATAACAGCAATCACTAAATTGCAAATGTCTTCTAATTTTGCTTCAAATAGTAATGGTGCATCAATGGCTATTATTGATTTTTGATTATTGGTATATATCTTTTTGATTTCTTCTTGGAGAGCTACATGGATATGCCTAAAGGTACATTCATTTAACTTTCTTCTTTTTTCTTCGTTATTATAAATGATATTAGCAAGCTTTGGCCTATCTAATTCACCATTTTCTTGTAATATTTCTTTTCCAAACAAAGTTACAATATCTATTAGATAAGTATTTCCTTTTTGAGCTAGTTTTTTAGCCATTTTGTCTGCGTTTAGCACTTTTATCTGATACTCTTCTTCTAGTATTTCACATACTGTGCTTTTTCCTGCCCCTGAGCTTCCTGTAATCCCTATAATCATACTCTAACAGTTCCTTTCATGTCTTCCATTGTAATAATTTTATTTGTATAATCTAAATTAGCCCAAGAATCTTTTTCATATCCTAAGGTATATATGTTAGTAGCATATATATCTGTTTGTAGCATTTCTTTTAAGACTTTATTTTTGCTTTCGTCCATATATTTTTTAACAGATGTTACAATGTTCAATTTTGGATTTCTGGCTGTTGCTTCTGAAATTAGTTTTCTGCCATTTTCATTAAATCCAAGTACACGTACATATGGTACTGTTTTTTTAGATGCTTCCATCATCTTTTTATTAATTCCTAATAAGCAGTAAATTAAAATTCTTTGAATTCTTGTTTGTGTATAGCGCTTTGATTTAATAATATTTACTAAGTCTATGATATTATTACAAGAATCAGCAGCACTTTTAATAGCATGTTCTAACCCTTCTGTTACATCTGGTATTTCTCTAATTTCTTCTATTGTCATTGTTCTTAATTTGTATAAAATTTGTGTTTGGAATTTGCTTAAATCTAATACATAATGTCCATTCTGAAGTTCCTGTGCTAATAAAATATAAGAAGAACGAGGCATTACTTTCATAATATCATTGAACTGTCTACCTACTATCATTTTGCGGATTGCTGTTGCACTAGCAAAATCATCTACAATAAAGTCATCATGGTAAACTACCTTTTCTCTTTTAATTCCTTCTGGTCTTAAAGAACTTTTTAATTTTTTCATAGCTTTCAAATATTCTATTCCTAAAATATTATTGGAACCTGCTAACACATTAGCATATCTTTTGATATCATTCAAATATAGCATTACTGCACTTTCACGCGCTTTCGGAAAAGATGTTCCTTTGCTTAACTCATGGTTTAGCATAGTAACATATTCTTTTGGCTCCTGATAAAGTACATTGGCAATATTATTTAATGTTGCTAAATTGTCCGCTTCCATTCCAAAGGAAATACTGTCAACTACTTGCAAAGAGTCTAAAATTTTGATAGCACCTTCTGCAAAATTTTCTGCACTAGAAGTACTGTATACTGTTGGAAGTTCTATTACTAAATCAGCACCATTTGCCATTGCCATCTTAGTTTTTGTCCACTTATCTACAATGGAGGTATTGCCTCTTTGTACAAAGTTACCTGTTACAACACAAACAACATAGTCTGCATTCGTTTGTTCAATTGATTGCTTAATATGATATAAATGTCCATTATGAAATGGATTATATTCGGCTACGATACCTAGTACTCTGCTCAAGACTTTTCCTCCTTTGATTTTATATAAAATATACTTTATTAGTTGAACAAATTTTAATACATTGATATAATATCATAAATTATTAAAATTGACAATTAGAAAAGGAGAATTTTTATGGATAAAGTTACAATTTATACAGACGGCGCTTGTAGCGGTAATCCTGGACCTGGTGGTTGGGGTGCAATTTTAATGTCAGGTGAAAATTTAAAGGAGATTTCTGGTGGCAAAAAAGATACCACTAATAATATTATGGAATTGACTGCAGTCATAGAGGCTTTGAAATTGTTAAAACGTCCTTGTCAAGTGGATTTATACAGTGACAGTGCTTATGTTGTAAATGCTTTTTTACAAGACTGGATTTCTAGTTGGATTAAAAATAATTGGATCAATTCTAGTAAAGAAGAAGTAAAAAACAAAGAACTTTGGCAAGAATTAGTAGCGCTCACTGAAACTCACTATGTTATTTTTCATAAAGTAAAGGGACATAGTAATAATAAATACAATAATCGTTGTGATGAACTTGCTAGAAACGCAATTAAAGACTTAGATTAGCAAAACTGATTGCTTCCTGTTCATATTTAAAATATGAACAGGGACAGTTCCATTTTTTAGAACTGTCCTATCTTTTATTTATACCACTTTAGTATTTCATTTAACTCTTTTCTAGGCCTTGGGTGTGGATCTTGGTTAGGATATCCAATAGAGATTGCACAAATTAGTTCTTTTTCTTCTCCTACTAATTTTGCAATTTCTTTTTGCATATAAACAGTATCTCTAATCCAAAGTGAACCTAATCCCATGTCTGTTGCTCTCAAACAAATATGTTCTACTGCACCACCAATAGAAAGTGCATCCCCAGTTGTCCAGTTTACATTATATTCTTTGAAAACTAAAATCAATACTGGTGCTTCTCTAATTACCCTTGCTGTTGTTGGTACACTACTTTTCCTTTCTACTAATTCTTGTTCTTCTGTTTCTCTAGATGCTAATTCATCTTCTAGCATGATATCTGCAATTTTATTTTTAGCATCTCCTCTTACAATTAAAAACTCCCAAGGTTGTCTATTCTTAGCAGATGGCGCTAATCTTGCACAGTCGATTAAATCTTCAATTAACGTATCTGGTACATCCATTGTTTGATATTTTCTAATACTTCTTCTATTTTCTATTGCTTCTCTTAACTCCATTTTTCACCTTTCTAGAAGTGACAACAATTCCTTTCTTAACTGTTCTTTTTACTTCATCTGCTCTTTGTGTTATCTCTTCTTTTACTCCATTAGCATAATCACTAATATCTTCTCTCATTTCATAAGCTTTATTGCTAATTTCCTCTTTCATTTCGTTAGTTTTTTGTTTAATCTTTTCACTCTGCTCTTTTATAATGGCTGTCCACTTTGGAAACGCATTAATTAATCTTCTATTTAAAATCGATTTTCCTTTTAAGAATTCTTTTACTTTTTGTGAAATTTCTTCTGTATTATCTTGCGGATTTTCTTTGTCAAATTTCGTAGTCGTAGAACGGAAGTTAACTACTACTCTTAAGGAAACTATTAAGTCTGCTACAAATAGCGCTGCCATTGCAATTGCTACAATATTCAATATATTTTCTGGTACTTTTGCTAAATTATCAAAAATGAAAGGATTAACAACATAAATTAGTAATACACCTAAAATTCCAAATGGAATAATGGTTTCAATGCATACTCTTCCATTAATATTGAATTTACAATCACTGTAATCCCACCATCTAGCATGGAATAACTTTTCCATGATGTAACTTGTAGCATATTCTAATACACCACACACTAAAATTGCTGTACTAAAAAGTCCTACTGGATGTGCTTTTATTCCTGTTAGACATAATGTAATTAATAAAGCGCCACACCCATAAATTGGACAATATGGTCCTACTAAAAATCCTCTATCTGCAAATTTATGCTTTTGAATTAATTGCAATGTTACCTCCATCATCCAACCACAAATGGCAATGATGAGGAAGTACAAAAAATATGTTGCTATACTATACTCCATTTTCTTAATAGCTGTAGCAGCTATATAAAGCTACTCACTTTCCCCTTTCCTTAAGGCTTATTTAATTGTTCTAATTGCTTCATCTGTAATTTTATCTTTATCAAATTTTCTCATAATTATTACAATAATTGCTACAATCAAAAAGGTTACTCCATAAATTAGCAAACTAGCTTGCCAATTTCCTTCCAATAAGCTCTCTCCTGCCCATGTAGAAGAAATCACAGATGGAAATCTCGCTATTGTTGAAATAATGATAAATTCTATTGGTTTAATTGGTAATAATGCTGCAATATATGTTAACAAATCTTTTGGTGTTCCCGGAATAAAGAATAGAATAAAAATCAAAAAACGAATTGTTTTTGGATTTTGAAATAACTTACTATTCTCTATCTTTTCTATTTTCTCTTTAGACACAAAATCATAAATAAACTTTCTTCCCAATTTGTGTACTAGTAAATAAATAAAGGCTGAAATAATGGCTGCTGATATCATAATAAATACCGTTCCCCATATGCTTCCATAACAAACACCTGCTAAAATTTCAATTGGTTCACCTGGAATAACAAATAGAAAGATTTGTGCAAACTGCAAACCAAATAGCATCAATACTCCTAGAAAGCCCGAATCATTAATTCTTGCTTGAAAAGCTTGTTGCCCTTCTGGCGTTCCTAGTTCTTTAATTACTGGTATCAAATACGCTGTAACTGCTATTGCAATAGCAAATACAACACCTAATAAAACTAATTTAAATATCTTTGTTTTTTTACCCATTTTAGTGTACATTCCTTTATTCTTATTTCTAGATAGCATTATACCCTAATTATTTATAGAATAAAAGTTATTTGAGCTAATTTTAATAAATTCTTAATGACATGTCAGGTTGGGGACGTTCCTTTTTCTGACAAAACTGTCATACTGGGGACATACCTTTAAAAAAGTAATTAAGGTGTGTCCCTAACCTGACAAAAGTGTCAGAAAAAGGAACGTCCCCAACCCGACAAACTATAACACATACAACGCAATGCAAAGGAAATGTAATAAACTTCCAATACAAATGCACACATGGAAAACGGAATGGATATAACTATGCTTTTTTCCTAGACCATACAAAATAGCACCAACAGTGTATACAATTCCACCTGCTAGTAATAACCAAAATCCTGTCAGTCCTAATAATGCTGGTAGGATGTTAATTTTAACAATAATACACCAACCCATAACCAAATAACAAATCATAGAAAACACTTTATATTTTTTTAAGTCAATAGCTGTAAAAACTGTCCCTATAATTGCCATTGCCCAAATAATGCCAAAAATAGACCATCCCATGACTGGGCTATATTCTCTTAATGTACACAAAGCAAAAGGACCATAAGAGCCTGCTATTAGATAATAAATCGTGCAATGGTCTAGCACTTGCATTACCTTTTTTCCTTTTACCCTTGGGCTTAGACCATGATAAACGCTAGACATGGTATAAAGTACAATCATAGATACTCCAAAGATGGCTCCTGTTACAATTCCATATACATTATGGTGAATACTTGCTACTACAATGCATAGTACAAGTGCTACTAATCCAATTACTCCACCAACAATATGAGTAACCATATTACAAATTTCTTCTCCCTTTGTATAAGTAGGAAGTATTCTATCTGCTAATTTTGTTCTTGTCATTTTTAATTCCTCCTGTTGCTTTTCTATACTCAAATTTTTTCCAATTTATTCAATTTTATTCTGCTATTCATGACACTGTGTATAATAAATTTAGAAAAACATTTCCTATTCAAATTTTACTTATTCTATCATAAGCTTGGTAAATAAAAAAGCCCCTTAAGAAAATCTAAATCTTCTTTGGGCTTTTCTTGTCTATTCTTCTTCTCCACCATCTTGGAACTGTGAATTATATAAATTCGCATAAAATCCATTCTTTTCTAGTAATTCCTCATGTGTTCCTTGTTCCACAATATCGCCTTCATTCATGACCAAAATCACATCTGCATTTTTAATCGTGGATAATCTATGAGCAATAATGAAACTAGTTCTTCCCTTCATTAAATTATCCATAGCAGATTGAATTTGTTGTTCTGTTCTTGTATCAATAGAACTCGTTGCCTCATCTAAAATCAAGATTTCAGGATTTGCTAAAATAACTCTAGCAATGGTTAGTAATTGCTTTTGTCCTTGTGAGATATTACTTGATTCCTCATCAATTACCATATCATATCCTTTAGGCAAGGTTTGAATAAAGTGATGAACGTGTGCTGCTTTTGCCGCTTCAATCACTTCTTCATCTGTCGCATCTGGCTTACCATATTTGATATTTTCTTTAATTGTACCACCAAATAGCCATGTATCTTGTAATACCATACCAAACATTTTTCTAAGTTCACCACGATTGAAATCTTTGACATTATGTCCATCTACTAAAATAGCTCCTTGGTTCACATCATAAAATCTCATGAGCAACTTAACCATTGTTGTTTTTCCAGCACCTGTTGGACCAACAATTGCCACCTTTTGACCATCTTTAATCGTTTGATTAAAATCATGAATAATCATCTTATCTTCGTTATATCCAAATTGTACATGGTCAAAAGTAACATTTCCTTTTAGTCCTTCTGTTTTTACTGCCCCTTCTATTTCTTGTATTTCTTCTGGTTCTTCTAAAAACTCAAAAATTCTTTCAGAAGCTGCTACCATAGATTGCAACATACTAGAAATTTGTGCAATTTGGTTAATTGGTTGTGTAAACTGCTTGTTGTATTGAATAAAAGATTGGATATTACCAACTGTAATTCTACCTTGTACTGCTAAATAGCCACCTAAAATAGCAACTCCTACATAGCCAACGTTACCTGTAAAATTCATAATAGGGTGCATTAAACCAGACATAAATTGTGATTTCCAACCAGAATGATATAGTTCCTCATTCATTTTTGTAAATTCTTGAAGCGCTTTTTCTTCTCCATTGAATACTTTTACAATATTATGCCCACCATACACTTCTTCTACTTGCCCATTTACATGTCCTAAATAATCTTGTTGTGCCTTAAAGTATTTTTGCGACTTTTTCACAATAATACTTACCAGAATTGCTGAAATTGGTAGAATGATAAGGGACACAATCGTCATGGTCCAGCTAATGGATAACATCATAATCAAAATACCAATAATCGTACAAAACGCTGTAATAATTTGTGTGATACTTTGGTTCATATTTTGTGAGAAGGTATCTACGTCATTTGTAATAACAGATAATACCTCTCCATTTGTTTTCTTGTCAAAATATTTCATTGGCAATTTATTAATCTTCCTAGCAATATCATTTCTAAGTCGATAGGTTAAGTTTTGTGATACACTAGTCATAGTAAAACTTTGAATAGCTGAGAACACTACACTAATTGTATATAGTCCTAATAAGGTTAATAAAATACCTCCTACCTTTCCAAAGTCAATTCCTGTTCCTCCTGAAATCTTGCTAACAATACCATTAAAAATTTCAGTTGTTGCATTTCCTAAAATCTTAGGACCTACAATCGTAAAAACTGTACTTCCTATTGCAAAAATTAATACAATAATTAGTTTCCATTTATAGTCTTTTAAATAATTTCTCATCAACTTTCCAATAGTACCTTTTACATCTTTTGCTTTTTCGCCAGCACCCATGCCTCCCATTGGGCCGTGTCCCATTCTCATTTTAGGAGGCTTTGGAGGAGTTTGCATATTTTCGTTTTTGTTTTCTTCCATTATTCCAATTCCTCCTTTGATAATTGTGATAACGCAATTTGCTGATAAACCTCACAATTTTTCATTAATTCTTGATGTGTTCCTATTCCTGCAATATTTCCATCATCTAATACAATAATCTTGTCTGCCTGTAAAATAGTATTAATTCTTTGTGCTACAATAATGACTGTTTTGTTTTGTGTCTTTTCTTTTAGTGCATCTCTTAACTTAGCATCTGTCTTGTAATCTAATGCTGAAAAACTATCATCAAACACAAAGATTTCTGGATCTTTTGCTACTGCTCTTGCAATAGATAAACGCTGTTTTTGTCCACCTGATACGTTTGAACCGCCTTGTGCTATTTCTGAAGCATATTTTTCTTCTTTTTGTTCAATAAATTCTGTTGCTTGTGCAATCTCAGCAGCTAATTTCATTTGTTCGTCTGACATGGTTTCATCACTATATTTGATATTAGACTCAATCGTTCCTGAGAATAGCACACCTTTTTGTGGAACAAATCCGATAATATCTCTTAATTCTTTTTGAGTTACTTCTTTAACATTTACTCCATCAATTAACAACTCACCTTTGGTAACATCATAAAAACGAGGTATTAAGTTCACAATTGTAGACTTTCCGCTTCCTGTACTGCCAATAATAGCTGTCGTTTGTCCTGGCTCTGCTGTAAAATTAATATCTGTTAATAAATCTTCATCAGCATCTGGATAACGGAATGACACATTTTTAAATTCTACTAATCCTTTTTTATTACTATCAAAATGCTTTGGTTCTTTTGGATCTTGAATACTATTTTCCTTTTCTAGCACTTCATTAATACGTTTAGCAGACACCCCTGCTCTTGGTAGCATAATAGATATCATAGAAATCATTAAGAATGCCATGATAATTTGCATAGTGTATTGTAAAAATGCCATAATATCTCCAACTTGCATAATACCATCTTCTACATTGTGTCCTCCTACCCAAATGGTAAGAAGTGAAATACAGTTCATGATGAGCATTAAAATAGGCATCATTAAGTTCATAGCATTATTAACAAATTTATAGGTTTTGGTTAAATCTTGGTTAGCACCATCAAAACGTTTTTCTTCCCTTTTTTCTGTATGGAAAGCTCTAATAACTGGAATACCAGTCAACATTTCACGTGCTACTAAGTTTAGTCTATCAATCAAATCTTGTAACTTTTTAAATCTTGGCATTGCAATAGCAAATAGGATACCTACAATCAATAGAATGGATACAATTGCTACACCAATAATCCATGCCATAGAATTATCACTGTTGGCTAAAACCTTGAAAAATCCACCAATTCCGATAATAGGTGCATATACCACTACTCTAAATAACATAGAAATGAGCATTTGAATTTGTTGAATATCATTGGTACTACGAGTAATTAAAGATGCTGTTGAAAATTCTTTAAATTCACTTGTAGAAAATCCTAATACTTTCTTGAAAATTTTATCTCTTAGCGTTCTTCCTAATCTTGCAGCTACCCTAGAAGATAATAGCATAATGGTAATACCTGTTGCCATACTTGCAAAAGCAACTCCTAGCATTTGAATTCCTGCCCAAACAATATAACTATTTTGATAATTATCTGTATTAATTCCAATGGCTTGGTATTCTTCTTTAATTGTCTGAATTGCCGCTTGTTCAATAATACTTTCTGGAATTTGTTCCATTTGCTTTGTTGCTTCTTCTATCATTGATCCCATTGGGTTGTCACTAACGCTAGCTTGCCCTAATATTAGCATTGCCTTCATTAGTTCTAATACGCTAGCATCTTGATATTGCTCTTGCATAGTATCTGGCAAATTAGTAAGCATAGATTGCTTTAGTCCTTCTGTCATTTCACCCTCATCTAAATTCTTCAAAATCATCAAAGGCTTTGCCATTTGGCTACTTAAAGTATCTATTTCTTCCTCTTTTAAATTTTTACGAAGGTATAATTCCTCTGTTTCTAATTTAGGATATTTCTTCACATATTTGTCATACTCTTTTTGTGATAGACTTTCTTTAGAAATTAGAGTATATCCTTCTAAGATTTCTCTATCGTCCTCAGTAAATAACAGTAAATCTTCCATTGTAGATTTACGAATTACCTCTGGACTACTGTTTTCAATTCCACCTTGTTGGATACCGAATGTTGACTATTTTTGAGGTATAATCAGGCAAGGCTAAATCTGCCATTGCTTGAAGTCCCAAAAATAAAACAATAATGATAACTGATATCCATGAAGCTTTTAAGTTTTTTAATACTTTGAACATTTTATCCTCCTTGTTTATTATTTTATCTATTCATCACTTTATTGTGACAGTTGCTTCTTAATAATAAAAGCTGCCAAAACGACATACTGGTTATTATAACACGGTATGTCGTTTTTTGTTAACCTTTTTCACATACTTTTCACATTTCTTGTTCTACATTCTGAATATCTTGTTTTCTATATGCTTCTGGCTTTAGTCCGAATTTGTCTTTCATCCAATATAATACAATTGCTAAAATAGCAGTAAATACAATTCCAATGACTAAAAAACTATTTCTTGGATTCATTACTTCTAATAAATAACTGCAAACCATCGCAACCACAAAAGAAGAAACACTCTTGATGAAATCAAAGGTTGTTGCTATTTTTACTCTCATTTCTGGTGTTGCAAAACTTTTTAAGTATTTTTGATATAAAATGTCGTAAGGCGACTGTAAGGCATATTGAATAGCAAAAAATACTAATAAAATACCAAGTATTGCTTCCTTTGGAAGTTGACAATACACCCCTATGATTCCTATCATAACAAATGTAATGACATATGTTAGCCCTATAAAAGTTAATGCTTTATTTCTAAATTTCTGGTGAATAATTCCTTGTAAACTTGCTGTAACTCCTGATAAAATAGTTAAACTTGCTATAATTATCGCAAAAAATTGTGCTGGTATTTGTAAATCATCTAGCAAACTTTCTCTTAATGTATATGAGGCATAAACCAAGCCATAGAAAAAGAAAGTAAATACCATAATCGCTTGCAATCTCCTAGAATGGAAAATAAATTGAAAAGCAGTTTTGATGTCTTGAAAATACCCCTGTATTCTTCCCTTTAGTGTTTCTACCTTTTCTTCTTTTATTTCGCAAATCTCTTTAAAGCAGGTTGACATTGCTATTGCTATCACTGTAAACATTAGGCAAATCATCATTGGAATATATCCATTTATCACAAATAAGAACCCTGTAAGCATAGAAGTAATACCATCTAAGAAATAATAATTTCTTGCTCCTTTTTCCTCTATTTTAGAGAAAATCCCTTTTCCTTTCTTATCTGGTACAGAATCATATAACAAATTGGTTTCTGCTACATTCTTAATCGCAAACGCAAATGCCATAAAGGCATAAGAAAGTATCACCATTGGAATGCCATTTGATACAATTAAAATAACAACACAAACTGATAAACTGAAATTTCCAACAATTAAACTTTTCCTTTTTCCTAGTTTATCAATAATCGTTAAACTCGGCATTTGAAAAATTAACTTCAAAAATGGATAAATAGCATCTGTCAACATTACTTCTGCTGGACTCATTCCTTTCGTTTGAACCAAAAATACAAATGCAATAGCATAATAAAATAATAAGTCCCATGCACACATTTTATAAAATGGATATAAACGTGCATTGTATTTTCTTTCTTGAATGGTCACCTTTTTAACTGGTTTTACCTTATCTTCTACTTCTTTCACTTTTTATCCCTCATTTGTTTATAGATTTCATAAATTTGTATCCATGAATAAACTCTTTCTAACTCTGGTACTTCTACTCCTTGATTTGCAATAGTAGTATATAAAAGAGTTTTAATATTTCCTCCGTTTATTCTTTTACAATGCTGAATACTGTCATCAATAAATAAGTCTATTTTTTCATTTTGTGCCGCTATTAGCTTGTCCTTTGCATTTAAAATAAATTTATCATATGGAATGTCATTTTTATTTAGCCATTCTTTTGACTTTGTTTCTATGGTATTATCATTTGGTAATACCTCATATCTAGAAGTAATAATTATTTGGTTTCCTTCTTCTTTTAATCTATGGATAATCTCAGGAGCATATGGTTTTGGTCTTGCTTCTGTTACTGTTTGCATGAATATCTTTTCCCAAAATAAATTGGTTTGTTCTTCTGTCCAATGAGGATACATCTCTTCTATATAATTGTGATTTTCTTTTTTACCATAACTTTGTACTCTTCCACTGTTCCCTAGTTCCTCTATATCAAATTTTTGTGAAAATGGAAATACTAATTCACAAGATTCAGATAAAGTGTCATCTATATCAATTCCTATATTCATTTTCTTCTCCTCCGTTTTGATTATTTTAACATACTGAAAATTATTTTTAAATAGACTTGTACAAAAAATTTTTTTAACATATACTACCTTTATAAATGATATATAGGAGTTTACTTATGAAACCTTTATTTGAAAATAGAACAACCTTATCAAAGAATGTTTATATAGAATTATTAGCTTTTCAACAAAAGAAATTTGGCTGGAAATACACAATGTATACTGCCATTTTTTCTCTTTTATTTATTTTTCTCATTTCTTTTCTATTTGCTAATCATTATTTTGCTCATGGCTTAATCCTCTTCGTTATGTTTGCTTGCTTTTCAGCTTATCAGTTCATTCAACCTACTCGCAAAAACACAAAGGAATTTCATAGTGATAAAGTACAACATAACCTAGTCAATACTTATTCTTTTTTTGAAAACTATTTTGTTATAAAAAATACAACGGGAAGTGATAAGATTTTTTATCATAAATTATATAGAGTTTTTGAAACAGAAAACTATTTTTATCTTTATTTAGATAAGACAAATATTTTGGTATTAGATAAATCTGGATTTTTATTAGGATCAACTCAAGGTTTTAAAGATTTTATAAAACATAAAATGTGGTTGAAATTTAAAGAGTTTTAATCTGATAAAAATTCGTTATTCTTAGAACTTTTGTTTGACATTTCTTGATAAAAGTATTATACTATTTATGCGAACATATGTATTTGTTGTTTAAGCAACACACTACTAAATTGTTCGTCATAGCTTTATAGAAACCAAATAAAAGGAATGAATTAAAATGGACATAGAAGAAAAATTACAAATCTTAGCAGACTCTGCTAAATATGATGCTTCTTGCAGTTCTTCAGGAAGCAGGCGCAAAAATACGCCTGATGGAATTGGAAATGGAGATGTTTCTGGTATTTGCCATAGTTGGGGTGCTGATGGTAGATGTATTTCTTTGCTTAAAATTTTAATGACAAATAGTTGTATGTATGATTGTAAATATTGTGTCAACCGTTGCAGTAATAGTCGAAAAAGAGCTACTTTCACTCCAAAGGAAATTGCTGATTTAACAATTGGATTTTATAAAAGAAATTATATTGAGGGACTTTTCTTAAGTTCTGCTGTGATAAAGTCTCCTAATTACACTATGGAGCAAATGATACAAGCAATTACTATTTTAAGAAATGAATATCACTTTAATCGGATATATCCATGCCAAAACAATTCCTGGCTGTAGTCAAGAATTAATTGATGAACTTGGAGTTTTGGTAGACCGCATGAGTATTAATATAGAACTCCCCTCTCAAAATAGTCTTCAATTGTTAGCACCCGATAAGTCTAAAGAAAATATTGTAAAGCCAATGAGTTATATTTCTAGCCAACTTAGTAACAGTGCCCAAAGACTGTTACCAAATAAAAAGAATTGGTCGTTTACGCCAAATGCTATGCTTCCTAGCACTAATACTACGAAACCTAAAATAAGAAACTTCGTGCCTGCTGGTCAAACGACTCAGCTAATTGTTGGTGCTACACCTGAGAGCGATTTGAAGATTATAAAATTATCAGAAAGTTTATATCAAAAGTTTCATTTAAAAAGGGTATATTATTCTGCTTATATTTCAGTCAATGAGGACTCCCTTCTTCCCACTTTAGAAAGGCCTCCTCTATTAAGAGAAAACCGAATTTATCAGGCGGACTGGTTGCTTCGCTTTTATGGTTTTAGCAGTGATGAACTATTAAATGAACAAAATCCCAATTTTAATACTTTGTTGGATCCAAAATGTGATTGGGCTTTAAGACATTTAGAATGTTTCCCTGTTGAAATCAATTCAGCTGATTATGGAACTTTATTAAGAGTCCCTCGGAATTGGTGTGATTTCTGCTAAAAGAATCTTGCGTGCTAGAAAAGATTGTCACTTACAATTCGAGCATCTAAAAAAGTTAGGTGTGGTATTAAAACGTGCTCGTTATTTTATTACTTGCAATGGGAAATATTATGATGCTATTCATAAATTTAATGATAGCTTTATTTCTGAAAATTTAATTTATTTAGAAAGAAAACGGACTTCCTCTTCCAAGCTATGTACAAACCTCTTTATTTGATAAATTAGAACCTACAAAAGAGGATAAAATAAAGTGCTTAACAGGTGCTTTATAAAAGGAGTTTAAAACATGAAAACAACTATTTTAGATTATCAAATTTTAGAAAATCAAGTATATATATATGATGGAACTTTTAATGGTTTACTTACCATTATTTTTGACTGTTACTTGCAAAAAACTATTCCCAGTAATATCATGCCTGAATCAGAGTATATTCCTAATCTTTTAGAACAAACAAAGCACATTTCTACAGATGAAATTAAAGCTAAGCGTATTTGGAATGGAATTTATCATTCTATTTCTTATACTGCTCTTTATGATTGCTATTATGCTTTCTTATCTCATCAAAAAGGTAAAGAAATGCTAATTTTGAAATATCTATTACATGGTTTTATAGTTGGTTCTCGCATTAGTAACCAATTATCAATTGATTATGTGATACGGAATTGCTAAGCTTCGTAAAAATGTATTTGGTGAAGCACACCGTTTAAAAGGATTGGTTCGATTATGTGAATTGGAAAATAACCTATGGTATGCTCAAATTCATCCAGATAATAACGTGATAGAACAAGTAGGTCAATTTTTGATGAAACGTTTTCCGAAACAAAATATGATTTTACATGATAAAAATAGGAACTTAGCCTTTTTATACAATTGTCAAAATAGGAATGATTATGAGATTATATCAGTATCAGAAAACTTTGAAGTAAACTCCTTTTCACAAGAAGAACAGCAATTTCAAAAATTATGGAAAACGTTTTTCCAAACAATTGCTATTCAGGAAAGAACTAATAGTAGATTGCAAATGCAATATATGCCTAAAAAGTATTGGAAGGATTTAGTTGAAATGCAAAGCTCTAAATAGAAAGTTCCCTCTTAGTTTAATATTCTAAGAAGGAACTTTATTTTAACTGTTATTATCATCTTTACTCTTATACATTTTAATCATATCTTTCAAAGTTACTCTACTTCCGTAATTCAAAATCGCATTTGAATAAATCTTAATCGATATATTCGCAATAATTAAAATGGTAACCACTAATATTGCAATTGAGATAGCTATTTGGCTAGGTGTTGCAATTCCCATCATAATTCTAAATGGCATACAGAATGGTGATGAAAATGGGAATATGGAAGCAAATACATTTAGGTCGCTAGTAGGGTTCATCATGGTGAAATATGACAAGTAAAATCCTACTACTGCTACAATAGCAACTGGTCCATTAGCAGTTTGCACATCTTCTGGTTTACTAACAGTTGAACCTGTTAAAGCATATAGTAAAGCAAAAGTTGCATAACCTAAGATAAAGTATAGAACTGTGAAAATTCCAAGTGTTGGTGTAATTTGTGACATATCTAATACTGCATCTAAAACTTCTTCTGGCAAGCAATATTTTGCACAAATAAGTGCTACTGTTACAATCACAAGAACTTGAACAAAACCAACAATTCCAATACCAATCGTTTTTCCAAGTACAATGGTTCTAGGTTTTGTTGAAGTAACCAATGTCTCCATAATCTTTGAAGTCTTTTCTGTTGTAATAGAAGCTGATACTTGATAAGCACAGAAATAAATAGCATAAAACAATACTAATGATAAAAGCATAATTGCAAATACATTACCTTTTACTTCTTGTTCTTCTGTTTGCTTTAAGTCAAACTCAAATTCTGGGCTTAGACTTGCAAGTTGTTCTTCTGATAAATTTAATTTTGTTAATTGTAAATTAGTGTATAAATTAGTAAACGTATTTCTCAAACTTTCTGGCACTTCTGTCATCATCGTTGCATCTTCTACAATATATGTCATTTGAATTTTATCACTTACTTTATCAATAATGATAGCATCTTCAATTTCATTATTTTCTATTTTCTCTTTGATTTCTTCAAAAGTTACTTCTTTGTTCTCTATAATAAACTCATATCCTAAATCTAAAGAATTTAAACTATTCAAAGTTCCTTCATAAATATTTTTACTATCCACTACTAACTCTTTGGTAGTACCTTTTTCTCCACCTTCTTCTTCACTGTCAAAAGAAGATAGAATATTTGGAATATTAAATCCTACTACTATCATAATTAGAATAATTAAGTTAGATATTAAAAAAGTTTTCTTTTTGAACATGTCTTTAATGGTATAAGACGCTACTGTCCATAAATCTTTCATTATTCTTCACCTACCTTTTCAATAAAAATATCGTGTAAGCTTGGCTTCATAATTTCAAATTTTTCTACTTTAATATGATTTTGAGCAAGCAAATCAAATAAACGATATCCATCTTCTTCTCCTGAAATGTTAATCATGTATTCGTTATTCTTGCTATTATAAATTTCAAGATTTGCTTGTTTTATTAAATTATCCACATTCTCTGTGGTGTTTAATGCTAATCGATTTGCTGCATATTGTTCTTTAATTTCTTTTAAGTTTCCTTGTAATACAGTTTTTCCTTTATTTAATATCAATACATCTGACGCAAATTCTTCAATAGAATGCATTTGATGACTAGACATAATAATATAGGTTCCTTTCTTGATGAGTTCTAAAATAACATTTTTTAGAAGTTCTGTATTTACTGGGTCTAGTCCGCTAAAAGGTTCATCTAATACTAGCAATTCTGGATCATGTAAAATTGCTGTGATAAATTGAACTTTTTGTTGATTTCCTTTTGATAACTTTTCTGGTGTCATTTGCAAATATTGCTCTATTTCTAATCTCTTTGCCCAATATTGCATACGCTCTTCGGCTGTTTCTTTTTTCATACCTTTTAATTTGGCAAAATACATTAATTGGTCATGTACTTTTGTTTTTGGGTATACTCCTCTTTCTTCTGGCAAATATCCAAAATTAACGTGCTTCCTTTGTACTTCTTTTCCATTCCATGTAATTTCTCCACTGTCTTTTTTCAAAATTCCTAAAATCATACGAATAGTAGTAGTTTTACCAGCTCCATTTGTCCCTAAAAGTCCATATACACCTGGTTTTTGAATTTCAAAATTAATATTGTCAACTACTTTTTTCGTACTAAAACTTTTCTCTACATTTTTGACGATAAGCCCCATTAAAAAAACGCTTCCTTTCCTTAATTTTTTATTAATTATATACATAATTTAGCTTGAAATCAAGCATACTAATAGCAATAATTATTTAGATTTTCTTAATTTTGTCAAAAGTTGACATTTTATGTAATTAATGTTATAATTAATTAGTTAAATCAAGAGATAAAAGGAGGATTTTTTATGGCTGATAATATGATTCGCGTTTTCGGACATACAAATCCAGATACTGATTCTATTTCTTGTGCTATCACTATGGCAAATTTGCAAAATCAACTTGGTCGTGAAGCGCAAAGTTTTCGTTTAGGAGAAATTAATAAAGAAACACAATATGCTTTAAATACTTTCGACTTAAAAGAGCCTGAGCTTCTTTCTAATATAGATAGTAATACAAATGTTATTATGGTAGATAATAATGAGTTTTCTCAAAGTTTACCTGGAATTGAGAATGCACATATTCAAATGGTAGTTGATCATCATAGATTAAATTTACAAACAGCAGAACCTGTTTATTGTATTGCTGAGCCTGTTGGTTGTGCTTCTACTATTATGTATAAATTATATAAACAAGATGATGTATCTATCACACCTAAAATGGCAGGAATTATGCTTAGCGCCATTATTTCAGATACCTTAATGTTTAAATCACCAACTTGTACAGAACAAGATAAAATAACTGCTGAGCGTTTAGCAAAAATTGCAGGAATTAATTTATACGATTATGGATACAAATTATTAGAAGCTGGTACCGATATCAGCAATTTTACTGGTTTAGAAATTATTAACGTGGATTCTAAAGATTTTAAACATAATAATTTAAAACTTACTATTTCTCAAATTAATAGCTCTAATTTAGAAGATGTTTTTAAGAGAAAAACTGAAATAGAACAAGCAATTGAACAAAGAATTCAAGAAGAAAATATTGATTTATTTGTTTTCTTAGCAACTGATATCTTAGAAGCAAATTCTAAAGCAATTGTTTTAGGTAATAGAATTGATATTTTTGAAAGAGCTTTTAATACTAAACTCATTTCAAATACTACTTTATTAAAAGGAATGGTTTCTAGAAAAAAACAAATTCTGCCAGCTATTATTGAAACATTAGAACAAAAAATTCGAATATAAATGATTTAGTATAAATTTAAAGTGAACCTATAGCAAGGTTCACTTTTTTGTTGCATTTCTTCTTATTTTATTTTATAATAAATATAGATTTATTTTTGCGGGTATAATTTAGTGGTAGAATGTCATGCTTCCGACCTGATAGCGCGGGTTCAATTCCCGCTACCCGCTCCAAAAGGTAAAATCGTCGCACCAAGTGACGTTAATGATTAAATCAATCTGAAATATGATTGATTTTTTTGTCGACTAAATTAGTCTAGTCAAGAAAGGTGTGATGTGGTATGATTAGTATCGTAAAAAAGAAAATCAATATGAGTGATGAACTCAAGAGACAAATTAAATGGTCTTGCAAATTTAATAACCTCTCCTATGAAATCATAGAGGGTTACTTACGAATTGTGGAACACACAAATTTAGCATATGTGGAACCACACAAAGTGATTATTGATAATAAGTTATACTTATTCTTCAATGAACAGAAACATTTTTACATAGGGAATCTAAAGAAGAAAATCCCATTGTCTGAATTATCAAAGTACATAGCAAGGCATTAGTTGGTGAGTTACTTACTCCCACTATATTGATTTATTTTGTCGTGTAAATTAATCAATATATTCTAGGTGTCCTTGTTATGTGACACCTTTTTTGGTGCCTTTCACTATTCCAAAAGAGAAAGGAGAAATGATAATTATGGATAATGAAAGGAGTATCGCAGCAGTTTATATTCGTGTCAGCACAGAGGATCAGGCACGAGAAGGATTTTCTTTAGGAGAACAAAAAGAAAAACTATTACAATTATGTTCTTTTAAAGGATATGAAGTATTTAAAATCTATGAGGATGCAGGAATAAGTGCAAAAGATATGGAGCATAGACCTGCTTTTCAAGAAATGTTATCTGATATGAAGAAAGGAAAAATTAACTATATTGTGGCTTACAAGTTAGATAGAGTTACAAGAAGTGTTAGAGATTTAGAGGAACTTATATCTGTACTTGAACAATATAATTGTTTCCTAGTTTGTGATAGAGATGATGTTAATACCTCTACTGCTAATGGTAGATTCTTTGTAAGAATGCTTACAGTATTATCACAACTAGAAATTGAAATTGTATCAGAAAGAACAAAATTTGGATTAAATGGAGCCATTAAGTCAGGACATTTACCAGGAGTTTTAGCACTTGGCTATAAGAAAGATGGTAATAAGAAAACAATTATTGATGAAACTACCAAACCAGTAATTGAAAGAATATTTAAAATGTATTTGGAAGGTAAAAGTTTTCAACAAATATCTAATATCTTTAATGATGAAAAGATACTTGCTCCAAAACCTTGGAAAGATACTACTATTCAAAAGATTATTGATAATAAAATTTATATGGGCGATTATGAACAATATAAAAGAATTGCTAAAAATAAACAAATTGAGCCAGTAACCTATATGAATGTTGTAGAGCCTATTATCTCAAGAGCAGTATGGGAAGAATGCCAACATCAAAAAGAAAAGAATCAAAGAACCTATACTAGAGATAGAGTTTACCTATTCTTTCAAAAATTAGAGTGTCCTAATTGCCATAGAATTATGAAATGCAAAGGTTCTGGTGGTAAAAAAAGAAAGTATATGTATTATACCTGTGAGAAGTGCCACATTAACTATCGTGAAGATAAAATTGAAGAATTGTTATCAAACTTTATTTATGACATGGTTGAGTATGATATGGCAGTTAAAAAGTATTTCTTGCCTATTTTGGCAGACCATAAACCAACAAAAACTGATGATATAGATAAAGAGATTAACAAGTTATTAACACAAAAAGAACGCATCAAAAAAGCGTATATGAGTGGCATTGTTGAAATGGAAGATTTTTCAGAGGACTATAAACTTATCGAAGAAAAACTAGAGATTTTAGAACAAAAGAAGAATGAAAGTCTTGATTTAGATAATATGACTTTTAGTCCTCAACAACTAATGGCAGACCGTGATATTGAACGAGAAACTATGATAAGACTTGATACTTTAAATAGTGTTGTTAAAACTACTTGGGAAAGTAAATCTAAAGAAGAAAAACAAGAATTTATTTCTAAATTAGTTGAATCAGTTATCATAAAAAAAGATAGTAATAATGAACTTCATGTAGAAAAAATTAATTTCAGAAGAAGTTTTGTAGATATGCTAACCAAATTATTTGGTAATGGTATTTTAGATGTCCTTGTGCCAGTAGAGATAAATGGCAAGGAAGAATTTATTTTAGGTACTGGCAATATAACTGATAGCCAAGTAGAAGAATATTTAGATAGATTAAATGAGTATTATGAAACAAAATTCTATCAAATTTATGAGAAAGTTGATGAAGAAACTGGTAATATTATCGGTGAATTTATACCTAAAAAAGATGAAAAAATTATAAGGATACTACCAATATCACCTAATAAAAGCACAACAAAATCACCTATTACTAAAGATGATGTTGATACAAAATATGGAATTGTAACCTACAATCCTAATAAGCCAAAAGAAAAAATTTTGAAAGGCGTTAGTGATTATGCAACTTCTTAACAAAGAAAATATTATCAAAAACCAAGTAGATACTATAGAACAATTTAAAGTTCTTGCCTATCTAAAAAATCAATTTAATATTGATGAAATAAATCTATATTTATTAGATAGATTTACTATAAAACTTGTAGATAAGAATAATAATATAGGTTATTTTAAATACAATTCTAAAACAAAATCGGTAGATTTTTACGAAAAGAATATTAAAAACAAAGAAAGAGAGATAAAAAAATGGAATTAAATTATACAAAAGTTGGAGATTATTTGTTACCAAATCTAACTATAAAAAATCAAAATTATGGAGAAATTAATAAGTATGGGTATTTAAGATTGGAATATTTAAAAGAATACCACAAAGGATTATACATGACACTTTTAATGAAAGATGAACTAACTAATCATCTTGTTTCAATCAGTAATGAATGTGAAGAAAGATTAAAAACTTTAATGGATAATTATAGAAATAGTGATAATAAACTATCTGAAAAAAATAAAGAAATTAGTGGGTTTGAATGGGTAAAATTGATGAATAATTATAAAGATTGTGCAGAAGAAATTATCTTAAAAGAGATGATATATGTATGATTTTGTCTATAAGCGAGCAACGTGGCTTTACTCCCACCACTAATAAAGAAAGGCTAAACCTTGATTATGGCGACAACATCTATTTGGTCTATTAAGAATAATTTAAAGCAATCTATTAATTATATTATCAATCCAGAAAAAACTATTAATAAAGATTATGGTAAAGTTGATTATGACTTTTTAGAGGGTAAAAAAGATTATGATTTCAAGAAAGAAAAATTATGTTATATAAGTTGTTTAAATTGCTCTGAAGATAATCCATTTGATGATATGAAAGATATCAAAGATTATTATCGTAAAAGTGATGGTGTTCTTGCTTATCATGGATATCAATCATTTAAAGAAGGAGAAGTTACTCCAGATATTGCTCATGAGATAGGAGTTAAGCTTGTTAATGAAATGTTTAAAGATTATGAAGTGGTTGTTGCAACCCATCAAAATACTAATCACATACACAATCATTTCATAATCAACTCCGTTTCATTCAAGACTGGTAAAAAGTATAATAACAATAGAACTAATCTAACCAAGTTAAGAAATATATCCGATTCACTATGTGCCGAATATGGACTTTCAGTTTTAGATGAAGATGTTGGTTATAAAAGTACCTATAATCATAAAGTAATAGACAACGATTATTATAAAACTCTTAAAGATGATTTAGATAGTGTTATTAGTTATTCAGTTACTCTAAAGCAAGTTATGGATAGAATGAAATTACTAGGATATAAAACTTATGCTCGTAATGACATTATAACAATTTATAGAGATGGTTGTGATAAAGTTAGAATAGAAAAAGCATTTGGTAGTGATTATTCAAAAGATAGTATTAACGAGCGATTAT
Source organism: uncultured Clostridia bacterium (assembly GCA_948560265.1). Classification (GTDB taxonomy): domain Bacteria; phylum Bacillota; class Clostridia; order TANB77; family CAG-508; genus CAG-273. Next base: position 27,104 of record CAOXTD010000007.1, on the reverse strand, counting down.
ATCACTCAAGACAAATTGTTTTTAAACCTATGACTCATAATTCTATCTTTCAAGAATATTTATCAACAACTAATAATCATCATAAAGGTATTTATGGATTATTTCTGTACTATTGTTATCTTTTAGGAGTATTTCCAAAGAAGCATCCTAAACAATATTTATCTTACTATATAAGGCAAGAGATAAAAAAACTAGATTCATTTTCTGAGCAAACAAGATTTATGGTAAATAATAAGATTGAAACTATAGAAGATTTAGATAACTTTGCTAAAAATAACTATGATGAATATAGTAATCTTATGGGAAAAAGAGAAAATCTGTGGAAAAGATATCATAGAGCAAAAACAGAAGATAAAAAATCAGAAATACTTGCTGAAATAAATGAAATTCAACCTAAAATCAAAGAACTTCGCAAATTAGATAATTACTGCAAAGAAATTAGAAAGCGATCTATATCTATACAAGATAATCTTAATAATTTTGATAAGGATATACAAAAAGAAAAAGACAATTCTAGGAGTTTATAACCTAGCCATTGTCTTTTATTTTTTTGCCAAAAATGCCATAAATTGTGGTAGTTCGTGAAATCTATTGTAATAGGCTTCATCTACTTCTTTACATTCATCAATACATCTTGATTCTTTAAAATTTTCAACTACAAATCTATTTTTCATAAGTATTTCAAAAAAATATGATGGTGGAGCAATAAACTCTTCTAGTACTTCATTATCCTTGAAATAATTAACTTGTTTTGTATGGGACATATAGTTCCCCAATACGTGATTACCATCATTACCTGCTTCAAATCCAATAACATGATATGAAGAATTATTATAGCCAATTTTTTCAGTAGCAAATCTTATTGGATGACCAACTGAAAATAATAATTGACCTCCATTATCTAAAACTCTATATAATTCTTTAAAAGCCCTGTCTTTATCTTCAACATGACTAATTGCTAAACTACTAAATATGAAATCAAAATCATTATCTTTAAATGGAAGTTTTAACATATCACCTACATAAAAATCACAATTTGGATAACTTTCTCTAGCAACTGCAATAGACTTTTCCGATATATCAATTCCAGTTATCTTTTTAGGATTATATTTACTTAATAATTCACTTTCTTCAGCAGTTCCACATCCTAACATAAGAATTCTTTTACCTTCTAAATTAGGCAACATAGAAATCATCATAGGTTTTTCTACAAATCGCAATGATTTTTTCATTCCGTTTGTAACTTCATAATGCCTTTTTTCAGCAAATTTATCATAATCATTAACTTTATCATTAACAATTTCACATAGTTCCTTATAAATTTCATCTAATTCTTTTATTCCATCATCAGCACTAATATGTCCTTTACCTTTTACAATTAATGTTTTGGCATTGAGTAATTCTTTAAATCTTTGTTCTTGATCCAAAGAAACAAAATAATCATTGTCGGAAAAGATACAAGTAATTTTGTTTGTAACACTTCTAACTTTTTCAAAATCAATAGGCGTATTAATCCAAGGTTGAGCTATATTATAAGATTCTTTATCACTAACTGCTTCTGGAAGCAAATCTAACCAAGGAGCAATAAATAATATTCCACCAATATTTTTCACATTTGCTTTTTCTAAATATCTCAGTATAGTTTGACAACCTATACTATGACCAACAAAGTATGTATTTTCATCCAATTTCTTAACTTGTTTTTCTAATTCAAAAACCCAATTTTCTATTTTAGGATTAGCAGTATCTGGCATATTGAATCTAATTACTTTATTATCATTATTACTTATTTTTTTATCTAACCAAGGATACCAACCATCCTCTTTTGTCCCATCCCAACAATGAACTAGATATATTTTATTCATTTTATTATCACTCCATATTATTTGTTATAATCTTTCCCAATTCTTCATATTTGTTTGTATATGAATGATCTGCTCCATCAATAATCTGAATATTACAATTATTTATATTATTGTTTAAATATTCTTTAACTATATCAATAGGTTGGGTTAAAACACATTCATCACTATCTCCAAACACAATTAATGTAGGAATATCTATACTATTAAGTATTTCACTTTTTCCATTTTTACCATCTGAATATTTAATAAAATCATTTTCTCCCCCAGGCAAGAAATCATTATAATAAGTTCCTGCTGCAATTTTGCCATTAGCCATAACTGAAAAATTAATTAACTCATTATCTTTACCTTCATTGACTAATTTTGTTGATTCTTCTTTAGCAATGTCATATTCTTCTTTACTCAAAAACTTTTTACCTTCTGATGGAATATCACAAGGTGCAAGTAACACTATTTTCTTAATACTTTCATTCTTCTTATGATTATAATAATACAAAACTTTATTACATCCATAACTATGACCCTCCAGTATTATTTCACTATATCCTTTTGTTTTTACCCAATTTATTACACCCTCAATATCTAATAAGCAGTCTTTAAATCTTTCTAAACTTCCACCAATAACTATGAAATCATCGCCTTTTAAAAGTTCAGCAATAAAATCTTTCCCTCTATTATTAAATGTTAAAAATGCATATTTTTTATCTGTATAAGATTTTGCTAAAATATCTAAAAATCTGTTTTCATAGAAATTACCATTTAATCCATGGACATGAATTATTATTTTATTTGTATTTTCATTTGGTGTATATAAAATACCAGGCTGTTCTATTCCATCAATAGAGTTTATTCTAACTAATTCTTGTTTCATAAAATTTATTCTCCTTTATTTAGTTTTGTAATTTCATTGATATCACCTGTTGTTTTCCTATCTGTATAATATGTTCCACATTTTATTTTATTATTTATTATATTTAACATACATGTACCAAAATGAATTTCACTATGTTCTCTCTCAATTGAATTAGGAACATTCTCATAAGAATATATCAATTGCCAACTATCTTGCTTCTTTTTCAAGCTTGATGATATAGATTCACTTTGGCTTTCTTTTGTTGTCATATATATTCTTGTACTTAATAAATCTTGTTTTATTTCAATATTCATTTTTCGAATACTTTTATCATACGTAGAAATAAATTTTGCTTCATATTCACCATAAATTTTAGGTGTTTTTTCTAGTGGATTATATTTCCAGAGAATTTGTGAATATAAAACACTTATTACTAATGTTATAGTAATAGTTAAATCGAGATTATCCCAAAAATTATTTTCTTTAAATATTAAACTAATTGTGAAATAAACAATTAATGCCACACCTATAATATATTTTCCATATTCTTTTAAGGTTTCTCTCATAAACTATGCCTCATATTTAAAATAATTGCTTATATCAGTAATAAATTGCTCTAAATGATATTTGCTTATATAATCATTGCATAATTTTTTTATACCATTTGATTCATAGTAACTATCTATTAAATATTTATTAGAAACCAAATAACTTATAATTTCTTCAACACCATAACCAAGTGCTGTATATTTCATAAAAACTTCGCTAGAAACATTCCATATTAAGGACTCAATTTGAAAAGAACCGATTTCTTTAGCAGAAGTAATATTTGATGTTTCCATATCCATTCTTATGTTTTTGAAGATTCTAACGTATTTTTTGAATTTATAGTTAGTATTTTTGTTTTTTGTATTTTCATTATAAATTTGCTTTAAAGGATAATTTATAATTTTATTTCCATCATCGGTTATAAATTGAATTCCATTTTCAATATTGCTAGACACAGAAAATGCTGGTACAACATCTATGCTTTTTCTATATGTGTTACCTTCAACTTTTATTGATTTATTTTTTCTTTTTACGTCAGTTCCAAACTTTTTACTTAAAGCTTTATATACGTTGTCTTTAAAATTACTAAAATGTGCCTCTAATGATAAAGGAATTAGTGGATTATATATAACAGAAACATCTACATCACTATATCTCTTTATATTAGTATTATTGGCAAATGATCCTTGAACTAAAATAAGTTATTGTACTATAATCAGAACTTTTCAATTCATAATAGAAGGCATATCCTTCACTTGTATAATTATTTCTAGTAGTTTTTATAGTATAACCATAATCTACTAAAGCATCTTTTACCATATCAATTGCATTTTTACACTGTTGTTCCTCAGTATTGCTTATTGGTTCTGCATATTCTTCCAATTTACTTGCTTTATAATACATATTTTTACCTCCTAACCTCATTTAATATTGTATTATTTGATTTTGCTGTTAAAATCTAATAAAATTATACCAAAATTAATGAGAAATAGCCATACTCTCACTTGAAAAAATCCTAATATCTGCTATAATTTATTTATCAGTTGATTTAATCAATCTTGGGAGTATAATTTTTCGCATACGTGTATCGTTATCGCTCCAATTAATATACTAAAAAATGCTGATTTTTTAATCAGCATTTTTCATCTTTCCATATTTCATTAATATGTTGCGTTAATGCCATAACAAAAGCATCTCTGGTTAAATCAATTCTGTTTTATCAGGTACTGGAAATGCTGGGCTTGTTCCCCAACTTTCATATCCTTTCTCGTCTTTTATCACAGCAATATTAATAATTACCCATTTTCCTAATAGATTTGTAATTCCTGACTTTATTCCTAGAAAGTATCTTGCATCTATATTATTCTCTTTTGCATATTTCATTAAGTTGTCTACACGATTTCTAGCTCCTTCATATATTTCATGATTGACTGGCTCCTCACTAACATCAGAAGAAACTGGTATTCCTTGTATATCAATGTCATCAAAATATTTTTCTCTACCTCTTTTGCTCCAAATTTTAAATTTTTACGACTTTTTCTTATTATATATTAATACTTTTATTTATATAATATCTTCTTCATATAATTCCCCTTCAAATACTGTAACTGCTGGTCCTGTCATATATACATGGTTATCTTCTTTTCTCCATTCTATTTGAAGTTCTCCTCCTAATAGCTCTACCTTTGCATTTCTATCCACCATATCATTTAGTACCCCTGCTACAATGCTACTACATGCACCTGTTCCACAAGCTAGCGTTTCTCCTGTTCCTCTTTCCCATACTCTCATTTTAACATGTTGTCTATCTTCTACTTTTATAAATTCTACATTTGTTTTATTTGGAAATTTTTCATACTTTTCTATTTCTCTTCCATATTTTGCAACATTAAACTCTTCTATATTTTCCACCATAATTACAGCATGTGGATTTCCCATAGAAACACAAGTAGCTAAAAACTCCTTGTCTATTGCTTTTATTTTCAAATTCTTTACTGGCATTTCACCACTTACTACTGGAATTTTATCAGCTTCTAATACTGGTTCTCCCATATCTACAGTTATGGTTTCTGCTTTTCCATTCTTGATATTTAATTCCAATTTTTTAATGCCTGCTAATGTTTCAATTGTAACCTGTGTTTTATTTGTTAGTCCCTTATCATATACAAATTTTCCTACACATCTTATCCCATTTCCACACATTTCCGATTCACTGCCATCTGGATTAAACATTTTCATTTTAAAATCTGCCACATTGCTTTTATCAATTAGGATCAATCCATCTGATCCAATCCCCCAATTTCTGTTACTAATTATTTTTGTTAAAGAAGATGCATCTTTTATCTTTTGATTTGTTCCATCTATATATACATAGTCATTTCCTAATCCCTGCATTTTGGTGAACTTTAACATTTCATTGCCTCCTTTATTTTGCTATATTTTATGTTATAGTTCTTAAAAATGCTAATAGTATTTTTATCATTATAAACTGTAAAAGCGAAAGTAAATTTTATCTTTACTTCCGCTTTTTACTTATTTCATTAAAATCTATCTTGAATGTCTTCCCCTAGGTTTTCTCGGACCATCTTCTTCATCATCTCGAGCATTTAAAAAATCGTCTAATGTTGCATTTCTAGAACTTCTTGTTTCTTTTTCTTCTTGTTCTTCCTCTTCCTCTTCTTCCAATCGCTCCTCATTTTCATAGCTTGCAAATCTCCTGCCACCTATTCCATCTTGCTTATCACTTCTTATTTTAATATCGTCATCTTCTAAAAACTCTTCTTCATAATCATCTTCTCTATTAGCTCTATGACGGCGAACTACTACTATAATCGCAATAAGAACAACTGCTACAGCAATTCCAATTAAGATATATAACGAAATATTTTCTTCTTCTGATGCCTTTTCCATTACTTCTGCTGGTACCTTTACTTTAATTTGATAAGTAGCCGTCTCATTTCCATCAGCTGAAGTTAGAAGAATAATAATAACATTTTCTCCTTCTTTAAAATCTTCATTTCCTGAAATTTCAACAGTTGCATCTGCTTGACTTGGTGTAGCAGTAATGTCTAATTTCTCTACATAGCTTGTTAAGTCTAAATCATAAGAATATACATCTGGTTTAAAAGTTGACTCAAAATCTACTCTTTCAATAATTAATTCTGATAATTTTAGTCCTGTATCAATTTCTGTTCCTTCACCTTTTGTAACAGTAATAAAGTAAGTTCTTGTTGTTTCATCTTCTGCTGTTACTTTTACTTTAATGATATTGTCTCCCTCTTTTAGTCCTTTATTGCCTTCAATAGCTACTTTTGCCTTACTATCCTCTGCTTTTGCATTAATTTTTAATTCGTCTACATCTCCATCTACATGAGCTGTATATTGTGTTGTATCTTTACTAAAGCTAGGTGTCATATCTATTCCATCTATTTTTAAAGAAGAAAGATTTTTGTTACTTGATTTTTCTTTATCATCATCTTTGTTGTCGTCTTCTTTATCTTTAGGTTTATTATATGTAACTAAGCTACTTGCTATATATTTTGTGCTTCCTTTGTAAGTAACTCTATACCAAGTATATCCATTTACAGTTTCAGTTGATGTTCCTGTTAAAGTTAATTCAGTATTTTTTGATACTGATGTAGCACTGCTAGATGTTGACCAACTAGAACGCAAATTACAATCTCCTGTTGTATAAACTTTTTGATTTGTATTTTTAAATGTTGGTGTCTTTGTAGTATTACTTCCTGATGAGCTAGATCCACTTGAAGAACTGCCACTGCTACTACCAGAATTTGAACCTCCAGTTGTTTTTTCATTAACAGTTACCGCAATCGTTCTACTTCCTGTAACTGGTTGGGGTTCAGCTGAATTATCTCCTACATCTGATGCAGTAATTGTAATCTTTGCACTTCCTTTTTTTACAGCTGTGAGTGTAATCGTTGTACTACCATTAACCCATGTAGACGTAGAACTTACTTTAACAACATTAGAATTTGATGAACTAATTGTGAATTGTCCTTCACAATTAGTAGTAGTAATATTAAAAGTGGTACTTCCTCCCTCTGTTAAAGTTGCTGATGTCTTTGATACATTAAAACTTCCCTTAGCTGCTAAAGATGTACTTGAAAGTAACATAACAAAGCATAAAATTGCTATTAATCCTATAAACTTCTTTGTTTTCTTCATTTTATCCTCCTAATTTATATCAATGGTTGAAGTACCCATAATATAATTTTTTATTTTCATATAATCTGTTGCTTTAATATTATTGTCATTATTTACATCAGCTGCAACTTTTTCTATATCAGTTAATTTAGATACTCCCATAATATAATTCTTTATTTTCATGTAATCTGTTGCTTTTACTTCTCCATCTCCATTAGTATCACCTTTGACAATAGCAGTATAACTTTTTCCATCTGCAGTAATAGTATATCCTGTTCCTACTTTAGCATTATTTGCTATTGTAGTATTTCCTTTTTTTACTACAATATTAGAAGAGAACAATGATTTTAAGTTTTCTACTGTAAGGTTTGGCACACATACAATATTACCATTTTTATCATCTACTTCATATCTTTGATTCAATGATGCTATCCATGGTTCTCCACTACTCTTATCTTGTCTAACACAATATCCTATTACTCCCGAAGAGGTTACTACTTTATCCCAAAGATATCCTTCTGCACTTGATGCATTTTTTTCTGCCCTAAATAGCTGCGTTCCTTTTGTTACTGTAGCTATAATATTATTTTTTGAAGTTGTTGGCTCTTTTCTAATATTTAATCCATCTGTGCAAACTACTTTTACATAATCATATTTTGAACTATTCTCATCATATAGAGTAATATTTGGATTTTTTGAATTTCCTACTGCAACATATCCATAAGTGTTGTCACTTAATCTTAAGCGATACCAGTTTTCTCCATCTAAATTAGGATACTTATTTTTTTCTACTACAGTTACTATCTGCCCTGGTGCAATATACGACACAACTGCTGTGCCTGTTTTTCCCGGTCCATTTCTTACCTCTGTACTATTTAATACAATATCTTTTTCATTGCAATTACTTTGTAATGATAAATTATTTAGTCTATCTCTAATAGCATATCCTTTTCTTCCATCTGATAGAACTACTTTATCCCAATAGTAGTTATTTTCCTTTTTCTGCGCATATTCAATTCTAAGTAATTTAACTCCTTTTTTGAGTGTTGTTATTGTTTTTGTATTTGTTCCTTTTCCTTCTCTAATATTTACTTCTCCATTGGTTTGCACATCTTGTGTTACAATGGTTGCTTTTCCTGGTTCTGGACAATTATAGGTTGGCATATTTTTATATACTGGAATTTTAAATTTCATCTTAGCATTTCCTGATAGCATTCCCATTTCAGAATAACCATTCTTTACAGATAATCCCTCATTTTTACTAGCTACTACATTTGTCATGTACTGATGACCATAATAGCCATCTCCACCATCTACTACATCAAATTTTTGAAGGTATAAAGTATCTTGTCCTATACTAATATAATTCTTAGCCAGTAACTGAGCACCTCCCATAATAGATTTCTCAGGATCTGTCCAACCGTAACTTTTAGCACTTTTTAAAGCATTTAATACAATATTGCTTCCAAATGCTCCCCAGTTAAAATAGTTATAATATCCCTTATAGGAATTGCCTTCTTCATCTTTTCCTGTCCATGTACCACTAATAATATTACTTGTTCCACTTGTTCCTTGCTCTTGGCGAATTCTGGAAGCTAGATGATATGGGCTAATATTATATTTCTTTGCTGCTTCCATAATAATGTCGATACCTGTTTTATTTAAAGTATGCTTCTTTCCTTTTGTATCATAGTAAGTCATTTTATTTTGCATATATTTACAATCAGAAAGTATTTGTTCTACACCTGCTCTTGTTTGATTAGTAGTATCATAAGTTAATTGTTCAAATTGAAAAATATAATTTTCATTTAAAGAATTTCTTGGATCTAAGTAATAAGCAACTGCTTCTGTAGATGCGCAATACCAATTTGGTTCATATTGTGTACTCTTACATATTGAACATCTCCATAAACTATTCGTTGACTGTATCAAGCTTCTGCCGTGTCTTGCTACCGATTCTGCTTTTACTACATCTGCCCAGTTTAAACCTGTTTCTAAAATTTCAAATTCCCAATTAGGGTGTGCTTTTTGAAGAGCTTCTACCAATTCCTTATAGCCTGGATAATTTGCAAATTTGCTACTATAAGCTGCATTAGAAGACCTTTCAAAATAAACTAAAAATGTTGAAATCAATAATATTATCATTAGTAATATACCAATTATTTTTTTCATTTTAAGTGTATTATTTCCTCCTCGTTTGTGACATTTTTTTACAAAAATAGTATAACACTCTTCCATTTTTCCGTCAATTAAAATCGAAAAAACAAAGAAAAAAATGTGAACTTTTCTAAAAAGTTCACATAGAATTCACTTATGTTTAATTTATGGCTTTTAGTTTGCCTAAAATTATCTACTACAGCAACCACAATTTGTGAATAACAATAAGAAAATAATGATAAAGAATAATATAGTGCTATCACCACATCCGCAACCACCAAATAAGTTGCTTAAAAATCCTCCATTATTACATCCACATCCATTATTGCATCCACAATTATTGTTGCAAGCACATCCACAATCTCTGTCTTCTGGCATTTCTTTTTCCTCCTTCTATCGAAATCTTATATAATATAGTATGCAAAAAACAAATTTTGTGTTACACTTATCTTATCTGTTAAAAAATATAATTATTGAGGAGGTTCTTATGCCTGATGTTGAACTTTTATCCCCTGCTGGAGATTTTGAATGTTTAAAAGCTGCTGTACAAAATGGTGCTGATAGTATTTATTTTGGTGTAGATAAGTTCAATGCTAGATTTTATGCAACTAATTTAGGTTTGGATACTTTAAAAGAAGCTATATTTTATTGCAAGCTTCGAAATGTACAAACACATTTGACTTTAAATACTTTGGTAAAAGACACCGAATTTGAGGATGCAGTGCTTTTAGCTAAAGAAGCTTATGAAGCTGGAATTGATGCTATTATTATTCAGGATTTAGGTCTAGCTAAATATCTTATTAGTCATTTTCCTGACTTGCCAATTCACGCAAGCACTCAAATGACTGCACATAATTTAGAAGGTGTCTTAGAATTAGAAAAACTAGGATTTAAAAGAGTAGTCCTTTCCAGGGAACTTTCTATTAATGAAATTGAATATATTTGTAACAATAGTAAAGTAGAAATTGAAACTTTTATTCATGGCGCTTTATGTATTTGTTATTCTGGTCAATGCCTATTTTCTAGTGTAGTAGGTGGTCGTTCTCGGTAATCGTGGAAAATGTGCTGGTCCTTGTAGACTTCCTTATGAGCTATTAGCTGAGAATAATGAAAACTCTACTAATAAAAAAACGTTAACTTTAGATAAGGGCTATTTGCTTAGTCCTAAAGATTTATGTGGTTTGGCACATATTCCTCGTTTAATTCAAGCTGGCGTAAAATGTTTCAAAATAGAAGGACGTATGAAAAATCCTGAATATGTAGCAACAGTTACCCGCATTTACCGTAAATATATTGATTTAGCTCTAAGTGGACAAGAATACGTGATTGATGAACAAGATGTTACTGATTTAATGCAAGTCTTTAACCGTGGTGGATTTTCTAGTGGTCATCTAGATAATAATTCCAATAGGTCACTTATTTTTTCTGAAAAGCCAAATCATATGGGAATTTATTTAGGTACTGTTCAAAAATATAATAGTAATAAAGGACATATTACACTTTCTTTAGAATCCCCTTTGGCCCTAGGAGATTCTGTCAGTCTTGAAAAAGAAAATGGTAGTTACTTAGTATCTGAACTAATGGAGAAAAATCAAAATATTAAAACCGCTGAAATTGATCAATATGTTACGATTGGTAGAATGAAAGGCAAAATTGCTATTGGGGATAAGTTATATAAGGTAACCAATAAAAAGTTGATGGAAGAGGCTCGTCGTTCTTATCAAAATCGTGAGAATAAGAAAATCCCATTGAATTGTAATGTGACTATCAAAAAAGATACTCCTATCCAAATGGAGCTATTTACCATTAACGAAACACATCCTTCTAGCATTTATCATCAGATTAAAGTAAAAGTAACTTCTGATATTGTACCAACCGAAGCCTTAAAAACACCAATTAGTATGGAAAGAATTATTAAGCAAGTTTCCAAAACGAATAATACACCTTATACTTTTGAAAATATTACAGTGTACTTAGATGATGGACTTTATGTGCCAAGCATTAGTAGTTTAAATGAATTAAGAAGAAATGCCTTAGAAGCTTTAGAAAAAGAAGTGGAAAAACGAATTTATCGTAAATATCCTTCATTAGATTTACCAAAAGAAGAAGCCATTACTTATATTCCCAATTTAGAACATCCTAAAATTTCTTTATTTTTAAGAGATTTACATATAGATTATGATTATGCACAATTACAAAAAGATAAAATTGATAAGGTCTATTTATCCTTGAAATTATTTGTAGATAAAAGATATACTGATATTATTGAATATTTATCAGAGCAATATAATCTCTATATCTATTTACCAACTATCATTAAGGGAAATTACAAAAACATTATTTTGAATTCTTTTGATGATATTACCTCAAGATTTTCCATTAAAGGCTTTGTTCTTTCCAACATTGCTGATTTTGAATTTTTAAAGAAGTATCAAGGAAAGTATGAATTTATTGGTAATTACTCTTTAAATGTATTTAATCATTATACTATGAAAGAATACAAAAATCTTGGCATTGACCGCCTTACTTTATCGCGAGAACTAAATGAAGAAGGTCTAAAAGATATCTTACAAACTTCTGATATCGATACAGAACTAATTGTCTATGGAAATCTTCCTATTATGGTATCTAATTACTGCTTCTTAGGAAAAACGAATCATTGTTATCCTGACTGTGGGCAAAACTGTACTAAAATTTCTAAATACTATTTGAAAGATAGACTTGGTTTTGAATTTAGAATTATACCAGATAGCTTCCAAACTGTTACTTTAATTTGTAATAGCAAAACACTTTCTATTAGCACAAAAAATTTACCAATTACTTCTGTCAGACTAGATATGCTTGATGAAACAATTGAGCAAATAAATGAGATTATCAGTAAGGCTTATGTTCGCGAAAAATTGGAAGGTATGCAATATACCAATGGGAATTTACATAGAGAAGTCTAAGTAAAAAATGAGACGGAAATCCGTCTCATTTTTTTATTGCCTTGCTGTTAACTGAATTATCAAATCCATATTGTCATCATTTGCTGCCTTATTCTTGCGAATAGCTCCACATTTTTTGCAACGATAAATAATCACATACCCCTTTTTGCTATCTAGTTCTACTCTAATTGGTTCTAATAATCCATGACACTCTTCTTCTCTATCTCCTGGGTTGACATCTACATGCTTAGAACATAAACAATAACTACAATGGTCACGACAAGTATATCCTAATGGTTTTATTGGTTTTCCACAATTTTCGCAAGTAAATGCTTCATCAATTTCTGTAAATCTTCTTCCCATTTTTTGCTCCTATCTGTCAGGTTGGGGACGTTCCTTTTTCTGACATCTTTGTCAGGTTAGAGACATACCTTCCATTATCTTCTAACAAGGTGTGTCCCCTATATGACACTCTTGTCAGAAAAAGGAACGTCCCCAACCTGACACTGACATTAATACTCAAAAACACTGCCACCAATAAATTCTCTTAGTAAAGAATTTTCTGGTACATATTTATCTTCGATATCTTCAAAATACTTTAAAAACTCATATAAACGTTTTGACTCTGCGAATTCAGGATTTGTATTATCAATCTCTTCTAATAATGGCATTAGGTATTTCTTTAATACGCAAATTTCATAAATTAAAGAAGTGTTAAACATACTATCTGCTTCTTCTTGGAATGGGAAAATATGCTTTGTTTCTCCACGGTTTACAGAATCCCAAATTTGCAAGGTATGTAATGCACTATATCCTCTAAAATTATTATCTCTTACCATTCTTCTAATTAATCTACTATCTGTTGTTGAAATTCTGTTATAGTAGTCAATATTTAGAACAGTTAGTGCACTGATATATACTTTATATTTCTTTTCTTTCGGAATAGATGCTGTTAATTTATCATTTAAACAATGAATTCCTTCTATAACAAGGACTTCATCATCTGCTAATTTCATAGTTTCCCCATTATATTTTTTCGTTCCTACTTTAAAGTCAAAAGTTGGACATAGAATTTCTCCACCATTTAATAGAGTATTTAAGTGATCATTAAATAGTTTTAAATCAATTGCTTCTAAGCATTCAAAATCATATTTTCCGTCTGCATCTAATGGTGTATCTTTTCTTTCTACAAAATAATTATCTACTGAAATAGTAACTGGTTTTAGTCCATTTAGTCTTAATTGAATTCCTAATCTTTTCGCAAAGGTAGTTTTTCCGGAAGAGGATGGACCTGCTATTAATACTACCTTTACGTCTTTTCTATTAACAATATTATCTGCAATATCAGATATTTTCTTTTCGTGTAATGCTTCAGCTAGTAAAACTAGTTCAGCAGAATTTCCTTGTGTAATTTGCTTATTTAATTTATATACTGTATTAATGTCTAATACTTTGTGGATATCTTTGTATTCTTCTAATGTAGTAAATAGTTTTTTACTGGTGGAACTTTGTTCTAGAGCATTTGGATTGTTTTTGCTTGGATAACGTAATAAAAATCCTCCATAATATGGTACTATTTCAAAATAGCGAACATATCCAGTGCTAATCGGCATAACTCCATAAAAGTAATTATAGTATTCTTCACAAAAATACAAAGAAACTTCTTCCTTTAATTTGTTGTCTAACTGTAATTTTCCTCTAATTGTCCTTTCTTTGTTATAAAATTCTTCTGCTTCTTCTTTTGTCATTTCAATTTTGCGAATTGGTATATCTTTCTCAATAATTTCTTGCATTTTAGTACTAACTTTTTGTAGCATTTCTTCTGTTACTTCCATATTGTCAACTTCACAGTACATAGCATTGGTTAATTGATAATTGACTGTAAGTAACGCTTCAGGATAACACTCACTAAAAGCCTTGCTCATCACATATAGAATACCTCTAATATAAATTCTTCTTCCATCTCTTGTTGTTACATCTATCAATTCTATTTTATCATGCTCTTTTGAAATATAATTCAAACTTTTTATTTCATAATTGCTGCTACAAGCAATAATTGTACCTTTCTCTTTGATTTCCTTTTCATATAATTCTGCAACTGTTTTGTTATTCATATTTGTTTCATCCTTTCTTTCGTCTTTTATTTTTATTCATTTCAATTATGATTATGTAGAAAACTTTTTCAATTATACATCATTATATTTTTAGTATAACATAAAGAGAAGATAATTTTCAACTAATTATTCTCCCTAAAACAAAGAAAGAAGAACATCACTGTTCCTCTCTTTGTTAACTTAGTCTTTCTCTTTTAGCATATCTTTCTTAGCAATTCCATCTTTGTTATAACGAATACTAATTGCACCACCTATTGTATCTAATTCTCTAATCTTTTTTAATTCACTTTCTTTATTGGTAATTACTTGTACTTCTATCCAATTTTTATCTTCCATAATAGAAGAAGATGTAACAAAAGGCAGTTCTTTCTTTGTCATTTTCGTACTAATTTTATCTTGTAATTCTGTTAAATATTCATAAGAATATTTAGCTGTTTCAAATTTTGTTTTGCTTTCTGTAATACCAAGTAAACTACATATTTTTTGTCTATTTTCCTTTGTATCTGCTTTTAGCAGTACCACATTATTTCCTTGATTATCTACATATCTTCCTGCATAATAAGTAGGATAATTTGTACTAGAATTTTCTACTGGTTCTTTTACATTAACATCTTCATCTTTTGCTACCATTTGCTCATAACTCTTACTATTACTAATCAAAGAAGTCAAAAATTCTACTAATTCATCTTGTGTAATTCCTCTTGTTTCAATATCATAATTAATATCCTTATAACTAAATATAGCTAAATAGCTATCTTCATATTGTGTAATTTTAAGTTCTACCTCTCCTATTTTTGATATCTTCTTTACATCAGCAAAATAATAATCTCTTATTGGCTTTCTATCTTTAAAGCCTAATCCTAAGGTAATTGTCCTTGTTTCTGATTTATTTTTATAACGGAACTCATAATTTTGTAGTACATCATATTTTTTAGGATTTTCTCCTTTTACATAAATGCCAACTACAGAAGAATTTTCTTCAAAATCATCTGGAAGTTTTGCTTCTATAGCAAATCTTAAATCCACCATACCCTCTTTTGCATCCACTTTTCTAGTTTGAGCATCTATTGCATAGTCTACTAACGCTTTTTCATCTAATTTATTGATATTAATTTTTGTTTTTAAAGTCTCCTTTTCTTTACTCAAATCTTCTTTCTCTACTTTTGCTTGTAATAGGGTTTCACCATTTTGCCCCAATGGCACTTGAGTAGTTATAATCCCTATACCTAGTACCAACATCGCACAACTTGCTAATACACCATACATGATTTTTCTATTCTTTTCTTTATTCATATGCATTTCCTCCTTCCACTTTGATATAGCTATATCTTCTCGTACATTCTTTTGTATGTTTTGTTTTAATTTATCCATTTCCATAACTATATCCTCCTTTCCTTAACTTTGACTTTAATTCTTTTCTCACTCTATGAAGAATTACTTTTACTTTACTTTCTGAAATTTCTAAGTTTTTGGCAATTTCTTTAATCTTTTTATTTTCATAGTAAAATGCCATAAAAATTTTATATTCTTCTGGCTTTAGTATCTTTAAAGTGTCTTTTATCATTTCATTTTGTTCTCTCTCCTCTGAAATTATTTCTAATGTATGAGGAGTAACTAATTGTTCTTCATAATCTGATATAGAATAATCCATTTTTGTTTTCCTATATTTATTTTTCAAAACATTTTTTGCAATTCCTGCTAAGTATGGTTTCAGCTTTGTTTCTTCTGTTAAATTAGCATAATTTTTCCATAATGCTAAAAATACATCAGAAATCATTTCTTCCATGTCTTCTTCTAATATGCCAACAGATTTCGTATTTTTCATAATGATATAAATATATCCATAGTAATCTTCTACTACTTTATCTATATCTAGCCTATTCCCCTTAATATACTCCTTTAGTGTCATCTCTCTTTTTTCCACTTTAGATTTAAATCTCCTTTTCAAAGATATCTTTCATACATATAGTAACACATTTTAAAAAAAGGTTACAATTCTATATTAATTATGCACAAAAAACAGGCGAGTTATTTCACTCGCCTGTCCTCATTTCCACTTTCTATAATACATCTTTAATTGCTTCTGCAATAATTTTATTAATATCTGCTATCATTACATTGAACTTCACTTCTAAATCAAAGTATTCTTTAATGTCTTTATTTTCAATTAAAGTAGCATACATTTCTTCTAGTTTTTTTGTTTTTTCTTCATTTTTTTCTTCTCCTGTATATGCCATCAATTGAATTTCATATCTTAATTTTTCAAATTCCTCTACTTTTTGCTTTTTCTCAGGATTATTATGTATTTCATCTTTCAACTTTTTATATGCTTTGTATTCCTCAGATTCTCTTATCTCTTGTGCTAAGCGATTTGCTGTATCATATACTTGCATGACATTTCCTCCTTTTTTGTCCGACAAACTAATATCCCCAATCGGACGCTCTATGCATAAGCATGTTTTTTCTTAAAGCTAAGTAGATTTGTAATTTCTGTTTCACTATTCTTTGCCTTGCTTGCCTTTTTCGCATTTTCTTGCTCAATTTCTTGTTTTTGTTTTTCAGCAACAGTTTTGCAAATTGCCTTTTCATATATGTAATGAGTATCTTGTGCAATTTTAGTCCAATTAAATTCCTCTTTTACTTTTTGTTTTGCTTTCTTAGCAACATTTGAAGCTAATTGTCCATCATAAAGTAATGTTAATACAGAGTCTGCTATTGAATTTGGATTTCCTGCATAGCTCTTCATTCCATTGATACCATGGTCTACAATTTCATTTAATCCACCAATATCAGATACAACTGTAGGAACTCCTGCAAGCATTCCCTCTAATGCTACAATACCAAATGGTTCATAAGTACTTGGGAATACTGCTACATCTGCACATTTATATATTTTTTGTACTTGTTTTGAATTTAAATATCCTGTAAAGTATATTTTGTTAGAAAGTCCCATACGTTCCGCTTGTGCCTTTAATTCATCTAACATTCCGCCTTTACCCGCAATCACTAATTTAGTATCGTGATATCCATTTAAGATTTTAGGCATAGCTGAAATTAAATGCTGAATTCCTTTTTCATATACTAATCTTCCTACATATAGAATCATTTTTTCATTATCCATAGCATATTGTCTTCTAAACTCATAATCTCTCTCAACACCATTAAAATTAGTTAAGTTAATTCCATTTGGAACTACATTAATTTTATCAAAAGGTAAGCCAAATAAGCCTTGAACATGTCCTTTCATAAAATTACTATTGACTATTACCTCTGTTGCTTCATAAGTCAACATCCATTCTGTATCATTAATATATCTTTGTGTTTCGTCATGAACACCTGAATTTCTGCCAGCTTCTGTAGCATGAATTGTTGCTACTAGTGGAATATTAAAAGCTTGTTTTAACATCTTAGCTGAAGTTGCTGCTAACCAATCATGTGCATGAATGACATCAAACTTACCATTTTCATTGATTAACTGAGTAGCCTTTGCTGCCATATTAAAGTTTAGCTGTAAAACCCATTCAATAAAATTAGTAGGATGTATCATAAAGTTTTCTACACGATATACTTCCACTCCCTTATCATTTTCATAATCTGGTAAGTCTCCTTCTTTGTAAGTTACCACTGTCACTTCATGTCCATCTTTAATAAGTCTATGTGATAAATCATGTACTACTCTAGCGATTCCTCCTACTATTCTTGGTGGATATTCCCATGTTAACATTAATATTTTCATTAGGTGTCCCCTTTCTTTTCTTTTGATTTATAGGAATGTAAAATTTTTGATAAAATTTTGCATAAGCTATCTCTAAAAGCAAAATTATTTCATAATTTTGCTTTTAGAGCTACCTTAATTGTATTGTATACATTTTTTTGACAAAAGTAAACAGTTTTTTACAAAGTTTTTAGATTTTATTTTGAAGTATTAATATATATTATAACTCATATTATTTCTAATCATTATCTTATAAATTTCTTAACAAACTCTTTATTAAGTTTTATTTTAACACTTTGTTTTAAATTCACATATATTTTAAAAAATAAGGCATAATATTAATAAATATTAATGGATAAGGGGGCTTATTTTATGACTTGTATGGAATTAGTAGGTTTAAATACTAAGTGGTATCGTTATCAAAATCATATGACACAGGAACAATATGCTAATAAAACTAAATTTAAAATGGCATATATTAGTGTAGTAGAAACAGGAAATGCAAATTTGACTTGTAAAAATATTGACATTATTGCAAAATCTTTTGACATTGCTCCTACTTTACTATTTAACGAAGAAACTGCAAAACTAGCTAAAAAATTACCTACTAGATTAGATATGTACAAAAAAGCAAATTAAAAAACATCAAAAAAAGCCATTCGATGATTCGAATGACTTTTTTTGATACTTCCTTTTATAATTTTTATTGAATACCATATTTCTTTTTAAATTTATCTGCTCTACCACCAGTTGTTTCTCTTTTTAAGTTTCCAGTCCAAAATGGATGACATTTTGAGCAAATATCAACTTTCATATCACTTTTTGTTGAATTTGTTTTCATAACATTACCACATGCACATGTGATAGTTGCTTCTGTATAATTTGGATGTATTCCTTCTTTCATCTTGTCTTCTTCCCTCCTTAACACTCTTTAATAATCAATACTGCCATTTATTGTATCACAATCTTTTTATAATTTCAAGTATTTTCTATTTTTTATTTTGTTCTTGCATATATTGTACAGAAGCTTTTACCTCTTGCTCCATAGATGCTTTATGTACAAGTTTATTAATTACATTAAATAAACATGCAATAATTAAAACAAATAATAAAATTTTTTTCCAAGATTTTGCTAGCATAAGCTTCTCTTCCTTTCGTTCTTAACTATATTAATTATACTATATTTTGAAATTTTGTCAACTGTAAAAAGTGCTGTAAAAAATTTCAATTATTTTTATAGAAATTTTGGCAATAGTAAAACTAGAGGTGTAAATATTATGAAAGATAAAAAATGGATTTTTATTTCATTAATTGTTGTGGCTTTAATTGGAATTGGAATATACTTTTTCTTTAGTTCTACTCAAAATATAAATCCCACTCCTGGAACTAGAGTTAGTACAGATAATTCTAATCCACAAAACATAAATAGCCAAAATGAAAAGAACAATGCCATTACAGAAAAAGAAAGTGTTAGCGTGACTGAAGGTTTAGAAAAAGAAATTGCGAAATTTTCTACTAAAATCATGGAAGAAGATAATCACCGTGATAACAATATGGAAATTAGTCTTTCTAAATTAAATGACACTATTGTAAAAAATGGAGATACCTTTTCTTTTAATGAAACAGTGGGAAGTCCTACTCCTAACGAAGGTTACGAAAAAGCTGGCGTATTTGTAGAAGATAAGTATAAAAAAGATTATGGTGGTGGTAATTGCCAAGTTAGTACCACTTTATATAATGCTGTTTTAAAAGTAGATAATTTAAAAGTAACTGAAAGACATGAACACACACAAGAAGTCTATTATGTTCCGCTTGGCAAAGATGCCGCTGTAGCTTATGGTGAAATTGATTTTAAATTTAAAAATAACACTGGTCATGATATTAAAATTTATGGTGAAATGACTGAAAAAGAGGTTAAAATTAAATTAACACAACTAAATTAAGTAAGCTTTATTAGGCAATTTTTAGCGAGATACTTTGTATACAGAAAAAGAAAGAATTTCAAGTTATAATTGAAATTCTTTCTTCTTTATAAATCTATAATTTAAAACTATTCTTTTTATTCATATTCTTATATCCAAAGGCTAATAAAACGCCTATTAGTACAACTAATGCCATAAATATCCACACTACTATAAAGTTGTCTTTTTCTCCTGTTTGTGGTAATGCTCCTGTTGCAACATTATCTACTTGATTAGAAGAAGTGTCGTTATCTATTTCATTGTTGTCTTCCACATTGTTCTCATCATCATTTTCTTCGTCATCTTCGTCATCTTCGTCATCTTTGTCTTCTTTATCATTATCTTCATCATCTTTATTATCTACGTTGCTTCCAGAGTTAGAACCATTAGAGTTGTTTCCGCTTCCTGTTGATCCATTTCCTGTATTTCCGCTACCCGAATTATTACCACCTTGGTTTCCAGAGTTGCTACTTCCCTGATTTTCTGAGTTATTTCCGCCTTGATTATCCCCTGTACTTCCGCCACTAGTATTCGCTGTATACGTTATTTTATTAGATGCTGCTGCATCTACTTTGGTATCTTTATGTGCAATAGAAGAAGCTGTTGTTTTGTCTGCAATTGGTGATACAGTTACTTTTGTGCTTTTATTTGTTTCGATCTTAATTGTTCCTACATCAATAGTTGTCCCTGTATTTTGCTCTGCCTCTGTTACCACATATAGATTTAAAATTCCTTTTTCTTTATCATAGCTTTCCTTTTTTAGTTTCGCATTTCCTATATTTGCCCAATTGAATGTAACATTTTTAATATCTGCTGCCTTACTAGCCTCTATTTTTAATCCTATTTGGAAGGAGGCAATACTTGCCTCTTCCTTTGGATTTAAACTTACTTTTACATTCTGTCCATCTTGTTTTAAAGCAACTGTGGTGTCATTGGCTGCTTTTACATTATTACTTAGAAGGATTATTGTAAATGCCATCATGATAAAAGGAATTGCTATGAACTTTAAAATAGTATCTTTTCTTGTTTTCATGATTTTTTTCTCCTTTATTTTTTCTATATTCTAGTCAATTACACTATGATGTAATTGACTAAGAATATAGTTATGCCTCAATTTTACTTGTTAATCACGTTTAATCTCTAAATCTGGTAAACTTGTTGGAACTGTTATACGGTAAGTATCACTAACAAGTCTTTCTCCTTCATTTGTATGTGCGTCATCTACACGATATAGTTCTGCTCTAATTGTTTTTGGAAGTACAGCCGGTATATCTTCTGGTTTAATATAGTAAATCCAAATACCATCTGCTGTTTCTCCTAGTTCTCCTTGTGCTGGTACATCTGCAAAAATAATTTGTACACCTTCAATTAGTTTATTATTCTCATCCCATAATTTAAGTGCATTATAGGCTGGATTTCCTTTATAAGTTCCTGTAAATACTACTGAACCTGCTGGAATGAAGTCTTCTGCTTGATTTCCATATTTGTAATCTGCTTTTAACTTTCCAATTCCATTTTCTACTAGTTCTACATTATCACCTGTTTGACCTAATAAATCAATTTCAGCAATAGATACACTAGTTCCACTCTTAATCTTTAATTTAACATAAGCTGCATCATAGGTATATAACCAAGAATCTCCTGCTTTATTGAAGTATACTATTTGTGAATTATTACTATCTAACTCAAAGGTTCCTGTTTTTACAGTTTCCCAAGTTACATTATCTTTACTAATTTGAATTTCATAATTGCTAATTGGTGTACCTGTTCCTGCTGTATATTTTAAAGCAACTAAACTTGTAACTTCTCCTAAGCTAATTGTAATTTCACCATTACCATTTGTGATAGTTCCTGTGTAATTATCACTATAGTTGTTATTGGCAATCTTATCAATTGCTGATTTTTTAATTGTTCCACAAGTAATGTCTTGTTCTTCATCTTCTTCTGTTCTATCTGTATCTTCTGTTGATGTCAAGTTTGTTTGTATTGTCCAGTCTTGTTTTGAAATACTTCCATCATGCGATATCTTAATTGGATCTAATACTACTTGTGCTGTTGCATTTAATAGCTTATCATAAGCAATTACTTTATATGTGAATACACGATTATTGATAGTTTCAATCGTATCAATATATTCTGTCTTATCAGCTGTAACAAATGCTACTGCTCTGCTAACTTCTTTGTCGTTTTCCATATAGCTTCTAATAATTTCATATCCAAGCATAGCGTTTGCTGATTGATTTGTATTTCCTAATGTAATTTTTACTTGATTACTATTATTTTCTTTGCTTAGGCTAGCAGTTACTTTTGTACCTGCTGTCATTCCTGTACCACCTGCTAATTCATAGCTTCTAGCTTCATCATTTACATAGTAAATTGGTCTAGTCTCTTTACTAAATTGTGCTGCATATGCTCTAGTCGTAGCATCTGGTGTCATTCCCCATCTTTCAAAGAAAGATAAAATATCTTTTTGAGCTGCTGCTACTGCTAATCTCATTAATTTGTTATCAGAATCACCACTTAATGTTAAAGCTACTCCTCCTGGCTTTGGAGCTAGCGCAACATTTCTTGCATAAGTATCCATTCTTGCAAAAATTAAATTATCAAATTGTTCTTGGTAAGTATCAAATGTCTTATAGTTATATCCGCCTTTATCATAAGCTAAATGTAATTGCCAATATAATCCTAATTGTGTAAATACATTAGACGCTCTTCCTTTGGTTCCTGAAGTTACTTTTTTGTACACTTCTGGATATTGTAAACGAACACTATCATTTGTATCTTTTGCTTGTGCTAATACTGCAAAATAGTTGTTAGTAACTTCTGCTACTGCATAAGCACCTTCATTAATGATATGTCCTATTTCATGTGCAATTCCCCAACCGAAATAATTTCCACTTTCATATTTTCCTTCTTCTGTTGCTTGAACTGGAACAGAAGTTGCAAGGCCTCCTACAGAACCCCATTCAATACCAATATGAAGTCCGCCTGCATACATAAATGCTCCTGCAAACATTCTATGATAACGAATATTTAATCTACTTACTGGATATTGATTTTTTGCTCCTGCATCTGGTGATTTGCTTAGACCTTTATGTGAATAGAATAGATCTACCATATCATTCATTGCTTCTAAAGAGTCATATAACTGATTTGTCTTTTCATCAGTTGTTCCTTTTAGAGCTCCTAAGATTTGTTCTGCTGAAACAGAATACATCATTTGTGGTAGAACAATATCTGTTGCACCTAAAATACAATTTTGTTTTTGATATTCTCTATTTAATGTATCATTTTTTGCTTTATGTTCATTATGTTTTGCTTCTAATGTTGGAACATATGCCTCTAATTCTTCTACATAAGTTTTAATAGCTGCTTTTTTGTCTTGTTCTGTTGTTAATTTTGAAACATCTAGCATTGGAACTTTACTTCCACCACTTACTCTTACACCATAAATATCATTTGCATTATTTCCTGTGTATTCAATGTATAATGCTCCACCTTGTTCAAAATCAAATGTTGCTATTCTTGGTATGGTAACTTCATTTTTACCTACTTTTAAAGTAGTTACTGCTTGATGCCATTTACCAGATTCTGCATGATATTGTGTAGCGATTAAAACTAGATTTGTATTAGAACCTACTGCTAATTTTGGATTTCCTACATAGATTTCTAGTTGTTCACTTTCGTGTGCAACTACACCTAATGGTTGCCATGCATTTAATCCTCCGCTAAAGGTAATATGTCCATCTTTCTTCTTTGTAACAGTTGTGTCTATTTGAATTGCTTCATTTAAAGTTTTGTTATTGTAGATTTCTTTTGCTGTATCTAATTCTCTTTGTAACATTTCTCTTTCTGGATGATATTCGTCAGAATCTTTAGTGTCTAGTCTTGTTTGTAATGCATCTAAAGTATCTTGGTTAACATCCTCCCTTAATGTTACATGCATTTGGTCTGCATATAGATTGTTAATGTCATTTTCTAATGTGTCATGATAGTAGAACTTAATTTCTGCTATCGTGATTTCTCTTACATAAGAATTTCCTTCTAAACCAATACCAATTTTATTTGTTTCAATTGGTTCTGGAAGCTTAATCACATAATATTTTCTACCATTTTCACAGGTTCTTCCTAATACAGAATAGTTACCAATTTGTTTTTGGTTTCCTTCTCTGTCTGTATAATAAATACGTGCAGCTTTTACTACTCCATTATCTTTTATTGCTGAGAATGCAATATAGCTCATTTGGTAATAGTCATCAAATTCAATAAATGGTACTTTATTTTTGTCTGGATAACTACATCCCATATCCCAGTCTGATCTGTTAAAGTATGAAGTGTGATTATCGTCTACCATTCCTAAACCGCTTCCTGCTTTTCCTTCATCTAAAGGACTATCTATCATACTATTTGTTCCTACGCTACCAAAGGTTACATTTTTAATATGATTTGTTACTTTTCCTTCTCCATTTGATGTGTTAATTAATTTGTATTTTGGCATAATTGCTGGTTCTAAGCTAATAGTAGTACCTACTCCTACAATAGATGGGTTACTAGTTCCTATTGCATTTGTACCTGTTACATATACTTGATATTTTACATTGCTTTCTAAGTTTTCAATTGTATAACTATTATTGGCAAGACCTGTTACAGCTTGAATATAGTTTCCTTTTTCATATTCTCTATAATATACACTATAGGTATCAGTATCTTCCATGTCTTTCCATGTTACATTTAAGCTTTTATATGCGCCTGTTACTGATACATTATCTGGTGCATCTGGTTTCTTATTTGGTTTTGGTGTAACATAGATTACTTTACAGTATCCGCTTTTCCATTCACCATTAATAGATTGTACTTTTACTTCAAATTTTGTTCCATTTTTTATTTTATCTTGATTATAGCTACTTACTTTTAGACTATTGGTATCTGTTCTAATAATATCTGTTATAGCATTTGTAATAAATTCTTCTTTACCAAATTTTCTTTCACTAATTGCTTTAATACTTACTTCATATCCTGTTACATTTCTTGCTCTGTCCCAAGTAAGTGAGAACTCTTTGCTTCCTGCTACTGCTCTTAGATTTTCTGGTATATCCATTTCTGGTGCAGGTATTCTTTCTTCCATATTATTTAAAAACTCTACTTTAGAAATATCTGCTAATTTGTTGCTTCCTGTCTCTGTTACTTTAATCGTAATCCTTTTAATAGCAACTTGCCCTCTTAAATTGATTACTACGGTTCCATCTTGTTCTATTGTTGCAATTTCATTTGTAATTGCTTTTGCTATTCTTGTCATAGCTCTTGCACCACCTGCAAATGCTCTTGCAATACGTTGATTTGGTGTTACTTCTGGTGTTTTAATTGGAACACTAATTTCATTGCCTTTTTCATCTACAATAATAACTTCACCATCTTTGATAAAATTATTCGGGTCATTTGCTGGTGAAATCACAATTGCTTGTGTTTGGTTTTCACTTTGGCTTAAATCAAGTGAAATTTCTACTGGATTATCTTGTGAAATTTCTGCTTCTTCTCCTGTTGGTGCTAATGTAATATATTTTTCATTATTTTTTAAAACATCTTCTAGTTTAGTACCTTCTTCTAATTTAATTTTGGTACCTTGCTTTTCTTCTACTGCAATTTTTTGTGTATTTAATAAATTAATTGGAGTTGCTGTCTTATTAGGACTTCCCTCTGTATTTTTTGTTTGGTTAAAAGTAATATATGATAAGTCAATAATGTCTAGCTTTTTGTCTCCATTTAGGTCATATTTTTTATCATATTTACCTGCTTCTATTTTTTGTATCATTAAATTTTGGTCTTTTTCATCAATGACATGATCTCCATTAATGTCTCCTAAAACAATAACCCCTATTTTGCTGCTAGCTACTTGGTCATATCCATTGGTTAGTTTTAGTTCCATCAATTGATTTTCAATCGTAACTGGTTGTTTATATGTAATATAACCTTTTCCTGTTACTTCTAGCTCATATTCTCCTGTTTCTAATGCATCAAAATGATAATACAATGCTGTGTCACTGTTAGAAACTTCTGATGGACTGTATGTTTTTTTACCTCCTATTTTTTTCATAGTAATAGTTGGTTTTTCATTTTGTGTTGGGAATTTTAAATTAATTTGTACATTAAATTCCCCTGTCGTTTTGGTATTAGCTTTTACACTAAAACCTACCGCCGTTAAAAGCATCAATAGGATTACCGTGATTACTATGGCTTTTCGTTTTCTTGTTTTCATGGTTTTCTTTTTTCCTCCTTATACTACATAGTGAAATCATTATATGCTATTCCATTTTTTTTGTAAATATCTTTCTTAACCTGTTTTAGCATTTTTTGGGTTTGCTGATATATTATGAAAAAATAGTATAGATTTAGTAAATGTTAAATCTATACTATTTTATATTTTTCTTTAACTTTCAAATATCTCCATTTCTTTTGCTAATACCCAACCTGATAAGCCGTGAGAAGATTCAATAAAAAAATATTTGTATTTTCTCGCTTCTAGTAATTTCTGTAATTCCTTTAAATCTGTATAACACATAGGTCAACACATATTCTTCTTTTCCTTTAGCATTTTTTCATTTTCTCTAATGAAATCTTTTATTGTGTCTGTAACAATGTCGAAAATAATATTTTGGTGACCTCCATTTTCAAAGAAATTAGCTAACACATCTTTAAATACAACTTGTACTTTTTCATTTTGTTCACTAACAGTTCTTAGAATAATCATTTTTTCTTTGAAGTCTACTTCATAACTAACTATCTCATTATCATGTACATCTAA
>CAOXTD010000006.1:58052-89246 GCA_948560265.1 uncultured Clostridia bacterium | reverse complement strand
TTTATAAAATATAATATATTATATTTTATAGTAATAACAAAATAATGTCAATATAAATGTTTCAAAACAAATAAATATGTTCAATTTCATTTACATTTTAAAAATAAGGCTAAGTGTTGTAGAACATTACAACCAGTTTCTATTTGTTCTACAGAAAATTCTGACAAAGTTTTTTGTGTATTACTAATTAAATAATTATCTTTGCCAAATAGAATATAATCAGCTGATAAATTAGTTAAATCACAAAGGACTTTTAGTTTTTCTATGGATAAATAACTTTTGCCATGTTCAACAACTCCTAAATATTGACCGGAAATTCCAAGTAATTTAGCAAACTTTTCTTTTGTCATTCCCATATCTTCTCTAATTTGTCTAATTCTTTTTCCTATTTCTTCTTTCATAAGTAAATTCACTCCTTGTAAATCTTTATATACAAGTTATTTTAAACAATTATATAAATGTAAAAATGAATATAAATAATATTAAAATGTGGAAAAATATTACAAATTATGATATTATATGACCAAAAAAATTAGCGGAGGAAGGAAAATGTCGAAAGCACCAATAAAAGTATTATTAGTAGAAGATGATATGGAAGAATGCAATAAATACAAAGCTATTTGTGATAAAAGAGGCGATATCAATTTAGTAGCGGTTACAAATTCAGCAGCGAAAGCAGTTGAATATTTAAAATATTATAAACCAGATGCTGTAATTCTAGATTTAGAATTAAATAATGGTGAAGGTAGTGGCTTTGAATTTATTGAAAATATGGCAAAACAAAGTATAGCCAAAAGACCTAATATTGTTGTGACTACTAATGTATGTTCTGACTCTGTATATGATTTTTGCCACAAGAATAAAATAGATTTCATTTTTTATAAGAAACAATTAAATTATTCGCAAGAAAAGATTTTAAATACGTTACTCTTATTAAGTGGCTATGAGAATGAGAAAACAGTGGAATATGAAGTAGATGAAAAAGTAGAAGAAGACAAAATTATGGATAAAATTAATAAAGAACTAGAATTAATTGGAATTAGTTCACATTTGCAAGGAAAGAAATATTTATGTGATGCTATTTATTTTGTCATTAAGAATGATAAAGAAGACAGCAAAATATCAATTATTCAACATCTAGTAGGCAAATATAAAAAGTCGAATAGCACAATTAGTAGAGCTATGCAAAATGCAATATTGCACGCATGGAGAATATCGTCATTAGAAGATTTAACAACTTATTATACTGCAAGAATTAATTATGAAACTGGTGTACCAACTCCTACAGAATTAATTTATTATTATGCAGACAAAATAAAAAAGGAATTATAAACTTAATTACTCCTAGCGTTATATTTTAGAAAAAAGTAAGAAAAGTGTCATTTAATGTCATAAGAAATAATGAAATACAACAGAAAAGCACCTCTGAATATCATGTATACAATCATGTATACATGATATTTTTTTATTGTAAATATAAGCACACAGGGGAGGTGATAGTATGAGTTTCTTAGATTGGATAAGATATTGGTTTGGCGGAGGCAAATAAAAAAATATGCAATAATCAAAAATAATACATTTAAAACAAAGTGTTATATTGATTGTTGCATTTTTTTTATATATAATTGTACTTGAAGGGAAGATATTATGGAGTTACAAACAGGTATGATTATATATTTCATTAGATTGTTAGTTATTAACATATATGTATATTGGGGATTTGTGAAAATATTAGATATAAAAAAGAGAAATATTGCATTGATATTAATATCCGATCTGATATTGACTGTGGTTAGTGTTTATATAAATTATAATGTGAATATCTTTTTATCAATATTGCTTTTAATTATATTATACAGTACTTTATTAGGGGTAATATCAAAAATAAAATTAGGATATGCATTAATTATTGGCATAACTTCCTATGCAATATGTATAATTTGTTATGGAATAAGTGCAATAATATCGTATATTCCTTATAAAATTGTATATGATTTTTTTCATATGGAGAACATTTACATAAACTTATTGATGCTACTTATAATACAATTTATATTGATATATGGTTTCTTCAAAATTAAAAGATTTAAAAATGGATTTAATTTTTTGAAAACTAAATTGAATAATGAACTTACTAACATTGTTGTAATAAATATTAGTACAATTATCATTTTATTATACTGTTTAATTGGAACTTATTATGACGAAATGACTACTAGTTTGTTAATTTCATTTATCATTATAACAATTATAATGATCATAACTATCCAACGCACTCTTACCATGTACTATAAACAAAAACTATTAAAAGAAACAATGCAAGATTACGAAAGAGAACTAGTAGAAAAAGATAAAGAAATAGAAAGACTAAAAGCAGAGAAATTTAATATAAGCAAAATTACACATGAATTTTATAACAGACAAAAAGCCTTGGAGATGTCTGTAAAAGATAATCTAAGCAATATGGAAACAGCAGAAGAGTTAGGAGTTATTAATAGAATACAAGATTTAACAAAAGAATATTCACAAAAATTAGAAGCAATGAAAAGTTTGCCAACATTGCCCTTAACAGAAATTCCTGAAATAGATGATATGTTCAAATATATGCAAACAGAATGTGACAAAAATAAAATAGAATTTAAGTTAAAGATAGCGGGAGATATGTTTTATTTAGTAAATCATATTATTGCTAAGAGCAAACTTGCAACAATGATAGGTGACCACATTAGAGATGCCATTATTGCTATTAATTCTAGTAAAGCAACTGATAGAGAAATATTTGCAATACTAGGAATCAAAGATAAAAAATATGAGTTGTGTATCTATGATACAGGAATAGAATTTGAAATAGGCACTTTATTGAAACTCGGACTAGAGCAAGTTACTACTCACAAAGATACTGGAGGTAGTGGAATAGGATTTTTAACTACATTTGAAACATTGAATGAAACAAAGGCCAGTTTAATTATTAAAGAATTATCTAGTTCAGAAGGAAATCAATATACAAAAGCTGTTATTATTAGATTTGACAATAAACACCAATATAAGATATATTCTTATAGGGCAAAAGAAATTAAAGAAAAGAATCAAGATAGAAAAATAATAATAGAAGATATAGTAAGTGAAAAGTAATTTGAGGTTTCAAATTGGAGCCTCAAGTTATTAAGATAATCTTAAAATGCAAAGTACAACTCTAATAAAGTTGTATTTTTTTTGAATTTATGATATAACAGAGACATAAAATGATGTATTGATGCTTAAAGGCGTCAAGAAAGGAAGAAAAAAATGAAAAAATTTGGAAATATTTTATGGGGATTAGTATTTATTGCACTAGGACTTGTACTAGGCTTAAATGCTATGGGAATAACTGATATTGATATCTTCTTTAGAGGATGGTGGACTTTATTTATTATTATTCCTTGCTTCATAGGAATCTTTAGAGAAAGAGAAAAAATAGGAAATTTAATTGGATGTTTAATAGGTGTAGCATTATTACTATGTTGCCAAGGAATTTTAGACTTTGATTTAATGTGGAAACTATTAGTGCCAACTGTTTTAGTAGTTGTTGGACTATGCTTTATTTTTAGAGAAGCAATTGGTGGAAAAATCAATCAAGAAATCAAAAACTTAAATGCAAATAAAAAGGGACAAACAGAATACTGTGCTACTTTTTCAGGACAGAATTTGAACTTTGATAGACAGGAATTTAAAGGAGCAGACTTTACAGCTGTATTTGGCGGAGTAAAATGTGATTTAAGAAATGCTATTATTAACTCAGACCAAGTGATTAATGCTAGTAGCACTTTTGGGGGAATTGATATTTTTGTACCAAGTAATGTACAAGTTAAAATCAAATCAACTCCAATATTTGGTGGAGTAAATGATAGAGCAAGCCATACCACAAACCCAGAAGCACCAACTTTATATATTAATGCTACTTGCATATTTGGAGGTGTTGAAATAAGATGACAACCATACAAAGAATTATTAAATATTGTGCCATTGCTTTTGCTATTTTCATTATAATTAGCATTGTATCATCTATTCTTTTTGGACTAAATACTTTTAGTGAAATTTTAGGTTTTACAAGAACAGAAAGAGAATCAGAAACTTCCAACAATATAATTCATAATGAAGTGGGAAGAGATGAAAAGGTAGAAAAGGAATTTGACAATACGCAAATTGCAAAATTAAAAATAGATATTGAGTATGCGACATTAACTATTCAACAAGGTGATAAATTCAAAGTAGCTAGTAATACAAGTAACGTAGAAGCAAGACAGTCTGAAGATGAATTAGTGATTAGAGAAAAGAATGTAAATTTATTTAGACAAAATAGCCCAAGAAGAATTATTATTACTGTTCCAAGAAACACTGTATTAGATACGATTAAAATTGCAGCAGGAGCAGGTGAAATTAAAACTGAAAAACTAGAATGTAAAAAGCTAGATTTAGATATTGGAGCAGGAAAGACTACCATTCAAGATTTAAATGTTACACAAAAAGCAAAAATCGAAGGTGGAGCAGGAAAAGTAGAAATCCTATCAGGAGAAATTGCAAACCTAAATTTAGATATGGGAGTGGGCATGTTTAAAATGGTGTCAAGCTTATTGGGAGATACCAAAATTAATGCAGGAGTTGGAAAATTAGAAGTTACTCTAAAAAATGGAATTGACAAATATACGATAAAAGCAAATAAAGGAATTGGATCTATTACAATAGATGGAAAAGAAGTATCAGATGGTGCTACTTATGGTAAAGGAGAAAATAACATTAAAGTAGAAGGCGGAATAGGAAGCATTACTATAAAATAAAGGACATACAGCATACTTGAACTAAAAAGTATGTTGTATTTTTTTATATTTTATGATATAAAAGAAAGAAATACGAACTAACAAATTCTAAAAGCAAAGCTTTAAGAATTTGTAACGTTTCGCATAACTCTCTTCTACGTCATTACACTTACGTGTAATTCCTAGAATATAGAAAAAAGGAAATAAAAGGATGATTAATCTATTATTAAGTGGAAATGAAAAAGTATTTGATGGAGCATTAACACAACTAATTTCTATCAAGAATAGAACAAAAGAGCCTGTTCACTGTTACATTTTTACAATGGACGCTACTAGAATAAAGCCAGAATATACAGCGATTCGAGATGAACAAATTGATTTCTTAAATCAAGTAATAAAAGCAAAAGATGAAAGAAATGAAGTAATAAAAGTTGATGTAACAGATTTATATGAGCAAGAGTTCAAAGGGTGTCCTAATGAAGGAGCCTATTGTACGCCATATACTTTGTTGAGGCTTTTAGCAGATAAAATAGCAGAAGTTCCAGACAAGTTACTTTATTTAGATATTGATATGATGGTAGCTGATGATTTATCTAAGCTATATGATATTGATGTTTCAGAATATGAGTATGCAGCAGTAAGAGAAAAATATCGGTTGTTGGTTTGTTAGACCAGATTACATTAATGCAGGTATGCTACTCATGAATATGAAAAAAATAAAGGAAACCGGACTTTTAGAAAAAGCTAGAGAAAAAATCAAAACAAAGAAAATGCTATTTGCAGACCAAGATGCAGTGTTTAGGTCTACTACTAAAAAGAAATTACTTCCACGCATTTATAATGAACAATCTAAATTCAATAAAGAAGATACAGTCATTTGCCATTTTTGCAAGAGATTAATGTATAGACCATATCCACATACAGAAAATATTAAGCAATGGCATATTGATAAAGTACATAGTGTATATAAGTGCCATGTATTTGATAGCGATTTAGAAGAGTATTTAAAGCTAAAAGAGAAATTTGAACAAAAAGAACTCATAACAAAGTAGGGAGAAAATAAGATGGAGAATAATTTAGAAGTAATACCGATTTTTTATGCGGTAGATGATGGATATGTACCGTTTTTAGCAGTGTCTATCCATTCATTGATAGAAAATAGTTCGAAAGAATATTATTATGCAATTAAGGTGTTATACACTAATATTTGTGAAGAGAACAAAAAGAAGATTCTAAAATATGAAAGAGATAATGTCAAAATAGAGTTTGTAGATTTGAACTATTATATCGAAGAGATTAAGGACAAATTATTTACACGTGACTATTACACAAAGACAACCTATTTTAGATTATTTATTCCAAACATCTATCCACAATACAATAAAGTTATCTACTTAGATAGCGATACAGTATTATTAGGAGATGTAGCAGAGTTATATCTCCAAGATATGGGTAGTAATTTAGTGGCAGTTGTACCAGATGATATTATTCAAAATGAAGAGATTTTCCAAGAATATGTAGAAAAGGTAGTTGGAGTAGCAGATTACAGAAAGTACTTTAATGCAGGTGTTTTGGTCATGAACTTAGATGAAATGCGTAAATCTAAGTTTCAAGAAAAATTCTTGTATTTATTAGAAACAGTAAAATTTGCAGTTGTACAAGACCAAGACTACTTGAATAGATTATGTAAGGGAAGAACTAAAATACTAGAGAATGGTTGGAACAGGATGCCTGTGCCAAATAACAAAACAAAAGTAGAAAAATTAAATCTAATCCATTATAATCTAAACTATAAACCATGGCATTATGATGGTATTGTATATGAAGAGTATTTTTGGCAATATGCTGAAAAAACCGAATATTATGAGGATATTAAAAATATCAAGGACAATTATTCAGAAGAAGAACGTTTTAGAGATAGAGAGCAATACGAAAATTTGAAAGCTTTAGCAAAGAAAGAATCTGACTGTGTGGGTGATGATAGAATTCCCAAAAGGAAGTTAGACGAAATTAATGAAAGTACAAAAAGATGGACGCTAAAGACTTTATTAAAACGAGATAATAGTACATTAGAAGCAATATTAGAAGATAGAGAAGAAGGGTTAAATGAAAAACATCAAGAAAGATTAAATGTCTTAAAAAGAATTGAAGATATGGAAAGACAGGGAATTTTCGATATTGACGCGGAAGAAGATCCACCAACCATTACTTTAACAGCAGATAATGTAGATTATTTAAACAAGAAAAGTAGTAATAAAATCAAAACGAAATTTGCCAATAAAATAGGAGAACACTTTTTAGATAGTTTACTAAAAAACAAAAAATTAATTATTAAAGATGTGCAAGGAATAGAAAACTTACAAAATATTGAAACAGGTGCTATCCTTACATGTAATCACTTTAATCCTTATGATAGTTTTGCAATTGAAGAAGTATGCAGACGTGCAGGACAGTTGAAAAAAAGAAAATTATATAAAATTATTCGTGAAGGAAATTATACCAACTTTTCAGGATTATATGGTTTCTTTTTCAGACACTGTGATACCTTGCCATTAAGTTCTAGCAATGAAACTATGATGGAATTTATCAAAGCAGTAGATACCATTTTACAAAGAAAAGACTTTATTTTGATTTATCCAGAGCAAAGTATGTGGTGGAATTATCGTAAACCAAAGCCATTAAAAAATGGAGCATTTAAGTTGGCTAGTAAAAATAATGTGCCAATTATTCCAATTTTTATTACAATGGAAGATAGCGACATTATGGGAGAAGATGATTTCCCAGTACAACAATATGTTATTCATATTGAAAAGCCAATTTATCCAAATAGTGAGTTATCAGATAAAGAAAATATGGTGCAAATGAAAGAACAAAATGCGGCAATTTGGAAAAGAGTATATGAGGAATTTTACAAAGTTCCATTAGAATATACTACTGAGAAGAAAGAGATAGAGTTATAAAGAAAGATAGGAAAATTGAAAGAAAAAGAGCAAAAAGTAATTTATTACCAAGATGAACTAAATGAGGAATTTTCAAGAGCAAAAATAACACCTAGAGTAATCGATGAAAACTATTGTTATTTACATCGAAATCCATTGTGGAATTTTTGCTCTTTTGTGGTGCAAAATATTTTAAGTATGCCTATTAAAGTGGGATATAATAAACTAAAATTGCATATGAAATATATAGGAAAAGAAAAGCTAAAACCATACAAGAAGCAAGGATATTTTATCTATGGAAATCATACACAAGATTTTGCAGATACGTTTATTCCAAGTGTAGCAATGTATCCCCAAAGAAACTTTTTTATTGTTAATCCAGAGAATATTTCTATGAAAGGGCTAGAACATTTAGTAGAAATGCTAGGAGCGATACCTGTTCCGGGAAATAAGCAGGCAATGAAGAATTTTTTAGAAACGGTTAATAAAAGAATTGCGCAAGGATATGCTATTACCATTTATCCAGAAGCACATATCTGGCCATATTATACCAAGATTAGACCATTTAAAGCGGTTTCTTTTGAATATCCTGTGAAACTAAAAACACCAGTATTTTGCTTTACCAATACTTATCAAAAATATGGAAAAAAGGGGGATAAAGTACAAATTGTCAGCTATATTGATGGACCATTTTTTTCAGACGAAACTTTAACAGTAAAAGAGGCAAAACAAAAGCTAAGAGATGAAGTATATAACTGTATGGTGGAAAGAAGTAAAAATAGTGATGTTGAGGTAATTCAATATGTGTCAGTTTGTCAGGTTGGGGACGTTCCTTTTTCTGACAAAAGTGTCATATAGGGGACACTCCTTAAAAATAAAAAGTAAAGGTATGTCCCTAACCTGACAAAGATGTCAGAAAAAGGAACGTCCCCAACCTGACAGAAAGGAAGAGAAAATGTTAACTTTAAAAGATATCAAAAAAGATTATCAAGCAGGCGAGAATGTAGTTCATGCCTTAAAAGGAATTAATGTAGAGTTTAGAAAAAGTGAGTTTGTATCTATACTAGGGCAAAGTGGTGGAGGAAAAACAACTTTGCTTAACATTATTGGTGGGCTAGATAGATATACAAGTGGAGATTTAATTATTAATGGCAAGTCTACCAAAGAATTTAAAGATAGAGATTGGGATGCTTATCGCAATTATTCTGTTGGATTTGTATTTCAAAATTATAACTTAATTCCACATCAAACTGTTCTTTCTAATGTAGAACTTGCTCTTACTTTATCAGGTGTTAGCCAAAAAGAGAGAAGAGAAAGAGCGATTAAAGCTTTAGAAGAGGTTGGACTAAAGGAGCAAATATATAAAAAGCCGAACCAATTGTCTGGTGGCCAAATGCAAAGAGTAGCAATTGCTAGAGCGATTGTGAATAACCCAGAAATTATTTTGGCAGATGAACCAACAGGTGCGCTAGATACAGAAACAAGCAAGCAGGTTATGGAGATTTTAAAAGAGATTGCAAAAAATAAGCTAGTAATTATGGTTACCCATAACCCAGAGTTGGCAGAGAAGTATTCTACTAGAATTATTAGAATTTCAGATGGAACAATGCTAGATGATACAAATCCATATACTCAAGAAAAGCAAGAAATTAACGATAGTAAAGAAACAAGACGTACTTCTATGAAGTTTTTTACTGCTCTTAACTTAAGTTTGAATAACTTGCTAACGAAAAAGGGAAGAACCTTACTTACTTCTTTTGCAGGAAGTATAGGAATTATTGGTATTGCTCTAATTCTTGCTATTTCTACTGGAATGAGAAACTATATTGCAAAAGTAGAAGAAGATACATTGTCTTCTTACCCAATTACGATTGAGGAGGCTGTGATTGATACTTCTAGTATGATAGAAAAAATGATGTCAATGGAAGCAGAAGAAAAGCAGAGGGAAGAAGGAAAGATTTATTCTCGTAATGTTATGTCTGAAATGATGACAACTCTTTCTAATAAGATGGATAATAACAATTTGACTGAGTTAAAGAAGTTTTTAGAACAAGAAGAGAATGAGATTGTAAAAAATAGTAATAGTATTAAATACAACTATAACTTAGATTTGAATTTATATAAAGAAGATACCAAAGATGGTATTGTGCAAGTTAATCCTAGTACAGTTATGGATAGTATGGGAATGGGAGCAATGCAAGAGGCTCAGCAAAATTCTCCTATGGCAATGATAGGAGGAAGTTCTATGAGCATTATGAACACCAATGTATGGACAGAAATGCTAGATAATAAGGAGTTATTACAATCACAATATGATATGGTAGAAGGGAAATGGCCAGAAAAATATAATGAGGTAGTATTAATTGTTAATAGTAATTATGAAATTGATGATTATACGCTATATACCTTAGGATTAAAAAGTCAAGAAGAGTTGACAGATAGATGGGAAAAGGCAAAAAAAGGAGAAGAGATAGAAGAAGAACCCGAACTTTCTTATACTTACGAAGATTTATTAAATTTATCTTTCAAATTAGTTTTAAATTCTGACTATTATCAAAAAGAAAAGGGATTATGGATTGATAAAAGTGAAGATACAGATTACATGAAAAAGAAATTGAAAGATTGTGAAAGTATTAAAGTAGTTGGAATTATTAAGCAGAATAAGCAAAGTACAGCGATGGCAATGGATACAGGAATTGGCTATATAAAAGAATTAAAGGAATATGTCATTAACAAAACAAATGAAGCAAAAATCGTAAAAGAACAAAAAGAGAAAAAAGATGTTAATGTGTTTACTGGTCTTAAATTTCCAAAAGAAGGAGAAAAGAAAGAGTTTAACTTTAATGATTTAAGTAATGAACAAAAATTAGCAATTAGTCAAATGAGTAGTGAAGAGATTGCAAAGATAATGCAGACTTATACAGAAAATCAAAATGCGACCTATGAAAATAACCTAAAAACATTAGGTGCTATTGATTTAGAAAAACCAACTTCTATTTCTATTTATCCAAAGAATTTTGAAAGTAAAGAGTCCATTAGCAAAGCAATAGAAGACTATAATCAAAAACAAAGAGATGAAGGAAAAGATGAAAATGTGATTAACTATACAGATTTAGTTGGCACAATGATGAAATCAATTACACAAATTATTGATGCTATTAGTTTTGCGCTCATTGGATTTGTTAGTATCTCTTTAGTAGTTTCTTCTATTATGATTGGTATTATCACATATATTTCAGTATTAGAGAGAACGAAGGAAATAGGAATATTAAGGGCAATAGGGGCTTCAAAAAGAGATATTTCAAGAGTATTTAATGCAGAGACATTTATTATTGGCTTAATTGCAGGTCTTATGGGAGTAGGAATTACCATGCTGATGACTATTCCAATTAACTCGATTATTCTAGCTGCAACAGAAGTATCTATCCATACAACTTTAAAGGTAACACATATGATAGGGCTAGTATTAATTAGTTTAATATTAACGATAATAGCAGGTTTGATTCCTGCGAAAGTGGCTAGTATGAAGGATCCAGTGGAAGCTTTGAGGACAGAATAAAAACTATTTGACTTAAAAGTGTGTGGCTAGAAAGACTAATCTTGCCACACATCTTTTTTATTGGAATACTTAATGAGAACTATCCAACTTTTCAAAAGCCAAACCAATACAAAAACTAATCATAAAGAGAAGAAGAGGTAAAATACCCTGACCAGTAAATTCTATACCTGGATAGAGTACAAAAATAGAGCCTAACACAAATCCAATAATTGCATAAAATGTTTGAGAGTAATACTTGTCTAATAAAAATTGAATGATTTTTAAAAATAAAATACTTCCTAGTAAAACTCCAATTCCCATTGGAAATAAAATAGAAAGGTTAGCGGTAGCAACAGCATTTAGGTAATGTGAATATACTCCTAAGCACATAAGAACAACAGTACTGCTTACTCCTGGAACAACAATACCAATAGACATTGCAAATCCAGCTAATACAAAATAGAAAAAAGAAATGCTATTGCTATCTACTTGAATAAGAGCAGGCAAAACGGTTTCTAACCTAATAGACAAAAGCCCAATACCAAAAGCAGCCAGTAAGAAGATACTATAATGAAGCCTGAATCCCTTTTTCTGATTAGCTTGTTTAAAAAGAATAGGAAGAGAACCACATATTAAGCCAATAAAACAAAAACTGGTTGGCATAGGATAACTCGCAAAAAAGAAATTTAAAATTTTGCCTACTAAAAAGACTCCTGTTATTCCGCCTAAACCAATAGGAAGGAGAAACAGAAAGTTTTTCTTAAAGTCCTTGAATAAATTTAATACACTATTGACTAATTTTTCATAAATGCCAAAAATAACGCAAAAGACACCACTACTAATGCCGAGGAAGAATAGCACCACTGCCAATCAAAATACCTTTACAATAGTCAAATAAGAATTTCATATTGAACCCACCTTTTCGTTTGATAAAAGGTATGCAAAAAAATAAAAAAAATTCAAAAAAGTTCTTGACAAAATGAAATATAGCATTTATAATAATACTTGTTCAAACGAAATGCAGGTGTAGTTCAATGGTAGAATTCCAGCCTTCCAAGCTGGCTATGCGGGTTCGATTCCCGCTACCTGCTCCAGCAAAACAGTAAATTTTATGATTTACTGTTTTTTTCGTCTTTCTGTATCATTAAAAAATAGTGGAATACCAGAAGAAGACATATTTTGTGTTATTTTACAAATTTATATAAATTTGTGCATTTATGATATATATAGAAGGCAAATTGTAATTTATTATTAGAATTAAATAAAAATCTAATAATAAAAAATTATAAAAATTTGAAATTCATTCTTGACAAAATAAAAGAAAATTTTGTATAATGTAAAGGTCATGGACAGCGAAAGAAAGCGTAGAAATCCGACAAAAAGGATTTCTATGCTATTTTTTGGCTAAAATTTAAAGGAGGTATTAGACTTATGAACGAATCGAACGAAAACTTTTATTTAACAAATGCACCAATAAAAAAACTACTAATTAAATTTTCAATTCCTTGTGTACTTGCTATGTTAGTAAGTGCTCTTTACAATATAGTTGACCAAATATTTATTGGAAATAGTGGTGCAGGAACAGCAGGTATAATGGCAACAACTTTAGTGTTTCCATTTACTGTAGTAGCATTAGCTATTGCACAATTAATAGGAGATGGCTGTGCAACTTTATTTAGCATTTCTCTTGGAGCAAAAGATGAAAATACAAGCAACAAAAGTGTAGGAAATGCAATTATTACAGTAATATTGTTAAGTATTCTTTTAGTCATAGTAGGTTTTATTTTTATGAAACCTATACTTGGACTATTAGGTGTAAATGGATATGATGAAAGATGTATATTATTTACTGAGCAATATTATAAAATAATTTTGTGTGGTACACCTTTCTATATGTTTGCATCAGCAATGGCATCAATCATTCGTGCAAGTGGAGCACCAGGTTACTCAATGATTTCAACAATAGTAGGAGCAATTATAAACTTAATTTTTGACCCAATTCTTATTTTTGTATTTGATTTAGGAGTTCAAGGAGCAGCTATTGCAACAATAGCAGGACAAATTGTGTCAGCTTTATTATGTGCAATATATTTTAGAAAACCAAAACTAATGAAACTAACTAAAGAAAGTTTTGGAATTGATACAAAAGTATTAGGGAAACTTTTAAAATTAGGAATTTCAAGTTTTATTACACAAGTATCTATTGCAATTATCACTATTGTAGCAAATAATGTTGTAGGAACAATAGGTGGAGAAAATGCAACAGATGCAGGAGGAGCATTAGGAATCGTATTTAAAATATTCGCCATAGTATTAGCATTTAGTTTAGGTGTTGCAGTTGGAGGGCAACCGATAATAGGATTTAATTATGGAGCTAAAAAGTATAAAAGAGTATTAGAAACATATAAGCTAATTATAATTAGCAATGTTATAATTGGTGTTATATCTATGTTATTATTTGAGTTTGCACCAAACGTTATTGTAAGTTTATTTGGAGGACATGCAAACAATTTAGAATTTTATCAAGAATATGCTTGTTTATCTTTCAGAATTTATCTAGGAGGAATATTACTTTGTTGTATTCAAAAAGCAAGTTGTATATATTTGCAGTCAATAGACAAACCATATAAAGCAATGATATTGTCTTTAATGAGAGATGTTATATTGCTTGTTCCTGGAGTATGTATATTTGGATTGTGTGGCAATTTATATACAATGCTATGGGCTGGACCTGTATCTGATATAGGAGCATTTATTGTTACAGTTATATTTGCTACAGTAGAATGTAGAAAAATTAGTAAATTAGCAAAAGAAGATGAACAAGAAAATGATATTACTAATAATAAACCAATAGAAAAACTAAATAACCATTTTGTTATATCTATTGGTAGAGAATTTGGTAGTGGTGGAAAATATATAGGACAAGAATTAGCAAAAAGATTAAATGTAAAATGCTATGACAATGAGTTATTAGCAAAGGTTTCAGAAAATTATAATATAGATATGGCAATGTTAGAAAAAGTTGATGAAAAACAAAAATCAAGTTTTTGGTATGGATTTGCAACGAACTATGTATTCTCAA
Organism: uncultured Clostridia bacterium; assembly: GCA_948560265.1. Classification (GTDB taxonomy): domain Bacteria; phylum Bacillota; class Clostridia; order TANB77; family CAG-508; genus CAG-273. Next base: position 74,894 of record CAOXTD010000006.1, on the reverse strand, counting down.
ATAATAATGAATTATCTCCTATTAGTGCTGATGATAATCTATTCTTAAAACAAGCGAAGGTTATAGAAGATTTATATAATAGTGGAGAGAGTTCTATCATTATTGGAAGATGCTCCGACTATATTTTAAAAGATAATCACAATGTAATAAAAGTATTTATTTATTCATCAGATATGGATTTCAAAGTTAATAGAAAAATAAAATTTGAAAATTTGAATTCAGAGTTAGCAGAAAATAAAATTATGCAAATAGATAAACAAAGAGCAGAATATTATAAACACTTCACAAATCAAACTTGGGGAGATAGAAATAATTATGATTTATGTATTGATACATCAAAAATAGGCGTTGCTCAAACAATAGATATATTAGAAAATTATATTATAAAAAGAGTTAAATAGGAATTTTAAAAATTAAAAGGACAGATAGTGGGAGCTATTATATATGGAGATACGAAAGAAGTAGACGAAATCACTGGTAAATTTCAATTGTGGAGAATAGATTAAGAGTATAATTAGTTAAAATAAAGAAGGGGTGCCTGGAAATTTTACTTCCTAAGCACCCCTTCTGGTTATATAACTTAGATAACCATTTGTGGAAAAACGAATAAAATACTATTGCATGTGAAGTCCGAAGTTAAGAGTGAAGTCAAGAGGCAAGCACAGAAGGCATGTAGGTTTGTCAATACCATGCTTAGAGATAATTTCTACTGCATTTATGCCCTCATATTGAAGCTCATTTTTCAGTTTTTGTTTTTCTCTCCAACAGAGTTCTTTTCCATCTTTTCTCCGAACATACAGATATGCTGCTTTGCCTTTTTCGTACCGTTTGGTACGAACCATGAATTCAATGTCTAAGCCGTCTACAATTTCGCTTTCCCATTCTTTTCCTTCAGGAAGTGTAGTAGTGTCTATGATGCTAAAGGGAAATTGAGATTTTTCAGCCACCCAGATATGATAGAGATTTGCTTGGTCTACAAGATTTTCCTCGTTGGGAAGAACCTCCATGGCAATGATGTCAGATCGATTGATGAGCTTGCTTACAATTTTTACTTTCTCGCTGTAAGTCGGTTCCTCAGAAAGGATAAGAGCTTTGGCTTTGTTTCTTGCTGCTTCTAATACGTCAATTTTTTTCACCGTAAGATGAGTGGTGGCTCCAAAACATCTTGTGCCCAAAGCATGTATTTGAATGACGAATATCATTTGGGGCTGAAGCCATTTCCACATTTCATCAATGGGCTCGGCGTTGACGGTTGACAACATCAGATTGGTACGTTCTAATTCCTCTTTAGAAACCCGAATCCACTCTGATAATGCCTTTCTGTTTGTTGCTGGTCTTATTGTTTTCACCGTTTTTTCCTCCTAAAAAAGTATAATATATTAATTTTACCACATTTTTGCTGATATTTCAATTATTACAAGACATGAGAAAAATAAAAAATGAGAAATTTTGGAAATATGTTTGACAAAAAAAGGAAAATATAGTATAATAAATTTTGTGGTGCATTATTCTAGTCGCATAAATAATATGAAGGTGGGGCTAAAAATCCACTAATTGTGTGAAAAGCACTTTATATATTCTGCTTTCTTCGCCCAGATGAGGGTGGGTATATAATTTAAGATTTAAGGAAAGTTGTAATGGCATACAATGAAATTCCTTTTGTCGATTGCAAATAAAAATAAAGCGCATGTCGTGAGTGATAATATGGGATAGCATAATCTGTTTTGAAAATATTATTGCAAAAGCGAATAAGTATTATCTTATATGTGTTAGGGAAAACCTCTAGAGTGTTAATATCACAAGGATTAAGGTACGGACTAAGTGGCAATCGAGTCATTAAGCTGGTAACACTTAATTACTTTTCTGAAAGAGAAATCGCCCATGGGTAACCTAAGGTGAAAAGTAGAGAAATTCAACTCGACCTAAGCCGTAAAATTAATTTGTGAGATACCATGATTTTTTATAAAAACTTTTGAAGAAAGAGTGAAGATTTAATTGAAAGATAAATGGATTATTCAAGTATTTATTATTTCATTCATTTTATCAGCAATATTTAGTGGACTATCGTCTTTATTATCAGACATTAATGTCATTGTTTTATTCGTAATTATTCTCATTGTTATTGGAATTGGTATATTATTTGATATGATTGGTGTTGCTACATTGACAGCAGAAGAAGCGCCTTTTCATGCTATGAGCTCGAAAAAAATAAAGGAAGCAACAGCATGTATTAATTTGTTAAAAAATAGCACAAAAGTTTCAAGTGTTTGTAATGATATTGTAGGAGACATTTGTGGTATTGTCAGCCGGTGGACTAGGTGCAACTTTAACAGTGTATTTAACGACGACATGTCATATGAATGCTTTATTAGCAAGTATTTTAGTAGCGTCTTTTATTTCAGCACTGACTGTGGGAGGAAAAGCATATTTTAAAACGATTGCAACTAAGAAAAGTGATAAAATAGTACTTGCAGTAGGAAAAATTATGCAAGTATTTACGAAGCTGAAATAAATATAATTAGAATGAAAACTACAATTTCTGAATGATAGAGTTATTCAGAAATTGTAGTTTTTATCGTTAAAATTTTTAAGTAATTTGTTGACACATTATGACATATATTGATGCAATATAACAAAAATATTATATAAAACGAAAAATTGTAATGGTCATTAGAGGGGCATCAGGTTCAAAACCAATTGTAATAGCACTATCGTGTAAACTTTTATCTACCATATATAAATCTGAATAACATTTTCTCCTACACCAACAGCAACTTCATTTTCAAACAATATTTTATTACTATTTACATAAAAATTCTGCTAATGACTAAATTATAAACTATTTATAAGAAAAAGAAAAGTGCTTGAAAGAAATAAATTGTTGAGATATAATGTGAAACAAAAAAAGGAGTGAAGATTATGCCATCATTTCAAATTCATTTAGCAATAGCAAAGAGATATATGGAGAAACATAAAATAGAAGATAAAGAAGCATTTATAGAAGGGAGCATTGCGCCAGACTTTGTAAAGCCAAAAGAAATTAGTCATTATACAATACCTGTTCAAACAAAAGCATTATGGGATCATTTAGAAGCAAAAGTGGATTTGAATAGATTTTTAAAAGAAAATAAAATCAAAACAGATTACGATAAAGGTGTTTTATTACACTTAGTAACGGATAAAATATTCTATACAGAATTTTATAGTAAGGAATTTATAGAAAATACAAATTATCATCAATTTACAGAGAACTTATATACAAGTTATGATCAAACTAATGAATATTTAGAAGAGAAGTATCACATTATATTAAAAAAAGAATTGGCAGAAAGAATAGATAAAGAAATTGAAGGTTCTAAGAAATATCAAAAAGTATCTGACAAAGCTGGGAAGAATATTTTGCCATTAGACAAATTAGATGCTTTTATTGAAAGAATGTCTAATATGAATTTAGAAGAATATATAACAAAAGAATAAATATAAAATACAAAGGGCAAAATAATGAAATGAGGAGGATACGAATGGAAAAAAACAAAAAAGAGTGGTTTAACCAGTCTGTAGAAGAAATAGAAGAAAGATTTCAAGTAGAAGAAACACAAGGATTATCAGAAGAGCAAGTTACAAAAAACAGAGAGATTTATGGATTAAACGAGTTAGCAACCAAAAAGAAGAAGAGTTTATTCGTGAAATTTTTAGAGCAATTTAAAGATTTTATGATTATTATTTTAATTATTGCAGCCATTATTTCAGGAGTAGTTGGTTATTATGAGGGAGAAGGAATTACAGATTCCATTATTATCTTAATCGTGGTTATTGTCAATGCTATTATTGGTGTGGCTCAAGAGAATAAAGCGGAAAAATCACTAGAAGCTTTACAGAAATTAAGTTCTCATGTGGTCAAAGTAATGCGCAATCGGCAATATAACAGTGTTACCTTCCAAAGAATTAGTACCGGGAGATATTGTGGTACTAGATACAGGAGATTATGTGCCTGCAGATTTGAGAATTATAGAAGCAGTAAATTTAAAATCGCAAGAAGCCTCTTTGACAGGAGAATCTGTTCCAGTAGAGAAAAATATGCTAGCAATAGAGAAAGAAAAAGTAGGAATTGGAGATAGAACCAATATGCTATTTTCTTCAAGCCTAATTACTTATGGTAGAGGAAAAGGAATTGTTGTAGAAACAGGAATGACAACAGAAGTAGGAAAAATTGCAGGAATGATTAACGAGGTAGAAGATACTGAAACACCACTTCAACAAAAGTTAAATAAATTAGGAAAAGTATTGGGAATAGCTGCCATTGTGATTTGTGTTTTCATTTTTGGAATCGGTTTACTTTATGGAAAAGACCCAATGGATATGTTTATGACAGCGGTTAGTTTAGCAGTAGCAGCAATACCAGAAGGATTAGCTGCGGTATCTACCATTGTTCTTGCGATTGGTGTACAAAGAATGGTAAAAAAGCATGCCATTGTGAAAAAATTGCCAGCAGTAGAGACTTTGGGAAGTACAACGGTTATTTGTTCAGACAAAACAGGAACATTAACACAAAACAAAATGACAGTCAAAAAGTTATTCTATAATAACCAATTAGTAGAAATAGAAAACGTCAATACAAATGAAACTACTGAAGAACTAGAAAGACTAGTATATATTAGCATGTTTTGCAATGATACAAAAGTAGCATCTGACAAAACGTTAACAGGAGATCCAACAGAAACAGCTTTAATTGATATGGCTTTTAACTTAGATTTTCAGCCAGCAGTGTTAGAACAATATCCACGTGTAAAAGAATTACCATTTGATTCAGAAAGAAAGTTAATGACAACGGTTCACAAGCTAACTGATAAATATGTAGTATACACAAAAGGCGGAGTAGATGAATTATTGGCAAGATGTGATAGCTATGTGATAAATAACGAAGCGAAGCAAGACTTAGAGAGTTTCAAACAAGAAATTACAAAACAAAATGAAGCAATGGCAAAAGATGCTCTTCGTGTACTTGCTATGGCATATAAAGAGATAGACCATGAGCCAACAGATGAGGAAATGAAAACAATAGAGAGTGATTTGACATATGTTGGAATGGTAGGAATGATAGATCCACCAAGAGAAGAAGTAAAAGATGCAGTTGCAAAATGTAAAAGAGCTGGTATTAAAACTGTGATGATTACAGGTGACCACAAGGCCACAGCTATTGCCATTGCAAAAGCATTAGGCATTTTAGAAAGTGAAGAAGAAGCAATTACAGGGGCAGAACTAGAGGAAATGTCTGACCAAGACTTAATTGCAAATGTAAGAAAATATAGTGTATATGCTAGAGTATCTCCTGAACATAAAGTAAGAATTGTCAAGGCATGGAAAGAAAATGGAGAAGTTGTAGCCATGACGGGTGACGGTGTCAATGATGCACCAGCTTTAAAAACTGCTGATATTGGTTGTGCTATGGGCGTTGTAGGAACTGATGTGGCAAAAGAAGCGGCAGATGTTATTTTAACAGATGACAATTTTGCGACTATTGTATCTTCAGTAGAAGAAGGTAGACGTATTTATGATAATATATTAAAAGCGATTCAGTTCTTATTATCTAGCAATGTAGGAGAAATCATTATCTTATTTGTTGCAATATTAATTACTCCATTACTTAGTAAATGGTTCCATATAGATGTAAATTTAATTGTGCCATTACTTCCTATTCATATTTTATGGATTAATTTAGTAACAGATTCTTTACCAGCACTTGCTTTGGCAGTGGATCCAGCAGAAAAAGATATTATGGATAGAAAACCAATTAAGCCAAAACAAGGAGTATTCACCAAAGGAATGACATGGAGAGTCATTTATCAAGGAATTATGATTGGAATTATTACACTTGGTGCCTTTATTATTGGTTTAGCAACACCAGTGGACCAATTACCAATGGTAGAAGTGACAGATAGCGAGGGTGTGATTAGGAATTTATCAGAAGAAGAGGTAAGAGTGGAAATAGGGCAAACTATGGCATTTACAGTTTTAGCACTTTCGGAGTTAGTCCATGTATTTAATATTAGAAATAATAAAAAGTCTATCTTTAAAACAGGAATTTTTAGTAATCGCAAATTAATTTTAGCAAATTTGGCTTCAGCACTATTGATGCTAGTGATATTAATTGTGCCTGCATTAAGAAACATTTTCAGTATTCCAGTATTACCAGTAATGAACATTATTGAAGTTGTAGTTTTAATATTTGTTCCAATTGTGGTTGTGGAATTGTTTAAATTGTTTAAGATTAATACGACGAAAGATGAAGTATAAAAATTAAAAAAATCTTAAATCTAAAAAAATACCTTAAATTAACTATTAATTTTTTTATGAATAGTGTATACTATAGAAGAAAATTGTCGATTTAAGGTGTTTTTTATGATAGTATATGACATTGAAAGTTTTGAAAAAAAGAAAAGTAAAAAATGGATTTTTTGGACTATACTGATAGGAATAATTGTTATTGGTATAGCTATTTTTGGTGGAATAAAAACAGCAGAATATGTGGCGAGTCAAAGAGAACAGAAAATAGCACAAGAGGAAAAAGAGGAGCAGAATAATCAGCAAAATAAGGATACAAATAATTCAAATAATGAACAACAAAATACAAATAATCAAAAAGGTTTGACAAAAGAACAATTGAAGGCAATAGATAATATTTATGATAGTAAAGAAAAGATAGCGTTTCTTACCTTTGATGATGGTCCTTCCAGTAATGTTACACCAAAAATATTAGATGTATTAAAAAAAGAAGATATTAAAGCGACGTTTTTTGTATTAGGTACTATGGCAAAAGCAAATCCAGAAGTATTAAAAAGAGAAAAGGAAGAAGGTCACTATATTGCAAATCATAGTTATTCTCATATTTATCCAAAGGTATATGCTAATGAAAATAAACCATTAGAAGAATATAACAAGACAAATAAAATAATACAAGATGCACTAGGCGATAGCAGTTATCAATCTAATCTTTTCCGTTTCCCAGGTGGATCAGTAGGTGGATATTATGACAAACTAAAACAAAAAGCGAAAAAGAAGTTTCGAGAAAAAGGCATTTCCTCTTTAGATTGGAATTGCTTAACAAATGATTCAGATGGTGCAGAAACAAAACAAGCCATTATGCAAAATCTAAAGGCAACAAGCAAAGGCAAGAAAAGTTTAGTAATATTAATGCATGATGCTCCTAATAAAGATTTAACAGCCAAAACATTGCCAGATGTCATAAAATATTTAAAAGGACAAGGTTACAGTTTTAAAAGTATATATGATGTGATAGAATAAAAACAAAAAAACGAAATATAGTTATCATTAGATGGATATTATAAAAGGAGTAGAAAAATATGCTATATGATGTGATTATTGTAGGAAGTGGACCTGCAGGAATTTCAGCTTCGCTATATGCCAAACGTAGAAAATTATCAGTTCTTGTTATTTCAAAAGGAAAAGGAGCTTTAGGTAAGACAGAGCAAATAGATAATTATTATGGATTTCCCAAAGGGATTTCAGGAAAAGAGCTATATCAAAATGGCATAGAACAAGCAAAAACATTAGGTGTAGAATTAATAGAAGATGAAGTAGTAGCACTCAACTACTTAGAAAACTTTGAAGTAGAAACAGTTAATTCACAATATACCGCAAAATCTGTTATTCTAGCAACAGGAACGAATCGAGTAACTCCTAATATTAAAGGAATTCGAGAATTTGAAGGAAAAGGAGTTAGCTATTGTGCCATTTGTGATGCCTTCTTTTTCAGAGGAAAAGATGTAGCAGTTCTAGGAAATGGAAATTATGCAATTCATGAAATGGAACAACTAAAACCAGTAGTGGCATCAGTATCTATTTTGACAAATGGGGAAGAAATGATAGAAAATAGAGATGTGGAAGTAGAAGTTGATAGTAGGAAAATTCGAGAGTTTAGAGGAGATGAAAAGTTAGCAGAAATAGAATTTGAAGATAATACTAAAAAACAAGTACATGGCGTTTTTGTAGCAGTGGGGACTGCTTCAAGTAATGATTTGGCTAGAAAAATCGGAGCGAGAATAGAAAATAATCATATAGTTGTTAATGAAAATATGGAAACAACGGTACCTGGACTATTTGCTTGTGGAGACTGCACAGGAGGTCTATTACAGATTAGCAAAGCAGTTTATGAAGGAGCGAAAGCAGGGTTGACAGTATTAAAAAAATAGAATATTATCATAAAAATAGTATAAAATAATAAAGAGAAGGAGAGATGAAAGATGTCAGTAATAATAGTAAACAATGAGAATTTTGAAAAGGAGATTTTAGGTTCAAGAATGCCAGTCTTACTAGACTTTTGGGCAACTTGGTGCGGACCATGTAGAATGATGTCACCAATAGTAGATGAAATTGCAGAAAGTATGAATACTTCCATTAAGGTAGGAAAAATTAATATTGATGAATGTCCAAATTTAGCTGAAAAATATGGAGTTATGAGTATTCCAACTTTTGTAGTATTGAAAGATGGAGTAGAAGCAGGAAGAACAGTTGGAGTTCAATCAAAAGAGGAAATTGTAAAACTTTTACAATAACTATTGACTAAGAGTAAAAACACGAGTATAATAAATAATAGTTTAAGATTGGAAAAAACAAAAATGAGACAGAGTAAAATCAAGGTTGTGGAAAGAGAGAATTAGTTACCAGCTGAAAGCTAATTTACAAAAACAGATTTGAAAAACTACCTCATTTGTTCCTGGCAAAAAACTAGGCGTAAAATCTGCGTTAAAGAAAATAAAGTAAAATTAAGGGATGGAACCGTGTAAATAAGCACTCCTTTTAACTAAGAGATTAGTTAAAAGGAGTTTTTTGTTATTAAGGTGTGTCCCCAACATGACAAAAGTGTCAGAAAAAGGAACGTCCCCAATATGACAAGGAGGAAAAATATGGTAAAAGTAGAATTAAAAGATGGTTCAAAAATGGAAGTACAAGAAGGTAGCTCTATTTTAGAAGTGGCAAAACAAATTAGTGAAGGTCTAGCTAGAAATGCGATGGCTGGAAAAATCAATGGAGAAGTGAAAGATTTAAGAACAACAATTAATGAAGATTGTAAATTAGAAATTATGACTTTTGATAATGAAGAAGGTAAAAAAGCATTTTGGCATACAACTTCACATATTATGGCGCAGGCTGTAAAGAGGCTTTATGGAGATAATGCGAAACTAACAATAGGACCTTCTATTGATAATGGTTTCTATTATGATTTTGACGTAGAAAAACCATTTACAGAAGAAGACTTAGCAAAAATTGAAGAAGAAATGAAAAAGATTGTGAAAGAAAATTTAGAACTTACAAGATATACTCTTTCAAGAAGTGAAGCTATCAAACTAATGGAAGAAAGAGAAGAGTCATATAAAGTAGAATTGATTGAGGAGTTACCAAAGGGTGAAGAAATTAGTTTCTATGACCAAGGAGAATTTAAAGAGTTATGTGCAGGACCACATATTATGAGTACAGGAGCAGTAAAGGCTTTCAAATTATTAAATTCTTCATCAGCTTATTGGAGAGGTGATGAAACAAAACAAACACTTCAAAGAATTTATGGTATTTCTTTCCCTAAAGCTAGCATGTTAGAAGAATATTTATTTATGTTAGAAGAAGCAAAGAAAAGAGATCATAGGAAATTAGGAAAAGAATTAGATTTATTCTTCTTTGATGAAACTGCGCCGGGTATGGCTTATTGGATGCCAAAAGGCTTTACTATGATGAATGTGCTAATTGATTTATGGAGAAAAGAACATAAAAAAAGAGGATATCAGGAATTTTCTGGTCCACAATTAAATAGTAGTGTACTATGGAAGACTTCAGGACATTGGGACCACTATAAAGAGGATATGTTTGTATTAACAGACGCTGATGGAAATGAACAAGCATTAAAGCCAATGAACTGTCCAAACTCTATCAAAATTTATCAAACGAAATTGAGAAGTTACAAAGACTTACCACTTCGTTTTAGTGATATTGATGTTATCCATAGAAATGAAAAATCTGGTCAATTAAATGGACTATTTAGAGTAAGAATGTTTAGACAAGATGATTCTCACAATTATGTAATGGAATCTCAAATTAAAGATGAGATTAAAGAAATTTTAGAAATTGCGAAAAAGCTATATAGTATTTTTGGTTTAGATTTCATTTTAACTTTATCTACTAGACCAGATGATTACATGGGTGAATTAAGTTTATGGGATAAAGCAGAAGCAGACTTAAAAGATGTATTAGATGAAATTTGTGGAAAAGACAATTATCGTATCAATGAAGGTGATGGAGCATTCTATGGCCCTAAGATTGATATTAAAATGAAGGACTGCTTGGGAAGAGAGTGGCAAATGGGAACTGTACAAGTAGACTTCCAATTACCATTAAGATTTAACCTAAGCTATATTGATTCAGATGGTGAAAAGAAAACTCCAATTATGATACACAGAGCATTGTTTGGTTCTTTTGAAAGATTTATTGGAATTTTAACAGAACATTATGCAGGTGCATTTCCAACATGGCTTTCACCAGTACAAGTAAGATTACTTCCTATTGCAGATAGCCACAAAGAATATGCAAACAAAGTAGCAGAGGAATTAGAAAAATCCGGAGTTCGTGTAGAAATAGATGAAAGACAAGAAAAGATTGGTTATAAAATTCGTGAAGCACAACTTCAAAAAATACCATATATGTTAATTTTAGGAGATAAAGAAGTTGAGGCAAATGCAGTCGGCGTTCGTTCGAGAGCGGAAGGAGATATTGGACAGATAGAAATTGATGAATTTATTAGCAAAGTAAAAAAAGAAGTTGAAGAATATAAATAAATATTATTAAAAGGAGCCCTTATTGATGGCTCCTTTTGCTTGGATCAGAGGATTATAAGCACATATTATGTTAAGAACGTCAAATTCATGAAAATGTGTTGTAAATTAATTGATTTTTATGATATACTTTGCAAAAGGAAATATATGAAAGCGGATTAAAGTTAAAATAGAAATATAGGAGAAGGAACTTATAATGCCTAAAAGTACAGAAGAAAATCAAGAAAAGATAAAAAAGAAATTAGATTATTTAGGACTTAATTTAATAAGAGTACCAAAAATTTTGAAGGAATTTGAACCAATTAATTATAGACCAACTAAATCTTATGATGATACAAGTTATAAAGTATATCAATATATTCCAGTGTGTGATATCCAAATTTTGTTAGCACCAACCCATAGATTAGCGGATTTGAATCAAAAATATAAAATGTCTGCGCCAATAGCGGCTTACCTAGATACAAAATCAGAAGAAAATATAGAAAGATTTGCAACATTTTTAGCAATGTTAGATGGAATGAAAGAGGAAGAAATTGTAGAGTTAGAAGAAGAGCAAGAAAAATTAAAACAAATACTTCCTTATGAAATTAAATATTCTCATAATTACATTTGGCAGATTTTTTATTCGGATGTTTCAAATAAATATTTCATGCTAGTTCCAACAAATGAAACTAATAATAGTGCTTTTTTCTATCTACTAAAAAAACAGATTGCATGTAGCAAATCACGAAAAAAAGATTATATTTTTGCACCAGTAACGCATCAAGACTATTCTGGTCGTTATTTAGTACAAAGTCAAATAACTGATATCGAAAATTATTTATGGTATTTTACTAAGGAATGGCCTAATATTTATGAGGTGTATGATGTAAAAGGAAAAATGACTCTAAAGATAGTAGGAAAAACAAAAGTATATGAAGAGATAAAAAGCGATTATGTTATTACTTTAGAAAATAGAGAACAAGCAATAGAATGGTATAAACTAATAAAGGCATTATTTATTTTAGCAACAGGACTATCAAATGATTATCATTTTGAAACTGTTATCTCTAAGCAAGGGGAATTAGAGTTTTTGCATGAAGAAAGTACGAAAATAGAATATGCTAATTTACCAATGTTTATAAAAGGACAGGTAGAGCAAAAGAGACTTTTAGTGGGACAAGAAAATCAAAAAATAATAGAGGAACAAGAAGAATTAGAAAAACTGAAAAAAATAACAGAAATTCAAACAGAAGAGTATTTAACCAAACAACGCCAAATTGCTACTTTTCTGGAATGCAAAAAAACATTCTTTGGGAAAATCAAATATTATTTTGGAACTCGTAAAAAGCATCAAGGAAGTGTAGAAAGTTATCAAAATAGAAGAGAAATAGAAGAGGAGAAAAAGGAAGTCAACAAGCAGACTACAAAAGAAGAAATAAAAGAAAACTATACTATTGAAGATTTAATTGAAATTTGTACAAAATTAGATGGCAGAAAGAAAATGGTTAAAAATCTGCACATGGATAAAAAGGCGTTAGAGTTAAAGAAAATAAATTTAGAACGAAAAATTAAAAATGCTAATATCTATTTGAATGAAATCGAATTACACAAGAAGAGCATTTTTGAATTTTGGAAGTTTACGAATAAAGATGAGTTACCAGGCTTAAATGAAGGTGAAGAAGAGGAAGAAAGTGAAAAAGAAAAAATAGGCAAGAGCTTTGTATTTGAAGAAGATATCGAAAGCTTAGGCAAGCAAATGGATGAAATACAAAGAAGAAAGCTTTCTAAAAATGAAGCGGATAGCATTTTTGCTGTACAACATGCTATGACTTCATGTAAAATTTTAATGAAAACAAATAGCAAGGATTTAAAACAAAAAGAATTAGCACAAATACAAAAGGAATTAGATAGATTAAAAGTGGAATATTCGGAGAATATTGAGACTATCGAGTTAAAAGATTTTGATGTTTTTGGAGGAATGATAGAAGACAGTACCAAAATAAAGACATTAAATAATGAAAAACATCGAGAGATAGAAAAAGATAAATACAAAGTATTAAATGTTACATCAAATACAGAAATAGACGTGTTCATTGACAATTTGAGAAATAGTTTAAAGCTAGTAAAAGAAGCGTTCTGTAAAATTACTACACCATTTGAAATGCCAATTTATATGGCAACAACTTCGAAAAAGGAACCAGTGAATAGTCTAAATGTAGCAAATCTAAATGCGACTGAAGAACTATATAAAGCAGTTGAAAAAATGAAAGAAGAATTATATTTTTATACTATAAAATTGCCAAAAGATGCTCCGTTAATTTATGATACTAATATTATACAATATGATAATTTTAACCAGACTCTACCAGTAGGCATGAATGTAACAACACAAGTGTTGATTAATTTAGAAGACTATAAACTAGTGAATAAAAAAGAAAGGCAAATTCGTATTAACTATCAAGTAGATGAATATGTAAGTCGAGTGGTGGAAGTACAAGTAGTAAATTATGAAGCTATGCCATTAAAAAAGAAAGCAAAATAATATGGGGGCAACCAAGGAGGTTGTCATATGGAAAGAAAAGAACAAAATGATTTAGAAGACAAAAGAAATATAGACTTAAGTTTAGGAGCGATTGCTCAAAATTGGATACAAAATTTCTTAAAACAAATTGCAGAAAGGCTAGAGAAAATGGAAGAAGTGTTGGTAGTAGATAGAATAGAGAGAAATGTTGCTGTATGTGAAAATAGAAAAACAAAGAAAATACAAAATATTGATATAGCAGATTTACCTAAGGATATTGAAGAGGGTAGTATTTTAAAGTGGAAAGATGGAAAATATGAGATAGATACTTCTAAAGAGATAAATGACAGAATAGAACAAAAAATGAAAGATGTGTGGAAATAATCTATGGGAAGAAAAATAAAGAAACAAAGCAAGTTAATTATATATTTATTATCTGTAATAGTTGTTACTATTTTATCTTTTATAGGCATAGAATATGGAACAACTGAAACAGTGGGCAATACTATGCCGATTAATATTGCTAAGCCTGAAAATTTACAGAATATAATAATAAAAACTGGTCCTACGATTACAAAAGATTTTTTATCAGAAACAAAGCAAAATTTAAAAGTGTATTTTTTTGATGTGGGACAGGCTGATAGTATTTTAATTATGAATGAAGAGCAGACCATGCTGATTGATGCGGGCAACAATGATGATGGAGAAATGCTAGTAAAAAATATAGAGACTTTGGGCATTACTAAAATTGATTATTTAGTTGGTACACATCCGCATGAAGACCATATTGGTGGAATGGACAATATTATTAAAAATTTTGAAATAGGTACAATTTATATGCCAAAGGTGCAAACTAATACTAAGACTTTTGAAGATGTACTAGATGCAGTTAAGGAAAAAGGGTTAACAATTTCTACTCCAAAGTTAAATGATACTTTTAAAGTAGGACAAGCAGAATGTCAAGTTTTAGCAGTAGATAATAAGGCTAAGAATTTAAACCTTGCATCTATTGTAATACAAATGCAATTTGATGATATGACCTATTTATTTACAGGTGATAGCGAAAAAGAAGTAGAAGAAAAAATATTGAAAGCGAATAAAGATATCAAGGTAAATATTTTAAAAGTAGGACATCATGGCTCTGATACAAGTAGTAGTGAAAAATTTATACAGACTTTAGCACCAGAAATATCTGTTATTTCAGCAGGGAAAGATAACCTCTATGGACATCCAAATCAAGAGGTTGTAGAAAGATTAGAAGAGGTAGAAAGTAAGATTTATCGAACAGATGAAGTGGGAAATGTATTTATAGAACAAAGAAAAAAATAGAGGAGAACAAACTTAAACGTTCTCCTTTTATATAGCGCATAGACTATTCTTTTATTTCTTTTGCTAACTTTCCAATAGCTTTAGTTTCAATTCTAGAAACATAAGAACGAGAAATTCCCATACTATCTGCAATTTCATTTTGTGTTTGAGGTTTTTGACCACCTAAGCCAAAGCGAAGCTCCAAAATGGTTCTTTCACGAGATTTTAAAACTTCTTTCATTTTTTCATAAAGTTGTTTTACTTTAAACTTCAAATCAACTTCATCTTCAATATTCCTATCACTATTTTCCAATACTTCTTGTAATGTTACAGTATTATCATCTTTATCTTTTCCAATAGGATCTTCTAGGTAGACTTCAGAGTTGAGTTTTTTAGAAGAACGAAGAAACATCAAAATTTCATTTTCTACACAACGAGAAATATAAGTAGAAAGCTTGATTCCCTTCGAATTATCAAAACTATTAATTCCTTTAATTAATCCGATAGAGCCAATTGAAATTAAATCATCTTGATCAATGTTAGTTGAGCTATATTTTTTAGAAATATGAGCAACTAATCTTAAATTGTGTTCTATTAAAATGTTTCTAGCTTCTTCATCACCATTTTTTAAAAGCTCCAAATATTTTTTTTCATCTTCACTATTTAATGGTTCAGGAAATAAGGAATTATTTGAAATGTATCCAACTAGACAAACTGCGGATTGTAAGAAAGTGGCAAAACTAGCAAGAGAAAGAAATAACATAAATGTACCTCCAAATTGATATATAAGAAGTATATGTTTTGAAAATAGCAATCGTGCCTGACCAAAAAAATAAACAAAGTAAAAGTGTAGACAAATAAAAAAATATATGGTATGATAACAAATGTAAATTAAATATTTCATATATGAAAAAGTACAATATATGCCGATGTGGCGGAACTGGCAGACGCACTGGATTCAAAATCCAGCGGGAAACCATGTGGGTTCGAGTCCCACCATCGGTACCAGTTTTCAAGAAAAATGAGCTCAAATTATGAAACTTTTTGTTTTCTGATTTGAGTTCATTTTTTACCAAAAAATGAAATTGACAAAAAACGACAGAAATATTACAATATTACTAGGTGAGAAAAAATGAGAAAACAAACCAAAGAAAAGAAGATAGATAGAGTGGTAATATTAGCCGTTTTCTGCATAATAGTAGGGATTTATTTTAGTTCTATGCTAATTCCAAAAATAAGTTATGCGATGGATTTAGAAATACAAAATGATAGAAAAATAGATAAACAGTTAAATCAAGAACTAGAAGAACTGTTAAATTCCACAATGGAATTAGAACAAAAAGAGATAGACATTAGGCAGATTATAGCCAATAATAGTCAAAGTATCAAAAAAGAAGAGATTATTACTAAGGAAAAAGACTTAGAATATACTACAAAATATATAGAAAATCCAGAACTTCCAAAAGGAATGATGCAAGTCATGCAGGAAGGAATTGATGGGAAACAAGAAATATATGCCAAGAAGATTTATGAAGGAGAAATATTAATTTCAGAAGAAGAAATTGGAAACAAAGTAACAAAATCTTCTGTGAATAAAATGATAGCAATTGGAACAGCGCCATATAGAAGCAGTTACCAAATGAAAGTAGGAGATAACATTTTTGTTACCTCTAGTTTGCTTGCTGTTAGAATCGAACCAAATGATAAAGCAAATAAATTAATTTCTTTAAATAGGGATACACAAGTAAAACTTTTACAAAAGAAGGGAGACTGGTATCAAGTACAATATCAAAGCTATACTGGTTGGGCAAAAGCAGAATGTTTTACTTATTTAGATCCTAATAGTAGTAAAGAAGAAATAAGTGGTACAAGCCAATATACGAGACAACAATTATTAAATAGATTAAACTTTAATATGGCACTCAATAAGCCAAGTGGATTATCTTTAGAACAATTTAAAAAGATATTTGCAAACGAGCTAAAAGATATCAAAAATGTTTTCAAAAATAATGCGCAATATTTTTACTATGCGGAGAAACAATATAATGTCAATGGAGTATTCTTAGCAGCAGTGGCAATTCATGAAAGTGGCTGGGGAGGATCTAGCATAGCAAGCAACAAAAATAACTTATTTGGTTATGGAGCTTATGATTCGAATCCATACAATGGTGCTTATTCTTTTTCAGATTATTC
>CAOXTD010000006.1:4519-58027 GCA_948560265.1 uncultured Clostridia bacterium | reverse complement strand
ATTTAAATCCAGCAGGAACTAAAATTTATGATGGCAATAAAGCTGCAGGTACATATTATAATGGAACGACTTTAGCAGGTGTCAATGTTAGATATGCAAGTGACAAAAATTGGGCAAATGGGGTTTACACATGGATGAAATATTTATATAAAAAATTGTAGTTTTTTCCTTGCTATTTTGAAGAGTTTATTGTATGATATATGCTAGTAGAAAAATAGGAATATTATGGAACAAAATAAGGAAGGGGCAATTGATTTATGAAGAAAGTAATTGCAGTCATATTTATTATCTTAGTAATTTTCGGAACAGTAAGCGTTTATGCTACCAATACAAATAATAACACTTTAACAGCAGAGACAGCAACTAGTAATTTAGTAGAATTAAAAGATAAAGCATGGAAATCTATGCAAGATTATCAGGCAGCTTATGGAAATGATACTTATGGAATGGTAGCGTATTTTTTAAATATTGTAAGAATATATAGTATTCCTTTCGGATTTGTAGGAATCGTTATAGCAGCCATTTATCGTTACGTTATTGGTATTAGAAAGTTAGATGTTCAAGATAAAGGTTTTGGTGTGCTTGTTGCCATTATCACAGTAATGGTAATTTGCCAAGTATTGCCATTGATTTTTGCAATCGTTGTTAGAGGTTGGAGGGGTTAAAACGAATGAAAGTATTATTTGCAGTCAATAATGAAAACATTTCTGAGTCAATCATCAAGAGATATCAACAAGATTACAAAGAAATTATCTCAGCTAAAAATGTCTATTATTTTAATGCAATTGTAAAAGAGTTACAAAGGGATAAAAATTATGACAGAATTGTTATAAGTGAAGATTTAGAGCCATTTTCAAATAATAATTATGATGCTATTGATAAGTTCATTTTTGAAAAAATGGACAATATTAGTGATGAAGCAACAAATCAATCAGGAAATGATATTCCAATTATTTTGATTTGTGCAGATAGAAGAGAAAAATCAGAACCATTACTTGTAAAACTATTTGGTATTGGTGTATATAATGCGCTTTTAGGAAAAGATAGAAGTATTACAACAGTATGTGAGTTATTAAATAGACCTCGTGGAAAAAAAGAAGCAAAATCTTATTATCGTATTGATGCAGAAGATGTAGATTATAAAGTAGAAAATGAAGGAGATGTTAGTGAAACTGAAATTCAAAACATCTTAAATCATTACAAAAAATTAGGAAAAAATGAAGATAAGTATGTAGAGAGTTTTGAACATATTGCTAGTCAATATACAGATGCACAATTAAGATTAATTGCAAAATTTTTACCATTGGGAGTAAAAGCTGTATTAGAAGCAAATAGTCCAAGATATCAAGAAGCAGTTTCTTTCGGAACAGGAACAGTATCTAAAAAGCAAACAAAAGATACTGGGTATGGAAATGAGCCAAAAGGCAGCAAACCAGATAAAAAAGCAAAGAATATATCAACAAAAAGTGAAGAACCTAAATTAGAATTTATAGAGAAAAATTTAAGGCAAAATAGAATTACAGAACCAGTGATTATACCATCAGCTGTTAATTCCTCAAATGTGAGGAAAATGGAAGAACCTATGATACCAATGCCAGAAGAAAATACACAAGTACAAGGTATTGATGATATCTTAGGGGATATTACAGCACCAGTAGATACACCACAGCCAGTAGAAGCTCCTATGATAGCTGGATTCGATGATGAAGAGCCAGCACCTGTAATACCACAGGCAGAAATAGAAGAAACACCAGAAGTATTAACTGCACAACCAAAGAAAAGAGGAAGACCTAAAAAAGGACAAGAAGCTTCTGCACCAGTAATAGAAGAGCCTAAAAAGAGAAGAGGCAGACCTAGAAAGTCAGAAGTAGAAGGTACAACAGCTAGTTCAGCAAATGAGGCTATAGTACCAGAAGCACCTGTTAATTTATTTGAATTGGGTGATGAAACATTAGAAAGTACGCCTCAAAATAGTACAAGTAGTACATATTCAGATATGATTTTACCAGGATTAGATGACGAGAATATGTATATAGTACAAGAAAGTACAAATACACAAACTACAATGGGACAACAACTAAACAGCAATGTGCCAGTAGATACAATACAACAACCAATACAGTCTTTCCAAGAAACAATTAGTCAAGAGAATGTTATGAGACAAACAGAGCCAAGTTCTATTCCAAGTTTTGGAACAGCTACAACACAAGCAGTACAAAATACAGGAAAATATAATTTAAGCAATACAGATTTAAGTGGATTACTAACAAGAGATAAAAAAGTGGTTGCCTTTGTAGGAACTTCTAAAAACGGAACTTCTTTCTTGGTTAACAATTTAGCCGAAATGTTATCTCAAAAAGGAATTAAAACTGCACTTTTAGATTTGACACAAAATAAAAATGCTTATTATATCTATACAGAAAATGAGGAAGATTTAAGAAAAATTGCTTATGGTGCAATGGCTAATTTAAGAAGAGGAGAACCAAAGGGAATTCAAGTAAATAAGAATTTGACAGTGTATACTACTTTACCAGGAGAAAATGAAGATATCAACGACTATGCTAATATTCTTGAAACACTTATTAAAAATTATTCTTTGGTAATATTAGATTGTGATTTTGAAACAAACTATGGTTATTTCAAAGAGGCTCAAGAAATTTATTTAGTACAAAGTCTAGATGTATTGACGATTCAACCACTTACTGCTTTCTTAAGAGACTTAAAAGCAAAAAACGTATTAAATCCAGAAAAAATTAGAGTAGTGCTTAACAAATTGGTAAAAGTGAGAAGTATTACAGATAAGATTATTATTGGTGGAATGGCATATTATAATGATCCTGCCATGTCGTTTATGACAGAATTATTTAATAAAGATTTAGTGCCATATTGTACAATACCATTTGAAGAACAAGCTTATTCTAGATATTTGGAAGGACTTATTAATTGTAAGATTAGCTTGAGTGGGTATTCTAAAAATTTCATGGCAGCATTTGCAAAACTTGCTAACATGGTATATCCTTTAATTGGAAATGGAAATTATACAATGCCAGGTGGCTATAATAATTATGCAAATAATCAGACAAATAATTTTTCAAATGGAATGAATGAAACATTAAATAGAATGAAAAACTATTAATTAAAATAGAAAAGGGGTGATTTTTTGATACTTGCGGTTATCCTATTATTGGTACTAATTATTGGACTATTGATGGTATATAATATGTCCATACATAAGAAAATACAGAATTTTAATAATTTAAATCAAAAGATAACCAGTCTAAATGTATTACAGGATTTTATGAATACACTTAGTGAAGTTACTTCTGTTGATGAAAAATTTCAAAAAATCAACGATATTTTAATTGAAAGATATGAAATTAAATATTCAACTATTGTCATTTATAATGGAACAGAATATGTAGTAAAAGCTTCAAATGTAGATCAAAAACATTGGGAGACTTTAAGAAATTTACAAAGTGAAGAGATTTTTCGAGATAGTATCCAAACTGCAACACCAAAATATGTTACAATAGAAAAAGAAGGAGAAAGATTACCATATCAAAAAATGGAATTTGGCAGAGCAAAATCTGCTATGTTCTATCCACTTTATATTGAAAATGTTTATATTGGATATTGGATTATTGAAGGTAGCAGACCACATGAATTTGATAATATTGATACTACATTACTAGAAGTAGTAAAGAATAATATTGTTTCTGTTTTGAAAACAGTAGAAAATCAACAAGTAATTGAAAATATTGTCAGAGATGACTTATATAGTAGTTTAAAATCTGCAGAATATTTATATGGAGAAGGTAAAAAGATTATTAACCAATATACTACTTCTACGGTATGCCTATTTAGAATTGCAAACTTAGAAGAGATTAATCAGAAATATAGTAGGGAAGCAGGTAATCAAATTGTTACAGAAGTAAGTAGAATAGCAAAACAGAATTTAGCAGCAGAATATATTTTTGTAAGATATATGGGACCTAAATTTGCTATAGCCTTTTCTGGAATTGAGATTAATGCTGTTGCTGATTTTATGAAAGGATTAAAGCAAAAATTAGAAGCAATACAAGTAAAATTAGTGAATGGTAAGGTATTAACAAATCAAATGTTAGAAGAACAAGAAATAAAGGAAGACCAAATTAAGATGGTGCAACCTAGAATTAATACTGTAGTCTCTACCTATTATAAAGGAACTGCCTTAGAAGGTTTAACTAAAAAGATGGAAGAATATTTAGATAATGCTCCAAAAAATGAAAATACCATTAATTATTTATAGGAGGTAAAATTATGATATCTGATGAAACAGTTAGCTTTAAAGTAGAAAAAGACAAAAACATCAAAGCAAGAGAAATTTTAAAAGAAGTTTACAAAGCTTTGGAAGAAAAGGGATATAATCCAATTAATCAAATTGTTGGATATATTTTATCAGGAGATCCCACTTATATTACTAGTCATAATGATGCTAGAAATATGATAAGACAAGTAGAAAGAGACGAATTACTAGAAAAAATGGTGAAAAACTATATTGGACTAGATGATTAGAATTGGAAGTAAAGAATGAGAAAATTAGGAATTGATTATGGAGATAGTAGAGTAGGAATAGCAATAACTGATGAATTAGGAATTACGGCACAAGGATTAGAAACTATTCATCATAATGGAAATGACAAGATTGTATTAAAAAGATTGGTAGAATTGTTAGAAAAATATGGCGTTGACATTTTTGTGGTAGGAATGCCAATTAATATGAATGGAACAAAAACTCAAAGAGTGGAAGTGACAAATAATTTTATTCATAAATTAAAATGTAGATTTCCTAAAGTTGCGATAGAGACAATTGATGAAAGACTTACTACTGTTGCTGCTCATAAGACAATGAATTACTTAAATATCAATAAAAATAAGAAAAAAGAAATTGTAGATACTATATCTGCAGTATATATTTTAGAGACATATATGAGGAAGCAAGAACAAAATAAATAAAAGTAAAACAATAGTATAGTTTTAGAAAAATTTGAAATAATAATATTGATATTATTATTGTAGAAATACAATAAAGATATATAAAATAAAAAACGAGAGGAGAAAGTAGAAAAATGAGTGAAGACGTAAATAACAATCCAGAAAATCAAGGAGAGGAATTAGATAATGTATTAGTTCTTAATGATGAAGATGGAAATGAAGTTGAATTTGAATTTTTAGATTTAATTGAATATGAAGGAGAAGAATATGTTGTACTTCTACCTGTAGAAGAGGAAGAAACAGAAGAACCTGGAGAAGTAGTGATTCTTAAATTAGAAGATACAGAATCAGAAGAAGAAGAATCTTATGTTAGTGTAGAAGATGAAGAAGTGCTTAATAAAGTATTTGAAATGTTTAAAGAAAAATTTGAAGATGAATTCAATTTTGTTGACTAATAATAAGGAGGCAAACAAATGAAAAATTTATCAAGTTGGTTAATTGCCATGTTTGCTTTTATGTTTTGGGCTTTTAGAGTTATGGCGACAGTCATGTATTCTTTAGGCTCAGAATTTGTAGCTGTACCAGATAATATGACAATGGAAATTGTATTATTATTTGTTACATTTATATGTATTTGCTTTATAGCAAAAAGAAATCTACTTTCAGCATGTATTTATTTAGCAGCGCATGGCTTATATTATGGATATTATTTATATCAAAACATTATGAGTATTGTTAGTGGAGCAGGTTCAATGGATAGCTATTTATCACTTTTAATAGCTTTAGTTGGAGTGATTATTCCACTTGCAGCATTCTTTGATGTATTATTAGATAAAAATAGAAAAGCACATCCAGTAGATAAGCAAACAGACTGGTTTTATAAGAACAAGGAGTTTGATAGAGAAGTGGATGAAAGAGCAGATAGAAACCAATATAGAACAATGTAAAATAAAATGAAAAATATTTTACATAATATGTTGACTGAAGAAATGTTTTGTGCTAAAATAATAATTGTTATGTTTATACAAAAATACCAAAAAAAGGGAGAGATTTAATTTATGAAAATCAAAAAAACCGTAACAGTTATTTTACTAATGATAATGACACTATTACAATTTAGTTTTGTAAGTGCAAATACGACACGTACTATGGATGTTACATTAAAATCAGCAAATGAGGCTGTAGATTTAAGTCAATTAACACCAGGAGCAACTTTTGAATTAGTAGTGCATATGGATAACTTCCAAAATATTGAAAAAGGAATACGCTATATGCAAGCACAATTAGAATATGACAAAACTATTTTAGAATATGCAGGAATTATAGCACAAAATGGATGGGAATTAAAAGACAATTCTTTCAATGAAGCAAATGGTAAATTCATTGTAGATAGTAATTCACCAGTTACAACAGCAGGAGATGCTTTCAAAATGGCTTTTAGAGTAAAAGCAAGTGTAGAAGAAGATGTATCAACTACAATTAAATTAAAAGGAATTGAAGCTAGTGGTGGTGATGGTCTTATTTTATCAAATGATGCAACAGTAGCCATTAATGTAGAAATTCCAGAAGAACCAGATTTACCAGAATCAATTACTTCTACAAAATATGAAATTGCAAATGGAATGATTGCTAAAATAATTCCAGGAACAACTGTAAAAGATTTTATGAAAAATGTAACTACAGAAAATGTAGACAATGATGCTATTATATTTATAAACCAAGCAGGAAACACTTTAAATGAAAATGATGTGATTGCAACTGGTATGACAATAAAAGTAGGAAAAACTTTAGAATTTACTGCATCTGTACTTGGAGATGTTGATGGTGATGGACAAATCACAGTAAATGACTTAGCTAAAGTAAAATTACACTATATTGCAGATACTTCATTAACAGGTGTTTACTTAAAAGCAGCTGATGTTGATGGACAAATGGAAGATAATCAACCAGTTGGTGTAAATGATATGGCAAGAATTAAATTAGTATTAATTAATTTATTTGAAATAAAATAAGAAATGTAGTACAATAAGATAAAAAGTTAAAAGGAGAAGTACAATGAAAAAAGTATTAAGTTTAGTATTATTATTTTTAATGATGATGAGTATTATGGGAACTGTAAATGCAGCATTTACTTGTAAAGTTAGTATGCAAATGGAGAAAACAGAATTCAAGAAGGGTGACGAATTTACAGTAGATATTAATATTTCCGATATTCAATCTGAAAGAGGAGTTATTTCTTTAGGGGCTACTTTAGAATATGATAAAGATAGCTTGACATTAGTAAAAATGGAAGGACAAAACGGTTGGGAAAGTCCATCAGTAGGTTCTTCTTATAATGAAGCTAATGGAAAAATTGCTATTACTAGAAATGGTCTTGGAAAAAATAATGAAACTATATTTAGAATTACTTTTAAAGTAAAAGAAGGAACTAAGAAAAATCTTCTTGTAACATTAAAGAATATTTCATTAGCAGATGGAACTTCTCCATTAAGTGTAGAAAAAGTATATAAAAATATTACAATACAAGAAGGAACAAATAATCCAGTTCCAAATCCAACACCAGATGATAATGATAATACATTACCAGTTATTCCTAACACGAATAACACAGTAACTAATGATACTACCCCAGATAAAAAATTACCACAAACAGGAGTAAGTAATGTCATTTTAGTAGTTGGAATTGTAGCAACACTAACTGTTGCAGTAATATGTTTTGTGAAGATGCGTGATTTAAATAGAAAATAAATATAGAGAAAAATGGATAGTTAGGGAAGCTATCCATTTTTGTGTTTGAAATCTTATAGATAATATTTCGAGGAAGTGATAAAATTTTATGGAAAATGTTTACATAAGACAGAAAAAGTAGTATAATAGTATTATATAGGTGAAAAATAAAAAAAGGAAAAGAAAGGGATTATTTATGTTAAGAAAAAATGTAGAAAACGAAAAAAGTTCAATCAAGTTTTTGGCAAAAACATTGATATGCTTCTTCGTATTTTTTATGTTATTTTTTATAATTCAAGGAAATGGAACTTTAGCGGCTACAGCTAAAATTGCTGAAGATCCAAATAAAGGAGAATACTTACGTTTATCAGACGAACTATCAGAAGATAGTATCCCATATCGTAAGGAATCTCATGCAGGATGGGGAAACATTAAAGTAAATCAAGATTTAAATGGAAATAAGCTAGCAATAAAAATTGAGAATGCATTTTATCAATTTGATTATGGTATTTTAGCACATGCATCATCAGAAGTATATTATGATGTTAGTGAATATAGCGAAAAATATCCATATTTAACATTATATGTAGGTATGAACCAAACTTCAAGTGCAGGTAATGGTGTTAAAGTATATATTTATACATCTGATAAAGATCAATTTTATCCAAGTGGTGCACAACACTGGACACTAAAAAATACTGAGACAGCAGATAGAGTAGTTATGCCAGGACAAAATGCAGTATTTGAAAAAATAGACATTAGAGGAGCAAAATATATAAGACTTCAAGCATATGATAATGGAAGTAACGGAAATGATCATATTGCATATGTAGAGCCAATGCTTATTACAGAGAACTATAAAGAAGATGCAGGTAGTGATATTAACATTAAAACAGTAGCAGAATATGATGAAATATTAAAAAGCAAAGAATTAGCTGAGATTACCTCAGGAGAATATGAATTAACATTATTACAAAGAGAATTAGTAAATAAAGTAGGAGAATATGCTTTAAAAAGATATTTGAAAGAAAGTGATGATAATGAAGAAACACTTTCATGGTTAATGAATGATGTAGATGCATTACGTCTTTATATATCTGGTGGAGAACCAAATGGAGCAAGTTATTTTAATTCCTTAACACAACTTACTAGACTATTGAAAGCATATAAAAGTGACTTTGAAGATAAAACTTCAATATCAGATGCAGGTATTAAACTTTTAGAGAAAAAAGGTTTAAACTGGGATACAACTAAAGGAAGTTTATATAAAAGAATGGCAATAACGCTTTCATTAACACACTCTGCAAGAGTAAACTTATGGATGCAAGCTTCAGAACACAATTTATCAGATGCAGTAGATCGTTATAAAATTTATAAAGATTTATATAATAATGGACAATTTAAAGCTACTGATACAGTAAATATAACACCATGGTTTGAAACTTTTAGTATTGAAGAAATGAGATGGATTTTAGGTACAAATATTGATGATGAAGAAATTGTATGGTTAAATGAATATACTCAATCAAAAATAGATAAAAATCCAGGAAGTGCATGGGGATTATTAACTCCACACTCTTATATGGCTTATGTATGGCCTAACTATTCAAATCCAGTTTATTATGATGAGGCTAACAAAGATTACTTTAACGAGTTATTTGCAGTAGAAAAGAAGAATGCAGATGGAACAGTTACGAAAAAAGGTTTATTTGATTATATACCTTATAGAAATGGTACACCATATACCTACAAATTATGGATGAACTTTAGAAATAAATTTGGTACTGGTGCAGTTTGTGGTGGTATATCAAAATCAGGACATTGTATCCGTGGGGTGCATGCAATACCATCAGCAGTTATTGGTCAACCAGGGCACGCAGCAATTCTTTACTATACCCAAAATACAGAAGGAAAAGGATATTGGGGAATTGATAATGATGTATCTGGATGGAACTACTCAGAGAAAGGTGAAAGAATGCCTTTAGGATGGGGAAATGATAGAACTTATGTAAGGGGTTACAATGTGCCATATGTTATATTAGCCCAAGAAGCGTTAAATGATTATGAAAATCTTGAAAAAGCAGAAAAACTTGTAAAATTAGCAGATGTTTATAAAGATGACAAAGCAAAACAAGAACAAATTTACAGAGAAGCAATTAAAGCTCAATCTATTAACTTAGATGCATGGGCAGGACTTGCTAAATTATATGTAAACGATGAAACTAAAACAGAAGAAGATTATTACAACTTAGAAAAGGAAATGATGGAAGCTTTAAAATATTTCCCATTCCCAATGTATAATTTATCAAACTATATTAAAACAAAAATAACAAGTGTTGAATATTCTTTCAAATTTACAGTATTACAAGCAAAAATATTAAATGAAGCAAAAGATTATAAAGGTTCAGCAGTATTACAACCAAATTTAACAAGAGGATTTGCAGCACATTTATTAGGTCAAATAGATACTAGTTTAGCAAGTTTCTCATTTGATGGAGAAGATGCAGGAAAAATTGTATTATCAAGTCGTTTTGATGGAAATGGTGTTCGTTGGGACTACAGTTTAGATGGAAAACAGACTTGGAAGGAAGTTGCATTTGATGCACAAGAAGAACACAAGTTGCAATTAACAACAAAAGAGTTAAATGATATTACAGCTGAAAATGATATTTATGTTCATATTGTTGGTGCAAATTATAGTGAGGAAAATTTATACAAAATTGATATTTTTGAATCAGCAGGTTTACCAAGTACTTTATATGCAAATGATTTAGAAAATAAATTAATTGCATCAGTACCTAGTATGCAATGGAAATATAGAGAGGAAGATGACTGGACTTTCTATGGGGATGAAGAACCAGATTTAACAGGCAATAAAACAGTTATTGTTAGAATGGGAAGAACGGGAACATATTTGGAAAGTAAAACAAGTACAACTTATGAATTTACAACAAACATTGAGCAAAATGCTAGAAAATATATTCCAATTGAGCATTTATCTATTCATGGTGTTTCAACAGAAGCAACATCAAATGGAGGTGCAGCAGTAAATGGTATTGATGGAAACATGAACACAAGATATCACTCAGCATGGAATGGTAGCGATACACAAAGATATATTATTGTAAAAATAGATAGACCAGTTTATCTTTCAGCAGTAGAGTATGTTCCAGCAGCTGGTGGAAATGGTAAAATTGTAGATGGAACTATTTGGGGAAGTATGGATGGTGAAAACTGGGAAGTGTTAACTAGCCAAAAGAACTTAACATACAATCCTTCAAATGTTGCTACAAATGAGCAGGCTAAAGCTAATACAAAACCTTTTGAAATAGAAAGTTTAAGAAAAGTACAATATGTTAAGATTGTAGCAGATAGAACAAATGGAAATTGGTTTGCTGCTAGAATGTTTAACTTCTATGAAAGTACAGAAGTATCAGCTATGTTCTCATTTGATGGTGCTAATGCAGGAAAAATTATATTAGCAGATGAATATCAAAATGTAAATTGGCAATATTGTATTGATGGAACTAACTGGAAAAATGGAAATGGAGCAAGTTATCAATTATCAAGAGAAGAGTTAGAACAAGTTAATGAAAATGATAATATCAAGATTCGTTTTGATGGAAATGAAAAAGTAGCTACTATTAACATTCAAAAGGGAAGTGTCATAGAACAAAATGTTTATGTAAACGATTGGGAAAATAGATTAATAGGAATAGCTAACATTGATAGATTAGAATGGAAATTAGCAAATAGTGAAGAATGGACATCTTACCAAGAACAAGAACCAATCGTAGGAGGTAAGAATACACTTCTTATTAGAACAAAGGCAACTGGTATTTATGCAGCAAGTGATGTTACAGAGTATGAATTTACAGCAGATGCTGATACAGAAACAGCAAAATATATACCAATTAAACATTTATCTATCCATGGATATTCAAGCCAATCTAAAGATAGCAAAAGACCATTTTATGCACCAAATGTAATTGATGGAAATAGAAATACATTATGGCATACAGATTTTGCAGTATCTATTGCAGGACAAAGGGCTTATGTTACTATTAAATTAGATAGTCCAAAATATATTTCTGCTATGGAGTTTGTTCAAAAGAAATATAGAGTGGATGACCCAAGCCTTATTCAAAATATGATTGTATCTGTAAGCAGCGATGGTGAAAATTGGACAGAAATTGGTAGAAAAGAAAATTGCGAACAAGATGAAGAGTTTAAGAGAATTGACTTTGCAGAAAGCATGGAAGCTCAATATGTCAAATTAGAAATGGAAGCTTATGAAATTTTTGCATCACTTGCAATGGTAAACTTATATGAAGATACAACAAAGGTAGAGAAAGTAAAAGGAGACATTGATGGTGATGGAAGATTAACAGTTAATGATATTGCATTATTAAAATTACATTTAATTGATATAGAACTTCTAGAAGGTGAACAATTAGAAGCAGCAGATATAGACGGAGACGGAAGAATTTCTATTAATGATATGGCTCAAATGAAATTAAAACTACTTGAGTAATTAAAATGATAAGATAAGGATTGCTAAGAAAAGAGCAGTCCTTATTTTGTGTTTTAAGAAAAATAGATAGTATAGATTTTTTTTGTCTTATGTGATACAATTAGTAAAATAAAGGACAAAAAGATTAGAGAAATTTATGCCAATGAAATTATAAAAAATGGTTGGGGAAGAAATATGCTAGCACTTCAAATTGATAATAATTACCATCTTAGAGTAGGGAATAGTAGTAACAATTTTAAAAACTCCTTATCTTTATATGATAGTGACTTAGTAAATAACACAATAAAAGATCCTTATATTTTTGATTTTATTACACTAAAAGATGAATATAAGGAATGTACCAATTGGTGTGTCATCGTATGAGATAGAAAAATATATACCTAAAGATATATGAGTGTGATTGTTTAACTGATGTTTTAAAAAAAATATATAGATAAAAATTGATAAGGAGTATATTATGAAAGATTTAATGAAAACAAATTGTTATGATATAGAAGATACAATGATTATAGTCGGAAGTTGTTTGGGAAGAATGCAACCTAAAGCTTATAATGATTTAAAAACTATTTCAAATAATCTTTATGATGTGTGTTTAGAAAGCCATCATATAAATATGGTGATAACAAAAATAATGGGTATGCTATGTAGAGTAAATGTTAAAAAGTTAATTTTTGCTTCTGTAGATAAATCACCACATTGTGTTCAACTTCATTATATAGAAAATGAAATAAGAAAGGCTATGAATATAGATTGTATCGAAATTATTCATTATGTAGCAGTAAATAATGATCTTATTAAAATAGAGAATGATACGATAAAAAAATCTAAGTCCCTTAGTGAATTACAGAAAGAAAAAATAGAAAATTAGAAGGAAGTGAACGAAATGGAAAATCAACAAAATTCGACAATTAATTGGTATCCAGGACATATGGCAAAAACAAAAAGACAGATTATAGAAGACTTAAAACTAATTGATATTGTAGCAGAAATTATTGATAGTCGTATTCCAGTTTCTAGTCAAAATCCTGATATTCAAGAAATAATCAAAGATAAAAAAAGACTTATTATTTTAAATAAGTCAGATTTGGCTTGTGAGCAAGAAAATAGAAAATGGATAGAGTACTTTAAAAATAAGAAAATTCCTGCGGTAATCGTAGATTCTGTATCAGGAAAAGGAATTCAAGAGGTTCTTCAAAAAATAGTAGAGATTTATGATGAAGAAAAATACCAAACAAAAGGAAGAATAGGCAAATCTATTCGAGTGATGATATTAGGAATTCCAAATGTGGGGAAATCTTCTTTTATTAATCGAATTGCAAAAAGAAATACTGCACAGGTTGGCAATAAACCAGGGGTAACTAGACAAAAACAATGGATAAAAGTATCAGACCAAATAGAATTATTAGATACACCAGGCGTATTATGGCCAAAGTTAGGAAATCAAGAAGTAGCTTTGAATTTGGCTTATACAGGAACTATTAAAGATGACATTTTATCTACTTTGGATATAGGATATGAATTATTAAAAGTACTACAAAGTAACTACTTATCCAATTTACAAGAGAGATATAAATTGCAAGAAAATGAAATAGAAGATATTTTGAAAAATAGAGATTTAGAAGAAAATGAAAAAATAGTAGAACTAATGAACCTAATTGGTAGGAAACGTGGAGCTGTTATTTCAGGAGGAGAAATAGATTTAGAAAGAGTAGCAAGTATTATATTAGACGATTTTAGAAGTGGAAAGTTAGGAAGAATTACATTAGAAAGTGCCAGTTAGGGAACACATGTCAGTTAAACTAACGTCCCTAAAATGACACTTAGTAAAAAGGAGAAATAAAGGTTGGAATTAATAGAAAGAAAAAGAAGTATAGAAGAAGTAATGCAAATGTCACCACTAACATGGGCATACGTGGGAGATAGTGTTTATGAACAATATATTCGTACACACTTAGTTAATACAACAAGATTAAAGCCACATGAACTACATATAAAAGCTATTAAATATGTAAAAGCAAAAGCTCAAGCAGATATTTTACAAAAGTTAGAGAAAATACTAACAGAAGAAGAAAAGGATATTGTGAGAAGGGGAAGAAATACGCAGACATACCATACTGCTAAAAATGCGTCTGTTCAAGAATATATGTATTCTACAGCATTTGAAGCATTAATAGGATATTTGTATTTAATAAAGCAAGATGCAAGACTAAGCGAAATATTAAATAAAATTATTGAGTGAAAACATTGACGAAACTACTAAAAATATGGTATAGTATTAAAGTAGTTTTGAATATGTGGCCCCTTGGTCAAGCGGTTAAGACGCAGCCCTCTCAAGGCTGAATCATGGGTTCGATTCCCGTAGGGGTCACCAATTTTATAAAAAAATAAAAAAACTCTTGCATTTTAAAATAAAGTATAGTAATATTTTATGGGGTGCAAAAAATGACAAAATTTGTAGATGAAAAAAACAAATTAGAAATGACAAGACTAAAAGCAATTTTTAAAATTGCTATATTTTCAATTGCTTTTTCATCTATTGTTATATTTTTAATAATTAACCACTAATATTTTTATTAGTGGTTTTTCTTTGTTTTTGTTTGTGCCTGAAAACCAAAATAAGAGGAGGAAAATTTTATGAACGAGAGCAAGATGACGATTGACGTAAATGAAAAGCCACCAATTGCAAAATGGATTGTTTTAGCAATTCAACATGTTTTTGCAATGTTTGGTGCCACTATTTTAGTACCAATTTTAGTAAATTCAGCTGCAGGAGAAACCGTACTTACTATACCAGTAGCATTAGTAGCATCTGGAATAGGAACTCTACTTTACATTTTATGTACAAAAGGAAAATCACCAGTATATTTGGGAAGTTCATTTGCCTTTATTGCACCATTAGCTGCTGCATACTTAAAAGGTGGAATTTCAGGAGCTATGACAGGAATTATGGTAATAGGTTTAATCTACATTATAGTTGCTACTATTATTCATTTTATAGGTAAAAACTGGTTAGATAAATTATTACCACCAGTCGTTATTGGACCAATGATTATGATTATCGGTTTGGGGTTAGCGCCTAGTGCTATTTCTCAAATAGGTTTAACTTCAGGAGTAGAATTTGAATGGAAAACTGTACTAGTTGCAGTAGTATCTTTCTTAGTAACAGCTATTGTTATGATAAAAGCAAAAGGATTTTTGAAAATTATTCCATTTTTAGTAGGTATTATTACAGGGTATATTGTAGCTGTTTGTTTAGGAATGGTAGATTTTACAGCAGTATTAGAAGCACCATTCTTTAGTGTGCCACAATTTGTTTTCCCATTTGTTAATTATACACCAAATTTTGAAGCATTAATTACAATTGCACCAATTGCATTAGTAACACTATGTGAACATATTGGAGACCATACATCATTAAGTAATATTATTGGAAAAGATTTATTAAAAGATCCAGGATTAGATAGAACTATACTAGGTGATGGTATTGCAACATTTGTGGCTGGACTATTAGGAGGACCTGCTAATACAACTTATGGAGAAAATACATCAGTAGTAGGTATGACAAAAGTTGCATCTGTATGGGTTATTGGTTTAGCTGCTATTTTTGCTATTGTAATAGGGTTTTTAGGAAAGTTTACAGCATTAGTTTCAACTATACCAAGTGCTGTTTTAGGAGGAGTTTCATTACTTCTTTATGGTTTTATTGCAGTAAATGGATTAAAAGTATTAATTCATAATCAAGTAGATTTTGACAATCCTAAGAATGTAGTTGTAGGGGCATCTATGTTAGTATTAGGTTTAGGAGGAGCAGCTATTTCTATCATTAGTGGAGACTTGTCAATTACAATTTCAGGAATGAGTTTAGCAGCAGTTGTTGGAATTTTAATTAACCTTTGTATTCCAGAAAATAAGACAAAAGAACAAAAAGAAAAGAATAAAAAAGAGAAAGAAGCTAAAAAAGCAGAGAAAATAAAAGAAAAAGAAGCAAAGACTGAGAAAAAAGAAAAAGCAAAGGTATAGTCTTTTAGGTGAATAAAAAAATTATATATTTGAAGAGAAAAATAGAAAGAAGGAAGAAAAGTATGAAAACAATAGAATTAAATCATCCTTTGATTCAACATAAATTAGCTATTTTAAGAGATAAAAAAACTGGGACGAAAGAGTTTCGTGAGTTAATCAGCGAAATTGCTACATTTTTATGTTATGAAGCAATGAAAGATGCTACGTTAGAAGAGGTAGAAATTGAAACACCAATTACTACTATGAAAACAGGTAAGCTAAATGAAGATAACTATGCTTTTGTTCCAATATTAAGAGCTGGAACTGGAATGCTTGAGGGTGTTATTAGCGTTGTTCCAAATGCTAAAATAGGGCATATTGGAATGTACCGTAATGAAGAAACTTTTGAGCCAGTTAATTATTTCTTTAAAGTGCCAAAAGATATTGAAAAAAGAGAAGTTATCATTTTAGACCCAATGCTTGCAACAGGAGGTTCAGCAATAGATGCGATTGAACTTCTAAAAAGCAAGGGCGTTAAGAAAATGAAATTCTTATCTATTATTGGGGCACCAGAAGGAATAGAAAGAGTAGAAAGGGAACATCCAGATGTTCAAATATATTGTGCACATATAGATAATCAATTAAATGAAAATAAATATATTGTTCCAGGCTTAGGTGATGCAGGAGACAGAATTTTTGGAACAAAATAGAGAAAACTAAATTTTATTTACTATAGATAAATAGACTATAACAATTTTTGTTATAGTCTATTTGGTTTAATGAGTTGAATTTTTTTATGTGTTATGATATAAAGAGGATATAATTTAAGCGAAAAGAGGAGAAAAAATGAAGATAACAAAGGTAGAAGCTTTAGCCAATATTGCAAATGATATTAGAATAGGAATGCTTGAACAAGTATATGAGGCACAGTCTGGTCACCCAGGAGGAGCACTTTCTTGTAGTGATATTTTGGCAGTATTGTATTTTAATCAAATGAATATAGACCCAAAGCAACCAGAAGCTCCAGGAAGAGATAGATTTGTATTATCAAAAGGGCATTGCTCACCAGCTCTATATGCTACTTTAGCAAGGAAAGGCTACTTTGATAAAGCTGTTTTAACAGGATTTAGAAATATAGATAGTAATTTACAAGGACATCCAGATATGAGAAAAATTCCAGGCGTAGATATGACAACAGGTTCTTTAGGACAAGGATTTTCAGCAGCAGTGGGAATGGCAATTGGTTCTAAGATGGATAGTGCTGGTTGCAGAGTGTATTGTCTAGTTGGAGATGGAGAGATTGAAGAAGGCCAAATTTGGGAAGCAGCAATGACTGCTAGTAAAAATAAATTAGACAACTTATGTGTGATAGTAGATCATAATGGATTGCAAATTGATGGAAAAATAGAAGATGTTGCAGGAC
The DNA here is from genome assembly GCA_948560265.1 of uncultured Clostridia bacterium. GTDB lineage: Bacteria > Bacillota > Clostridia > TANB77 > CAG-508 > CAG-273. Next base: position 40,370 of record CAOXTD010000006.1, on the reverse strand, counting down.
TAGTAGATATTAAAGAAAAATTTGAAAGTTTTGGATTCTATAGTATAGAAATTGATGGTCATGACATAGAAGAAATTATACATGCTTTTCAATCTGCTAGACAAGAAAAAGGAAGACCAACTGTTATTATTGCGAATACAGTAAAAGGCAAAGGTGTTTCTTTTATGGAGGGAAAAGCAGAATGGCATGGAAAAGCACCAAATAAAGAACAATGTGAAGAAGCAATCAATGAACTTAAATTACAACATTTTATTGGTTAAAGAAAGGAAGAATAAGAATGAATGAGGATAGAAAAATAGCAACTCGCCAAAGTTATGGAGAAACTTTAGCGCAGTTAGGGGAAAAAAATAGTAGAGTAGTAGTATTAGATGCAGATTTATCAAGTGCTACAAAAACCAATATTTTTGCTAAACGATTTCCTGATAGATTTATTAATGTTGGAATAGCGGAGCAAAATTTAATGGGGACAGCTGCAGGATTGGCTGCCTATGGAAAGATTCCTTTTGTAAGTACATTTGCTGTTTTTGCAGCAGGAAGAGCTTATGACCAAATTCGTAATAGCATTTGTTATCCTAAATTGAATGTAAAGATTTGTGCAACGCATGCAGGATTAACAGTAGGAGAAGATGGTGCGACACATCAAATGCTAGAAGATTTGAGCTTGATGAGAACACTACCTAATATGACTGTAATTTGCCCATCTGATGACACTCAGACAAGATGGATAATAGAAGAAGTCTCTAAAATAGAGGGACCAGTATATATTAGATTGGCAAGAGCAGCTACCCCAGTTATTTATGAAAAAAATCAAAAATTTGAAATTGGCAAAATGATACAATTAGGAGAAGGGACTGATGCAACTGTTTTTGCAACAGGAGTTATGGTAGCTGAAAGCTTAAAAGCACAAGAAGAATTAGCAAAAGAGGGAATTAACATTCGAGTTGTAGATGTGCATACAATAAAACCAATTGATAGAGAAATGATTGTAAAATGTGCAAAAGAGACTAAAAAAATTATTACAATAGAAGACCATAGCATTATTGGTGGTTTGGGCAGTAGCGTTTGTGAAGTGTTATCTGAAGAATATCCAACCAAAGTAGTTAGAATGGGAATGAAGGATCAATTTGGAAGATCTGGAAAAGCAGAACAGTTATTAGAATATTTCAAAATGGATAGTCAAAGCATTATAGAAGAAGTGAAGAAGAGCTAAAGATAACTTATATGCTTGAATATATGTAAGATTGGAACACTTGATTTTTGTATGGGGAGTAACAAATGAAAGACGAAGAAGAGAAAATGCATGAGTTTATGAAAGATTTTACGAATGCACATGATAATTTGCCAAAAGTAAAAGGAATAGATGGGACATTTAAAGCCATTAAAATTAGTGTAAAGACGTTTATTATTATAGGAACAATTGTAGCAATTATTATGATAATTCCAATTGTAGCTATGGTAGTGGATAAAGCATCTATAGTTTTTACTATGGATAAAGAAGGGTATATTACTACAATTGAGAAAAATTACAGACAAAGAATAGAAATTGTGGAAGATAATTCTACGAAAAAAGGAAATGGGGTTATTCTATTTAAAACAGAAAGAGAGCCAATTGTAGAATTCAAATCTGTCAAAACTATTGCAGGAGGAGTGGAAAGTTATTATATAGAGTATGAAGGAAAAGCTTTAAAATACTATATAGAAAATGGAGAAGAAGAGATATTTAAGGAAATTGAAATAGTAGAAATTCCAAGAAGCATTACGATAAATATGTTTAAATCGGAAGAAATTTTAGAGTTTGAAGCCTATTTACCGATAGAAAGTTATAGTCAACTAGAAGATGGAGTACGTCAATTAATAGAGTTAAGAAAATTTATGAAGAAGAAAATAAGGACATTTGAGATCCCCCTACATATAAAAATAGGAGAGTATATAGGCGGATATGATTACAAAGAAATGAAAGCAGAAGAGGAGATTATTTATCAAGAAAAACAGAATTATTATTGGTATTTGAAAAACAAAGGAGAAGATGTTAATTTTATTCCAGAAGAAGATTTACTAAAAATTGACAGACCAAGAACACTAGATGTTTATGTAAATGGAGAGAAATTGCTAGATAAGGAAGGTACAGAGATTGCAAAATATTATGCGGAAATAAACAAAACGGATTATGAAACAGTTTACGTTAAAGCAGATTACAATTCGGAAGAAAAGTATTATGAAGCTAAATTTAATCAAATTATTTCTAACTGTGAGCAATTTGAAATGTTAAGTAATAATGCAAATATGGAATTTGATTTTAGATATCAAGGGAAAAAATATGGTGTTCATTATTTCGACAACAAAGTGCATGGCAATAAGTTACCTTCTGGTGGAAATGTAGAATTTTTAACAGAAGTGTTAAAAATTAAACTAGAATATGATTATCAAAATAAAAAGGTGAATTTGATTATCCCGTAGAATTGTGAATTTTATGTGAATTTTAAAAAATAGACAAAATAGAACAAAAACAGAATAATTGCGGCATACAAGCAAAATTATTCTGTTTTTTCCATAAAAAACTATTGCAAAGAATGTATTTTATTGTTATGATTAAATAGATATGAAAGAAAAATGAAGACAATTACAAGATAAATATTAAGGAGTTAACAATGATTGAGTTTAGAAACGTTAGCAAAACATATGGAACAGGGACAGAAGCTGTACATAATGCCAATTTTAGAATTGATAAAGGTGATTTTGCTTTTCTAGTAGGAAGTTCAGGCTCAGGAAAGTCTACTTTGATTAAGCTAATTCTAAAAGAGGAGGAACCAACAACAGGTAATATTATTATTAATGGAAAAGATACTACTTTTTTAAAACCTAAAAGGGTTCCGTTCTTGAGGAGAAGCATGGGAGTAGTGTTCCAAGACTTTAGACTTTTGCCAGATAGGACAGTTTATGATAATGTAGCATATGCTATGTATATTGTAAGGTCTACACCAAAACATATTCGTAGACAAGTACCTATGGTACTATCTTTAGTAGGTCTTAGTAACAAGGCTAAAATGTATCCAAATGAATTATCGGGAGGAGAGCAACAAAGAGTAGCGTTAGCAAGAGCATTAGTAAATAATCCGTCTATGCTAATTGCCGATGAACCTACTGGAAATTTAGATCCAGAAACAGCATGGGACATTATGACATTATTAAGTGATATTAATGCAAGAGGAACGACTGTAGTAGTAGCAACACATGCGAAAGATATTGTAAACAAGATGAAGAAAAGAGTTATTCAAATTGAAGAAGGTAATATCATAAGAGATGATAAAAAAGGTGGGTATGACAGTGAGGTATAATATATTTGGTTATTTAATTGGAGAAGGTTTTCGAAACGTATTTAAAAATAAAAAATCTACTATCGCATCTTTGATTATCATGTTTGCAACTATGTTTGTATTTGGAATATTTTTTATAGTAGAAGAAAATGTAAATCATTTAACGAAAACAGTTGAACAACAGCAAGGAATGTCAATATTTATTTATGATACAGCAACAGAAGCACAACAGAATGAGTTAGAAAGTAAAATTAGAAATATGCCATATGTAAACACAGTAACTTTTAAGTCAAAAGAAGATGCATTAGAAGAAGTAAAGAGATTATTTAAAGATAAAAAGAATTTAATGTCTACCTATGAAAAAGAGAATCCATTTAAAGCTTCTTTTGTAGTAACTTTGACAGACTTAGAGAAAGCAGATGAAGTTCAAATTCAAATTGAAAATTCTTCTGAAATTATTGCAAATGTGGTAGCTCGTTCAGACACAATGGAAACATTAGTAAAGGTAGCAGATGGAATTAAAATTATTTCAATTGTAATTTTAGTAATCTTAATTTTAATTTCTATCTTTATTATAACGAATACCATTAAATTAACAGTACATGCCAGAAGAAAAGAAATATCTATTATGAAATATGTAGGTGCAACAAATGGATTTATTAGATGGCCATTTATGGTAGAGGGTATGATTATTGGGCTAATTTCTGTACTTATATCATTAGCAATATTATGTCCTTGTTATACGGCAGTTGCAGGCAGAATAGAAGAATCACTAATAGCTATAAGAGTGAATATGCCATTATTAACACTTCAAGAAATATTTGTACCATTATTAATTGTTTACTTAGTATTAGGTCTTGGAATTGGTGCTATTCGGCAGTGCCATTTCTATGAAAAAATACTTAAATGTATAAAAAAAGGAGTTACGTATGAAAAAGAAATTTGTATCTATTATATTAGTTTTAGCATTATTACAAGTTGGTTTTACCAATATGGTTATTGCTTATACACAAAGTGATGTTAACGCAACAAAGAACAAAGTAAATCAAGCTACCAAGCAACAAAATGCGATTAAGGCGGAGAAAGAAACTATTTTAAATGAAATTGCAGATCTAGATGACAAAATTAGTGAATATGAAAGCGAATTAGAAGAATTAAATACAAAAATTAAAAAGTTAGAGGGGCAAATTGCAACAAAAGGAAAAGAAATTGAAAAACTAAAAGAAGAGTTTGAAGAAATGCAACAACTTTTAACAGATAGATTGGTTGCTATTTATGAAGAGGGACAAGTAAACTTTTTAGATGTACTTTTATCAGCTGAAAGTATTTGGGATTATATTTCTATGCCTACGAGAATTCAAGAGTTAACAGAAGCAGATAATAATCAAATGGAAAAAGTAGAGAAGCAAAGAATAGAAGTAGAAAAAGCGCAAAAACAATTAGAAGAACAAAATGTAGAATTAAAAGATGCAAAGAAAACTGCTGAAATGAAACAAAAACAATTAGTAATTGTAAAAGCTGATAAACAAAATAAGGCAGCTAATTTAACAACAGAACAAAAAAAATTACAAAGTCAAATCAAGAAATATAATGATGAAATCAAGAAAATGGAAGAAGAAATTGCAAGAGCAGCTCAAAATTCAGGAGGATATGTAGGAAACTTTAATGGAACTTTAAGTTGGCCAATTTCTAGCACTTCTAGAAATTATAACTACATAACATCTTATTTTGGAAATAGAGATGTGCCAGTAGCAGGAGCAACTGCAAACCATGGAGCAATTGACATTGGAGTATATTCAGGAACACCAATCTATGCTTGTGGTGATGGATATGTTATGGTTAGTAGCTATAATGGGGCAAGAGGGGTTTATGTTATGATAAAACATGCAGACAACTTATATACTTTATATCAACATTTAAACTCATCTTCAGTTAAAGTAGGACAAACTGTAAAGAGAGGACAGCTAATTGCATACAGTGGTAATACAGGAATTAGCTCAGGACCTCACTTACACTTAGAAGTACGTACTAGTCCATACTATGGAAGTGAAGTAGATCCATTAAAATATATGCATTGGTAATATATAAAATATAAAATTATAAGGAGGGGAATACGGATGTTAAGAAAAAGAATAATTTGTATTCTCCTTGCTATTATTTTAATTGTAAGTTATTCAGTTATTTCGTTTGCATCTGATACAAATCAAGTGCAAAATGACGAATCCAATAATGAAATATTTAGTAATAATATTCTTTCAACAGAAGAGATGAACCAACTAAATGAACAAAAGAATGAATTAGATAGTAAGATAGAAGAAGCTAATCATAAATTAGAATATGTGCAAGGAGAAATGTCAACTTCTCTTCTAGAAATTCAAAAATTAAGTGACAGGATTTCACAATATGAAAATGAAAATAAAGAATTGGCAAATAAATTAGAACAATTGGAAGTTTCTGTCGAAGAAAACACAAAATTGTTAGAAAGTGTTACAGAAGAATATAATCAAAAAGACCAATTATTAAGGGAAAGATTAGTAATTCTTTATGAGGAAGGTGAATATAGCTTTTTAGATACTTTATTATCATCAGAAAGCTTTACACAGATGTTATCTCGTTATTATTACATGCAAGAAATAGCAGAATATGATAATGAGCTAATTGAAAAAGTAGCACAGCAAAAAAACATGATGGATATGACAAGAAGAAAATTAGAAAATGAAACTGCTCAGATTAAGGTCTTGAAGGCAAAAGCAGAACAAAATGAGATGGTTGTGAAAAATACAAAAATAATGCATGAAGACTATGTAACACAACTATCTAAAAAAGAAAAAGAATTGAATGATAAGATTAATGAATATAAAGTAGAATACATAAGGGTACAATTAAAATTGGAGGAGATTGCTACAAATTTTGATGATTTTCAAATTCAATATACAGGTGGTAGTATGTTATGGCCAGTAGCAACTACAGGAACAGTGATAACTTCTAATTATGGGACAAGAGTATATCCGATAGCAGGTACAAATGTTGTTACAGATTTTCATTTAGGGTTAGATATCGCAGCTCCATCAGGCTCTTTAATTGTATCAGCATTAGATGGCGTAGTTGTTTATGCAGGTTGGTTAGGGTCCTATGGAAATTGTGTTATGGTACAACATGGAAATGGTATTACAACAGTTTATGGTCATGGGCAAAAGATATTAACAGAAAGAGGAAAAGAAGTAAAACAAGGAGAGCCAATTATGGAGGTTGGCTCAACAGGAAACTCAACAGGGCCACACTGCCATTTCGAAGTAAGAATAGATGGAAAGACTACTGATCCTTTGCAGTTTGTAAAAAAGCCGTCTACTTAAAACTTGGTACCTTTCGAACTGCAAAAATATATACTATTCAAGTTTAAGGAATAATAGAAAAGAAAGATAATAATATATAATATTAATTAAACTAGAAAGAAAAGAGAGAGAAGAGAATGGAAAGAAATAGCGGACAGAAAATTTATAAAATAGTGATGTTGGTAATGATTACAATAATCATTACCTCTTTAGTGACTGCTTATGGAACTTATCAATATCTTAATACAAAGGGATTGCCATCAGCAAGTACTAAAACAAGTACAGACTTAAAAGGTTTAGAATATACTTTGGCAAGATTTAGAAGTGAATTAGAAAAGAAGTACATGGGAGAAATTAAAGATGAAGACTTATTTGATGGAGCAATCAAGGGATATGTAGCAGCTTTAGGTGATCCATATACAGTATATTATACTAAAGAAGAAATGAAAGAAATTATGCAAGAAACTAATGGAAATTATGTTGGTATAGGTATTTATATGACCTTAAACAAAGAAAAAAATGCAATAGAAATTATTAAGCCAATGGAGAATTCGCCAGCAGAAGAAGCAGGAATTTTACAAGGAGACCTTATTACAAAGGTAGATGGAGAAAGCTATACTGGAGATAAGATGGACGAAGCTTCTAATAAAATTAAAGGAGAAGCAGGAACAAAAGTAAAATTAGAGATATTAAGAAATGGTGAAACAAAGGAATTTGAAATTACAAGAAAGAAAGTGTTGATTAGTCATATTACAACAAAGGTAATAGATAATAATATTGGATATATTGCTATTTCTGATTTTGACGGCGGATGTGCAGATGAATTTAAAGAAAAGTATAAAAAATTGACAGAAAAAGGAATCAATAAATTAATTATTGATATTCGTAATAATGGTGGTGGAATTGTAGACGAAGCTATTGATATACTAGATATGATTACTGATAAGGGATCTACACTACTTATCACCAAAGATAAGAAAGATAATGAAGATATTACTAAAGCAAAACAGAATCCTATTATAAAAATGCCAATTGTTGTTTTAACTAATGAATATTCTGCTAGTGCTTCTGAAATTTTAGCAGGAGCCTTGAAGGATAACGAGAAAGCAACTCTAGTAGGTATGACTACTTATGGAAAGGGTGTTATTCAAGAACTACATCAATTAACAGATGGAAGTGGATTGAAAATTACAACTAATGAGTATTTTACACCAAAACGAAATAGTATTAATAAAATTGGAATTAAACCTGATATAGAAGTTGATTTATCTGATAAGGCAAAGGAAAGTATAAATTTGAAAGATGAAGATGATAATCAGCTACAAAAGGCAATAGAAGTTATTAAATCTAAGTAAAAGAGAAGTCTTGCAAGTTTTGCAAGACTTTTTGATTTTTTTTATAAAAATCTCTTGACATTTTTTTCGAAATTTAGTATACTTAGAAAGTCAACGGAAATGGGCGCATAGCTCAGCTGGGAGAGCATCTGCCTTACAAGCAGGAGGTCATAGGTTCGAGCCCTATTGCGCCCACCATTTCTAATATTTAGTTTAACTAAATATTTTTTTGCTTAAAAGTACATACCAGTAAATAGTTTATTTACGGCCTGGTAGTTCAGTTGGTTAGAACGCTAGCCTGTCACGCTAGAGGTCGACGGTTCGAGCCCGTTCCAGGTCGCCATTTTTATATTATTTGCCTCGATAGCTCAGTTGGTAGAGCAAGGGACTGAAAATCCCTGTGTCACTGGTTCGATTCCAGTTCGAGGCACCAAAACTTTTTGAGGTGTTTTTTTAATGAAGAAAAAATTGATAATAGCACTAATATTATCAATAATAATTGGATTAATAATTTTTTTTGTTACAAATAAAGAAGTAAATTTAAAACCAATAATAGAAGCGATATATTCACCAATTAAGGAGTGGTTATTTAATGTACATTAAAAAATTAAAAGAATTTAGAGAAAATAACAATCTAACACAAAAAGATGTTGCAGAAGAATTAAAAATAACACAACAACAATATTGCTTATATGAAATAGGAAAAAGAGATTTACCAATCAACCATTTAATAACATTAGCAGAATTCTATAAAACAACAACGGATAATATATTAGGAATAAAGTAAAAGAGAAGATTTTATCTTCTCTTTTTTTGAAAAAATGGGATATTAGAAAGGGGAGTATATTTAACATTTCTAGCAAGAGCAATTTGTTTAGCTATATGTACATATATTTCTGTCATATATAAAGTAGTATGACCAAGAATAATCTTTAAACTAAGAGGATCCCCACCATATAAAATAAAATATGTAGCAAAAGTATGTCTAAGATAATGTGGATAAAGAGTAGTATAACCAAGTTTTCGTTTTAAGTTTATTAAAATTCTACGTACTGCAGAAGTAGTGAGTTTATTATTTTTAGTATCTACAAAAAGAAAATCAACAATATCTTGCTTCACATCTAAATAATTATAAAAATAATACAATGTAGTATCACTAAGCGGTACTAATCTCTCTTTATTTCCTTTACCGCTTAACTTTTATTAAGTGCATATCTGTTTGAATGTCGTCTATTTCCAAATTTATCATTTCTGATACACGCAAACCACAATCAAGCATAAAAGATATCATTAATAAATTTCTAGCCCCATAAAAGCTATTCTCGTCATAACTAGAATATATTTCTTCAATTTGTACTTCAGATAAAACTACAATAGTTTTAGAACCAGCTTTATATGTACTTAATCCAGAAACAATATCTTTCTTTAAAAATTTTTCTCTATAACAAAAATTTAAAAAAATACGAACTGCAGTAAGCGAAGTTTTAATTGTAGCTTCAGAAACATTTTTAGTCTTTAAATATAATAAATAATTATCATAATCTCCAGAAGTGAGTTTTCTAACTTTTTTATTATTAACAAAATCTATAAAATAACCAATACGTTTTTTGTAGTAAGCAATTGTTTCTTCTGAATTATTTTTCAATTCCTGTTTATATAAAAATTTATCTAGTGCAGCACTACATTTCATATAACTTCTTTCCATTCAAATGGGTTAAAATCTATAATTTCATTACTTAAATCAATATCATACTTCTGAGAAAAATCAACACCTGCAGAAGATAAAAAGCTAACATTTCTATAATATTTTGACTTGGAAACATCTTTTTTTACAACATCACGACCTTGTACCTTCAAGCGCATAAAGAAATCAAATAATCTATCACCACGAACTTGTCCATATAAAGTAATTAATCTCTCTTTAACAGATTCTTCCTCACTAACAATTTTCAATTCACTATCATACATTTTTAATAATTTCATAAATTCACACTTCCAAACTTCTTTTAAATCATTATAATTAAAATCTAACACTTTTAAATTTCTAACTTCTTTACAATAAATTTTTCTATATAAATCACTTAATTTTCGCTTTTTAATTTCAACCTCAAATCTAACTAAACCTTTAACAAAATTACAATATTCCTCAAGATTAAAATCAGTTTTACGCAATTTACTAATATCATGAACTCTGAACTCTAAAAGCTTATTGTAGATTTTTAAAGTACTAACCTGTCCAGGATATTCTAAACCAAATCTATAATCTTTTGCTTTTCCTTCACGACGAGGATAATCACACTTACGTAAATTATCTATATACCTTATTACTTTTTGATTATCACATAAATCAAAACAAATTGCAATATCGATACGCTGCAAATACCATTCTTCTAAATCTGGAAGAGTAATACCATAACCGTTCTCAACTAATTTCTTTAAACCAGAACAAACTTCTTTCACATCATAAAATCCATTATGACTATTATATCCTAACATTAATTTGTGATAACTTCCGTTCAACAACAACAACATAACTTTCAGCTAAACAATATTTAGCACCACAGTCAAGTCGAACCGAAAGAGAACTATCATAAGAGCCGTTTTAAATGGTCATTTATGATATTATAAAAAACTTCTCCAGTTGCTGCATGATAACTAGTTTTAATTACAGAATTAGAACTAATAATATCATACGTTGTTTTATCAATTACACAATACATTTTAACAGTATCTATCATTTTTTATCTCCCGTTTTTTCATTTTTTGACAAAATTTTCCCAAATTTGGGACTCTCGGAGGGTGATACTAAGTACCCTCCGAAAATTGATTTATGTTAAGCTTATCTTTTATAGTAATCATATTCATAATATCTTCCTTAAAAGTAACATCATCTATAAAAAATCCTTTGCCTTTTAAAGCATAAGGTAATTTCCTTTCATAAATGATAAAAGCCCTTTGAATAGTATTAATTTCACTCTTTGTAAAATCCATAATCAACAACACTCCTTAACCACTTCAAACGCCAGCGGGGCTGTTTACTAAACCGTTGCGCCGGTTTATCACGCAAAATAAGCCCGACTTTGCTAGAACTATTTACTAACAAAAATCTCTTACTTTATTACATATTTCCGCGCTCTTACTTTTTAGAAACGGTCACTTTTATAACTTTTATATTATTATAAGTTCAATTTCTTACAATTGTCATTTTCTCCATTTTGCCATTTACACCTCATTTTCTTTTAAGAGTGTTCTTTTTAAGATTTTATAACATATTTTTTTTATAAAAAATCAAAGTCATAAACCCAAAGAAGCAATAAAATTGATTTTTAAAAAAATATGTTATTTATAAAATATTAAAACACATTAAAAATAAAATAAAAGGAGGTGTTAAAAATGGCAAGTATGTTTGATAAAATGACAATAGACGAAATTGAAAGAACCATTGAAATACTTATTAAAAATAAAGAATTAGAGCTACGTGACCGTTTTAAAAAAAGTGATACACTATGCAATATTGAATATGCAAGAGGCGAATTATCTGCATATAATAGAGCGCTAAGCTGCATACAACGTCGTAAGAACTAGGAGAATATCCTAGTTTTTTATGACTAATCAATACTCAATGGCAATTTATGAATTATCCAAATCATTATTTTATACATATGCTCAAAACCGGAAAAGCGCAATAGCAACAAGCGCAACAGTTTTTAAAGTATTTACATTAACAAAGAAACTTAAAAAGTCTAAATTATTAAATATTAATGATAAATATGTATCAATAGCAGTCTTAGCACCGTTCCGGGAAAGAAGGGAGCTGTACCCAAAAAAAACATAATTGAACAACACCAGTACATAATGAAATAATAGCTTCTAAAATCATACAACCTACTTCCTAAAACCTATATAATTAGATTTTCGTTCACTTTCTTTATCTTTTTTATAACTATCATAAGCTTTATAACCAGCCTCAACAGCATCATCAAGATACTTACCTCCAAAAATATCTACAAATGTATTTTTAGCTAATATAATTAAACATAAATAAAGAATAACATCAACTACAGTCAAATAAATATCATGAATATTTTTCAAAACATCATTTGTTAACAGAGAATTTAAATCATATGAAAAAGCTGGTATTAACTTAGCTCCCATAAATTCAAAACCATTCCCAGAAATAATTGCGGAACCACTATCATTTAAACTAGCTACTCTGTTAAGAAAATCTACAACAATATCAATGGGATAATACAAAGCACCCAATCTATCAGATAACCAATCATTCATACTAGTTATCCAATTTGTAAAAAAATCATCAGAAGGAATAAATAAAGCTTTAATCGCATTAACTAAAAGTTCTACTAACTTATATACAAAGAAATTTTCACTAAATGGATTAATAAAACTAAGAACTTCTTTTAATGTGTCCCAGATACCTTTATTGGTTTGGTTATTTTCTTCTTTCAAAGCAAAATCCTTATCTCTATCAGCTTGTTCTTTATCTTCTGCAGAAACAACACCGTATATCAAATGCAATATTATCTAAATAAACATAGTTACCATCTTCATTTTTCGTTGCAAGCTTAAATCCATAACGATTACCGCTCTTTCAATTCAATACCAGTGTGGGAAAGTGGTACTTCATATATTGCTTTTTCATTTTTAGTACCAACATAAAAACTATTATGTATTTTTAAATCAATTATTTTACGAGGAAGCATAACATCAAAGGGATTATCTGTATTTTCAGAGTAATAATAAGTTAATAAATAAAATTCCTTGTCAGTATAATCAGCTGCATTAATAATAACTTTATCGAATTTTCCTGTTTGAATTTGTTCTTTATTTTCAATAGTAGCATTTTGCTTTGCTTTATTAAAAAGTATAAGACCATTTTCATCTTTAATATCAAATGTAGAATAAAGAATAGAACCCATAGAACCAGTACTTGGAGAAATATAAGAATTGTCATAAAAACAATATAATTCCCCAGTTTTAGCATAAAAACGATACCAATAACAATTTACTTTATGACTGCCCAAATCTAAATTATAACGATGAGGATATCTATCATCTGCAGAAAGTTCTTTAAATTTTAAATGTGAAATATCATCAAAGGACCATATATCTATCGTGCTACCATCTGCAGTAGTGTACCACATAAAAAAGTGCTCAAAATGATTAAAATCTGGAATACTATAATGTATATCATAAAAATCAAATTCAAAATTAGCTAAAGAATAAGAAGGTAATAAAAAAGAAAGTATTATAAAAAATATTAAAGTAATTAATATAAACTTATTTTTCATAAAATCTCCTTCCTAGTTATCTTCTTAATCTCAATATTGATTTAAAAAATAAATATAAAAATATAACACTACACATAAATAAATTTGTAGCTAACAATAGAGTATCACTGTAATTGCTAGCATTATTTAATACCAAATCAGGATTTATAAGAGTAGTAGCTGCAGCTGAAATTGTTGCATTTGTGTAAATGAATTCTGCAGCATTAACATTAACGATTTTAGTTAAGTCACTACTAACTAAAGTATCCCTGGAATGAGTAGACGGATTATAAGAATTATCATTTCTTGCAGAACTATCAATATCAATTTGAATAGCATTAGTTAAATCAAAAGTAGTAGAAGTCACTGCTTTAATTTCTTTCTGACTAAAAAAAATACGAATATCATAATTATTGTCATTTTCTGTAACAGTATGACAAATATAATACTTATAACCTAATCTACGATATGTATTTATTAAACTTAAAACATAATCTATTTCTTGCTGACTAAACATAGTTATAACCTTTCATTACTACAAAAATTATGAGAAAAGCTAAAGGAACAACTTTGCGCCATTGGCGCAAAGTTATTCTTCCTTATTAGCTGTTTTCTCTTCATGATCTTTTATAGTTTTCTTTTTCATAATTTTTTCAGCTACAAAAGCTGCAGCATTAATAATTACACATACAACAAAACTAATAATTAAAAAACTAAGTAAAATCTTAATCATAATTTTTCTCCAATCATACTAAATTTCGATTTTCTTATCTAAAATCATAGATAACGTAAAATTTGTCATTTTTGCTACTAAGCCAAAAATAAGAGCAAAGGGGAAAGAATATTCTAACAAATTTACAGCTAAATTAATTACAACAGACCAATCCATAATAACACCTAACCTTCATATATATTACCAGGGCGAGAAACACCTTGCCATTCATTCCTATAACGTTTCATTTTCTTATATGTATCGTAAGATTCATACATCTTAGGAGAATGAAACCAAATTGAACGTTTTTTTACTTCCATTTTTATATGTCCATTTTCTTCATGAATAGTAGCACCATCTATTAATTTATTAAACTGGACACAATTAAATAATTTTCTGCAGATAACAAGATTTTTGACTTGTTCCCTGAAAGGCTTAGCCAATCTCATAAATTGTTGAGAAGTACCAACTATATGTTTTCGCTGCTTACGTTGCTGACTAACTTCAATCATGACCTCAATTGGAATATTCTTACTTTCTAATGAGTTAAACTCAAGATGTATCTCGTCAATTAAATAAATAACACCTGCATAACCGATTTTCTATTGAAGTTAAACTCTGTAAACCTTCGTATTCAATGACTTCACAGCACGGATTTAAACCGCTTAATTTCTACATTAGTACAAATTTTAGCCTTGGGATATTGCCAACTAAGCTTTTTTACATAATCAACTGCAGAAAGAGTTTTTCCTTCACCTTGAGCACCGACAGAATATTAATAAACCATCTGGCCTAAAATATTCTGGGTGATTTTTATAAAATTTTCGCTTATATCGTCTAATACCAAATAAATTAAGTGGATTTTTACTCCCATCTAAACAACTATAATCTACCACGAATGAACTCCTAAATTCTTTAAATTAGTTTGATATTGTTCTCCAACAAAACGTAAAGTAATTTCTAAATATTTAAGTGTATCTAATTCTTGCTTATCAACTTCAGCTTCAGTATATTTATAAGTATCAGATACAATACGTTTTTTTTCTAAAATATAATCCAATGCGTCATAATTAGCACGAATACTTTTCTTTAAACTATCTATTAATTCCTGATTACTAACTTTATTTTTCATATTAAAAAATTTACTCATAACAACCAACTTTCAAGATAAATAATAGGGGAGCTAGTGGAATGGGGTGCCCACTAGCTACAAATCTAGACAGTAATTCTACCGCCCATAACAGCAGAACGGAAAATCTTGACAATTTTTCTAATACCGAACCACATAAATACATAAACTATACCGAAAGAAATTAATCCAGCGATAAGTGTAATGATTTGTGCCGGTGTTACTGCTGAAGTTAATGCTGTAATAACAGCGCTAAAATCTAAACCAGCCATACCTGTAGTCACTGCATTTTCCATATGGAAAATCTCCTTTCATTAGTATTTTAGCCAAGATATTGATTACGAAGCTCAATATCAAAAGCTAACCCCCAACATTACTTATCTAATTTTTGAACCTTTTCTGGAACTACACGAATTCCATTACTATAAAACTTAACAGAACACTCTAAACTAATCTTTTCATAAGACTTTAATGTTCTTAACTGATTTACTAAATTAGTTTCACTCTCTGAAATTTTTAATTTAACATCAACTATCTTTCCATCTGGTTGTACCTCATCTAAACATAAACGATACGAAGCTGGATAATCAATAACCTTTCCATTATTATCAAATTTTCCTGCAGCTACAAATTCAATACTTTTAAAAACAAAATTTCCTTGACATTTCATAATATTAATCCTCCAAATTAAATTTAAAATAGTGGACTTGACCAGAATGTCAACGGGATAGTCAAGTCCCATTTCTAATATTTAGATTAACTAAATATAAAAATAAAATATTCAATTACATTCTTTTGAATGTCAAAGCGATAATACATCTAATTAAATGTAAAGTCAACAAAAATTGACAAAAAAAATAAAATATATTAAGATAAATATATCAAGGTCATTAATTGACAACAATTCAAAAACACTTTAAGAAGTTGACTATGCCTCGATAGCTCAGTTGGTAGAGCAAGGGACTGAAAATCCCTGTGTCACTGGTTCGATTCCAGTTCGAGGCACCAAGTTTAATAGCTTATGAACTACAAAGTTTGTGGGCTGTTTTTTTATAGTAAGTCCCAAGAATAACCTTATAAAAGCATCATAAAATGTAACAAGAACTATATTTTATGGTGTTTTTTTATTGTGAAAAACAACAAGGTTCTTATATTAGGAGGGTTTATGATACAAATTAATGAAAATTTTCTAAATTTGAAAGACAATTACCTATTTTCTACCATTAATCAAAAGATAGAACAATACAAAAAAGAATATCCAGATAAAAAAATTATTCGACTAGGAATTGGAGACGTAACAAAACCACTTCCACTTAGCATTACAAAAGCAATGGAACAAGCTTGCAGAGAAATGAACCAAGTAGAAACCTTCAAAGGATATGGACCAGAGCAAGGATACGAATTTTTAAGAGAGAAAATTCAACAAGAAGATTATGAAAAAAAAGGAATTCAAATAGATAAAGATGAAATTTTTATTTCAGATGGAGCAAAATGCGATACAGCCAATATTACAGATTTATTTGATAACACCAATACAGTAGCCATTACAGACCCTGTTTATCCAGTTTATTTAGACAGTAACATTATTGCAGGAAGAACGAAAGTCATTTATTTACCATGTACAAAAGACAATAACTTTGTACCGGAATTACCAAAAGAAAAATGTGATATCATATACTTATGCTATCCAAATAATCCTACAGGAATAGTTCTAGCAAAAGAACAATTGAAAATCTGGGTGGACTATGCTAAAGAAAATAAAGCGATTTTGTTGTTTGATTCTGCTTATGAAAGATATATTACGCAAAAGGATATACCACATTCCATTTATGAAATTGAAGGAGCCAAAGAAGTGGCAATCGAATTTAGAAGCTTTTCCAAAACAGCAGGATTTACAGGTGTTAGATGTGCCTATGTTGTGATTCCAAAAGAATTAATGGGGTATACTAAACAAGGAAAAGAAATTTCTATCAATAGCTTATGGAAAAGAAGAAGTAGTTGCAAATTTAATGGAGTATCGTATATTACGCAAAGAGGTGCAGAGGCTATTTATACAGAAGAAGGACAAAAAGGGATTGAAGAAAATATTGGATATTATCAAGAAAATGCAAAACTATTAAAAGAAGGGCTACAAGAAATGAGGTATGAAATATATGGAGGAGTAAATTCACCATATATATGGCTTAAAACGCCAAAGAGCCAAACTTCATGGCAATTTTTTGACGAGTTACTTATGAAAGCAAATGTAGTAGGAACACCAGGAAGTGGATTTGGTCCAAGCGGAGAAGGATATTTTAGACTAACTGCTTTTGGAAAAAGGGAAGAAATATTAGAAGCTATGGAAAAAATGAAAAGAATGTTTGAATAGTTGTCACATTCTAAAAAATGGGATATAATAAAGCCGAAATCAATCAAAAGAAAGAGGAAAAACATGGATAAGAAAGTAGAATTTAAGAAATATAGAGAAATGTATCAAGAATTTTGGTATCGTAGTTATTCAGTTCACGAAGATGAAAAAGCAATTTATTTAGAATATGAATTTGAAATACCAAATTTAACTAAATTTTATCCGAAATTACAGATAGATAAAAAGAAATTACCATTAAAAAGTTTAAATACAGCACAAGTCAAAAATATGGTATTTCATATAGGAATGGTTGAGCTAATTAGTTATTGGAAATGTACTTGTTCACCAAAGGTGGTTATACAATGTGGCTACCTAAATCAAGAGCAAATAGGGTGGTGGAAGAAGTTATATTTCTATGGATTAGGAGAACTATTTTATCGTAACCAAATTCAAACAGATATAGAAAGTTTTATGCAAATAGAATATAAACAGACAGAACAAATAGAATACCCAGAAATACAAGATAAGTCAGAAGGATATATTATTCCTATTGGTGGTGGCAAAGATTCTGTTGTTACTCTCGAAACTTTAAAAAGAGGCAAAGACGATTATTGTTTAATTATCAATCCAAAGCCTGTCACCATCGAATGTGCCAAAATTGCAGGAATAGATGACGAACATATCATTGAAATACATAGGACAATTGATAGAAATTTAATCGAATTAAATAGTCAAGGATTTATCAATGGGCATACTCCATTTTCAGCAATGCTTGCATTTGTGTCTTATTTTATAGCATATTTAACTTCGAAAAAGTATATTGCTTTATCCAATGAAAATAGTGCCAATGAATCCAATGTAGTAGGAGAAAAAGTAAACCATCAATATTCAAAAAGCTTTGAATTTGAGTGTGATTTTGAGAACTATGTTTCTAAGTACTTAAAAGCACCAGTAAAGTATTTTAGTTTTTTAAGACCATTAAATGAATTACAAATTGCAAAATTATTTGCCAAACATGAGCAATATCACTCTACTTTCAAAAGTTGTAATGTAGGAAGCAAGGAAAAAGAATGGAAGTGGTGTTGTAATTGTGCTAAGTGCCTATTTGCCTATACTATTTTAAGTCCTTATTTATATCCACAAAAGCTAATCAACATTTTTGGAGAGGACTTATTTGAGAAACAAGAATTATTAGATACATTTTTAGAGTTAACAGGAAATAAAGATACAAAACCATTTGATTGTGTAGGCACTTTTGAGGAAGTGAATTTTGCAGTTAGTAAAGTCATAACGGATTTAGAGCGAAAGCATCAAACATTGCCATATTTATTGCAATATTATAGAGAGTACTTTAGTTTAGCAGATATGACAGAAGATATTACCAAAAGATATAATGAAGAGAATCATTTGACAAAAGAGCAAAATGAATGGTTAAGACAAGAATTTGAAAGGTAGAAAAAGAATGATTACAGAATTAATTCACTATTTGAAAGATAAAAAGATTATCATTTTAGGTTTCGGAAGAGAAGGAAAATCTACTTATAAGCTAATTCGAAACTATTTAAAGAACAAATTAATCTATATCGCAGACCAAAAAGAAAACTTCGAGAAAACAGAAGAACTGTTACAAAATGATAAAAACGTTATATGCTATTCTCGGAAAAGAATACTTGGACCATTTAGAGGAATATGATGTCATTATAAAAGCGCCAGGAATTTCTTTTGCAGGAATGGATATAGAAGAATATGCTCATAAAATTACTTCACAATTAGAGCTATTGTTAGAATTTTTTGATGTTTTTACCATTGGTGTGACAGGAACAAAAGGGAAAAGTACAACTAGTTCATTGATTTACCAAATATTACAAGACCAAGCAAAAAAGAGTATCTTATTAGGAAATATTGGTATTCCTGTATTTGACTTTATAGAAGAACTTACAAAAGACACGATTATTGTTTTAGAGATGTCATCACATCAATTAGAATATATGAAAACTTCTCCTAATATTGCAATATTACTAAATATTTTTCCAGACCATTTAGACCATTATAATTCTTATGAAGATTATGCAAAAGCAAAATGTAATATTTATAAACATCAAAAAGAAACAGATTATTTCTTATACAATTCAGATAATGAGATGATACAAAAGGTATTAGAACCCGCAAAGGGGAAAGTATATTCTGTTAGTTTTGAGGGGAAAGAAGAAAGCAAAATTTATGTAAAAGATAACACTGTATTTTTAGAAGATAAACCAATCTATGATACGCAAGAACCACGTAAACTAGTAGGAGACTACATTTTAAATAATATGATGTTTATATTAGGGGTTTCAGAAATCTTAGGGTTAGATTTAAGGAAAACAGCTAATACCATTAACGAATTTGAGCCATTAAGGCATAGGTTACAATTAGTAGGAAATTATGATGGGGTATCCTATTATGATAATAGTATTGCTACTATTCCAAAGGCAACGATAGAAGCGGTGAAGGCTCTTCAAAATGTAGATACTTTAATTATTGGTGGAATGGATAGAGGCATTAATTATACAGAGTTAATAGAGTTTATTAATGAAAGTGAATTGAATCATATTATTTGTATGCCAAAAACAGGGCATGATATTGCTAATAAGATAGAAAAGAAAACCTATCTAGTAAATACTATGGAGGAAGCGGTAGTAACAGCCAAACAAGTAACACAAAAAGGTAAAAGTTGTTTACTATCTCCAGCTGCAGCAAGCTATGGATTTTTTAAGAATTTTGAAGAAAAAGGAGACGTTTATCAGGAATTAGTAAAAACTATATCATAGAAACATTAGCAATCGAAATAAGGGGAAGAAATGAAAAAGATAATTTATTTATTAGGAGTAATATTTTTAGCAATTATTATTATATTAAATGTGTTATTCACAGCTCATCTAGATGCCAAAGAGCATATTACAATAGAATGGCATAATATTATTTATATGATAGGACTTGCTTTATTAGGTGGATTTCTATTTTGGAGTACAAAAAGATTGGACAAGCATTTTAGAGAAACGGGTGAAAGAGGCAAGAAAAAGAAAAAAATAATATTAGTGGTAGCCTGTGTAACTTATGTGATATTAAATATTTTATGGGTTGCCTTAGTAAGAATAGGAGTAGGTGGAGATCAAGTACATGTTTGTAATTTAGCTCAAACTTTTTACAGAGGAGATTTAACGGAATTTTTACCAAATGTAACTTATGCAGGAATTCCTTTAAGCGAATATGTACAAGGATACACACAGCAAATTGGTTTAGCATTTATATTCAATCTATGTTTTAAAATATTTCATACAGATTTATACATTGTGGTATTAAGATTAATCAATATTGTATGCAATTGTTTAACCGTTTATGGATTATATAAAATTAGTGAGCAAATACATAAAAAGTATCCAACGAATAAAGTATTATTATTTGCTTTGAGTCTTACCTTCTTTCCTTTAATTATGCTTTCTAATTTTATTTATGGAGATGTCCCAAGTTTACCGTTATGCTTGTTTAGTGTGTATTTTATGATGAAATATACAGAAAGTAAAAAGTGGAAATATGCTATGGTATCGTCCATTCTTATGATGATAGCTTATATGATGAGAATGAATAGTTCCATTTTTATCATTGCAACAGTAATGTATTTGCTATTTTATATGTGTAAAAAGTTTAAGCAAAAAATAAGAAAAGAAAGAATATTGAATTTTATAGTGATAATAGCATTTATTGTAATTTCTATATTACCAACTACTTTAGTGAAAAGTTACTATATTCATAAATTAGGACTAGATAAGAACAAAATATATCCAACGATTAGTTATTTTTGGATGGCAATGGAAGAAGGACCAAGAGGTAATGGGTGGTATAAGGAAGAAATAGGGGAATATGCACTTAAAAATCCTGAAAAGGCAAAAGAGGAGTATCTTGACAAAATAAAAGAAAGAGTAACCTATTTGATAGAAAATCCAGGTTATACATTTCAATTTTATACAGATAAAATTGCCTCTATGTGGGCGGAGAATACTTACGCAACAGTATGCAGCAATCTTTCCAAAGAAAATGATCCATTAGAAAATTTGAGTAGGCCATTAGAATTTTATCAAAAAGCAATTCTATTAGTTATTACAACTTGTAGTTTAATTGTATTAATACAAAGTAGAAAAAACTTATCATTAGAGGTATTGTTTTTAATTACTATTTTTATAGGCGGATTTGCATTCCATATTTTATGGGAGGCAAAATCAAGATACATTATTCCATATATTATTGTGTTGATGCCTGTGGCGAGTATTGCAATTCAGAAGTTCACAAGAAAGCAAATCAATTAAGCAAAACATCTTGCTTTTTTATAATTTTTATGCTATTATATAGAAGGCTTAAGAAAGCTAGTTACCTTTTACTTAGTCTAAGGGAAATTAAAAATCTCCAAACTTAGTACTCAGTTTAAGGCAAATAAAAATAAGGAGGAAACAAAAATGACAAAGGAAAGAAAACAAGAAATTATTGAAACTCATAGAAGAGATGACAAAGATACTGGATCACCAGAAGTTCAAATCGCTCTTTTAACAGAAAGAATCAATGAATTAACAGCACACTTAAAAGTTCACATGAAGGACAATCATTCTAGAAGAGGACTTTTAAAAATGGTAGGTGCAAGAAGAAACTTGCTTAACTACTTAGCTAAAAAAGATATCCAAAGATACAGAGATATTGTTGAAAAATTAGGATTAAGAAAATAAAAAGCAAAAATGGGCATTTCTACATTACAAAGTAAATGCCCATTTTGTCAATTATTTTAAAGTCGTATTTTAGGATAAAAAAGAAAATTTTAGCTATACTAAATTAGACTAAAGCAATATTAAATTAGAATGTAGCTTGTATTATGAACTATCCAAGTAGTTTATAATAGAGGTTACGCTAATTTTGTATTGTTTT
This sequence comes from uncultured Clostridia bacterium, assembly GCA_948560265.1. Classification (GTDB taxonomy): domain Bacteria; phylum Bacillota; class Clostridia; order TANB77; family CAG-508; genus CAG-273. The sequence goes on along the minus strand of CAOXTD010000006.1, from coordinate 17,964 downwards.
AAATAAATATTTTAAAGACAAGTATTTGTCAGAAAGGAAAAAATTATGTTTAAAATGTATGAAACAGAATTAGCAGGAAGAAAACTAACAATTGAAACAGGAAAAATTGCAGAACTTGCAAATGGAAGTGTTATGGTTCGTTATGGAGAAACTGTTGTTATGGTAAATGTAACAGCAGCAAAAGAACCAAAGGAAGGAATTGACTTTTTCCCATTATCAGTGGATTATGAAGAAAAACTATATTCTGTAGGAAAAATTCCAGGAGGATTTACCAAAAGAGAAGGAAAACCAGCAGATAAAGCTATTTTAACTTCAAGAGCAATTGATAGACCATTAAGACCATTATTCCCAAAGGATTTTAGAAATGATACTTGTGTAGTAGCAACTGTATTATCAGTGGAACAAGACAATAGCCCAGAAGTATGTGCTATGATTGGAGCATCAGCTGCACTATCTATTTCTGATATTCCATTTGGTGGACCAACAGCAGCTGTGGCTGTTGGATATGTAGATGACAAAATTGTTATTAACCCTACTTTAGCACAAAGAGAAAAGAGCAGATTAACCTTAACAGTAGCAGGAACCTTAGAAAAAATTACCATGATTGAAGCAGGTGCTGACGAAATCTCTAACGAAATTATGTTGGAAGCAATTAAACAAGCACATGTAGAAATCAAGAAGATTTGTAACTTTATTGCCGATATCAAAAATGAAATTGGAAAACCAAAATTTGAGTATAAATCATTTGCAACAGACCCAGAAGTGTATGCAGAAATCAAAGAAAATTTTGAAGATAGAATGTACCAAGATGTACAAGCTATTGATAAGACTGTAAGAGATGCCAATGTAGAAAAAATTACAGAGGATATTACTAACTATTTCATCGAAAAATATGGAGAAGAAGTAGCAGAAGAAAAGAAAACTGACATTAGCGATAGTGTACATGACCTAGAAAAAACATGTGTTAGAAAAATGATTTTAGAAGAGCATAAACGTCCAGACGGAAGAGCAATTGATGAAATTAGACCATTATCATGTGAAGTAGGAGTTCTTCCTAGAGTACATGGAAGTGCTATCTTTACAAGAGGACAAACTCAAGTTATGTCTATTGTAACATTAGGAATGAAAAGCGAAGAGCAAATGCTAGATGGGTTAGATGAAGAAGATGCAAAAAGATATATGCATCAATATAACTTCCCACCATATAGTGTAGGTGAAGCGAGAACTTCAAGAGGTCCAGGAAGAAGAGAAATAGGACATGGAGCATTAGCTGAAAAAGCATTAGTTCCAGTCATTCCTTCAGAAGATGAATTCCCTTATGCCATCCGTGTAGTATCAGAAGTTTTATCTTCTAATGGGTCTACTTCACAAGCAAGTATTTGTGGAAGTACACTAGCATTAATGGATGCAGGTGTTCCAATTAAAAAGCCAGTAGCAGGAATTTCAACAGGACTTGTAACAGACAAAAATGATCCAAGCAGATATATTATGCTTACTGATATTCAAGGAATTGAAGATTTCTTTGGCGATATGGATTTCAAAGTTGGCGGAACGAAAGATGGTATTACTGCCATTCAAGTAGACATTAAAATTGATGGACTAACATATGATATTATTAAAGAAGCATTTGAAAGAACAAAAATAGCAAGAGACTATATTTTAGATAATGTTATGTTACCAGTTATTAACAAACCAAGAGAAGATATCTCTAAATATGCACCAAAAATTATGACAACAGTTATTAGAACAGATAAGATTAAAGATGTTATCGGACCTAGCGGAAAAATGATTAATAAAATCATTGAAGCAACTGGTGTTAAAATTGATATTTCTGATGATGGAAAAGTATTTGTTTATGGAACTGATACAGATAGTTGCCAAAAAGCAATGGATATGATTTTAGATGTTTCAAAAGTCATTGAAGCAGGAAATATTTATACAGGAAAAGTTAGCAGAATTATGAACTTTGGAGCTTTTGTAGATTTAGGTGGAGGAAATGAAGGTTTATTACACATTTCTAAAATTTCTAGCAAAAGAGTAGAAAAAGTAGAAGATGTATTAAATGTAGGAGATGAAGTTACTGTTAAAGTTTCTGAAATCGACGACCAAGGCAGAATTAACTTGAATATGAGAGATTTAGAGGTAAATCCTCAATGATAATAATATTAGTCTATAATACGTTTGTCCTTACTGGTCGCAGACTTCGCTGCGACAGGCGCTCGTAAACTCGCCTTGTGCGAACTGCACTTTATTATAATTAAGAATTTCTTAAATCTAGTTATAAAAGTTGAAAAAAGAAAATAGCAATAGTATAATTGATAATGTAAAATATCAATAAGAAAAGAATAAAGAGGAGAGAAAAATGCAATATCTATACATTATACAACAAGCATTAGTATGGACTGTTACAGTATTTTGGATATACCAATTGGTTATTAGTGTTTGTTCGTTAATTAAGTTAAAAGATAAGCCAATGTTGGTGAACAAAAATCATCGATTTATGGCTATTATACCAGCACATAATGAAGAAAATGTTGTAGCAGAATTAATAGAAAGTTTGAAAAAGCAAGATTATCCAAAAGAATTATATGATATTTATGTCATTGCAGATAATTGCACAGATAATACAGCAGAAATTGCAAGAAATGCAGGGGCAATTGTTTATGAAAGATTTGACCCAGAAAAGAAAACAAAAGGGTATGCTTTAAACTGGTTTTTAAAGCAAAAAATCGAAGAAGATGCTCCATATGATGCTTTTTGTATTTTTGATGCAGATAATATTGTAGATAAAAACTTTATTAAAAATATGAACAAAAAACTTTGCCAAGGTGAAGATGTTGTTCAAGGATATAGAGATATCAAAAATCCAACAGATAACTGGATTACAGCAGGATATGCTATTTTCTACTGGACAATGAATCGTTTCTATCATTTAGCAAGATACAATGTAGGATTATCTCCATTAATTAATGGTACTGGATTTATGGTGAAATTTGATGTTGTAAAACCAGATGGATGGGATACAAAAACATTAACAGAAGATATTGAGTTTTCTTTAAAAAGAATTATAAAAGGAAAGAAGTTAGGATGGGCGACAGATGCAATTGTATATGATGAGCAACCTCTAGGATTTATGCAAAGTTGGAAACAAAGAAGTAGATGGACTGTTGGACATATGCAATGTATGAAGGAGTATACAAAGCCACTAGCAACCGCAATAAAAGAACATAAGACAGTAATGAATTTTGATGGTTTCTTATATATTATTGGTAGTATCCCTATGTTTGTTGCAACATTGGTTCTGTTGGCCCTAAATTTTATCATGTATGCTGGCAACGGAATGACAAGTACAGATTTGACAATTAATGTTTTTAGATATATACTACCAACATTTTTCTTACCGATTGGTACAGCAGTAATGATTATGTTATTAGATAAAAGACCAATTAAGCCAATGATAAAAGGATTACTATGTTATCCATTATTCTTAGGTTCATGGTTACTAATTAACTTTAAATGTTTATTTAAACGTGATACTACTTGGGATAAAATTGAACATATTAGAAAGATTAATATTGGAGAAGTTTCTACTGAAAAAGTGGAAAATTAAAATAAAGGGGGCACAAACTAAGAAATGGTTAATGTTGTGCTCCTTTTTTATAATGAAATCAGATTTGAACTTAGTAAAAGAAATAATAAAAGGGGCAAGATATGAACAAAATAGTAAAGAGGATTATAATTAGTATGATAATATTATTAGTTGTTGTTTTAATTGCATTATTAGGAATAAACTTTTTTATAGTAGCAAAAACAAAAAGTAAAATTTTAACTGAGGAACAGGCAAAAGAACTAGAAGATGTAGATTGCATTCTAGTTTTAGGGGCAGGCATTTGGGGACAAAAACCAAGCCCAATGCTAGAAGATAGGTTGCTACAGGGAATTTCTTTATATCAAAATGGAGTTTCTCAAAAAATTATTATGAGTGGTGACCATGGAAGTGACAATTATGATGAAGTAAATGTCATGAAAAAATATGCTACTGAAAGAAATGTAAAATCAGAAGATATTTTCATGGATCATGCTGGTTTTTCTACTTATGATAGTATGTACCGTGCAAAAGATATTTTTGAGGCAAAAAAGATTGTAATTGTGACACAAAAATATCATATGTATAGAGCAATCTATGTGGCGGAACAATTAGGCATGGAAGCATATGGCGTAAACTCTGACCCTCAAACATATGCAGGACAAACTATGCGAGAGTTAAGAGAAGTTTTAGCTAGAGATAAAGACTGGTTTAAGTGCATCATAAAGCCAAAACCAACTTATTTAGGTGAGGCGATTCCAGTGAGCGGTAATGGAGATGCGACGAATGATAAATAATTTAGAATGAACCCGTTTACAAAAACAGCAAAAAATGATATAACCATAGGTGTAAACGGAGGGATAAAATGAAACAATTACTTGCAAAAATAAAAACGAAACATTTACATATTGCAATTATTATTTTAGGAATTGCATTTATTAGTCTAGCAGCTTTTCACCCAGACATCTGGTTTGACGAGAGCTATTCAGTAGCAATTGCAAAGCATAACTTTGCAGACATTTGGACAATTACAGGAAATGATGTACATCCACCAGTATATTATTGGATGCTACATATTGTTTTCTTGATTTTTGGAAATAATGTAACCATTTTTAGGTTATTTTCTGTATTATCAATAGTAATTATGGGAATCATGGGATATACCCATATTCGCAAAGACTTTGGAGAAAAGACAGGATTTTTATTCTCTTTTTTGGCGTATTTTATGCCAGTTATGTGTACTTATAGTCAAGAAATTAGGATGTATTCATGGGCATGTTTATTCACTTTTGTTATGAGCATTTATGCTTATCGCTTTTATCAAAACTTAAAGAATAATGAAACCAAATATAAAATGAAGAATCTAATTGTATTTGGTATTTTTAGTATGATTTGTTGTTATACACATTATTATGCTCTTATTACTGCATGTATAGTTAATTTGTTACTTTTAATTTATGTGATTAAAAATAGAAAAAATTGCAAAGCAGATTTTCGAAACTTCCTCATTTTAGCAGGGATTCAAATTCTTTTATATATTCCATGGTTGGGATATTTATGGAAACAAATTACACATGTAGGTGGAGGATTTTGGATTGGGGTTGGTATCAATACATTAGTAGAAGTTCCAAGTTTCCAATTTAGAAGACAATTAGACACTAATTTTGCTTTTAATACTCACACTATTGTTTCACTAGTAGCATCTCTTTTGATGTATGCTTATATCATTTATCGCATGTATCGTGCGAAAAAGGAAAAAGATACCATGAAACCTGGCGTTTTGGCTATGGTTGTATATTTGGGAGTAATCGGTATTTATTTAATACCAACCTTTATTTCACCAGTACTATTTTCACGTTACCTATTTGCTATGACAGGAATTTATCTTTTTGCTCTTGCCTTTTTCATGGCAAAGGAAAAAAGAAAGTGGGTGACATGCTTTATCTGTATTGCTATTTTACTATTGGGAACATGGAGCAATATGACAAACATAGCAATTAACTATGATGAAAGCAATATGAAACAAATTGAATACATGAAAGAAAGAATTGAAACAGATGATATTATTATTTATTCTAATATAGGAAATGGCGGAGTAATAGCAGCTTTCTTTCCAGAGAATAAGCAATATTTCATCAATGGGGCACATTGGGACGTAGAAGAAGCATATAAATCTTATGGACCTGGAATGGAAACGATTTACGATTGGAAAGAAACCATTAAAGATTACCATGGTAGAATATGGTTGGTAGATTCAGAAAATTTAGGATTATATCATGATGAGTTTGAGAAAGAAGGAATGAAAGTATTAGCAGGACCAGAAAGATTTGATACCAGGTATCAAGATTATATTTACAATATAATCTTATTAGAAAAAGAGTAATAGTTGAAAATAAAAGGGATGTAACAAATGGAGAAAATAAAAAAGATAATAGAGGCTAAAAGCTTTCATATCTTATTGATTGTTTTGGGGAGTATACTTATTTTATCAAGTGCCTTTTTCACAGAACTATGGTATGACGAAAGTTATACCATGGGACTAGTAAGGCATGATTTTGCACAAATTGTTGAAATAGGAAGTCAAGATGTTCACCCAATTTTGTATTATCTTATGCTAAAAGTATTTATGATAATCTTTGGTGACAGCATTTGGGTAGCAAGATTATTTTCTATGATACCAGCTATTTTAACTGGCATTTTGGGGTATACGCATATTCGTAAAGACTTTGAAAACAAGGTAGGGATTTTATTTTCATTTCTTATTTTGGCTTTACCAGTTATGCCAAGCTATGGAGCGGAGATTCGTATGTACACATGGACACTTTTCTTTGCAACAGTGTCAGCAATATATGCTTATAGAATTGCCAAAGATAATAAGGTGAAGAATTGGAGCTTATTTGCAATTTTTAGTTTGGCTACAGCTCATTGTCACTATTATGGTTTAGTAGCAGTAGCAATTATGAATGCTTTATTGCTATTTCATATTATATTTACGAAAAATGAAGAAATTAGAAATATTAGAAAAAGTTATTTGATTCGATTTTTTATTACCGCTATTGTACAGGTTTTAGGATATTTACCATGGCTATTTATCTTTTTCACACAAGCAAGGACAGTAAGCCAAGGATTTTGGATACCACTTAACTTTAGAGATAGCGTATTAGCACCACTTGCAGTGCAATTTCATGGAGTAATAGGAGTTGACTTTTCTTTTATTGTAGCAGGAATTATTTATGTTTATTACATATATCAAATGATATGGAACAAGCTACATAAAAGAAAGAATACAGTTGTTATTTATTGTTTAGCAGTTCATCTTATTCTATATCTTTCTATGTTATTGGTAAGTATAGTCGTTAAACCTATTATGTATTATCGTTATATGGTGGTAACAACAGGAATTTTGATTTTTCCATTAGCATACTTTTTGGCAAGTAGTAGTACAAAAATCCAAAAAGCAATAGCGACTTTTCTAGTAATTATCTTTTTAGGATTGAGTATATATGATAATAGTGTTAGAATAAAAGAAAATTATGATATTTCTAATGGACAAGAGATACAATATATTCAAGAAAAATATGATGAAGATACTATTTTAGTATATAGTGATATTTTCTTAGCTAGTAGTTTGGCAGAGCAACTACCAGACTATAATTGGTGCTATTATTTAGGGGATAATGCTATGGAAGTAAAGCCATTTGAATTATGTACTAAAACTGTTAATAGTCAGTTTTTAGAAGAGTATCATGGTAAAATTATTTTAATTGACAGTGAGGGAACTGTTGCGTACCAAGATATGACTAATAAATACAAATTAAAAGAAATAGAGAAGAAACGAATTCAAATTAAATATAGAGGAATGATATATCATATTATCATCTTAGAAAAATAAGAAAGGAAGAAAAATATGCTTCTTGATAATTTGGCAAATAATATTGCTAATAACTTAGGTTATAATAGTGAGGATATAAAAGTATATGCTTTTATTGGTCCATCAGGAACAGGGAAAAGTTATCGTGCCCAAATGGTGGCAAGCGAAAATAATATTGCTTATATTATAGATGATGGATTATTGATTAATGAAAATGATGTGATTGCAGGAACTTCGGCTAAAAAAGCACCTACGAAAATAGAAACTGTCAAAAAAGCAATATTTGTTAATGATAGTGACAGAAATGAAATGAAAAAGGCAATTCGAAAAAATAAGCCAGAATCTATTTTAATATTAGGTACTTCAGATGGAATGATAGATAAAATCACAGAAAATCTAGGACTTCCAAAACCTTGTAAAAGAATTTACATTCAAGATGTAGCAACAGAAGCAGAAATGGAAACAGCAAAGAGAATTCGTACTACACAAGGAAAACATGTTATTCCAGTACCAACTTTTGAAATTAAGAAGGACTTTTCAGGTTATATTTTAGACCCATTACAAATTTTTAAATTTAAAGGAAAAGGAACAGACCCTTATATCACAGAAAAATCCATTATTAGGCCAACGTTTAGCTATTTAGGGAATTTTACGATTTCAGATGCTGTATTTCGTCAAATTGCAGAGTATTTGGCAAAACGAACAGATGCTATTTATAAGGTGATGAGAACAAGAGTAGAAAGCACACCAGAAGGTCCTAATATTTATATGGAAGTTTCTATCAATTATGGGTATAATATATTAGGAACGTTAAGAACTTTTAAAGAGAAAATCAAAAAAGAGATTGAAAAATTGACTACTATGAATGTACAGCAAGTCACGATTGTGGCAAAGGGAATTCATATGCCAGAACCAGAGGAAATGAAGAGATTAAATGAGGTTCAAGATGAAGAATAGTAAGAGAATCAAAGGAGGAAACCAAAATGTCATTTGTTGTAGCAATTGATGGACCAGCAGGCACAGGAAAAGGGACCATTACGAAATTAATAGCGCAGGAATTAGGATTAGTAAATATTGATACAGGAGCAATGTATCGTTGCATTGCACTTGCGTGTTTAGCAAAAGGAATGACGACTAATGAAGAAAAAGAAAGAATTATAGAGATAGCCAATAAAGTAAATATTCAAATACAACATAATGGGGCAGAACAAGAGATTTTTTTAGATGACAAAAATGTAAGTGAAGAAATTAGGTCACAAGAAGCAACTATGATGGCTTCTCAGGTATCTGCAATTCCTGCAGTACGAGAAATAATGGTGAATTTGCAAAGAAAAATGGCAGAAGGCAAAGAAGTCATTATGGAAGGAAGGGATATTACAACAGTAGTATTTCCGAATGCACAAGTGAAGATTTACTTAGATGCAACAGCAGAAGAAAGAGCTAATAGAAGATATAAAGAGTATCAAGAAAAAGGTGTTAATTTAGAGATGACTTATGAAGAAGTATTAAAAACAATTGAAAAAAGAGATTATGATGATAGCCATAGAGCAGTAGGAGCTTTAAAAATAGCAGAAGAGGCGGCTGTGATAGATACCACTAAAATGACAATTAAAGAAGTAAAAGAAAAGGTAAAGGAAATTATTTTAGAGAGGAGAAAATAAAATGGCTATTTTATTACCAGGAGGAGCAGGATATATAGGAAGCCACACAGCAGTAGAACTTTTGAATGCTGGAAAGGAAATTATTATTGTAGATAATTTTTCTAATAGTAAACCAGAGGTATTAGATAAAATCAAACAAATTACAGGAAAAGACTTTAAATTTTATGAGTTGGATTGTTTAGATGGACAAGCTTTAGAGAAAGTATTTGAGGAAAATCAAATTGAGGCTGTTATTAACTTTGCAGGATATAAAGCAGTAGGAGAATCTGTACAAAAACCAATAGAATATTATACAAACAATATTACAGGTGCGCTAACTGTATTAGATGTGATGAGAAAATATAACTGTAAAAAGTTTATTTTTAGTTCATCGGCAACTGTTTATGGAGAGCCTGAAAGAATACCACTAACAGAAGAATGTAGAACAGGTGGAACAACGAATCCTTATGGAACAACGAAACTATTTATTGAACAAATTTTAAAAGACATTTATCATTCAGATAATGAATGGGATATTTGCATTTTAAGATATTTCAATCCAGTAGGTTCTCATGAGAGTGGACTAATTGGAGAAGAGCCACAAGGTATCCCAAATAATTTAATGCCATATATCGTAAGAGTAGCAAATGGTCAATTGAAAGAACTATCTGTATTTGGTAATGATTATGATACACCAGACGGTACAGGAGTGAGAGATTATATTCATGTAGTAGATTTGGCAAAGGGACATTTAAAAGCATTAGAAAAAATTGAAAAAGAAGGAAAAGGGTTATATATTTATAATTTGGGAACTGGAACCGGGTATAGTGTTTTAGATATGGTAAAGGCTTTTGAAAAAGCAACAGGTAAAAAAGTACCATATAAAATTGTAGGAAGAAGAGCAGGGGATATTGCAACTTGTTATGCGGAAACAAAAAAAGCAAAAGAAGAACTGGATTGGGTAGCTAAAAAGAACCTAGAAGATATGTGTAGAGACTCTTGGAACTATATTATGAGAAAGTAAAATAGGATATAGTTTAATTCAATTTAAAAGAAATGAAATGGCAATTATAGTTCATTTCTTTCTTTTTACGACATTTTATGATAAAATAGGTTAAACTATTGTCATGAACTACTTGAAGTTATATGACCAATTCTATATAATATGCTTAGTGAAAATTTAAGGAAGGTTTTTATAATGAAGAAGGTTCTAAGAAATATATACTTGATTTTAAAAAGAGTTTTTGAACTTCTTATTTCGTTAATATTGTGTGTTGTTTTATTAATCCCTTTCATAGTAATAGCAATAGCTATAAAAATTGAAGATAAAGGACCAGTATTATATAAACAAACCAGAATAGGAAAAAAGGGGAAGCCTTTTCAAATATACAAATTTAGGAGTATGAAAACAAATCGAAAAGAATTAAATAGTAATATGACACATGAAGAAATGGTAACAAAGGTAGGAAGAGTTATTAGAAAAACTAGTCTTGATGAACTACCACAGCTTATTAATATTTTGAAGGGAGAAATGGGGTTTATTGGACCGAGACCATGGATACCAGAATATTATGAGTGGTTTACTGATGAACAAAAAAGGAGAACTGATGTATTGCCAGGTATTACAGGATTAGCACAAGCAAAAGGAAGGAACAATATTAACATATTTAAGAAAATAGAATATGACTTAGAATATGTTGATAATGTTAGTTTATTTATGGACTTAAAAATTATATGGTTAACAATCAAAGAGGTATTTGCAACAACAGGTGCAGAAGCATCTGAAACTGAAATAAAGGCAGAAATAGAAGAATTAAAGAAGAATAAGAACTTATAGTAAGGGAGAAATATAATAAATATGGAAGATCCTTTAATTAGTATAGTTATGCCAGCATATAATGCAGAAAAATATATAGATAAATCAATAGAATCTGTTTTAAATCAAACTTATAGAAATATAGAACTTATTATTATTAATGACTGCTCTAAAGATAAAACAGAAGAGATTATAGAAAAGTATTGTAAACAAGATATAAGAGTAAGGAAATATACTAATCAAATAAATTCAGGAGTTTCTTTTAGTAGAAACTTTGGGGTAGAACAGGCTAATGGAGAATGGATTGCTTTTTTAGATAGTGATGATATTTGGAAAGAAGAAAAATTACAAAAGCAAATAGATTTATTAAACAGAGAAAATATGGAGCCTTTATTAATATATACAGGCTCATCTTTTATAGATGAAAATGAAAATCCATATTCATATATAAGGCAAGTGCCACAAACAGTATGTTATAAAAGATTACTGAATCAAAATGTAATATCTTGTTCTTCTGTTTTAGCAAAAAAAGAAATACTTAGTTCTGTAAAAATGGAATATGATAAAATGCATGAAGATTTTTTAGTTTGGTTAAAGATATTGAAGAATTTTAATGTTTGTGCTTATGGAATAAATGAACCATTACTGATTTATAGAATATCTAAAAATTCAAAATCAGGAAATAAGATAAAAGCAGCTAAAATGACCTATATGGTATATAAACATATAGGATTAAATGTTTTCCAGAGAGTATATTATATGATTCAATATACAGTTAGAAGTTTAATAAAATATAAAAATATAAATAAAGCATAAAGAAAGGAGAAAGTTATGAAGATATTTTTTATTAATCCACCTTTTAAAGCAGAATATGGAAAATTTTCAAGAGAGTCAAGGAGCCCATCAATAGGACACAGTGGTGTGTTATATTATCCCCTATGGTTAATTTATGCTGCTGCACTAGCAGAAAAAGAAGGATATCAAGTAGAATTTTTAGATGCCCCAGCTAATTTAATGAATGAAGAAAGTAGTTTAGAATATGTTGAAAAAAATATAGAAGGAACAAAGTTAGTAGTATTAGATACGAGTACTCCATCTATTTATAGTGATATTAATTTTGCAAAGCAAATAAAAGAAAAATATCCAGATGTATTTGTATTATTGGTAGGAACACATCCTTCTGCAACAGCGGAGGAAACACTAAAACTAGAACCAAAATTAGATGCAGTAGCAAGAAAAGAATATGATAATATTGTAAGAGAATTAGCAAGAGCTATTGAACAAGGAATGGATATTAGTCAAGTAAAAGGAATTAGTTATCAAAAAGGAAATGAAATTGTACATAATGAAGATGCAGAATATATTACAAATTTAGATGAAATACCTTTTGCTTCTAAGTTTATTAAAGAGCACTTATCTGTTTATGATTATTCTTTTCCAGCAGCTACTTATCCTGCTATACAGATTTTTACTGGTAGAGGCTGCCCAGCACATTGTAATTTCTGCGTATATCCACAAACAATGCATGGACATCAATATAGAACAAGAAGTGAAGAAAATGTAATTGAAGAGATGAAATATATAGCTGAGAACTTTCCAGAGGTAAAAGAGATTGTTATAGAAGATGATACTTTTACGATTCGTAAAGACAGAATTGCTAAAATTTGCAATTTAATGATAGAAAATAAGCTAAACAAAAGATTTAAATGGTTATGTAATGCAAGAGCAAATTTGGATTATGAAACAATGAAACTAATGAAAAAAGCAGGATGCAGGTTAATTATACCAGGTATTGAAAGCTTTAATCAGGAAATTTTGAAAAACATTAAAAAGGGAACTACTACAAAGCAAATTGAAGATTACATTAAAGGAGCTAAAAAGGCACATCTCCTTGTTCATGCATGCTACATGGTGGGAAATGAAGGAGAAACAAAAGAAACTATGCAAACAACACTAGAAGCTGCATTAAGATTTAATACAGATACAGCTCAATTCTTTCCACTAATACCTTATCCAGGAACAGAAGCTTATAACTGGGCAAAACAAAATGGATATATTAATGGAAAGTATGATGAATATTGTAAAGAAGATGGAACTTTGAACTGTGTATTAAATTTGCCAGGACTTTCTGCACAAGAATTAGTAGAATTCTGCGACTATGCTAGGAAAAAGTATTATTTAAGACCAAGATATATTTTGCATAGATTGCATATCGGTTTATTACATCCGTCTGATTTGAAAAGATCTTTAAAAGCATTTGGTACAATTAAAAAATATTTATTTAAGAAAAAATAATATAGGAGAAGAAATATGAAAGCACTAATTGTAGGCTTTTTTTCAAAAACATATATGCCATATATGCAAAGATATGAAAAAATATTTCAAAAAAATCATATAGAATATGATATTGTCACATTTGATAGAGATAGTGATGGGAAGATAGAACAAAATGGAAATACATATCTATTTAAACATACAACAGATACTAATAAAATAAAGTTACTTTTCTTATCTATGAAATATAGAAGACTT
>CAOXTD010000006.1:0-4489 GCA_948560265.1 uncultured Clostridia bacterium | reverse complement strand
TAAATTAGTAATTTTAACAACAATGCCAGGAATTTTGATACATCGAAAATTGCTAAAAAAATATAAAAATAATTATATTTTTGATTATAGAGATTATACTTATGAAAAAATAGGACTATATAGAAAAATTGTAGATAAGATTATTAAAAATTCATATTGTACACTAATGTCTTCTAAAGGATATATGAAGTTTTTCCAAAATAAAGATAAAATTGTAATAACCCATAATATATCAAATGAAGAATATAAAGAAGAAAAAGCAGTTGACTTAAGAATAAAAGAAAAATTGAATATAGGATTTTTAGGATATGTTAGATATTTTGATGTGAATAGCAAATTAATCAATGCTTTCAAAAATAGTGATAAAGTAAGTTTTACTTATATTGGATTGCCTTTTAAAGATTGTGATTTAGAAGGATTTTGCAAAGAAAATAATATTGAAAATGTTAAATTTAAGGGAAGATATGAAAATGACGAAAAAGCTAAGTTGTATCAGGATATAGATATTATTAATTCTATTTATAGCTTAGATTCAGAAGAAGTACAGCCAGCTATTCCTAATAGATTATATGATGCGGCTTTATTTAAAAAGCCGATTATTACAGCTAAAGGAACCTACCTTGCACATATTGTAGAAGAATACCAATTAGGCTTTTCAATTGATGTATATCAAGATGATATTAAAAAATTATTAGAAGATTATCTAAATAATTTTAATGAACAAGAATTTACAGAAAAATGTAATAAGTTTTTAGAAGAAATTTACCAAGATGAAAAAATGTGTAATGAGTATGTGAAAAAATTTGTTGAATTCTAAAAGTGGAAAGGTAGTAATATCTATGAAAGTATTATATATTTTAAGTTATCTATCTAAAAATGGAGGGGTACAGAGTGTAGTAAATAATTATTACAATAATCTTAGCAAAGATATAGAGGTAGACTTTTTAACTTTGTTACCAGGAGATGAAGAATTTGAACAAGAACTAGAGAAAAAAGGAAGCAAAGTCTACCATATAGGTGGATCAAAGGAAAAAAATTTATTTATATTTTTAAAAGAGATAAAAAAGTTTTTTAGAGAGCATCATGACTATGATATATTACATAACCACCAGACCAATTTAGATTTGTTTTATTTAAAGGAAGCTAAAAAATGGAAGATTCCTGTAAGAATAATGCATGCACATAATACAAATTGTGATATTAGTAAATTACGAATGAAAATATTAAAACTGACCTCTAAAAGATATGCAAATTATTATTTTGCTTGCTCTGAAGAAGCAGGAAAATTTATGTTTGGAAAGAATATTATCAATAATAAGAGGTTTTATGTTATAAATAATGCTATAGATGTAGAAAAATATGAATATAATGAAGAAATAAGAAATAAGGTACAAAACCAAATTAAAATGAATGATAATTTTGTAGTAGGAAATGTTTCAAGAATGACAGAAATAAAAAATCATAAATTTCTGATAGAAATTTTTAATGAGATATTAAAGATTACTAATAATGCTAAGTTACTATTAGTTGGAGATGGGCCATTAAAAGAAGAATTGATAGAAAAAGTAAAAATACTACAAATAGAAGATAAAGTTGTTTTTTATGGAACGACAAATAAAGTTCATGAAGTATTACAAGCTATGGATGTATTTATATTACCATCTTTGTTTGAAGGTGTACCTGTTACAATAGTAGAAGCTGCTGCAAGTGGAATTAAATATGTAATTTCTGATACAATAGATAGTCATTTGAAAGAGAATGAATTAGAGCTTAAATTGAATTTAAATTTAAGCGCTAAAGAATGGGCAGATAAAATAATAGAGTTTTCTATGAAGTATCAAAGAAAGAAACAAAAGGAACTATTAGTCGCTTCTAAATTTGATATAAAAAAGGAAACAGAAAAATTAGAAGAAATATATGTAAGAGCTTTAGAAGGGAAAAAGGATAATGAAAAATAGTAAAATAGTAAAGCAAATAGAAAATATTTATATAGTTGTTTTTTTTGCATATTTGTTATTAAATAGTATATTACCATATACTAATATACAACCAGCTATAATTAGGAATGTAATAAGTATGGGGTTTATGGCAATTGGTATATTACTATTAGTATATAACTTAATTTGGAAAAGAGAGAAAATTGTTCACAATTATTCATGGATATTATGGGGATTTCTATTAGTATGTATTGCATCTAGTATTGCAATGATTAAATATGGATATATAGATAATGTAAAAACTATATTATGGATGGCTATTATGTTTGGAATCATCTATCCATATTCCTTAAATAGAGATAAAACTGAAATTAAGAAAACGATAAAAATGACTATTATAGTATTAAGCATTATATGGTCAATAGCTATATTAATTAGTTTATATCAATTTATTATGCAAATAGGTTATCAGGTTAAAGCAGAAAATAGTACTATCTTAAAGGCACAAGGTTTTTTCTATAATAGATTATTTGGAATTTTTGTGGATCCAAATTATGCAGCTGTAAGTTCAATATTATTGTTATTTTCATCTTTTTATATGTTTAAAAATTCTAGTAAAAATTGGCAGAAAGCAGTATGGATACTAAATGCAATAATACAATATTTATATATTGTATTATCAGGTTCTAGAACAGCAATAGTAATTTCTCTAGTAGGAGTTATAATATATATGTATTTGAAGTTAACAATTTATTTTAAGGATGAAGGCTATAAAAGGATAATTAAATTGATTAGCGGAATTGTAGGAAGTGTTGTTGCTTTTATGATACTTTATGAATTATCAAAAGTTGCTTTGGTATATGCCCCAACAATATTTGAAAATAAAGTAAACAGTGATACTATAAATAACGAAATTATTGCAAATAAAGATGAGATTAATAATTTGCCAGAAAATACTGAAATAAGCTTAGATAGAACAGATTTAGAAAATAAAGGTATCAGTAATTTAAGATTTGAGTTATGGAGAGATAGCATAGAAATATGGAAATCAAAGCCAATTCTAGGAACATCAACTAGAAACTTTAATCAATATGCAAAGGAATTTTTTAGTGACTCATATCCAGCAAGAGGTTATGATGTAGGAAATGGATATTTATCAATATTAATATATAGTGGTATATTAGGCACTGTAGTAATGATTGCATTTATTTTATTAGCTGTAAAAAGAGTATTTTTATATATTATAAAATTTAAAGATAAAAGAGAAGATGTTGAAATTGAAATATTAGCAATATGTACAATAGGTATGGTAGCAGTAACAGCAGCTATTAATCAGGAGATATTTTTAATTAATTCTATTAATACAGCAATATTTTGGTTGATGCTTGGATATATAATGCCCAAATTGGATATTAAAAAAGTAGAGAAAAAGGAATTGGGACAAAACGAACATTAAGAAAGGAGAAAACACTTAAAATGGAAAGAGAAAAAAAATTGGCTAAGAATATGATAATATTTGCTATTGGAAGTATTAGTTCTAAATTATTACAATTTTTACTTCTTCCATTTTATACAAGAGTATTAACTGATGCACAGTATGGAACTATTGATATATTACAGAATATAGCTACTTTATTGATTCCAATTATTTCAATGACAATTTCAGAAGCTGTATTTAGGTATGCAATGGAAGAAAAAAGTAATAAGCAGGAAGTGTTATCTATAGGTTTATTATTAGATTGCATAAGTATAACAATTATGACAGGGATAGCGATAATAATATATAGAGTAACAAAGTATGAATATATAATGGTATTAGTATTATATATTGCTACTAATATCATAAGAACCATTATGTCCCAGTTTACTAGAGCTATAGGAAGGGTAAAATTATATACTGTAGACAATGTATTAAATGTATTTATTACTATCATATGTAATATAGTACTTTTGACTGTTTTAAACTTAGGAGTTAAGGGATATTTATTGGGATATTCAATAGGAAATATTGCGTCAATTATAATTTTGATGATAACAGTAAAAATACATCAATATATTAATTTTAAACAAATAACGAAGTTAACTACTACAAGAATGATTAAGTTTAGTATGCCACTTATTCCAAGTGCAATAGGCTGGTGGATTACAACTTTTACAGATAGAATAATGATTACCTATTATTTTGGAGCAGCGGTGAATGGCTTATATGCATTGGCACATAAAATACCAACCATTATTACAATTATTGTTGAGATCTTTTCAAAAGCATGGCAAATGTCAGCAAATAAAGAATTTGAAAGTAACGATATCTCAAAGTTTTATTCAAATATATTCAGTTATTTATTTTCTTTTGTATTTATACTTTGTGCCTTTCTCATGAGCTTTAGCAAAATAATTATTAGAATTATAGCTAGTCAGGAATTTTTCAATTCGTGGCAATATGTTCCTACATTATTATTGGGAATAGCCTTTTTTTCAATAGCTGATTATCTAGGAACAATATATATTGCGAGTAAAAAAACTAAGATGGCTCTTGTAACTAATATGGTAGT
>CAOXTD010000005.1:104877-106383 GCA_948560265.1 uncultured Clostridia bacterium | reverse complement strand
ACATCAAAGTAGCTGCAGTATGTCTTAGTTTATGGACGGAGTATTTATTCATATCTAATCCTGCTCGTCCAAGTTCTCTTTTTACAATTTCTTGTACCATTCTATTGCTAATACGTTCCTTGCGTTTACTTAAAAACAAAGCATCTTTAGAAGTATATTTTACACCATCATGTGGTCTTACTGCTAAATAGTCTTTAATAGCACTAATACAATATTCATTTAAGTAAATAGTTCTTTCTTTATTGCCTTTACCTATAACAGTCATTTTGCCGTCAGAAAAATTAATATCCTTAATATTAATCCCAACTAATTCAGATAAACGCATTCCACAATTTAGAAACAAAACAATGATAGCAAAATCTCTTTCTTTATTTTCATCTGTTTGGGCTTTTGTTACTTCTAAAAGTTTCTGACTTTCTTCTAAAGATAGATATTTGGGTAGTCTTCTATCTATTTTAGGTGTTTCTAGTCCTTGAGCTGGGTTTATATCTAACAATTTTTCTTTTTGAGTTAGATAATTAAAGAATACACGAATACTAGCAGCTTTTCTAGCACGAGTAGCAGCTTTACTATGGAAAGTATTTGTTAGGTAAAATAAGAAAGAATGAATGTCATCTAATGTTACCCTTTTTAATACATCAATTGTCATTTCCTTGATGACAATACTTTTTATTTCCTCTTCTTGAGATAATTCATAATGGTGCATCAAATACTTTAGGAAATGTGCTAAATCGTAATTATACTCCTTTACAGTATTAGGAGATTTATTCAAAATAACAGTTAAATAATCTAAAAACGAGTTAAGAAATGGGGGATTGTCCCTTCTATCTATCATGATATTACTTTTCTCCTTTAAATATTGCTGTGAATATTATATCATAACTATATTTAAAATCAATATTGCTGTAAATTATATACATAAAAGAAATTTGTACATATAAAATTATACATGTTTTAAAAACAAGTATAATTTTTTGATTTTTTATACATATCAATTGAAAATACATAAAAAAACTGATAAAATTATTGTTTGAAAAGTAAGTTGAAGGAGAGAATTGAAATATGAAAGTGGTAATAAGTGGTAGTTTTAGAAAGCACTTACGAGGTATTTTGAAATTAAAGAAAGAGCTTGAAGAACGAGGAATAGAAGTAATAAAACCTAATAGAGTAAAAACGATAAATAGTATAAATAATCCAGATTTTGTAAGGTTTGAAGGAGAAGAGAATATTCATCCATATATGTTGGAGAGGGAATATTTTGATGCTATAGTAAAATGTGATGCACATATTATATACAATGAGAATTCTTATTTAGGACAAAGTGCAACCTATGAATTGGGTGCTTCTATGACTAAAGGAGAAAAAACAAAAATATATTTATTAGAAAGAATGAATGCAGATAAAATGATAGCTCAAAAAGGAAATATTGATGAAGGAGAAAAGCAAGATATAAGAGAATTTTGTGAGTTACTAAATGATATGGAAAAACATGGAGTTTTAGGAATC
>CAOXTD010000005.1:104588-104867 GCA_948560265.1 uncultured Clostridia bacterium | reverse complement strand
TATAGATCAATTATATAAAGATTTTAATATAGAAAGGCAAGCAATTGATAAGGATGACAATGAACGATAAATTATAAGTTGTATAGAGGGTATTATTGTAATCTCAAAAAACGAACATTTGTTATATTTCGAAATATAATTTATCTTTGTAGTTATATAAAATATAAAAAATAAAAACCATTTTAAATATAAAAGATAATTCAATTAAAATTTATTTTTAGTAAAACTTAGAAATGAAATCCAAACTAAAATTTTAGTTTGGATTTCATTTTTTAACTT
>CAOXTD010000005.1:80276-104550 GCA_948560265.1 uncultured Clostridia bacterium | reverse complement strand
TTTTATAAATTTTCAAATACTTGCGACTGTTGTATTTGAATACTTTTATATGTAATTTTTAGCCTAAAATTCGAAGCTCTAAAATCGATTTTAAGCCATTTTTATTTTTTAGACAACAAGTTATATGTCTCAAAAAACAGCTCTAAAACCTAAATTCAGAATTTGAGAATTTTTTTAATTTTATAGGAAAATATTAGGTAACAAAAATTCAATTATAAAAATTAGAAAAATTATAAACAACAAATTATATGACTAAAATAATAAAAAGGCTTAGAAGGCAAATTAGGGCGAGATAAATCATAACAATTAGATGCATAATAAGAGAGTAACAAAGGGTTCTAATAAGAAGAATAAAGAATACTCAAAAATGGCTAGAAATAGCGGTAGAGGAGGACTTATACGCAAAGTATAATTTACTCCTATCTCTTATTGCGCAAAACTTTGATTTTGCGCAATAAGGTAAAAGAAGAAAGAATGCCTCGTCTACTATGCACCCCCTCTCTTTTCTATAATAATCTGTTTTTTCTTATGATTAAATGTTACTTTTACATAGCTTTGATCTTCGTCTATTTTTAACTTTTGTAAATAAATTATTGGAATATCTACTGCAGCTCTTCTGTCAACTGCAGATTTTCCATAAAAACGTACTCTTTTTAATTCAAAATCAAAAATATCCATTTTACCACCACTTTACTGAAGAATTAGCAAAATAATATGTAATAATAGAAAACAATAATTCTTCTACTATTTTGCTATTAAACCTTATCTTATAACCACCTTCTAATAGATTTTTAATTTTATCTCTCATATATCGAGTTAAATTACGCAATGGATAACCATTTTGTATTGCATAAAGTACTGCTAACAACGTTTTATCTTGATAATCAGAAAGACTATATATATAATTGTTCAAATAGATACACGGGAACAGTTCGTCATACTTCCAAATCTTTATTTTCCTAATCTCGAAATCTTCCCCACTTCTACTCAGTTCCACTCTCGTTAAATCTCCTGTTATTTCAAGTTTGCTTTCTTTTTTCTTGTTATATATTTTTATCCTACCGTCATTTTTACCAAGATAAACGGTTTTGTCGTCATATCCTCTATTATCTATTTGTTCAAGACGTTTACCAGACATATCCCAAATCAAGTCTAAAATATTTACTTTTAAGTCAAAAGCCAAATCATAACTCACAAGATACCAATCGCTAGAAAGATTAAAAAGATAATACAAAATGAAAAAATCACGTACTTTATTAGGATTAAATTCTATAGTAAAATTATATACATCATTAGTAAAAGCTTCCCTCTTCCTTTGTTCAAATTTTCTATTTTCAGAATTATGTAAAAATCCAAACCAAAAACTATTCCCCTCTTCTGTTTCTATTACATAGTTATAAAAGAAATTTTTTATTTGTGAAGAACTAAAGTTTTTCTTAACATAGTTTTTCCAACAAGTGCTAAAACGAAATTCTATTTCAGAAAATTTAGAGTAAGAAATATAAGTTTTTAATCTAAGCATATCTATTGAATACATTATATTGTCATATTCTTTTACTTTTATATGATATAAATTTTCCAATTTCATAAATATTCCTCCAAAAGTAAAAATCAATAAAGAAATTGAAAAACGCATAATCAAAAAGTAACCTGAACTTTTACTTACCACCGCAACGCTTCCAATGATTTTTTTCAGTTTTTAACTTGCTATATTCAGCAAGGAATACCGCTTGTTAGATAGAACGGTATTCCCTCTTTTTCTTTTGTGGTTTAGGGGAGCTATCCCCCTCCTGAGGCATTGCGCCCTCACGGCGCAATTAGCCTCAGCCCCCGCATATCAAAGCCACGCTATCGCAGTAGTTTTTCACTAACACATATATATTAAGTTTACTACTGTACTGAAATAAACGGCAATTTTCTAACTATCCACATAACTAACTTATAAATTAATTCAAAATTAATCACGACTAATAAGACAGGCACTACCAATCGAATTGTAGCTGGTCTTATAAAAAATCCCAATAGACTTAAATTATCAAAAACTAAACTTAAAAAACTGTCTATTGAGCCAGCTAAACCGCTCGGAAAAGATGGAATATTAATCCAACTGAAAGCAAGCTGTATAATTCGATACAACCAATCCATTAAAGTATCCCAGACGTTTGCAAAAATATCTATCATTTTTCAAACACCCCCATTATCTTATGCTTTAGCAAATTGACAAGAGCAAAAACAATAATAACATCTACAACGACTAAGTATATATTATGAATGTTTCTAAAAACTTCATTTTCTAACAAAGTATTAAAACTAAAATGAGTAGCTCCAATAAGCATTTTATTCGTAAACGGCTCATTTATCTGAGGAATATCAAAACTAGGTTCTTGAAATTTTATATTCTTTACTCTATTTAAAACATTTATGGCTAATTCAAACGGATACGTTAAAAAACCAAAACGTTCACGAAAAAAACTTACATATTTAAAGAGCCAAGAGCCGTCAATAGCTAAGATGTCATTAAAATTTATTTGAATACTTGCACTAGTCCATTTATCTAAAAATACATTGTAAAATTTCACATAGTACATTCCGTCTGCATCAAAATTGTCATTCTTTACGCTAAAATAGAATTGATACACATCTTCCCCGCTAATCTCGTCTTTAAAAACTCTTGTATCAACTTTAGTCCATTTAGACATATCTTCCAAATCTTTATTTTCTATATCTTTAGCATAATAACACTGTAAGTCAATTAGTTCATGAATAAAGAATTTCTGTGTTGTAATATAGATTTCACTATCTGAAACATATTCATAACTTAAAAATGGAGTTGGATCAAATTTTCCGTCAATATAATTTCCGTGGATTATCTTGAGTATAAACTATATTTTTAATGACAACTGTAGTATACTCCTCCCTATTATTTCTCAAATCAAAAAATTTAAAATAATATGTATCATTATTATAAACATCTAACTTAAATCTCCAAAGACTTTCTTCTTGACCGCTCGAAGAATCCATATAACGTTCCCAACCACAATTTTTCCACTTTTCATTATCATAAGAATATTTTACAAGAATATCAGAAAAATCTTCTAGTGAATACCAATCAGTGAAAATTTTTATTGGTACATTGACAGTTTGTTCACTCGGTTCAATATGCAAATTAAATTTTATTTTTGTACTATCTTCAAAAAGAATTTTACCTCCACCATCTAATATATCAAAATTAGAAGAAATAATAGAAGAAGAGCCAATAGAAGAAGCAGAACCAGCAGAAAAGACACTTTCATAACTATAATACTTATTATTATACAAAATCGAAATGCTACCGTCTGGAAGAGAAATTCTATACCAATATGCATAAATATCAGTAGTTTCTCGGCTTTTACCAAAAGAAAATTTATTATTACTATCAATACAAAAATATAACGAAGAAGTAGTAGAAAATGACCAAATGTCTATAGCATAGTCACCATTTTTAAAAGCAAAAGTATAATCATAAAAATTATATTCTGACATATCATAATCAACACCATTATAATCAAAAAAGAAAGCATGGCAAAAAGAAGGTATAAAGAAAACACAAATTAGAAACATAAACGAAATTATAACTTTATTTCTCATAAATCCCCCTAACTTTTAAATAAATTTCGCAAAAATATGTACAAAAAGAACATTCCAAAGAGAAAAATAAGAACGTCTAGACCATTTTGCAACATATTCATTCTAGATAAAATATCCAATTGATTATTTGAAATTTCTGATAAAAGATAACTATAATCCATTAAAATACACTCCTTTACTTAAAGACTTTTGGAAATGCAAAATAAAAAAACATATGTGTTAATTTTTCAACAAGAATAAACACAATACCGAATTGGCAATGCAGTTCTAAAAACATCAGCAATCGCAGTAAAAATAACAGAATAGTCCATTAATTAAAAAACCCCCTCTTTATTAATTTACGTACATTTTTTAATGCTTTTTTTAAAGCCTTTAAATCAATTATTTTCTCCATACAACTTTTGACTCGACACTCCCTTCCATTCTTTAGAATATCGTTTCATTTTTGCATAAGTATCATAACTGCTATAAAGTTCTGGATAATGAAACCATAAAAACAACTTAGTAGTATCAAACTTAAGCTCTCCGTCCACCTCTCTTGCTGTCTCCCCATTCACAAGTCTATTAATTTGCAAACAGCCAAGTATATTCTTACATATGACTACATTCTTAATTTGTTCACGAAGAGGCTTTGCCATTCTCATATAGACTTGTGAAGTTCCAATAATATGCTTACGTTGTTTTCTTTGTTGGCTAATTTCAACCATAACCTCAATTGGCACATTTTTACTTTCCAGAGAATTAAATTCAAGATGTATTTCGTCTATAAAATAAATAACACCAAATTCCCCATTTTCATATTTAGTGAGACTTTCAATACCGCTCATATGGTACAACAGCCGTATGAGCCGGAAGTCCATTTATTTTAGTATTTGTAACAAGAATTGCACGAGGATATTCTATACAAAGTTTTTTCACATATTGAACAGCTGAAAGCGTTTTACCAGAGCCCTGACTACCACAAAAAACAAGCAAACCCTCTGGGTCAAAATAATCAGGGTGTTCTCTAGTAAACTTATTCCTATATCTTAAAACCTCAAAAATATGCTTAAGATTAAGACTACCTTCTAGCATTGATAAATCGAAACTCATTCGTTAAAACACCACCTTCAACAACAAAATAACTAGCAAGGAAATTATGATAATTCTTAGCAAGTTTTTTGAAGTGAAATTCAAAAATAGACTTGCCTTTCTCAGTACAACAGCTAACTTTCTCATATTCACTTTTAAAACCCTTACAACATTCCACATAAACACCTCTTATAAAAAAATAATGCGAGAAGATAAACTCCCCCCGCAACACCCTGACAACAAATGTAAAATTATTTTATCTTTTGTAAACATTAAAAAACTAAGCAGAGATTTTACCCTTTGTGACAGCTTTCTTAAACATAGAAATTGCTTTACGAACACCAAACCACATTAAGACAAATGCCATACCTACTCCAATTACAGCTGCTAACAAAGCTACAATCTGTCCTGGAGTAATGGAAGCAGTAAGTGCCTCTGTAAACGGTTTAATAGTTTCAACCATGTTAACTGTATTTTCCATTAGTTTTCCTCCCTCTTCTTTTGTATTTATATTATTTGAAAATAATATACTAATTTTTCTTCTGTACTGGCGTAAAATCTACAATAGCAATTTTACAAGAATTATTCCCTAGAACAACATCAAAAATAAGATTAATTCTATCGTACGCCTTTAACGCTTTAAATCTAGTAAATAAACTTGCATTATCTCCTGAAAATTTAACTTTTCTTTCTTGATAATCTCCATCTACTTCTTCGTCAAATCGAACAACATAAGCTTTATCATATTTGATATCTTGCCCTTTATCATTTCTAAAAGTTCCGCCAGATCTTTCTTCAATTCCTTTAAATACTACTTCATTCGAACATTTCATTTTTTCTTTTCCCCGCTTTCTTCTATTTCTATTTTTTCGTGTAAACCTACAAGTTTATCAAACAATATTTGAGATTCTTTCACATCTACCAACATACTTTCTATTTCATCAGACAACATATCCATAGAACCTGTTAGTACACTATATAGTAAATTATTTTCCTCTTCCGTCAAAAAATTAAAGTTATATTTCATAATATCCACCACCTGACTATAATAAATTTTGAATCTTTAACATTAGCAAATCAATACTATCTAGTTCTTTCTTACAGCTTATAAGACAATCATTCAAGATTTCAAAACTATAAGAAGTCTTACCTTTTATTATTTCATTAAAAAATTGTATTTTTCTAACAATTCCTTCTTTTCTTTCTTTCAAGCAATAAAGTAAGTCTGCCTTCTCCTCAGTAGTTAAAATATCTATATCAACCACCTCCTGACTTCTTAGGTTTTAATGGCTTAATATGTCTATCATAATATTCTTTTGAATGATAGAACTTACAATTCTGACAATCAATATCTATCAGCGCAGAACATTCACAATAGCCTTGTTTTTCAATATAAGCAAAACAACTCGTCTTGTATCCTTTTCCTTTTTTATTCATATGTACCCCCTGACTACAATCTACCACCAGGAAAGACACGTCAGGTCATGTCCTTCCAGATAGCAAATTCGATAACGTATTTTAAGTTATCTAAAATTATTTTAACTTATTTTAAGTTAAATGTCAATAACTTATTTTAAGTTTTGTATAATAATAAAAAAAAGGAAGTGAAATAGTGTATTATAGAATAAGAGAACTACGAGAAGATAAAGGGCTTACACAAAAGCAAATTGGCGAATTATTAAATATGTCACAAACAGGATACAACCAATATGAAATAGGAAAAAACGACATTCCCACAAAGATACTCATACAGCTAGCAGATTTATACAACACTAGTGTAGACTATTTACTCGAAAGGACTGACAAAAAAGAATTCACAAAGGAGAAATAAAATGCAATTTTTAATTATAGGAATAATATTTGTAATTATTGTATTAGCAATAGACAAAACTATATTAAATAGAAACAATCAAACTGTAGAACAACCTACTACGCCAAACCAAAAGAACATAGATTTTTCTAAATACACAACTAAACATTATATAATGACACAAACAGAATTAATATTTTATAGAGAATTAAAGAAAGTAACTGACGAGCTAGAAGCAACAATATTTCCACAAGTTGATTTAGAGAGAATCATACAAGTATCTGATAACAACAATATTGATAGAAACAGAATAAAATCAAGAAGTATAGACTTTACTATAGTAAATAATAAAAATTGCAAAATAATTTCCTGCATTGAATTAGACGACTATACCCATAATACAGAAAAAGCAAAGCCAGCAGACAATTTTAAAAATACCCTATTCCAAACAGTAAATATTCCATTACATAGAATAAAAGTAAATAATAATTATAACTTAGAAGAATTAAAAACAATATTACAAAGCGATATCAATAGAAATATATAAAATGTAACATATATTATGTTTAGCATTTTTAATAAGATAAATTTAATTGTTATATTTAGTATATTAAAAGCAAAAAATTGAAAAAATAAACACAAACATAATAAAAACCCAACAGCATTATACATAAAATTGACTTTTAATAAAAACTTTTAAAAGACAAAAAAATAAAAGTTGCCATATCTTTGACAATTTTTTACAATAATTGTATATTTTTTCTTATATTACGCAACTTTGATTTTGCGCAATAATGTTTTGCATTTTTACTTTCTTTTTCTTAATTCTTCTCTCTTACTTTCTTCAAACTTTTCTTTTGCATCTTTTATAAAAACTAAACTTCTTCCACAATTTGGACTGTTTAAATTACAATGATTATAACATCCTCTACAGATTAACTTACTTAAATATTTCTCAAATTCTTTTTCCAATTTAACTTCTCCAACTAATAAATTTTTAAGAGTAGGTTTTCCCTACTCTTTTTTGTTATTTCACATTCTTTAAAAATAATGCCATTTTCTCTAAAAATTCTTGATTTGTTTTTGTATTCATTATTTCTGTAATTAATTCTTCGGTTATATCAGAAACAGCCATTGTTGACATTGCTTTTCTTAAAGCAAATACAGTTTCTAATTCTTTTGAATCTAATAACAACTCTTCACGTCTAGTACCAGATTTATTAATATCAATTGCTGGGAAAATTCTCTTTTCAGATAGTTTTCTGTCTAAGTGAACTTCCATGTTACCTGTTCCCTTAAATTCTTCAAAAATAACGTCATCCATTCTACTTCCTGTCTCAATTAATGCTGTAGCTAAAATTGTTAAGCTTCCTCCATTTTCTATATTTCTAGCTGCTCCAAAGAATTTCTTAGGTTTATGTAAGGCACTTGGGTCTAAACCTCCTGATAATGTTCTTCCTGATGATGGAATAACTAAGTTATATGCTCTTGCTAAACGAGTAATACTATCTAATAAGATAACAACATCTTTCTTTTGTTCTGTTAGCCTTTTTGCTCTTTCTAATACCATTTCTGCTACTTTTACATGATGTTCAGGTAATTCATCAAAAGTAGAATAGATAACATCTCCGTTAATGCTTCTTCGCATATCAGTTACTTCTTCAGGACGCTCATCAATTAATAATACAATTAATTCTACTTCTGGATTATTAGTGGTAATACTATTCGCTATCTTTTTAAGAAGTGTTGTTTTACCTACCTTTGGAGGTGCCACAATCATGCCTCTTTGACCTTTTCCAATTGGTGACATTAAGTCAATAATTCTCATAGCGTACTCTGTTGGAACGGTTTCTAAACGAATTCTTTCATTTGGATAAATTGGTATTAAATCATCAAATTTTGTTCTTCTATATGCCTTTTCAGGAGCTTCGCCATTTACTTCACCTACATAAATAAGCGCAGGGAATTTTTCTCCCTCTTTTGGAAGTCTAGAAATACCTTTTATCTTGTCTCCCTTGTCTAGTCTAAATCTTCTAATTTGAACAGGAGAAACATATACATCTTTTGGCGTTGATAGATAGTTTTCTCCCCTTAAAAATCCATATCCATCTGGTAATACTTCTAAAATTCCTTCTACAATTTGGTCATCTGCATTAGTTACTTTATACCCACCGTCTGTATCATTATTAGAAGCTTCCATATTTTCTTCATTTTCTGCTTGTCCTTTTTCTTTAGACAATTCTTCAATTAATTCTTCTTTCTTCATTTTCGAGGTATTCTTTATTCCTTTTTCTTTTGCAATTTGGCGTAATTCCACTAATGTACAATTTTCAAACTCCATATTTTTTGCCCCCATCTTAAATGTTATAGACCTATAACATTTGTTAATTTTATATAATTATATTTTTACTATAAATTGGAAATAATAGATATAAGTCAATGACCTTAAATACAATTAAAGATAAATAATATATACTAGACAAAGAGGCAATAGATATGCCTCTTTTATTTTATTTGCTAATGTCAATGTATACTCTCTCATTTGGTAAATACATATCTAGCTTTTCTCTGGCTATTTCTTCAACATACTCTTTAGAATTAATATTTTCTTTTGTTGTTTTTAGTTCTTCTTGTAATTCTTCTGCTTCTGCAATTTGTTCAGAGTATCGTTCTTGATCTTCTTTATATGCATTTAACATTTTTTGTTGTGAAAAAAAAGTATAAACAACATATATAATAATTCCTATAAACAAAAATTTCTTTAATAAACTCTTATTTTTGATATTTTTCATCTGTGCTTCCCTTAATCAAATTTATAGTATGATTATAACATACCTTATGTATTTTTTCTACATTTTTTATAAAATTCCTTCTTTTTTCCTTTATTTTTTATTGTTTCCGTAAGTTTTTTGCTGTTTTTTGTAAAATTATGTAATTTTTTAGAACTAAAAATTATCTTTCCTTTTTTTACTATCCACAAAGCTGGCTTTATCAATATTATCTTTATTATTTTTTCTATTAAATGAATTGGATAAGACAAAACCTTTTTAAAAAATTGAATAATCTTTACTGAAAACTTTACAAAAAATCTGCTAATAGCTAACATGTAAATAATTATACCAATTAAAATTCCTATAAAAACATAACTTCTAATTTCTCCATGGTTAAAAGTAAATATAGAAAATAACATCATGCTTCCTGCTAATAGCCAAAATAAAATATCTTGTATATATGTAATAATATCTGAAGTATGAAAACTTTTTCTCAAAATTCTAAATATATCAAATAATAATCCTATTAGAATTCCTGTTACTATAAATATTAATAGGCAAAATAGCTGTTCATAAACTTCTTGCATTTCTTATTCCTCCTTTAATATCTTTATAAAGTTAGAAGAAATGCATATTACTTAAATATTTTGTTTAAAAAGCTTCCACCCTTTTCCATATTTTCCTTTTCACTATATGCTAGTTGAAAAATTTCTCCATCTACTGTAACTTCTGAAGTATCAAGGCTTAATTTATTGATTCTCAAATTTTCTCCTTTTACTGTAAGTAATCCCAATTCTGTTTCTAAAATAACAATTTGGTCATCAAAACTTAAAACATCCAAAACTCCAGAAATATTTAATTTTTCTCTGTTCTCCAAAATAATATTTTGAATTACATTTGTCATACTTGACATTGTTTTTCTCTCATCTATTGGCATTTGTACCACTCCTTTAAAAAATAAGTCTAATCTTATTATATTCAGGTCTTGTCTTATTTAGAACCATTTTATCATTTTTTTGTCTATCTGACATAAACTATTTTTGTACAATGCTGCCTTGATTATCATTAAAAGTAGATTTAACCATGATTTTGATTTCATATTTCTTGGCTATTCTTATACATCTATCATGTAATACTTTAGCTCCATTTTGTGCCAATATATCCATATCTTCATATGAAATAGATTCTATTTTTCTGGCATTAATATGTTGATTAGGATCTTTATCATAAATTCCATCTGTATCAGTAAAAATATAACATTCCTTTTGTTCCAAAGCTGCTGCTATTGCAACCGCACTTGTATCTGATCCATTTCTACCTAAAGTAGTAATATTTCTTTGTGCATCTATTCCTTGAAATCCTGCAATTATAACCACATCATTTTCTTCTAATTCTTTCCATATTCTGTATGGATGAATTTCTTGTATTTTCGCTTGAGTGTAATTTTTATCTGTTATAATACCTGCTTGCTCCCCTGTTAACGAAATGGCTTTATATCCCATTTCATTTAAAAGAATAGCAAACTTACTAATTGATATTTGCTCACCAGTTGATATTAGCATATCTAATTCTCTTTTGTTTGGATTATTACTTAATCTCTTGGCTTCTGTTAATAAGGTATCTGTTGTTTTTCCTTGAGCTGATAAAATTACAACTACTTTTTGCTTATCCTTCAAAAATTGAATCGTCTTTTGTGCAGCTTTTTTCAAATTTTCATCATTAGCAAGTGAACTTCCTCCAAATTTAATAACTTTAATCTCCATAAGATCATGTCCTTATCTGAAAAATACAAGCCAATTTAATTCTAAATTTGACTTGTATATTATATGTAATATGATATAATTTGGTTAACTTTACTATTAGGAGGATTTATTTATGTCACAAACTACTATTGTTACTTCATATTGCAATCCTGACTTAGATGGAGTAGCAGCTTCTTATGCTTATGCGGAATTTCTGCAAAAAACAGGTCAGAAAGCTAATTATTATATTGAGGGAGAGCCTAAGAAAGAAGTTGATATTGTCTGCAATTTATTCCACATTTCAT
The DNA here is from genome assembly GCA_948560265.1 of uncultured Clostridia bacterium. Classification (GTDB taxonomy): domain Bacteria; phylum Bacillota; class Clostridia; order TANB77; family CAG-508; genus CAG-273. The sequence goes on along the minus strand of CAOXTD010000005.1, from coordinate 93,224 downwards.
TATCCTCTTGCCAAGAGATAGAAAATAGTCCTGTCATCATTGTGGATACTAATACAATAAGAGATATTCCAAAATGTATTGCTATTAATAATATTGTGGAGATTATTGATCATCATATTCCTAGTCAGGACTTAGAAAAGTTTTCAAAAGCCAAAGTACAAATTGAGCTATTAGGAGCTGTTGCTACACTAATTGCTGAAAAGTTCTATCAGAGTAATGTTCCTATTTCTAGAAACTCTGCTATCTTGCTATATTATGCCATCATTTCTAATTCTATTAACCTAAATTCAAGAAATACATCAGTTAAGGATAGAAAAATTTCACAATGGTTAAAAGAACAGTTTTCAGAAATAAGTGAGCAATATATTCAAACTATTTTTGAACAAAAATCAGAAATTAATGAATCTGATTTGCGATTAGAAATGGAGGCGGAATATATTTTAGAAATTGCTAATAAAAAAATAATCATTGCTCAATTGGAAATTGTAAATGCCAACTCTTTTTTGGAAAATTATCAACATGAAATCAAATCAATACTTATTGATATCTTACAAGAAAAGAAATTAGACTATATATTTCTAAATTGTATTGATATATTAAATGGTTACTGTATTTTATATACGCCTTTTTCATCTACAGAAGAATACTTGAACAATTTTTTTGAAGGTAGCTTTGAAAATGGTCAATTAATAATTGAACCCCTTTTTATGAGAAAAGAAATTATAAAATTATTAAAAGACAACACATAGAATTGATTCAAAAATACACTTTCAAATTGATTGAAAGTGTATTTTAACATTTATAAGCTATTTATTTCACATCTTTCTCCACATTCCATTTTAAATAAGAATCAATAAATTCATCTAAATCTCCGTCCATAACAGCTTGCACATTTCCTATTTCATAATTCGTTCTATGGTCTTTTACTAAAGTGTATGGGCAAAATACATAAGAACGAATTTGGCTTCCCCATGCAATATCCATCTGAATGCCTTTTAATTCTTCAATTGTATCCTTTTGTTCTCTTTCTTTTAAATTTAATAATTTAGACTTTAACATTTTAAGTGCTGTATCCTTATTTTGAAATTGTGAACGTTCTGTTTGACAGGCTACTACAATTCCTGTAGGAATATGTGTTAATCTCACTGCTGAAGAAGTTTTATTGATATGTTGCCCTCCTGCCCCAGATGCTCTATACACATCCATTTTAATATCATCTGGGTTAATTTCTAATTCAATATCATTTGTGATTTCAGGTAATACTTCGATAGAAGCAAATGACGTATGTCTTCTTCCTCCTGCGTCAAAAGGTGAAATTCTAACTAAACGATGAACTCCCATTTCTCCTTTTAAGTAGCCATATGCATATTCTCCATTAACAGAAAACGTAACACTTTTAATTCCTGCTTCATCGCCTTCTAAATAGTCTAGCTCTTTTAAATCGTAATTATGTGCATTGCACCATCTACTATACATACGATATAACATTTCAGCCCAATCTTGTGCTTCTGTTCCCCCTGCACCTGGGTGAATTGTAATAATAGCATTATTATTATCGTATTTTCCTGATAGCAAAGTAGTAATTTCTAATTTTTCAATTTCTTTTTCTACTATAGAAGTAGATTTTATAATTTCTTTTGCCATTTCTTCATCAGGTTCTATTTCTAATAATTCATTCATTTCCAAAATATTATTCAATTCATTTTGTATTTTATGAAATCCTTCTACTTTCGCTTTTAGACCATTTATTTCTTTTAATACTTTTGAACTTTTTTCTGTATCATTCCAAAAGTCATTATTCATAGTTTGTTCCTCTAAAAGCTTCAATTCTTTTTCTTTATTTACTACATCAAAGTGAATCACCTATCTTTAGCAATCTTTCCTTCAACTCCTGTAACTTTCTGCTATTTTCTTCAAGTTCTATCATTACTTTTTTCACCCCTTTTATCTTAAAGATTATTTATTATATCATTAAATTTCGTAATATTCAAGTTGCATTTTTGACTTTTTATGTTAAGTATGATATAATAATATTATCAATCTTAAGCGTAGAAATGCGTTTTATAATACTAGGGAGGCTTACAACTATGTTAAAGACAATCAATTCTCAAATTATCATTGCTGATTCCACTCTAAGAACCACCCCTAAAAAGCTTCGGCTTGTCTTCCAAGGTACGTTCGGTTCCTACTTTGTAACTCCAGGTCTATCGTTTTCTCTGGAAGACGGAAACGACATGCAAGAGCTTGATCTTCTCATGGAGATTACAGGAGTTATGGGAGCAGGTTGGCAGTCTCAACTTGTGAACAAAGAAGTTCGTCTAATTATCGACTTTAACGAAATCGCTAGAAACGATTTTCGCATCGCTGTCAAAGCGATTGGACACATAAAGACCGAAGACGATGACGAAGACGATGATTTGTTTCTCGTTTTGAACACCAAACACACGTTAGTTACAGAAGAAACAGCAATGAAAATCATCACAGAAGAAACAGCAATGAAAATCATCACAGAAGAAAAAGCAAAGGAGAACAACTAAAAAACAAAAATTATCACGCAACTTTTCCCTGGCAAGAGGAGGTGGTTTGATTACCGCCTCCTCTTTTATGGTTCTATTTGCTATTATTAATTTGGTATTCTATTTATAAAAATCTTTTTAGCTATTAAAATTTTTATATCTTTAGTTAATATAATATTGCCACTAAAATAAATTTTTCCCTCATCTACTTCTTTTATTTCGACATTTTCTATTTCCATAGCATTTTCAAAACTTTCTTTAGATAAGAAACCTTTATTTACTTTACCTCTAATTTGCACATCTCTCATTTTTGGACTATCAATATCAATTCCAACCCATGGTGCTTCATCTTCAATATCATCATCTTCAGACAGCTCTATACCTGTATTGGCTGTATACACCATCTCATCAGTTGATTTCAAAAAATACCAAACTGTATCTAAAAGATCATGGCATTGTTCCGCATCAGAATATTCTAATTCATTATGCTCTATATCATTTCTAATAGTAAAAAGCTTTTTAATAACAAATCCTTTCACGATTCCTAGTTCTTTATAAGTCTCTAATATATGTTGTTTTGGAAAATATGATTTAAAATCATAAACTCTTTCAATCTGTTTAATACGCTTATCCACAACAATTTTTAAATTTCTAATGGCATCTTGAATATGAAACTTATCTTTAAAGTCAACAATTAGGCTTTCTGCATGATTTAAATAATCATAACACTCTTTTATGTTTTCACCATTATAGCGTTGTGTACTACTCATATTATGCCAGTTAAATATTTCTTGACTAATAAAATAATTCATTTTACTTTCCACAGCAATTCTTGTACTTTTTGCCACTTCCACAAGGGCAAGGGTCATTTCTTCCTACATTTGGAGCAGTATTTACAACTGTCATATTTCCACCTGATTTCCTAGGTGCTTGTGTATCTAAATCTCTTAATGTATCCTCAAATCCTTCTCCTGTAATCTTGACTGATGTCGTTCTTTGTAAGTTTTCTTCTCTTTTTCTAGCATTCATTAGGAATTTGATGACATCTGTTTGAATATCTAAATTCATTTGATCAAACATGTCTGCCCCTTCCATTCTGTATTGAACAACAGGGTCTTTTTGACCATAAGCACGTAAACCAATACCATTTTTTAATTCATCCATTGCTTCAATGTGATCCATCCATCTATCATCAACAATTTTCAACATAATAACTCTTTCAAGTTCTCTCATGTTATCAGCGCCAATTTCTTGTTCTTTCTGTTCATAAATTTGATGTGCTTTTTCTTTTAATTCTTGAGTTACTTCGCTAAATACAATCTTGTCTTTTTTAGTAGATTCTAGTTCTGTAATACCAAAATTAACGCTAACATCTTGATTAAATGCGTCTAAGTTAAAGTCTGCAACTTCTGATAAATATTCCGCTGCAGTTTCTTCTACTAAACTGTCTATCATATTTAATACATTTTTCTTTAAATCTTCCCCATCAAGAACTCTTCTTCTTTGATCATAAATGGTTCCTCTTTGTACATTCATAACATCATCATATTGTAAGACATTTTTACGAATGCTAAAGTTTTGACCTTCTACTTTCTTTTGAGCAGTTTCTACTGCGTTAGAAAGCAATTTTGATTCTAGTGGCATATCTTCATCTGCACCTAATGTGTTATATACTCTAGTAATCGCATCACCACCAAAGATTTTCATCAAATCATCATCTAATGCTATATAAAATCTTGATTCTCCTGGATCTCCTTGACGACCACTACGTCCACGAAGCTGATTATCAATTCTTCTAGACTCATGTCTTTCTGTACCAATAATCTTTAATCCACCTGCTGCAAGTACCTTTTCTTTTTCTTCTTTAATTTCTTGATCAAATTTCGTTTCTAATTCTTTGAACTTCTTTCTAGCTTCCAAAATACTTTCATCTTGTGTCTCATTGAAAGCGGTTGCTTGTTCTAGTTGTTCTTCAGTATATCTTTGTCTTCTCATTTCTTGTTTTGCTAGATATTCACTATTACCACCAAGCATAATATCGGTACCACGACCTGCCATGTTTGTTGCAATTGTAACAGCTCCATATTTACCTGCTTGTGCAATAATTTCGGCTTCTTTTTCATGGAATTTAGCATTTAATACTTCATGCTTAATTCCTTCTTTTTTCAATAAATTGCTTAGCTTTTCAGATTTTTCAATAGAAACTGTACCAACTAGAACTGGTTGTCCTTTTTCATGACTTTCTTTGATATCTTGAATAACTGCTCTAAATTTAGCATCTTCATTCTTGTAAATAATGTCATGGTGGTCATCACGAACCATTGGTTTATTGGTTGGTATTTCAATAACGTCTAAGTGATAAATTTCTTGGAACTCTGATTCTTCTGTCATAGCAGTACCAGTCATACCTGATAATTTATCATACATTCTAAAGTAATTTTGGAAAGTGATAGTTGCAAGAGTTTTAGACTCATCTGCAATTTTTACATGTTCTTTTGCTTCGATTGCTTGATGTAATCCATTATTATATCTTCTTCCATACATAATACGTCCAGTAAATTCATCTACAATTAATACTTCCCCATCTTTTACAATGTAGTCAATATCTTTTTTCATAATACCATGTGCTCTTAAAGCTTGGTTAACATTGTGCACTAATTCAGAATTTTCAATATCATTGAAGTTTTCTAAATTAAATTCTCTTTCAGCTTTTTCAATACCTTTTTGTGTCAAAGAAGCTGATTTTGCTTTCAAGTCAACAATATAGTCGTAGTTTTCGTTATCTTCTGCCTGAGCTTCGTCTTTTAAATCTTCTTCTACAATGACTTTTGGAGTTAATCTTCTAACAAAGTTATCTGCCTTTTTATATAAGTCAGATGATTGAGTTCCACGACCTGAAATGATAAGTGGCGTACGAGCCTCATCTACTAAAATACTATCGATTTCGTCCACAATAGCATAGTTTAATTCTCTTTGTACCAATTGCTCTTTATAAATAACCATGTTATCTCTTAGGTAGTCAAAACCAAATTCATTGTTAGTACCATAAGTAACATCTGCATGATAGGCTTCTCTTTTTGCTTCTGGTTCCATTCCTGCAATAACTAATCCTACTGTTAGTCCTAAAAATTTGTATACTTTTCCCATCCATTCACTATCTCTTTTGGCTAGGTAATCGTTAACTGTAATAACATGTACACCTTTTCCTGTTAAAGCATTCAAATATACAGGTAATGTGGCAACTAATGTTTTACCTTCACCTGTTTTCATTTCAGCAATTCTTCCTTGATGAAGAATAATACCACCAATTAATTGAACATCAAAGTGTCTCATTCCCAATACTCTTTTTGATGCTTCTCTCACAGTTGCAAATGCTTCTGGTAAAATATCATCTAAGGTTTTACCTTCTTCTAATTGCTTTTTAAATTCTGCAGTTTTACCTCTTAACTGCTCATCTGTTAATTTTTGAAATTCCTCTTCTAAACTGTTAATCTTCTCTACAATTGGCTTTACTCTCTTTACTTCTTTTTCGCTATATGTTTTAAATAATCCCATTGTTTTCTTCCTTCCTAACGTTAATCATAATATTCTTTGTTACTATATCACTTTTACTGAAAAATCGCAAGAGTTCTAGAAAGATTTCATTTAATTCTTAATAAGATTATTATAGTCATATTTGCTAAATCTTTGAATACTTATTACTAAATCAAATTAAAAGGTGGAAATCTTATGTTTATTTGTAATGTAAAAGTGAATGGAAATAAATTAGGCAAAATCTTGCTTGGCATTTTATTTATTGTTATCCTTCTTGTTACAGCTATTGTTTGTTATCGTATTTTAGGTAATAACTTCTTTAAGACAAATGATACTGCTAAAACAGAAGAAGTACAAGAATTAAATGTAAATAACTATACAAATGTTTTAAAGGTAGTTCATGAAAATACAGACCAATATGTTGGGCAAAAAATCAAATTTTCTGGTTTTGTTTATCGTATGATAGACTTCACTCAAACTCAATTTGTATTAGGTAGAAACATGGTTATCTCCTCCGATTTTCAAACTGTTGTTGTAGGCTTTTTATGTGAATGTGAAGATGCGGCGAAATATGAAGATAATTCTTGGGTAGAAATCGAAGGTAAAATTATAAAAGGAAACTATCATGGAGAAATCCCCATTCTTCAAATTGAAAAAATACAAAAAATAGAAAAGCCATCTGAAGAATATGTATATCCTCCTGATGACTCCTTTGTTACCACTTCTACTTCTGTGTATTAGGTTGTATTTCCTCTTGTTTGCTCGTTTTCTTCTTAGCTAACAGATATCCTACACCTGAGCAAATTAGTACAATACTTTCCAAAATGCCTCCGAAAATAGATTTGATATAAATATTGTATGCTATCCATGACATACTAGTTGGAATTCCAAGTAATTTATATGTATTGGTATTTTTCTGCCATACAGAATAAGTGTATAGAAAAGTTCCTAATACTGAGAATAAGCTTGGAAGCCCACTATAGGTAAAGACACTTAGTAATATGGTAATAACATATAGTATCGCTAAAATAATAATGTCTCTTTTTGTATTTTGTTCCCTTTTGCCATTTTTCTTTTCGTCTATCATAAATATGATATTACGAATAATCGCAACGATATCCATTGCTAAACCTGTATATGCTTTTAAACAAATAAAAGAAATAGCTTGTGCTACCATTGCTAAAATATTAATGGTTAGCACAGTTTTTCTATTTTTCAAATAATAAGTTGAAGCCAATAATACATACATTAGTATTGCAAATATTTGTGAAACAATATATGTTGCTGTTAATTCCATTTCCTTCTTCTCCTATTAGTTTATTTTCTAGTTTATTGCTTTTGTTCTACATTTTATTTTCTAATTCTTTATTCTAATTATCTGAAAGTTACCTTTCAAAAATGGATTTAAATACTCCTTTGTCAATAAATGTAGCAAATATATTTTTCAAAACAATTAATAAAATCGGACCTATAATCATCCCTAACACACCTATAAATTTAAATCCTGTATACATAGCAATCAATGTAAAGATTGGATGAATTCCAATGTGTCCGGCTGACTATCTTAGGTTCTATCATTTGTCTTACAATAGACATAATTGCCCATAATACTAAAATAGCAACAGCTAACGTAAAGTCACCAGTACAGGCACTCAAAATTGCCCAAGGTATCATGAATGTTCCTGAACCGAAGATTGGCAATAAGTCTACAAACCCTATAATTAAAGCCATTAATAATGGATATTCTACGTTTAAACCTACAAAATGGAAAATGTATAATCCAATAACAGATATAATAAACGAAATAAGTACCAGTGTGAGTTCTGCCTTTAGGTAACCACCTAAAGACTTTACTAAATCCTTTAAATGTACGCCAATTTTCTTTACCCAAGTTTGTGGTAGATGATGTTCTAACTGGTCTATCATATATACTTTATCTACACACATAAAATATAAAGAAAGTAATGTTACAACCATATAAACTCCAATGGTTGGTATAGATGTCAAGAAATTAATTGCTCCTGTCAAAGCACTCTTTGCCCATTCTGTTAATGTTCCCAAAAATTCCATTGCAGACTCTTGAATTGTATTCATAATATTTTCAGGTATTTGTAATCTACTAAAATCAATTTTAGAAATTACATCTTGAACTAATGCATATCCTTTTTCAAAATATTCGTTTAAACTAGTTAATAGATTAGAAGCTTCTGATACAATTGTCACTCCTGCCCAAACAAGCAATCCTACTATAATAATAATTGCTATAACAAATACTAAAATTGAGCTTGCTTTTCTTTTTAATTTTGTTTTTCTCATAATAAAACGAATACAAGGTTCTAACATTAAAGCGATAATAAATGCAACAAGAAATGGCATATAAAATATTGCTAGTTTAAAGCCTAAATAAACACCTAAAATGGTTAAAGCCAAAACTGCAATATTTTTTAGCACTTTTCCCCAGTAATTCATATCAATAACCATATGGTCATTTCCTCCCTAATTTCTATTATGTGCTAATTATATAAACTTATGCCATTTCTGTCAATTAATTTATTCCGCATTTTTATCATTGCATTTACAAATATTATTTAAAGTGTTATCTACCCCTGCATTATCTATTCCAGTATTTGCTGCTAAATCACCCAATGTTAATATTCCAACTATTCTATTATTCTCTACAACAGGAATTCTTTTTATTTGATTTTCAGACATTAACTTTTCAGCTTCTGTAACATCTACTTCTGGAGTACAACAACAAGGATTACAAGTCATAATTTCACTAATTGGTGTATTTTGAGGATCTTTATTACAAGCCACACATCTTAAAATAATATCACGGTCTGTAATCAAACCAACTACATTTTGTGTATTATCACATACTGGAACACAACCAATATGTTTGTTACACATCATGTCGGCGCATTCTTTTACTGTACTACTTGGAGTAGCACAACAAACTTCATTACACATACAATCTTTTACTTTCATTCGATTTTCCTTCTTTCTTTTTAAAATTTTATATGAATGTATATACATTCAATAATAGTTTCTTCAAAAATAAAGAAAGATATACAATCTGTTTTTGTATATCTTTCCAATTTTTAACAATTCATTTTTTAAAATTCTAAATACTCTGGGTATTCTCTTGGTTGTATCATTGGTGGTCTACCACCTGGTCCCATCGGAGGTCTTCCTCCTGGAAACGGTGGTCTTGGTGGCGGCATTCCTGGACCTGGTCCTCCTGGAAATGGTGGACGAGGAGGTCTTGGTGGTCTAGGTCTATTCCCTAATATTTGATTTAAAATTAAAATTTTAATTAAGTCTCTTAAACTAGAACTAGAATGTCTTGTTTCAGCTAGTGCTGTATTTTCTATATTTTCTGGCACAGAAGAGCTACTAGCTTTCACTTCTCTATTTTCTGCATGACTACTTACACTTTTATTAATTCTTTCACTTCTTGTTTTAGAAATTCTCATTTCTTCACTACTACTTTTATTTGTATTAGTAGAATTTGATATTCGATTTTCCTCTGGTTTTGAAGTATTTACTCTAATATTTACAGTTGTTTGAGTATCTTCAATAGCCATATATACTTCATCTGTCATCTTCTCTACTAATTCTGGTGTAATTGGTTGTGTGTTTGTTTCGCATACTTTGCAAACCATTGGATATACTAAATGATAAATTTCAGGATAACATTCAGAATATGTATCTTGATATATTGAATCATTTCTATAATCATATGTTTCGTAAATATTAGGATCATTCATTGGATACCCTAACACTTGACGCATATAATCTTCATAATTTTGATAATACATATGATACCTCCTTTTCATTTACTGTATCATATGTATCATATTAATAAATGGTTCCTGTTATAGTTGATTTACTAACGCCTTAAACATTTCTCCTCTTTCTTCAAAGTTCTTAAACATATCAAAACTTGCACTTGCTGGCGAAAATAAAACAATTTCATCACTATTGGCTATTTCATATGCTTTTTTCACAGTTTCTTGTAAAGTATTACAATGATAAATCGGTAATTCTTTTCCTTGCATTTCTAGTTCTTGTGTAACTACTTCCTCTATCTTTGGCGCAGTTGCTCCTATCAAAATTAGTTTACTTACATTGGCTACAATTGGCTTCGCAATAGGAGTATAGTCTAAATGCTTGTCATATCCTCCTGCAATCAGTACAATTTTTTCTGAAAAAGAATTTAAACCCGCAATTGTTCTAGTTGGGGAGGTTCCAATAGAGTCATTGTACCATTTTACTTCACTCACTTCTCTAATAAACTCTAATCTATGTTCAACACCTCTAAACTTTTTAATTGCCTCAAGCTGGATTTCAGGTTCTACTAGGCTAGCAGTAGCTGCAATTGCACTACAAATATTTTCGTGATTATGTACGCCTCGAAGTAAAATATCTCTTGTATTTAAAATATGCCTTCTTACTTTTTCCTCACAAGATTTGATAATACCACTATCGCAAATCACACCATCTTCCAATTTTTGTTTTCTACTAAAGTAAACGACTTTTCCTTTCGCTTCTCCTTTAAAATCTCTTGTAATAGTATTATCATAATTAATCACTAAAACATCATTTTCATTTTGATACTTAAAAATATTTTTCTTGGCCTCAATATACTCTTCATAAGATTTATGAATATCTAAATGATTTGGAGATATATTTGTTATCACACTAATATGTGGGCTTATTTGCATATCTATTAATTGAAAACTACTAAGTTCTAGAACTATCATATCTTCTGGCTTCATTTCATGTACTTTTGTAAATAGTGGAATACCAATATTGCCACCCAAATAACAATGATAACCCTTTTCTTTTAAAATATGATAAATTAAATTGGTAGTAGTCGTTTTTCCATCACTTCCTGTAATGCCAATTACAGTGCCTGGGCAAGTTTGCATTAACATTTCAATTTCAGAAGTTAAAATTGCTCCTCTTTCCAATTCTTTAACAATTTCTGGTGTATCTGGTCTACAACTTGGTGAACGGAAAATAATATCAAAACCGACTAAACGTTGCATAGCATCTGGTCCTGTATATAACTCAAATGCATAGTTTTGAATTTTTTCTACTGCTTGTTTATCTAACTTTACCTCTTCTCTTTTGTCAAAAATGCTAACTTTGCAATGTAGTTTATAAAAATAGTCTAGTAATGGAATATTACTAATTCCCAAACCTATAATTGCTACTTTTTTTCCTGTTATATATTGTTCAAATTCTTCTAACTTCTCGTTTTGATAACTCATAAATCCTTGTCTCCCTTTTATCTACAAACTAATACGTTTTAACACTTCTTTTGCAGAATCCTCAATCGTTTTGCAATCTGTCACATCTACTACAGTTGTATTTTCATATTGCCTATAATAACCTGATTGTTCTTGCACTTTGTCTCTTTGTATAATATTTTTTCTTACTTCTTCTTGGCTAATTGTGTCGTTATATTTTATGCATTTTCTTCTAACGCGTTCCTCTAAAGAAGCTGTTACTAAAAAGTGATAATCTAAATCTGGATAGATTTTCATTAAGTCTCTTCCTGAAACAATGACATTAAATTTTTCTTTAAATTGTTCAATAATTTTTCTTCCAAATAAATAGAAGTTTTGATTATCTGCCACATTGCTAATCTCAGAAACAGCTAAAGAAGAGGCTGTTGACTGTAAAAGCTCCTCCTCTATCTTTTTTCCATCCATATAAATTACTGTATCTCTATCCTCAATCGCAATCTGTATTTTTAATTTCTCCATAATTTGTTTAATATCTGTTTGCTTCATATTTTGCTTTAATTCTTCTATGTTAGCACCACTACGAAGTAGTGCATAAGCAATACCACGATATAGATTTCCACCTTGTAATAAGATACTGTTGGGTATTTTATTTAACAATTCTTTACAGATTGCAGTTTTACCTGCGCCAACGTGTCCTTCAATTCCTATTACTAAATTTTTCATATTTCCTTAAATGTCAAATTTTATTTAACATATCTCCTTTTAATTTTATAAGCATTATACTATATTTTTTTGCTTTTTTGAACACTTTTTAAAATATTCTATTTTGTTATTTGTTCAATATATTCTTCTAAGCATAAATTTCGACTTTTCATTTTCTTTGCATGTTCTTCTCCAACATATCTCCAATGCCAAGGCTCATAACTTACTTTGGTAATATTTTCTTTTTCTTCTGCATATCGTAAAATGAAGCCATAATCTTGTGCATTTTCTTGTAACCACTGAAAGGCAGCTGTATTCTCAAATTCTCTATTTACATAGTTAAAGTCCACAGCTAGTCCTAAATTATGCTCACTCTGCCAAGGTTTATTAATGATTTTTTCTGTTAATTCTCTAGCTGTTCTTTCATCATATCCTTGATATATATAAGCTTGTACTTGATCTTCGAATAATTTCTGTTGTGCTTCTGGGGTCCTATAGGCTGATTGTATCCAGATATCAAAAATGCCTGCATTTCTGATTGCACTTAGCATGTTTGTTAAATTTTGAATTGCTCTTTTATCAAAACTTCTGCTTTGGTCAATATTTTCTAGCTGAACATAATAGTCATCTGGCATTTTATTATCAGTATTAACTAATAGCAAATTCCAGTCTAGTTTTGTTTCCTTTTTCTCATCTTCTTTTTTGTCTATTTTGGATGGTCCTTCTTCATTTTTCATGATTATTGTTATTTTATCTGTTGGTCTATTTTCATCTCTTATTATCATATTAGTCTGGCTGCTACTTGCTAGTTCCTCTTCACTTTCTATTCTTCTATAAATAACTCGTTTTATTAAAATAAGTAGAAGAATAATTAGTAAAACTAATATAACTCTTCTTACTAATTTCTTTCTATCAATTTCTGTTTCTTTCTGCATACT
>CAOXTD010000005.1:0-80263 GCA_948560265.1 uncultured Clostridia bacterium | reverse complement strand
TTCTATTGGTTGAATATATTATACTGTTTGCTGCTTCTATTTTTTATAAAATTGTAAAATTTTTGTGAGTTAATATAATTATATTATTTTTTGAATAAATTTTCAATTTTTTGTACAAAATAATATTACTAAAAAGAAATGGAGGTGTTCTTTATGTCAGAAAAGCAAAATAAACAAAACAAAAATAATAACAACAAGAATAATCAAAATAATAACAACAATGAAAGAAGTAATAACAACTGCAAATAGTTAATATTCCTATTTCTTTCGTTCAAAGTAAAAGATGCAAAAATAAATGGACATTCATAACCTACGTTAACCTGCTAGGTTAAAACTTTTTATATCCCTTTCTTTTGTTTTTATAATATAAATCTCGTTTTTTCGAGAAATAACTTTTAAGGTTATATTTTTGTTTTTCTCCGTGAATGTCCATTTATTTTTGCATCTTTTGCTAATTACATACTAATATACTTATTTAAATAAAGAATAATCAACCAATTAACATCCAGTAAGGATAAACGTGTTAATTAGTTGATTGTTTTTATTAACTTAATTGATTTTAATTTATTTTTCTAAATATTTCTTCAAAAAATTACCTGTATAACTTTGTTCATTTTTTACAATTTGTTCAGGAGAACCTACACTAATAATTTGACCTCCCTTTTCTCCACCTTCTGGTCCTAAATCAATAATATAATCTGCTGTTTTAATTAAATCTAAATTATGTTCAATTACAATAATGCTATTTCCTGTATCTACTAATCTTTGCAAAATATCTACTAATTTGTGAACATCTGCAATATGAAGACCTGTTGTTGGTTCATCTAAGATATATAAAGTTTTCCCTGTTGCTTTTTTCGATAATTCTGTGGCTAATTTTACACGTTGTGCCTCTCCACCTGATAAAGTTGTAGATGGTTGTCCAAGTTTTATATATCCAAGACCCACATCATGTAAAGTTTGAATTTTAGATTTAATTCTTGGAATATTCTCAAAGAAGATTAAGGCTTCTTCCACTGTCATATCTAGCACATCTGCAATTGTCTTTCCTTTATACTTTACCTCTAAAGTTTCTCTATTGTATCTCTTTCCTTTACACACTTCACAAGGTACATAAATATCTGGTAAAAAGTGCATTTCAATTTTAAGCACACCGTCCCCGCTACAAGCTTCGCATCTTCCTCCTGTTACATTAAAGCTAAATCTACCTTTATCATATCCTCGAAGTTTAGCCTCTTCTGTGCTAGAGAAAATATCACGTATCATGTCAAATACACCTGTATAAGTAGCAGGGTTGGAACGTGGCGTTCTACCAATTGGTGATTGATCAATGTTGATAATTTTATCAATATTTTCTAATCCTTTCATTTCTTTACATTGTCCCGGTCTTTCATTAGAACCATAAATTTCCTTTGCGGCTGTTCTATATAAAATCTCATTGACTAAGGTACTTTTCCCTGAACCAGAAACACCTGTTACGCAAACAAATTGCCCTAATGGGAACTTCACATTGACATTTTTCAAATTATGTTCTGTTGCACCTTTTACTTCAATCGCTTTTCCATTTGACTTTCTTCTTTTCTTTGGAACTGTAATTTGCTTTTTTCCACTTAAGTATTGTCCTGTAATAGAACTTTCTACCAATTTTATTTCTTCAGCTGTTCCTTGTGCAATCACTTTTCCGCCATGTACTCCTGGCCCTGGACCGATATCAATAATTTGGTCTGCTGCATACATGGTGTCTTCATCATGTTCTACTACTAAAACAGTATTGCCCAAGTCTCTTAATTTTTTAAGTGTTGCTATTAATTTATCATTGTCTCTTTGATGTAATCCAATACTTGGTTCGTCTAAAATATATAATACGCCGGTTAGTCCAGAACCTATTTGAGTAGCTAAACGAATACGCTGCGCTTCTCCTCCTGATAAACTTCCTGCACTTCTAGATAATGTCAAATAGTCTAGTCCAACATCAATTAAGAATTGTAAACGTTTATTTAACTCTTTTAAGATTTGGTCTGCTATCATTTTATCTTTATTATTTAACTCTAAACTATTTAAGAAATCTTTGATTTTATCAATAGACATATCTGTTAATTCATTGATGTTTTTCTCTCCTACCTTAACAGATAAGCTTTCCTTTTTTAGTCTTGCTCCGTGGCAATCATAACAAGGCTTTTCACTCATATAGAACTCATAGAAGTCTCTCATACCTTGTGATTTTGTTTCATGGTACCTTCTATCTAATGTTGGCAAAACTCCTTCAAAAGGAGTGCTAAACTTTCTTGTCCCTGCTGCTGAAGAATACTCAAAATCAATTACTTCATCACCTGTACCATATAAGATTTTCTCTAAAAACCATCTTGGTAATTTCTTAATTGGTACATCTTTAATTTCTACATCATAATGTTTGGCAATACTTTCAAAATACATTTTTGCCATAGTATCACCTTTTTTCATGGTGCTAGAACCAAATGCCTTCACACCATCATAAAGTGTTTTATTCTTGTCTGGAATGATTAAATTTTCGTCCATTATCATTAAGTATCCAATACCTGTACAGGTTGGACAAGCACCAAATGGGTTATTAAATGAGAACATTCTTGGTGTTAATTCTTCTATACTAATTCCGCAGTCTGGGCAAGCATAGTTTTGACTAAATAAAATTTCCTTTTCATTTGGTATATCTATTGTAACAAGATTATTTGCATATTTTAAGGCTATTTCTACTGATTCCGTTAGTCTCGTTCTAATATCTGGCTTAATCACTAATCTATCTACTACTAAATCAATGTTGTGTTTCTTTTTTCTATCAATTGTAATATCATCTGATAGTTCATAGGTTTGTCCATCAATACGTACGCGAACAAAACCTTCTTTTTGAAAGTCCTGTAATAGTTTTGTATATTCACCTTTCCTGCCACGTACCACTGGTGCTAAAACTTGTATTCTAGTTTCCTCTTTCATTGACATAACTTGATCAATAATTTGGTCAATAGTTTGTTTTTCAATTTTTCTACCACAGTTTGGACAATGCGGTACACCAATACGTGCATATAGCAAACGGATATAGTCATAGATTTCTGTTACTGTTCCTACTGTTGAACGTGGATTTCTAGAAGTAGTTTTTTGGTCTATAGAAATAGCAGGTGAAAGTCCCTCAATAGACTCTACTTCTGGTTTTTCCATTAATCCTAAGAATTGCCTGGCATAGGATGATAAACTTTCTACATATCTTCGTTGTCCTTCTGCATATAAAGTGTCAAAAGCAAGTGATGATTTGCCGTGAACCTGAAAGTCCTGTAATAACTACTAATTTATCTCTTGGAATTTCTAAATTAATATCTTTTAAATTGTGCTCTTTGGCACCTTTGATGATAATACTATTTTGCATATTTTGCCCCCTGCATTTTATTTCAAATATGATTGTTTCAAATTTCCTACATTATAAAACACTAGTTCGCATTTGTCAACATGTTGTAAAAATTTTCCTATAATTATTTACATAACATTGTCTTTGTAGTATAATTGAAGGTACAATGTCTTTTCACAGTTATTGTTGTAACAGTAACCAAAGCATTGAAATTTGAAGGAGGTTCACATCTATGAACAGACCCACGCTGTATGACTTTATGGAAAGTCATTCCAATGAAGGACACACCAGTATCAACTTCAACCTGTATGCCAGGAAAGAACGGCAGTTCCTCAATGAGGGCTTTTCCGTTCAGCGCTTAGGTCCTGTGAAGGACTATCCGAAACAGCACCTTTGCAAGGTCACGTGGACTTATGCCGTAGAAGGCACCGTCGCTCGCAAGTACTTGGAGCTGGCAGCTGCTGTGCATCCCGAGCTTCTGCAGCAGGCGGCGGAAGCCGTCACGGATCCTGTCCCGTTGCCCTACGCGCAGCCTGGTTGGGAAGGGAAGTAATCCCCTTTAAAAACCCGCCCCAAGGAACTTCCTTGGGGCGGGTTTATTATATTCTATAACATTTTTTCTAATTCTTTTATCTTATCTCTTACCTCTGCTGCTTTCTCAAATTCCATTTCTTGTGCATATTTCAACATTTCCTCTGTTAACTTGTTAATAATTTCCTTAGTATCTACTTCTTTATCTAACTGATATTCTTCTTGAATGTCAGCAACAAAGCTAGCTTTAATTGTATCTCGTATTGCTTTTTGAATCGTTTGTGGTGTAATTCCATTCTTCTCATTGTATTCTTGCTGAATTTTTCTTCTACGGTTTGTTTCTGTAATTGCTTTTTCCATACTTTCTGTTAATTCATCTGCATACATAATAACCTTTCCGTCTGTATTTCTAGCGGCACGCCCAATGGTTTGAATTAAAGAACGTTCTGAACGTAAAAATCCCTCTTTATCAGCATCCAGAATAGCAACCAATGAAACTTCTGGAATATCTAAACCTTCTCTTAATAAGTTGATACCAACTAACACATCAAATTCTCCTAATCTTAAGTCACGTATAATCTCCATTCTTTCCAATGCTTTAATATCGGAATGCATATATCTTACTTTGATATCAATCCCTGCTAAATAAGTAGTTAAATCTTCTGCCATTTTTTTAGTTAGAGTAGTTACCAACACCCTTTCTTTCTTTTCCACTCTTTCACGAATTTGTTCAATTAAATCATCTATTTGATTTGTCACTGGTTTTACTTCTATTTTAGGATCCAATAAACCAGTAGGACGAATAATCTGTTCTACTACGTTTTCTTTACTATGCTCTTTTTCATAGTCTGCTGGTGTAGCACTTACAAAAACGACTTGATTAACTAGCTTCTCAAATTCTTCAAATTTCAAAGGTCTATTATCAAAAGCAGAAGGAAGACGAAAGCCATAGTTTACTAACGACTCCTTTCTTGCTCTATCTCCATTATACATGGCTCTTACTTGTGGAACTGTTGCATGGGACTCGTCAATGAGTAACAAGAAATCTTTTGGAAAGTAGTCAAATAATGTATATGGTCTACTTCCGTGGTTCTCTTCCACTAATGTGTCTTGAATAGTTCTCTATTCCTTGGCAAAATCCAGTTTCTTGCATCATTTCTATGTCAAAGTTTGTTCTTTCTTCGATTCTTTGTGCTTCAATTAGTTTATTATTCTCTTTAAAATATTTCACTCTTTCTTGCATTTCTTGTTCAATTGTTACAATCGCCTTTTTCATCTTTTCTGATGTTGTTGCATAATGAGAATTAGGAAATATCATAACATGCTGTCTTATTCCTACTACCTTGCCTGTTAACGGATTAATTTCAGATATTTTTTCGATTTCTTCTCCCCAGAATTCTACTCGTATAGCAGTTTCACTTTCATCTGCTGGATAAATTTCTACAATATCACCTTTGGCTCTAAAAGTTCCTCTTTTAAATTCTAATTCACTTCTTGTATATTGCATATTCACTAACTTCTTTAGCATTCCATTTCTTTCTATTTGCATACCTGGTCTAATGGAGATACTTAGTTCTTGATAATCCTCTGGATCTCCTAGGCCGTAGATGCAAGAAACAGAAGCAACGATAATAACATCTCTTGTTTCAAACAAAGCAGCTGTTGCAGAGTGACGAAGTTTATCAATCTCATCATTAACTGAAGAGTCTTTTTCAATATATGTGTCAGACTGTGGTATATATGCTTCTGGTTGGTAATAATCATAATAAGAAACAAAATATTCTACATTGTTTTCTGGGAAAAACTCTTTGAATTCGGAATATAGCTGTCCTGCTAGTGTTTTGTTATGTGCTAAAACTAAAGTTGGCTTTTGCACTTTTTGTATAATATTTGCCATGGTAAAGGTTTTTCCGTGAGCCAGTAACACCTAGAAGTGTCTGATATTTCTTGCCTTCTTCTATTCCTTTTGATAAATATTCAATTGCTTTTGGTTGGTCGCCTGTTGGCTGATAATCTGAATGTATTTTAAACATAATTTCCTCCGATTTGTTATTTATAGAATACTAATTTAATTATATAATTCATTTTCTTTACCATCTATATTATTTTTGATATCAAAGCTTGGATTCATAATTAAAAGTAGTTTCATTTTCCCTGCAAAAACGAATTCAGTATCTGGTGGAATTTCTATAATATCTCCTTCTTTTACCAAATATATTTCTTCATTTATTTTAAATTTTCCATTTCCTTCTATAACATAATATATATGGCTACTTACTGTATTTGTACAATATTTTTCATGTCCTTTGTAAACATCTTCTATATCAATACTTATATTCTTGTTTTCTAAATTCAAACTGTAGCCATTCATTCCACCTTTAGAAAAAGATGGTGTCTCTGGTATTCTTTTTATATATTCCATATTTTCACTCCTATTTTATTTTTATACTTTCTATCTGTTTTACCCATTTTCTTTTATAATTTCTATTACTTTTGGGATTTCTTCTAGTCCACTTTTCTTTCCCATATGTCCAATATTTTCTATTAATATTGGAATTGCATCTATATCTTTTGAATACTTTTGCAATATATTAAATGGTACGATATGATCATTATCACTGTATATTGAATATTTTTTTGTACATCTATTTCTAAAGTTTTCCAATTCGCTTTCAGTTACTAAAAACTCTTTACAAGCTCTATTTAAGTCTTGCTTATCTTCCCATTCAAAGTATTTAGAAAATCCTGCTAAGCTAATATATAGTTTTACTTTTAAATCATTTATATCCATGAATTAAAAATACATTTTTATTATTTGTTTTATCCATTATATTATCTCCTCTATTAGACATTTTTATGTTTTTTGTATTACAAATATACAGTTTTTACACATTAAATATTTCTATTTTCTGCATGATAAACTCCTCTTTTTAAGTTTTATCAATCACAATTAATGGTACATATATCTCATCCTCTGAATATCCTGCATGTTGTGATCTATGGTTTGTATCCTCTTTTGTTAAAATACATTTATTAGAATTCTCTGCTATTGCTATAAAATCTCCTATAGATTCTTTAAATAACTCATTTTCTACTCCATCTCCAAACAAATGACTATCTATTACTTCTTGTCTATCATATAAACTAAAATCAGCACCTAAATTTTTATTAAATTCCCTTTTAAACTTTTCTTCTTGTCCATTTTTCACTTTAAAAGACACTGCTCTTGGTTCTAAAGAGGTAGTTCTTTCTAACATATTCATTATTGCAGGATACTGCTTTTCTAAGTAGATGGGGTCTACCAATTTATGCCCATGATCTGCAATAACAATTAAAATAGTATCTTGCAGTTTACTACATAATTTTTCTACTTTATCATTTCTAGTCTGTATTAACTGTTTCACTTCTACATCATCTGGACCTAAATCATGCATAGTATGGTCTGGTTCTTTATCATAAACATAAATGTATTTTTTTCCATCCCTTTTACATTCCTTTTGAATAATTGCTAACATATCGTCTAAATCTTCATATTTAGTTTTACTAAAAGGACTTATCTCCACCGCTTCAAATCCAGTATCTTCGTTTATTTCATCTACAATAGTTTTTTGAACTAGCTTATTTTTTACTTCTAAAAACTCTTCACTTATTGTTTCTTCTTCTCCTTTAGGACTATTTTTAAATAAAGTGATAGTTTCCTGAATTGGTGCTATATACATATTCCATCCCAACCATCCATGTTCAACTGGATTTAATCCTGTTCTAATCGAAGTTGTTGCAGCTGTAGTAGTAGCCGGAAATACGGTAGTTATCTCTTTTATTCTATTTTTTATAAAAAAGCTTGCCTTACTTAATGTTCTATCTAAAATCTTAGATCCCATACCATCAAATAAAATTACTACAATATTTTTAGGTTGTTTTTCCTCAAATAATTTATCTATATAGACTAAAGAACTGTGTTTAATGTTCAATCCATAATATTTTCGAATAGAACAAGCTAAATTTGTTAAACATTCATTATAATTATTTTTTACTATCATTATTCTTAAAATTCTCCCTTTTATAACTATTTAATTGTAATCCAATATCGTTGTTCTAACACACCATCAACAAGCACTTCATTTTCTAATACACCACCATTTTTCTTTATGCTTCTAGCAGAACCAATATTATCTTTATCACATACCATTAGCACTTTATCAAGTCCTAATTTCTTACATTCTTCCAAAGCTAGTTTTATCATTTCTGTGGCATATCCTTTTCTTCTTTCAGATGGTCTTACCCCGTCTCCTATATGCCCACCATTTAATAACAAAGCATCATTAAGATAGTGTCTAATATTTACTGCTCCTACAAATATATTTCTATCTGTGTCTAGGCAGAAAAAAGTTGAATCTGGAACTAATCCTTCTTTATCATTCTTTACTTCTAAACTTTCTAAATAAGTATCAAAATCATGGTAATCTGTTTTTCTAATAGCATATGGCACTATTTTCTCTCCTGTTTTATTCCATTCTTCCATCATATCTATTAATTGATTTTGATACTTATTTTCTAATTTTACTAGCTTCAACATATTATTCTCCCTATTCTTTTTGAATATTATATCAAATCTTTGTTTTGTTTGAAATAGTTTTTTCCATATTTATAGAAAAAGAAGGTAGAATTAATTACTACCTTCAACCATTTCCTCATAAATTCTATGAATATCAGCTTCTTCTCTATATTTATTCTCCATAGGGCACATTCCCGTCTTATCGTTATTTTGCACATATTCTACTAATTGCCTATACTCATACTTAACAGTATTTTCTTCTAAAACAGGAATAGCATATTTACTTATCACATCTGCATATATTTCTTTTACTCCTGCAACAGTCAAAATGCTACTTGCCACTTTGCCAATTACTTTATCTGCTATTATTGCTCCTTTTAAAGCTTGTTTATCATTTTGCAATATCTCTTTAATATCCTTAATTCTGTTTTGATAATATTCTCTACATTCTCCATTTACATATAGCACTACTAAGCTAGCATTTGTACCATATAGTCTTTCTTTTACTATTTCTAAATTAGTCATTTTTTAATTTCAACCTTTCATTCATTATTTTAGCTATGAAAGGAACAAATAACAATTGAATAATAAGCCCTGGTATTCCTGCTATTATACTCTCTATTACTGAAATTCCATAAGTAGGTAATCCCAATACATGGATTGCTGCAAATAATATTCCACTATATACTATTCTGCCTAAAACTATAGTTGCAATTAGTGATATATAGGAGTTGAATTTTTTATTGAATAAACTTAATAAAATCGCATAAATGACCAACTCAATTAGCATATATGGTAATCTTGCTAAACTTGGCATACCAGTTAATAAATAGCTGAATATAACAGAGCTTCCAGCTACAACTGTTGCTGAAGTAATGCCAAAAGTTAAGGCAGCAATTAATACTGCAATATGCATTGGCAAAAAGGTGCTACCCGCACTCGTTCCTGCTAAAACGTGAAATATTCTAGGTAAAGCTACACCAATTCCACTTAATAAAATGGTTCCAATAATATACTTTGCTTTTCTGTTTGATAAAATTTCTACTAAACGATTTGATTTTTTCATACTTTCTACTTTTTCTAACATCATAACATTCCTCCTAATCTAAATTAATCAATTCATATTCTCTTGAGCCAAAACCAAGTTCAGAAGCTGCTTCTATCGTATGAACTCCATTTTGTCTTTCTACTCTTTCTATAAAATGGTCTTTTCCTGGATCTTCTGAATTATATACTAAGTCAATACAAGCTTGGTCTATTGCAATTGGGTCTAAACTTGCTAAAATTCCAATATCTTTCATGCAAGGATCTTCTGCAACGCTACAACAGTCACAATCTACGGACATATTGCACATAACATTAATATATACAATTCTATTTTCAAAGTACTTTGCTACTGCTGAAGCGGAGTCTGCCATTGCTTCTAAAAATTTATTTTGGTCAACATGGAACATATCTTCAAAAGTTCCATTTTCATTTCCCACACAGTGAATATAGCTTTTTCCATGTCCTGATGCTACACCAATAGATAATTGTTTTAATGCTCCACCGTAGCCACCCATTGGATGCCCTTTAAAATGAGATAATACTAACATAGAATCATAGTTATCAATATTCTTTCCAACATAATCTTTTTGGATTACTTTTCCATTTGGAATTTCTAATACTTTGTCTGGTCCTTCTCCATCCATAATATCTACTGTAAAATATTTGCTCCAGCCATGTTCTTCCATTAATTTTTGATGTCTTTTGGTTGTATTTCTTGCTCCATCATAAGCAGTGTTGCATTCTACTACTGTTCCATTTACTCTTTCTACAATTGCTTTCACAAATTCAGGTCTTAAATAGTTTTGATTTCCCTTCTCACCAGAGTGTAGTTTAATGGCTACCTTTCCTGGTAATTCTTTTCCTAGCATTTCATACATTTTCACAACGTTTTCTGGTGTAATTTCCTTTGTAAAGTAAACTTTTGATTTTTCCATAAAACCATCCTTTCTTTTATTTTACACTTCCTCTGTAAAATCTTTTCTTTTGCCACTTTCAATTTCTTCATATAAGGCTATTTTGTAGTTTAATCTTTCTATGGTCGCATTGATATTTTTCTGCTTTTCTAGTAATTTTATTCTTTGTTCTTCTAACAATTTCTTTCTAGCAGCAACAGTAGTTTTTCCCATTTCAAATAGCTCCATATATTCTATTAAAATCTCAATTTCTACGCCTGCTGTTCTCATACATTTGATAAATTCAATTCTTTTGCAAGAATTTTCATCATAGTCTCTAATTCCATTTGAAGTTCTTGGCACACGATTAAGTAACCCTATTTTTTCGTAATATCTTAGGGTATCTGGTGTTAAGTCATATTTTTTACTCGTTTCTGCTATTGTCATTTTTTTCTCCTTTAAGTGGCATATTTTTCTATTTATATATAACACTTGAAGTTAACTCTAAGTCAATAGCTTTTTAAAATTTTATAAAAAATATTTAATAATCTAAATAATAGTTTTTTATCTTTTCAATAGTTCCATCTTTTGAAATTCTTTCATATTCTGCCTTATATACTGATTTAGCATATTCTTTATCCAAATATTGTTTTTCAAATTCAGCTCTTTTTTCTATTAATATCGGATTATCGGTCCATAAATTAAAATGTCCTGATTGATTTATTCTTTTTAACATATATTGATAACAATTCTCAAAATGTTCTTCAAAAGTTGTAAATTCTGGGTAATTTTTTATAGAAGTAGACAACTGCCTTTTTACTAATATTCCTATATCAAAATCTCTATCTGAATCTGATAAAATTTCTCCATATTTATTTCTTGGACATTCTTTTCTAGAGCCTCTGTGATCTTCTACTGCTACTCTCATTGTCGTAATTTGCTCTTTAGAAAAATACTTTTTTAATTCTATATCTTGTTCTAATATCTTTCCTGACTCTATTTCATGATTTTTTCTATCTACTTTTAGTCCTAAGTCATGATATGCTCCTATTACATAGGCCATATCTTTATTTAGTTTATAATAGTCAGCTAAAAATAAGCAATTTTTTATGACATTTTCTATATGTATCATTCCATGTGAATAATATCTTTCATATAAAGGAAATATATTTTTAACAATATATTCTTTTAATTTTTCTTCCATAATATTTCTTCTTTCTTCATTGTATCTTAAAAATAATCCACTAAACGTCTTGTATGTCTATCTTTCAAATTTCTACACCCTCTGGAACTCTTACAACTTCTTGCCTTTTCAATTCTTCTACTGGCGGAGTTTGCGTCACATACGTCATATGTCTTTTTTGCTTTAAATCTTCTACAATGCTAGCTAATTTTTGTGCAGCTTCTGGATTTCTCTTTTCAAATTCTGCTGCCTCTTCACTAATAATATATCCCTTTTTATATTTGTCATAAGTATCCACCATTCCAATTTCATAAATATTAGCATTTGTAATAGAATCTTTTAATCCTGGAAAAGCTAGTTCTAGTTCTCTTTTAACCTGTAATAGTAAAGTTCTTCCTATAATTTGATTATCTCTTGGTCTAATTTCAATTGTTCTGGCACATCCTGGCATTTCATAAATACAATTTTGATAGCTCGCTACACAAAACGAAATATCTATGAGTTGTCCGTTTACTTCTACTGTGATAAGTTTTCTATATCCATTTACATTTAAAGTATTTTTTAGTTCATTTGGTGCATTAATGGACGAAAGAAATTCTGCATAATCTTTTAACTGTATACTACTTCCTATTTCTTCTTGCTTTGTTCTATTAGTATAAGTTGTATCTCCTTCTTCTTCATATGTCTTATAAGTAATTCTCTTATTTTTGTAACTTCGACTTTGTTCTCCACAATATTTGGTATGTCCATGTCTAATTCTTAATGCTTTCCCTTGTTCTAAAAATGAAAAATCTCTTGGGCTATCATAATAATAGTCAGAAAAATGATATGTAGCTTCATCTACAATAGGATATTTTTGTATTGCTAATTCTATAATGTCTTCGGTATAAATTCCTGGTTTTGTGATTATGTATTTCAATTCAAATTCCTGTACTGGCTTTGATTGATTTGCAATAATATCTTTTAATATGTCTGCATATTTACTTTGAAATTCTTGTGTTGAAATTCCCAATTCTAAACGTAATAATTCTAGATTTATTGCAATTACTGATTTTTTAATTGGTTTTAGACTAACACTATTTGGCAAATCTTCAAATTTTTGAATTCCTGCTTTTGTAATAATATTAATACTTCCAAATTTAGTTTTTTTATACGGTTTAATCGTTCTTTCTTGTGAAAAAATACAGTGTGAATCTTTTGGAAAATTCGGAATTACTCTTTCTAATAATTTTCTAATATATCTTTCACTTCTTCCATTATATAAAACTTGAAAGTCCTTTTTTGCACTTTCTTTATAATGACATAGATATCTGATTTTCTCATTTTGAGTTGTTTGAGCAATTTGTTTAATTGCTTGTTCTACAGGTGTAGTTGTTAACTTCATATATTCCTGACTTGTAAAATTTGCTTTTTCTTGTGTCAGGAATTTGCTAACAGCTTCTGGTACTGACTCTGGTACTTCTTGAGGATGTTTCCTTAACTCTGCTAGCAGTTGTGTAAATGTATAATTTCCTGTAAAATCAGCATCACAATAATAAATCTGGCTATAATTTCTAGTTCTTTCCAAAATATTTGCTTCTAATAAATGTTTCTTTTCTTCAGGTATTCCCAAGATCATTTGATTTCCTGCTAGAACACACTCAAAGCTATTGATTAGTTCTTTATAATTTGTTAATGTTCCCATCCCTGTATAAGTAGACTCTCTTATTAAATAATCAATACGATCTAAATCAATGTTATGTGAAATTAATGCTGCCAGTAATCCCTTTAAAGGTACTATATTTTTATCCTCTAGTTCAATACTCTCTTCAACTTCTCCATTTCCATAAATACAGTCCATAAATCCTGCTAGTTTTTTAACAAAATCTTCTCCATAGTGATTTTTAATAATTTGATGAATTTCTGTTGAAGAATCTTGAATAATATCAATACCTCTTTGTTCATGTGACACTCCTGTTATTTCTTCTAGTAAATGCGAATTTACTCCATGTCCTATGTCATGTAAGAGAGCAGCCAATTTTGCCAATTCTTTTTCTTCTTTTGCAATATTCAAACCATAAGTGCTTAACTTTCTTTCTAGATTGTTTAAAGTTCTGCACATTAAATGATATACACCTATGCTATGTTCATAACGTGTTTCTCTTTCCAATTCTGGATATTGAATACTATTTAATGCTGTTTGTACAATGTCTTTTAATCTTGAAAAATCTCTTGATTTTACAATTTCTTCATAAATTCCCTCTAACTCTATATTTCCATAAATTGCATCTCTTTGTATCATATCTTATTCCCCATATATTGATATTTCTCACATTCTATTTTTTTGCTTAAGTATTTTTCTAAATCTTTTGTTTTTATCAATTCTTCTTTTTTTTCTTTTTGTAAATGCTTGATATGATATTCTAATTTTGAAGCTAATTTTCTATCTTCTGTAATCCATAAGGCTTCTATTTTTAATACATTATGTCCTTTTGTATACTTTGCTCCTTTTTCGTCTTTGCTATGGTGTTCTTCCCAACGTCGTTTGATATCATTGGTAATGCCTGTATATATTGAATTATCTTCACATCTTAACATATAAATATAGTACATCTTTTATCTTTCCTTTAAAATATCAAACGTATTATATCATAGTTTTTTATTAGAATTCAATGCTTTCAGGCAATGGTAATTCGAATTTTAATATAAATTTCAAAAAATGTATGGACTTTTTTTGATGAATTGTGTATGATTATATGGTAACAATAGATAAAGGAGGATTTTTTGAAATGACAAAAAAATCGTTAAAAATATTTTTAATTTTATTAGTTATATTTAGTCTTTGCACTATTTGTTCTTCAGCTGCTAATATTAATTTAAATTTACCAGGAACAGATAATACCCAATCTAATAATTCTATCAACAGTGAAGAACCAATCAATAATCAAACAGCTAGCAATCAAGTAACTGATAACAATACTACTAATGCTAATATCACTGATAACAATGCAATAAACTCTAATAATATAGTAGATAATAATGATACTACTATTCCAGATAATCCTTTAGACGATATGCAAACATTACAACCAGCAACTAATGAATCTTCTAATTCTGGTTTATCTGTTACAAATATTATCAATATCTTATTGATTACTGTTGGTGTCATTCTTATTTTATTAGCAATTGCTATTATGATTCGTTTAAAATAATTATATAAAACTGTTAAATTTTTCAAAATTTAGCAGCTTTTTTAAATTAGATTGTTTCCACTTTTTATCAGAATATTTTATCTTTAAAAATGAATAATAATAATGAACCCAATTTTGATAAAAGGAGGATTTTATCTTATGAAAAAGAAACTTTTTATAACAGCCATTATTTTAGCTATTTTTACTTTTGTATTTATTCCAAATGTATTTGCTAATACTGGTATGGATAATGCTGTAAATGGTATTAGAAATTTCGTTGGTGGTGCTGAAAATGTAGTTGAAGATGCTGGAAAAGGTGCTGTCAATGGCATCAAAGATGGTGTAAATGCTATTGGAAATGGCGCTAGAGATGTAACTAATGGTATTGATAATGGTATGAACCGTGATAATAGAACAAGTGGTGTTACAACTGGTAATAATGGTGGCTATACTGCTACTAGAACATCTGCTGATACTGGAGCTACTGGTCTATTTGGTAATGTATCTAATAATGTATGGACTTGGATGGTTCTTGCAATTGTTGGTATTATTATTGTAGCCTTAGTTATGTATTATGCAAA
The DNA here is from genome assembly GCA_948560265.1 of uncultured Clostridia bacterium. Taxonomy (GTDB): domain Bacteria; phylum Bacillota; class Clostridia; order TANB77; family CAG-508; genus CAG-273. The sequence goes on along the minus strand of CAOXTD010000005.1, from coordinate 64,930 downwards.
GCAAAATAATATAACTACTTATAATCATGATGATAATGATGATGAGTAATTATTGCTAACAATTAATTATTCTTAATTTTAATTTTCTTAAAAATTAGTCTTAATAATATCTGTTTTGCAGTTTTGAGAGGTACCGTTCTGACTTTCTTCTTTGAAATTGCTGACTGCAACGGGCATTTTAAAAACAAAAAACACATATTATTAAGACTATTTAATAGCTACTAAAAAAATAGATATTATTATGACTAATTAAAAAACTTATACAATGATTAAAGGAGTTTACATATATGAATAAAAAAATAATTGCTACAAATCCTGTAGCTAGACATAATTATACTATAACAGATACGTTAGAAGCTGGAATAGTTTTAACAGGAACTGAAATCAAATCGATTCGTAATCGGAAAAGTAAATTTGAAAGATAGTTATGCAGGTATAAAAAATGGAGAGGTCTATCTTTATAGTATGCATATTTCTCCTTATGAACAAGGAAATATTTTTAATAAAGATCCTTTACGTGACCGTAAGCTTCTATTGAACAAACGTGAAATTCACAAACTAATTGGTCTTATCAAACAACAAGGCTACACATTAGTTCCTATGAGTCTTTACTTTACTGGTAATTTTGTAAAAATTGAGCTTGGCATTGGTAAAGGGAAAAAATTGTATGATAAACGTGAAGACATTGCAAAAAAAGATGCTGAGCGTAGATTAAGACAGCAATTTGGAAAAATATAAAAATCCCCCGAAGGGGATTTTTTTAAGCTTTATTGGTAGAACCAAATACATTTTTAATTTTATGTTGTACTGTTTCCTGAATTAAATCTCTTGCAGGTGTCATATATTTTCTTGGGTCAAATGCTGAAGGATCTTCTGCAAAAGTCTTTCTAATAGCTGCAGTCATCGCTAAACGCAAATCAGTATCTACATTAATTTTTGAAACTCCTGATAAACTTGCCTCATGTAACATCTCGTCAGGAACTCCTTTTGCTCCTGGAATATTCCCTCCATATTTGTTGCACATTTCTACAAGTTCTGGAATAACTGTTGATGCTCCATGTAATACAATTGGAGTATTAGGCAATTTTTCTTTTATTTTTTGTAAAATATCAAATCTTAACTTTGCCTCTCCTTTGAATTTATACGCACCATGACTTGTTCCAATTGCAATGGCTAAAGAATCGCATCCCGTTTTTTCTACAAATTCTTTTGCTTGGTCTGGATCTGTATACATTGCATCTTGTGCATCCACATTTACGTCATCTTCTACTCCTGCTAACTTTCCAAGTTCTGCTTCTACTACTACCCCTTTGCTATGAGCATAGTCTACTACTTGCTTTGTTAAAGCAACATTTTCTTCAAAGTCATATTTAGAACCATCTATCATAACAGATGAAAATCCATTATCAATACACATTTTACAAGTTTCAAAATCTGGTCCATGGTCTAAATGTAATGCCACTGGAATATCGTGTTCTTCCAATGCTGCTTCCACCATTTTCCTCAAATATCCAATTCTTGCATATTTTATTGCACTAGAAGATGCTTGTAAAATGACTGGCGAATTTTCCTTTGCTGCTGCATCTACAATTGCTTGTATAATTTCCATATTATTTACATTAAATGCTCCGAATAGCAAAATGTTCCTTCATTGATTTTTCAAACATATTCTTTGTTGTTACTAATGACATAATATTATCCTCCTTTGTTATTTTATCATATTTTATTGCTAATTATTCTAAAAGTCAATATTTCAAAAAGATTTCTATTTCAAATTGACATAATGGTTTTCAAATGTTAAAATAATAGTCAATAGCAAGTGCTATCTACACTTTAACCAATCGGTATTACTATACCGATTCACATTTTAAGGAGGAATTTTATGGGCTCAAAAACTCGGTTTTACATGGATGTCCAGACGTTAAATAGTGGCGTTACTGGCTCCTGTCATTTGTGTATCGTAAAATACCCGAATGGCTTAACCACTCGTTTTGTTGTAGACAGTGGTCTTTTTCAAGGAAGTGATGAAAGTGGTACAGAAAATCTCAGTTTTCCTTTTAACGAAGAATCCATTGAGTTTGTTCTTGTCACACATAATCACATTGACCACATAGGAAGACTTCCCCTGCTTTTTAAAAATGGGTATCGGGGAAAAATCTATACTACACCACCCACAGCAGTTCTTTTAAATTTATCGCTCTATGATAGTTATCGCGTTTTAAAAGACACTGCTAAAAGGCGTCACCAGCCAAATCTTTTTAGTGATGCTGATGTTTCAGAAACTTTGAGATTGGTTACTCCTGTTCCTTTCTGTAAGTCTATATCCTTGGACGAACATATTAAGGTAACTTTTTTCTATAATGGTCACCTTATTGGAGCAGCTTTAATCTTAGTGGAGATTTCTTATCCTGGAGAAGAATGTATTAACTGGTTATTTACAGGTGACTATCACAACAACAATATGTTCTTCAATGTTCCAGCACTTCCCCAAAGGGTACAAGAGATGTCTTTGAATGTTATGCAAGAAAGTACCTATGGTGACATGAATTCTGATATGATTGTTCCTTGTTTCGAAAAGAATGTACTTTCTTCTTTATCCCAGAATTCAGACACAACTATTGTAATTCCTGTCTTTTCATTGGGACGTTCACAAGAAATCCTTTACTTTTTGAGGACACTGCAAGACTCTGGTAAACTTTCTAAGCAAATCCCTATCTTTTTTGACGGAAAATTGGCACAGCGTTATACGGAGCTATACCTCAATGGTTCACTGGATATTAAGGAGAGTATGCTTGACTTTTTGCCTTATAGTTTGCAATATGTTGACAGTGGTAGTAGAGACTCTGTTTTAATGGATACCCACGAAAAAATCATTTTAACTACTTCTGGTATGGGTTCTTATGGTCCTGCGCCTCAGTATATCTCTACTTTCATCAATCAAAAAAATGCTTTGATTCACTTTACAGGGTATACAGCTGAGGGCACCTTAGGACGTTCTTTGCAAGATGCTGCTATTGGCGATATTGTAAAAATTGGAGGTATATTAGCCGAAAAACAAGCAAAGGTAAAATATACCAGTGAGTTCTCAGCCCATGCAAAAGCTGATGAATTGATTCATTTTCTGCAACAGTTTACCAATCTCAATCTTGTTTTGGTTAATCATGGTGACCCAGAAGTCAAAGAAACGTTTGCTAAACGGGTGATTAAAGAAATTGAAGCCAAAGATGTTGGCATTGCTAATCGTGATACTTTCTTCCGTGTTTCGCCATGTCATTTGGTTAAAACTATGACCACGAAATTCCAATAATAGCTTTTTATCTTTTTAAGCTATCAGGGGGAGCTCTTTCTAAGAGTTCCCCCTGTATTCTTTATTTATTTTCATGTTTATAACTACTGCACATAGATTCATCTGGTTCTTTTGTTTCGCATCCAATAATTGGAGTTACAATAATTTGTTCTAATGAACATTCTTGATTACCTTTATTGTTATATTTACAGCTTGTCACCGTACAATTAATTTTTTGATTTTTTTCCATAAAAATAGCCTCCTTTAATATTTTTCAATATTATTAGTATGGCTATTTTTTTTTAATTTTATTTAACAGATTTTTAAATCATATTTTGTTAATTTGATATATTTTTACCTTTCTTCTCTTCTATCTTCTCACACTCACTATTATCCTCTAACACCTTACAATCTTTTACATTTTGAAAACCTAAATACCAGCTCATTCCATTTTGATTTTTTTCCATTTCTCTCTTTCTCGCTTCTAATTCTGCCAAAGTCTTTGGAACAGGTAAAATTCCTGGCTCACAAGGTATCCAATTAGCTGGCATAGAAAGTTTGTTAGCATCTGCTACTTGGAGTGCTGTTAATGCTCTTAAGATTTCTGGAATGGACCTTCCCACATTCATTGGATAAACCAAAATTAATCTTACAATACCTTTGTCGTCTATAATGAAGACATTTCTCACAGTTTCTGTATTGCTTACATCATTAGATATCATTCCATATTTTCTAGCAATTTGACCATTTCTGTCACTGATAATTGGAAATGGCACTCTAATTCCTGTTTTACAATATATATCATATAACCATGCTAAGTGTGATGGATTACTATCTACACTTAAACCTAAAAGACAAGTATTTAGCCTTTCAAAATATGGATTTGCTTTTGCAAAAGCGATTATTTCTGTTGTACACACTGGTGTAAAATCTCCGTGGATGAGAAAACAAAATTACCCATTTTCCTTTATATTGATTTAATTCTATTTCCCCCATAGTTGTTTCCGCTTCAAAATCTGGAGCATATGTACCAATCTTCACATTTCCGTTCATCATAATTTCATAATCCATAAAAATAAACTCCTTTCATTTGCTATATTCTATGAAAAGAGTTTATTTTATGTGCTAAACTATTTTAAAATGTAATATTTGCTTTTTCTTTTAATATCTTTATAAATTTCTCCTTCTCTTCTTGATTAGAAAAAGCTGAAAAAGGAATGATAAATGCTGAAATAGCATTTTTATATATATACATACATTCTACATCCATTTCTATTCGTTCTATCATACTATAATTAAGCTGTTCATATCCACCCATACTAGCATTTTCTATATATTCTTCTTTTAAGCTAATTACCCACTAATGTTCTCCCCATTACTTAATAAATAGTATAATGCACAACCACATATTACAAAGACTAGTGGCAAAATATATTTTAACATAATAAAAACTTTCTTCATTGACTTTGAATGTTCCATATGATACAAATTAAAATCAATATAATTATCTAATGTTATTGAAAACTTAATATCCATATATTGCTCCTTTTATAATCTTTGTTTTGTTGTTTAACTATTTTTTATTACTTTATATTCCTTTAAATCTGGCTCTATAAACACCTCGTCTTGTACATTGTTAAATTCATATTCTCTTTCTGAAATAGAGCTTCCAAAATGAGTTCTAATTACTAAACCAGTATCTTTTTCAATATATATTTCACTATTATTTGAATTTATATCTACTAAAGTATCAGAAGATACAAAGTCTCCTACACGATAACATTTTTTTCCTTTATATTCAATGTTCTCTACTTTCGAAGCAATTGCTATACATATTAATTGCATATTAGAACCACCTTCAAAGTAATCATAGATTGGCATAATAAAATTCATAGCATCTTCAGCATCTATTTCTGCCATCTTTTGTTCTTTTGTTTCTGTAAAAACATCCTTTTTCTCTCCATTATCATATATGGATAATTTATAAGTTTTTTCTCCTTTTTCGCTCATTTCTAATGTCGTTAATTTGTTTCCTTCCTTATAATAACAATTGATAGTAGTAATTCTGTCCTCTCCATTCATTCCACTTGCAATAGATTTTACATGATAATTTGTACTTGATGTATATTGGCTCGCTGTCCTTTGTATCTCTTTTATAATAATAAGTTTTCTAATGGTATTTACCATAAATAATACAAAGGCAATTAATACAATAACACCAATTACTTTAAAAACCTTTTTTACTACATTCTTTTTCTCCATATGAGCTTCCCCTTTTCTTTTGTTTTCCTAATCAATCTTAGTTTATGCAATCTTCTTCAAATTATTTAAGAAGATAATTCCCTCTATAATATCTAAAATAGAATAAATCAAAACAACAATACCTACAGCCATCACAATAGTACCTGCATTACTAATGGTATAAATTCCGCAAGCAAGCATCACTAAAGCTATGATTAAGCTATAAATCCATACTTTAGACTTTGTGCTTCTTAATTGTAAAGATAAAGTTACTCGAATCACACTACTATAAATAATCCATAAGCCAATTAAAATTCTAAAAATTGTACCTATTTCTTGATGATAAACCATAGCTACAATTCCTAATATAATAGCTATAATTCCATAAGCTAAGTCATAAGTATAAGCGTCGTACTTTCCTTTATTCCTAAGATATTCCATTACCTTATATCCACCAAATGCTATTAAAGTAAGACCTAAAATAGTAGATATAATTGTAATAGTCGCCTCAGGACTTGCAATTAATACAATACCAACAATGGCAAATATAGTAGATGTTAAAATTGAACTCCAACCTGTTTTTTTCAATATTTTCTTTAAATACTCCATATCATTTCTCCTATTCTGTCAATTTAGGGACGTATGTTTAACTGACATCTAATATATTATTTCTATTTATTTTGCTCTTTTCCTTCTTTTTCTTTCTTAATACTATCTGACATAATAATAAATTTTACTTCTCTATTTTTCTCTTTCTCTGAATTTATAAAACTTTGATACTCATTTGATAAGTCTAATAGTTTTTCTGCTCGGTTGGTTAAGTTTCTTAAATCTCCATTGATATAATTGCAAATAGGTTTTATTCCTTCTTCATTAAAAGTATGAATTCCATTTGCAAGTGTTGTGGCACCTGTTTGTAATGTTTTGGCGCTATCTGTCAATTGATTATTCGCTTGTAATAATTGTGATGTTCCACTTTGTAAACTAGACAAGCCTGCTTGCATTTGAGAAGAACCATTTTCTAATACTGTCGTTCCTTGTTTTAATGTTTTTGTCCCATCATATAATTGCTTGCTTCCTGTCACTAGTTTAGTAGTCTGAGAAGCAAGTATATCTACACCATCTTTCTTTATCTGTGAAATACCTTGACTTACTGTTTGGCTACCTACCACTAATCCCGGATTTTGCACAGTACCATTTCCTTCTATTCCTGTTTTTACTTGTGCTAAAGAACCATTTAAAATGGCTAAATTACTGGTTGGGTCATCAATTGCTAAGCTATCTAATGCATCTAGGCTTTGCTGCAATGCTACATTACTAGTTTGTAAAGCATTAATCTTATCTACATCTGTTGTAGGATTTAGTGTGCTAATGATTTGATTATTAGCTTGAATGGTTGCTTGTATCGTAGCTTTTGCGGTAAGCACTTTTGTTGTTACATCTTTCGCTGCATTTTGTGCAACAGTTACACCTTGCTCAATTTGTTTGGCCCCTGCACTAATACTTTGGCTTCCTGCTTCTAATTGTCCTAGCTTTGTACTGATTGTTTGTAGTCCACTTTGCATAGCTGTCATTCCTTCACTGACTTGTTTTGCTCCACTATTTAATGTCCCACTGTTAGCGTTTAAACTTGCAATTCCTTGATTTAACTTTGCATACTCTGTATTTGCACTATTGGCACCTTTTTGTACTTGGCTCATTGCCTGATTAAATTCTTGTGATTTCTGATAATACGTAGTCGTTCCCTTTTTCAAGTCATTAGCACCTTTTTCAATTTGATTGCTAGAACTTTGCAAAGTGTTTACCTTGCTATAAATTTCATCAATTTCTTTTAATAGTTCCTTGTCATCCTCTTCTAATAACTTTGGTGTAGCAATAGTAAAAATATTACTTAATTCAAAATTAGTTGTTTCCATAGTGATTTTCACACTATCTGGCAAGTTTATTCTAGAAAGTCCTAAACTTTCTTGCATTCCCGGCATTGCCATACCAACTACAATTGTCTTTGTTCCATCATTCATCACTTTTCCTTTGCTAACCGTAATATTTTTGTTTGTTTCATTATCAACAACCACTCCTATTGCAACTGCAAATGGTGTATATAAAGTAGTAGTAACACCATTGACATTAACGATATGTTTTTCATGATTTGTATAGGTAATTTCTATGGTAACCTTTCCACTTTTTCCTGCTAATTCCTCTGCTGAGATTTCTTTTCCATTTAAGGTATATTTGATTTTGCAAGTAATTGGTAACTTTTTATCTGTTTCTTCCTGTGTATGAGTTCCATCTTCCATTTGTGTACTGACTATGGTTTTATAACTATCTCCTTGTGTATCTACTTTAGTGTAAACAGTTTCATCTTTCGCATATGCAAGTACTGGCGACGTGTAAACAAGAAAGTTAACTAATAACCCTCCTGCAATTAATTTAGATTTTATCTTATTCATAACTTTCACTCCTTTATTTCTTTCATACCTTTTGTTGTTTTACAAATAAGCTTATCGCAAGCTAATAAAAAGGCTGGTAATACTGTAATAACAACTATCATACTAATAATGGCTCCTCTTGACATTAAACTGCATAAAGAACCTATCATTTCAATTTTAGAATAGACTCCCACTCCAAAGGTTGCTCCAAAGAAGCATAGCCCACTTGTTACAATAGAACTAATAGAAGTACCTAATGCTTCATCTATTGATTGCTTTTTATCCTTTCCTTCTTTACGAAGTCCTACATATTTTGTCGTAATTAGAATGGCATAATCAATGGTAGCGCCTAACTGAATGGTTCCAATCACAATGGAAGCTACAAATGGTAAAATAGTATTGGTGTAAGCAGGTATTCCCATATTGATGAAAATAGCAAACTCGATAATGCCAATCAAAATAATTTGTAAAGAAGCGGATTTTAATACAAATATCATGATGACCAAAATAACTGCTATGGATACAATATTAACACTATTAAAGTCATGATCTGCAATTTCTACTAAGTCATTCATTAAAGGTCCTTCTCCTGCTAGAATTGCATTTTCATCATATTCTTTTAAGATAGTGTTGATTTCATCTATTTGATGATTTAATTCATCTGTTGCCATTTCATATTTGGAGTTAATCACAACCATTTGATATTTTCCGTTTTCAAAAATAGATAAAATGTCTTCTGGTAAAATCTCTTTTGGTATACCTAATTCTGCTAATTTGTTATATCCTAGTGTCCACTCTATTCCTTCTACTTTTTCTATTTTATTTAACATTTCTGTCATTTGATTTTCTGGCATATCACTTTTTACTAACGCTACTTCTGTTGAAACAATACCAAACTTTTCTTGCAAAATGTTAGTAGCTTCTACCCCTGGTAAATTATTTGGCAATGATTTGTCTAGATTATAGTAAACTCCTGTGTGAGTATAGCCATAAATGGCAAATGGTAAAATAATGAGTGCAATTACGATAATTGCTTTATGATACTTGATGTTAAAATTCTTAAGCCCCGTAAACTTTGGTAAAATTTCTTTATGCTTCGTTTTTTCAATTGCTTTGTCAAATTGTAGTAACATAGCAGGAAGAACTGTAATAACACAAATTAGTCCAAATAAAACACCTTTTGCCATAACAATTCCAATGTCTTTTCCTAATGTCAAGTTCATGCTACATAAGGCTAAAAATCCTGCAATTGTTGTGAGTGAACTTCCTACTACTGAGGTCGCTGTTTGGCAAATAGCATTTGCCATTGCTTGTTCTTTATTTGCATTTTTCTCTTTTTCTGCTTTGTAGCTATGATATAGAAAAATAGCAAAGTCCATTGTAACCCCTAGTTGTAATACCGCACTTATTGCTTTTGTAATGTAGGAAATTTCTCCTAAAAAGATATTGCTTCCCATGTTATATAGAATGGCAATTCCTATATTTAATAACAATAGAAGCGGTGCAAAATAGGAATCTAATGCCACTTGTAAAATGATGATACATAATACTACTGCAATAATGACATAAATTGCAATTTCTGAATTCGATAAGTTCCTTGTATCTAATATGACAGATGACATGCCACTAATTTTACACTGCTCGCTTGTCATTTCTCTCATTTTAGTAATAGTTTCTAGTGTTTCATCTGATGAAATTCCATCTCCAAAGGTAACTAAAAACAAAGTATCATTATCTCTATAAGCAATATCTCTAATTTCATCAGGTAACATTTCTACTGGAAAGTTGATGCCTATTATGTCAGTTAGACCTATTACCTTTTCTACATTTTCAAATTCTCTAAACTTATTTTCTAAATCTTGAATATCTTTCGTGTTCATATTTTCCAGAACAACAATTGAAAATGCTCCCATATCAAAATCTTCTTGTAGTATCTTCTGTCCTCGTAATGTTTCAATATCTTCTGGCAAATAGACTAAAATGTCATAGTTAACTCTTGTTGCCATCATCCCAAGTACAGACGGAATTAATAAAAGTAATGCTATGATAAGAACAAGTTTCCTATGTTTACAAATTAGCTGACTAAACTTTTGCATTTGTTTCAATCATCCTTTCTTAGTTTTATATATTATATGACCAACGGTCATTTTGTATTATACTCTTTTCGTGACCGTTGGTCAATATGTTTTAAAAAATATTTTTCTTTTTAAGGAATTCTTAAGAAGTTTTATATAAAATTCAATGTAATAACAACTCAAGCCAAATATAATTTTTTTGAGCGGCATATTGACTAATCGTCATTTTTGTGTCATAATAGACATATACCCTATTTTAATGGAGGTGCTTATGGAAGAAGATAATAAATTAGAAAAAGAACGTAGATTATTAGATACTGCTTTCAAACTATTTACAGAAAAAGGTGTGAAAGACACTTCTATTCAAGATATTGTAGACAATGCAAATGTTGCCAAAGGTACCTTTTATTTATATTTTAAAGATAAATATGAAATCAGAGATGTATTAATTGCCAAGCATTCTCGCAAACTTTTTCAAGATGCCATAAATACTTTGCACAAAAACTACATCTCTAGTTTCTCAGACCAAATTATTTTTGTCATTAATTATATTATAGATGAATTAACTTCAAATCCTCTTTTGTTAAAATTTATTTCTAAGAATTTATCTTTAGGAATTTATAACAAGGCGGTTATGAAAATTTATGAAGATAATAGCCAAAAGGAAAATGGTATTTATAAGCTTTTTATAAAAGGAATTGAAGATAATCATTTAAAAATAGAGAAACCTGATGTTACCTTGTTTATGATTATTGAATTGGTTAGCTCTACTTGCTTTAACTCTATTTTATATAATGAACCTCTTCCTATTGAAGAATATAAACCTTATTTATATGAAGTAATTAGGAAGTTGATCGAGAAATAAAAGCACAGAAGCCACTTCACTCTGTGCTTTTATCCTTTATTTTACAAGAAAAGTAAGTATTCCACTAGAGTATGGTGCAATATCATATTGTTGAAAGAAAACCACTATACCATTTGGTGTTAAGTAATAATTTTCTAGGTTAAAAGTTTCTAATACTAATTGACAATATTGGGGAAAATAGCTTCCTACTCCATTCTCTATCTGTTCTGCTATTTGCTTATTTATCTGTTTTAAGATATCAATAAGATAATATGGATTTCCTTTTGAAAACGCTTGTAATGGAATTTCTTGAGCAATTTTCAAATCCCAATTTTGAGATTTTCGTAAAGTGTTTCCATGTGCTCCCCCTTCAAAAATGTATTCGTCACAATACAAGCTGACTAATTGATTTTGATTATACGTAATATTACATTCCCTTACTAATTCATAAACCATAATTGGATAACCATTTTTCTTGTTGAATTCGTATGTCTGCTTAGCCTGTTCATATAATTCACCCTCTGCATATTCTTTTAATTCTAAAGCAGATTTTCTATTTTCATGATTAAAAATTTGTATTCCTTCGTTATAATAAGAAGTAATTATCTCTGGGTACTCAATTTTATATCTGACAATTACTTCACCTTGATAGTATAATTCCTTCTCTACCGTATTCATTTTTATTTTATTCATAATATATCCTCACAATTATTTTTTGTATATATTATGAAAACAACTTCTGTTTGGATACTAAAAAAGGAAGTATATCCAACTAATTTGGATATACTCGTTCGATTTATAACTTTCTCACTTATAAGGCTGTGAAACACCATACTCTTCTATGCATGTTTTCTAATTTCCTGATAAATTTCTTCATGAATATCATCTATTGTTCTTACTTGTCCGCCTTTGATACATTCCACTGTATACCAATTATATTTCTGTGCAACACTACAAGCAGCATTAAAACTATCTATAATATGACTTTTATCTCTTTCATGAATGTCTTTTTGTACACTATGAGTAAATTTATTTTCTCTGTTTTTAATCAACTCTAACGCCTTTTCTGGTGGCATCTTTAGAAAAAATACTTCTGCAGGTACTGGTAAACCATATAATTCAAACTCTAAATTCCATAACCAATTTAAAAATTTTTCTCTTTCTTCGCTATCTTGTATTTTTCCTGCTTGATGTACCATATTAGCAGTAGTATACCTGTCTGCTAATATAATACCACCATTTTCATAATACTCTTTATACTTTGTTGTATATGTTGCATATCTATCTGCTGCATAAAAGGTTGAAGCAATATATGGGCTAACATCTTTGGCATTCTCTCCGAATTCACCAGATAGATACATTTTCACTAGTGACGAAGATGGACTATCATAATTTGGAAAGCTGACGGTTCTGTAATCTATACCTTCTTCCGTTAATCTATTTTTTAACCTCTCAAATTGTGTTTGTTTTCCACTACCATCTGTTCCATCTATTACAAATATTTTTCCCATCTTTTTACCTCTTACTTTTTATCCATTACACATATCATTCAGCTTATTTCATCATATTTTTGATTTCTTCCACTTCTGCTTCACTATCTAATCTTGCAAATAATACTTCTGGTTTGTCTGTTACTTTAATATCTTTTAATTCTTCATATTTGTCTAAACTATCCCATGTTTGTAATTCTTCTGGAATATTTAACTGTTCTAGCATTTTTGTAGACGTATGTCCCATATATGGTGCAATTAAAATTGCAATTCTTCTTAAATTTTCTACTAAATGATACATTACTGATTTTAATTCTTCTAGTTTTTCTTCTTTAAACAATATCCAGGGTGCTGTTTCATCAATATATTTATTTGTTCTAGATACTAATTCCCATGTTTGTGTAATTGCATTTGCTATATGGTAAGTATCTAACAAGTTTTCCACTTCATGAATAATGCCGTCTGAAAATTTTTCAATCTCTTGATTTAATTCTGCCAAATTAATATTTTCTCCAACAACAGTTTTAGGACTTGTATAACCTGCTATCTCTCCTCCAAAGTATTTGTTAATCATTCCAATTGTTCTATTTAATAAATTTCCTAAGTCGTTACATAAGTCATAATTAAATCTCTCTACAAATCCTTCTGGTGTAAATGTTCCATCTTGTCCATAAGGCATTTCTCTTAATAAGAAATATTTAAGGCTATCCAATCCATAACGTTCAATTAATGGTTCAGGATAAATCACATTTCCTTTTGACTTAGACATCTTACCATCTTTCATCATGATAAAGCCATGAGCATAAATTTGCTTTGGAAGTGGTAAATCCAAGGCCATTAAGAAAATAGGCCAATATAAACCATGGAAACGAATAATATCTTTTCCTACAATTTGTACATCTGCCGGCCAATTCTTCTGCATTAAGCTATCATCATCTGACAAATAGCCTAATGCTGTGATATAGTTTGTTAGAGCATCTAGCCATACATAAATAACATGTTTTGGATCTTTTCGTACTTTTACTCCCCAATCAAAGCTTGTCCTGCTAACGCATAAATCTTCTAAACCTGGTTTTAAGAAATTATTAAATAATTCATTTTTTCTTGACTCTGGTAAAATAAAAGTAGGATTTTCTTGGTAGAATTTTATCAGTCTATCTGCATATTTTTTCATATTAAAGAAGTAAGATTCTTCTTTCATTTTCTTTACTTCTCTACCACAATCTGGACATTTTCCATCTACTAATTGTGTCTGAGTAAAATATGTTTCACAAGGCATACAATACCAACCTTCATATTCAGACTTGTATATATCGCCTTTTTCCATTAATCTATCAAAAATTTCTTCTACTACCTTTGTGTGTCTTTCATCAGTGGTACGAATAAAATCATCATTCTGAATCTCCATTAATCGCCACAATTTTTTTGCCTCTTCTGCCATCTCATCTACATGTTCTTGTGGTGTTTTTCCTCTTGCTTCTGCTACTTTTTGAATTTTTTGTCCATGCTCATCTGTTCCAGTAAGCATGTAAACATCATATCCTCTAGCTTGTTTATATCTTTTAATCGTATCTGCTAATACTGTGGTATATGCTGTTCCAATGTGGAATTTTCCACTTGGGTAATAAATAGGTGTTGTTATATAAAATTTTGGCATAACTGTTCCCCTCTTTCTTTTTGCTTTTAAACTTTATTCCAAAACCACTCCAAGCTATTATCAATACTTTTCTTTTTACCTGTTTTAGTTTCAATATCATCTACCCATAGATAAGAAATGAAAGATACAAAGATAAATACTAAGTCTACAGTTGAACAAGCAAGTAATGTTTCATAAAGTTGACTTCCTTTACTTGCAAATGTTGCAAATTCTACTGCATGCCCTATTAGTAATCCTAAGAATGCAAAAAGCATTATGCCTATTACCCAGGCTTTCTTTGTTTCTCTTCCTAGATATAATACTAATAAAAAAAGTATTAGTCCTAATAAAATAAGGGTTGGGTTTGTAAAATTAATAAATGGCATTGTCCATTTCCTCCTTTGTATTTTTGGCTATTCGCCTAATTTTTTTTCAATTAAGCTAACTAATTCTTCAGCTTTCTTTTGCATATAAACTTGGTCTTCTCCTTCTATCATAACACGAATTAAAGGTTCAGTACCTGATGGTCTAATTAAAACTCTTCCATTGCCTGAAAATTCTTCTTCTAGTTTTTGTATTGCATTTTGAATATCATTGTCATTCTTATAGTCATCTTTTTTATTATTGGCTACTTTTGCATTAATTAATACTTGTGGATAGATGTTAATAATCTTGCATAGTTCAGAAGCTGCTTTCTTTTTTTCTAACATAACTTTAATTAGCATTAAAGAAGTTAAAATTCCATCTCCTGTTGGATTATAATCTAAGAAAATGACGTGTCCTGATTGTTCTCCACCAATATTATAACCATTTTTTAGCATTTCTTCTAATACATATCTATCACCAACTTTGGTTTGTACACAGTCTAATCCATTTGCTTCTGCATATTTCTTTAATCCTAAATTACTCATAACTGTAGCAACTACAGCGTTATTTTTCAAGGTTCCTTTTTCTTTCATATAATTAGAAATAACAGCTAATAATTTATCCCCATTAATCTCATTTCCATTTTCATCAACTGCTAAACACCTATCTCCATCTCCATCATAGGCAATTCCTAAATTGCAATTATGTTCTATTACATAATTTTTTAGCATATCTAAATGGGTAGAACCACAGTTCTCATTAATATTAATACCATTTGGTGTATCATTCATAATATAATGTCTAATTCCTAATGCAGTAAATACTTTATCTGCTACAACTGATGTAGCACCATTAGCGGTATCAATTGCTACTACAAAATCATCTCTATCATATTCTTCAAATTCTTCTTCGAAATTTTTTCTAAAGAAATATACATATTCATCTAAAAGGTCTGTTCTTACTTCTGCTATTCCAATCTTTTCATTTACAGCAGTAAAATCACTAAGTTTATCAGAATCCATCATCTCTTCAATTTCTTCTTCGATTTCGTCTGGAATCTTCATTCCTTTATTGCTAAAGTATTTTACTCCATTAAATTCATATGTATTGTGTGATGCTGAAATAACAACACTTGCATCTGCTTTTAGTTTTTTAGTTAAGTAAGCAACTCCTGGAGTTGGTATCACTCCTAAACTAATTACATTTGCCCCATAGCTCAAAAATCCTGCTGTCATGGCACTTTCAATTAGAGTGCCTGAAATTCTTGTATCCCTTCCAATTAAAATAGTAGGTGTGTGGTTACTGTGTTTTGCTAAAGCATAAGCACCTGCCTTTGCTACACGATAAACTAACTCTGGTGAAAGTTCTGTATTAGCAATCCTTCTAATTCCATCTGTTCCAAAATACTTTCTCATTTTTCCTTCCTTTCGCAATTTCTAATTTGTTATTTCATATTCTATCACAATGTTTTTCATTTGAATATATTTTTTTAATATTTTTTCTTTTACATTCTATCTGGCATTTGAATTCCTAATAATTCTGCTCCTGCTTTTAATACAATTCCTGTTGCATATGTTAAATATAATCTTGCATCTTGAACTGCTTTTTCTGCACCTATTATTTTATTCTCATTGTAGAAACTACTAAATGCTTGTGCTAAACTAATTAAGTATCTTGCTACAACATATGGTTCGTACTTTTCTGCTGCTTGTTTTAGACTATCCCCAAAGTTATAAATTTGTTTGATAACTTTCATAGATGCTTCATCTTCTAATTTAGTAAAGTTAATATCTTCCATATTTGGAATATATCCTGCCTTTTCTAGTAAACTTTTTGTTCTTACATAAATATATTGCATGTATGGTCCTGTTTCTCCATTGAAGTTTAACATAGTATCCCAGTCAAAGATTTCATCTTTAATTCTACTATTGTATAAGTCATTAAAAATAACTGCTCCAATACCAATTTTCTTTGCAATTTCTGCTTTATTTTCTAGGTTTGGATTTTTTTCTTGCATAATTTCTTCTACTCTTGAAATTGCTTCATTTAGTAGTTCTTCTAGCTTAATAATATTGCCTTCTCTTGTTGACATTTTTCCATTTTTTAATTGTACCATTCCAAAAGGAACATGAACCAATCCAGTAGTGTATTTTTCTGGTAAATTTAAGTTCTTGGCAGTTTCAAATACTTGTTTAAAGTGTAAAATTTGTTCATAAGACGTCACATAAATTGCCTTTGTAAAATCGTAAGTTCTAGCACGATATAAAATTGCGGCTAAATCACGAGTAGCATATGTAGTAGATCCATTCGTTTTCTCAATAATACATGGTGGCATATCTTTTTCAGATAAATCTACTACCATAGCTCCTTCTGATGGAACTAACAAATTCTTACCTTTTAAAATTTCAATTACTTCTGGCATTTTATCAGAATAGAAAGCCTCTCCATTCCAAGAGTCAAAATCAACTTGTAACATGTCATAAACTCTTTGGAATTCTTTTAAGCTTAATTCTCTAAACTTTGTCCATAACTTAGTACAATATTCGTCTCCATCTTCTAACTTTTTAAAATTATCTCTACACGCTTCTAAAACACTTTCATCTTCTTTGCATAAATTATTAATTCTAACATAAATTTTGGTTAACTCATCAATAGGGTTCTCTTCAATATTGTATTCTTCTCCCCATTTTTTATACCCTTCAATTAATTTACCAAACTGTGTTCCATAATCTCCTAAATGGTTTATTCCTGTGCAATGATATCCTAGTGCTTTATAAATTTTGTATAGTGCCCCACCAATTACTGTAGAACGTAGATGTCCTATATGAAAAGGTTTTGCAATATTAGGCGCAGAATAGTCAATGACAATATTTTTCCCTTGTCCTATTGTACTTTTTCCATAATTCTCTTGTTTATCATTAATTTCCTTTAACACATTTTCTATTATTGCTTGATTCTGAACAGTAAAATTTAAATATCCATTAACCACATTAATTTCTTTTATAGAACCATCTTCAAATACTATTTTTTCTTTTAAATCTTGTGCTATCATTTGTGGTGCTTTTTTTAGCTCTTTTGCAAGTTTAAAACAAGGAAATGCAAAATCCCCCATTTTTTCATCTGTTGGAACTTCAATATATTCATATATTTCTTCTTGTGATAAGTTTGCTGCTTTGCTAATTTGCTCTGCGATTTTTCGTTTGAAGTCTATCATAAATATCGCTCCTTCTATTAATCTCCTAAGTTGATACCAATATGTCTAGCCGTTTTCACTAGATCATGATCCATATTAACTCTTCTAATACTGCTTTCTGGAGTATTTCCTGAAACAGCTCCTATTTCCTTATTATTTCCTACCACATCTTCTAGTGGAACATAATTTAGTTTTCCATCTTTTATAACTGTTAATACATTAAATTTCTCTTGTAAAGCAAGCTCCATTGCCATTGCTCCGTATTTTGTTGAAAGCACTCTGTCAAAAGCTGTTGGTGATCCACCTCTTTGCATATACCCTAAAACTGTGCATCTAGCTTCTAATCCTGTTAACTCTTGTAATGCTGCTGCCACTTTTTCACCCGCTCCACCTAATTTGTTGTTATCCACGCCTTTTCCTTTATTGCGCACTGCCTTTACACTAATTTCTCCGCCTATTGGTTTTGCTCCCTCTGCTACAACTACTACACTAAAACTCTTTCCTCTATTTTTACGATTAATAATTTTTTGTGCAGCTTTATTGATATCATATGGAATTTCTGGAATTAGCGCAACGTCTGCTCCTCCTGCAATCGCTGCTTCCAAGGCTATCCAACCTGCATATCTTCCCATAACCTCTAGTACCATGATTCTGTGATGTGTAGCACCTGTTGTATGAAGTCTATCTAATGCATCTGCTGCAACAGATACAGCAGTATTATATCCAAAAGTAATCTCTGTGCACGCAACATCATTATCGATCGTTTTTGGAACACCAATTACATTAATTCCTTTTAGTGATAAATCTCTTGCTGATTTTTGAGTTCCATCTCCTCCTAAAGTAAATAGGCAGTCAATTCCGTCTTTTTTTATATTTTCTACACATTGGTCTGATAAGTCTTTATAAATAATTTCTCCATTTTCCTCTACGGGATAATTAAACACATTAGAATTAGTAGAAGAACCAATAATAGAACCACCTTTTGGCAAAATCCCAATTGCATTTCCAGTTGCATGAGTGCATAATTGTACATAATTATTTTCTAATAATCCTTTATATCCCTCAATAAATCCATAACATTCTACATTATTGTTCTCTGCCGTTTTAATAATAGCCCTAATAACCGCATTAAATCCTGATACATCACCACCATTTGCCAAAATAGCAACTCTCTTTATCATAAAAATCCTCCTTAGTTTATACCGTACGTATATTTATTCTTTCTTATTATATCAATAAATTTGAAAAATACAATATTTTTATTGAAAATTTGACTAATTGAAATAAATATATAACTTTGTGTATAAAAATAAAGAGGTATTTGAAATTCACCTCTCTATACTCATAAAACTTATTTTATGCTTACATTAATCTTTGTTACTTTTACATTTAACTCTCTTGTCACTATATTTTGAATTTGTGCAATTTGACTTTCATCTAATTTTTCCGTTCTTACTACAACACTAACATTTCCATTATTCACGAATAATAAAACCTCTTCAAAGCCTTTTGTTTTGATTAAATTTTCTGCTATCATAATAGCATTTTTCTCATTATTAATTTTCTTGATTTCTTCTTGTGCAGTTGTTTTCTCTTCTGTACTTAAATTATCTGCCTCTAATATCTTTTGATAATTTTCTAACATTTGAGAATACATTTTTTCCCTATCTAACTTAGATTGGGTATAATAGCTATTATCTGTTTGAGGAATATTATTTGTTTGACTTGCAGCTACTTGATTGTTAGTTTGTTCATTCATGTTTGCTTGTATATCTCCACTTGTTTGTACGTTACTGTTTGTTTGAGCATTACTATTTTGTCTAGTATTACTTGTTGTATTATTTATCACGCTATCTACTACCGAATTTTTAGTTGTTTGATTAGCACTAACTAATGTTGCATCTCCAATAGCCGCCATTTGCTCGGAATCTGCCAGACTACTAGTTGGCAATAAATTTTGCTCATTACTAAAATTCAAATATCCTGCTGTTACTAGCATTAAAGCTATTACAAAAATAACCACCTGATTTTTCTTTAAATTTAGATTTTTCATTTTCTTGCTTTTCCTTTCTTTAGCTTTTTAGTATCCTTCTCTTTTGTAAAATCTTTTATGTATCTCATTCACTCATAGAAAACACTTGAATTTTATGAGAAGAAATTCCTGTCACTGCCTCTACAGCCTGTATAATGTTGGTTTTCACCACAGCACTTTCAGCCCCTTGTGCAGTAATAATAGCGCCTTCTATTTTAGGACTTATAATACTTTTTGTAATAGGTATTTTCTCCCCATTGCTCTCCTGATAAATAATCTCCTTTTTACTATCTGTTTCTGTCACTTTTCTTGTTCCCCCACTTGTGTCTTTTTCCTCAGTATCTTTTTGTGAAGTATCTTCATTATACATTGGAACAGTTTCATTAGTTTGTGAATATGTAATTAGAACTTTTACCTTGCCTACACCTTCTATTTTCCCCAGTATTTCCTCTAATTGTATAGACAAAGTATCTTGTGCTATTCCATTTGTTTGAATAGAACTATTATTTTCTATACCTGCCAACTTTTTATTTGGATCATCAGAAGTATCTTGATTCTTCTTCCCACCACTATTCCATATCAAGTTAATTGCAATTAAAGTAACAATTAATATTACTACAAACACTGCTAAATTTTCAATTTTCTTTTTGTTGTCTCCCTCTTGTTCTTTTATTAGAAAATTTTTAATCTTGTCCTTTAGCATATATATGTCCTCCTTTACTCATTTATGAAAATATTTTTTGTACTTATTTCATATACATTACTCAAATAATCTTTTAATTCTTTCCTATTTTGGCTAGAAATTGTATTCTTCTTATTCTGTGTATTTACTGATGATTTATTCTCATTTTGTGTATTATTTCCTATTTTAATACTTACTTCTTGAACATTTTCTACTATCTGATTTGTATTTTTATTAGTAGTTTGACTATTTGTCTCTACTGCCTCTTTTGAAACTTGTAATTTCAACTGTTTCAAAGTATATTGTTCATCATTTTCTATTTCTAAATCTAAACTTTGTACTTGATAACCTTTGTTTTCTATCTTTTGCTTAATATCGCTTTTAATACTACTCAAATAAATATCTTTAATTTGATTTTGATTCTGATTTGTGAATTGATTTTGCATGTTACTACTATTTTTTGATTTTTCCATATACTTTTCTAAATCTAAAATATCTGATACTCTGAATTCATTTCCTGTTACCTTACTAATCACAGGAGACACAATAGAAAACAGTATATATACACCAATCACTACTTTAATATACTTTTTACTCGTTCCTTCTGGCAAAATCATTTCAATAATGGTACTAATAATTACTGCAATAATAATACCTTGGATCCAACCACTCATCCATTCCATTTTTTCTCCTTCTTGTCAGGTTGGGGACGTTCCTTTTTCTGACAAAAGTGTCATAGAAGGGACAGACCTTACTAAATTCATTAAAGGAGTGTCCCTAGCCTGACAAAAATGTCAGAAAAAGGAACGTCCCCAACCTGACAGACACTAACGATACATAAGTCCACTATTTGTTATTTTAATGACTAATGTTGTCCCTACAATGAGCATAACCGATACACTACACATAATGGCTAGTAACATTTTAAAAGTATCGCCCATTTGGTCTAATAATTTTACAATCTTTTCATCTGCAATAGGCTGGCAAATTGCTCCTGCTAAGTAGTACAGAGCCATTAGGACTGCTAATTTTATAATTGGTCCTATACAAATGCAAACAATAACAATCACTCCAACTATTCCCACTGCATTTTTTAGAACGTTACTACAACCTATAACTGTGTCAACTGCATCTCCTAAGATTTTTCCTACTACTGGTATAAAGTTGGTAACTGCTGCTTTGGCTGTTTTGGCAGTAATTCCATCTACTGTACTGCTTAAACTCCCCTCCACTGAGAGAACTCCTACAAATATAGTTAGCACAATTCCCAATATCCACACCACAGAAGAGTTGAAGAATTTAGATAGTTTGTCCACTTGTACTCGTGGAGATACCTTAGATACAATTCCTAATACATTTGCAATTAAGATAAAAGGAATTAATACTGTGGTAATAAAGTTTCCAATAAAAGTGATGATGAATAAAATAATGGGTTCTGTAATTCCTGCTGAAGCAATGTTTCCTGTTGTGAGCATTAGCGTAATTAGCAAAGGAACTAGACTATTCATAAATCCCACTAAACTATCAATGCTTGTCCTTACCATAGTTAAAATATCTGCAAAGTTTTTCATAATCAAAGTAACAATTAATATGTATTGTACATAATAGGTAATTTGAGAAATAGATTTATTTTCCAATCCTTCACTAATGCTTTTTAATATGCTATGTATAACAATAATGATAATAATGCTTCCTAAAACATTAATACAGCTAACCACCTCTTTGCCTATTATTTTAGAAAACGCCTTCAGGAGCATCTCATTATCAACATTTCCTGTAATGGCTGAAGAAAATAAATTCCCTAAGTCTAAATCTTCAAAAGTATCTGTTGTATATTTTT
This sequence comes from uncultured Clostridia bacterium, assembly GCA_948560265.1. Lineage (GTDB taxonomy): Bacteria > Bacillota > Clostridia > TANB77 > CAG-508 > CAG-273. Next base: position 42,816 of record CAOXTD010000005.1, on the reverse strand, counting down.
GAGCCTCTTTAATAAAACTCGAAATATTTAGGCTGTCTTGTTGAGAAGATAATATTTCTTCTTGTGATGCTGCTTCTTCCTCTGCATAGCTGATTGGAGAAATGAAAAACATAAAAAGAAATGCAATTAAAAACATCATAAATCTTCTTTTCATTTTCACATTCTCCTTTCTTCTTTCGTTCTAGGGCAAGATTTTTAAAATCGTTTCTAATAGGCTAGCAATAATAGGAATGGACATAGAAATAATGATAACCTTTCCTCCTAAATCTACCTTGTTAGCAATTGCAACTTCTCCAGAATCTTTACAAATACTTACTGCAAATTCTGTTAGAAAAGCAATTCCTGTAATCTTGATAAGCAATACCAAAAATTCATTATTAATTGCTGTTTTGTTGGATAATGATGTTAATAAATCTATAATTCCACTTATCTTATCCATTACCATTAGTAGGATGAGAGCTCCTGCTACTAGCGAAACATAGATGGTAAACTCTGGTCTATACTGTTTTACAATAATAATGATAATTAATGCAATTAGTCCTATTCCAATTATTTTAATAATATCCATTCCATCCATATTTCCTTTCTTTTATATCTGTTACAATCCAAACATTGTCCTTACACTTGTAAATAGAGTACTAATCTCTTTGATGACTAATGTTAATACAATAATTAACCCTGCAAGTGTTGTCATCATAGCTTGATCTTCTCTTCCTGCTCTTACTAGTACTTGATATAGTACTGCTACTAAAATTCCTATTGCTGCTATTTTGAATAATAAACTAATATCCATGTTTTCCTCCCTATTTTTTAAGGTATGTCCCTATACTGACACTTTTGTCAGTTTTAAGGAACGTCCCCAACCTGACATCGTTTAAATTAATATAATGGCAATTGTTAAACCACCTACAATTCCTAAAGTTCGATACATCTTTTCATTTTTGATTTTTTCTTGTTTGGCACTTTCTAATTGTGTCTCTAAAAATTGAACTACTACTTCTATTTCACTAATTTGTCCTTCCACATCTGTTTGACCTAGTAATCTTCCTAAATTAGATAGAATTGTAATGTCTTCTTTAGATAAATTATTTGGTACATCTGAAAAAGCATTTGTCCAAGCTTCACCTGCACTTTCTTCCTTCATTCTGCTAGAAGCTCTTGCAAAAATCTTTCCTACATTTCCTTCTATTTTGTTCGCAATTTCTAAAAACACATTAGGAATTGGCTCATAGGTAAATTTAATTTTAGTTGCAAATATATTTAAAGCACTTTTCATTTCTTTTAACTCTTTTTCACGGTTGGAATATTTTTTAGAAAATAGGATACCTAGTATGGTACTAGCTACCACAATGGAAATTAATAAAATAATCTTGAAAAAAATCATATATATCCTCCTTAGCCAACTTGTTTAGCAGTTTGTTTGCTATATCCAAGTTGTATTTTTCTGTTGTGATCTAAAAATAGCACTCTGTCTATCATTTGTTTTGTAAGTAATTGACTTAAAATTGGGTTTTGTTTTAGTTCTTCCATATTTGCTCCATGTGCTGTAAAAATTCCTCTTACCCCTGAGCAAACTGCATATTCGATAGCTTGTATATCATCAGCGCTTCCAATTTCATCTGCTACAATAACCTTTGGGCTCATAGAACGCACTAACATTTTCATGCCTAGAGGTTTAGAAATATTTTCTATGACATCTGTTCTAATTCCTATGTCATTTTGCGCAATCCCTTTATCCATAGCAGATATTTCTCCTCTTTCGTCTACTACTCCAATTGTCAATCCTTTAAAATTCATTTCTGGTATGCCATTGCTAATTCTTCTAATTAAATCTCTTAATAACGTAGTCTTTCCGGCATCCTGGTGGGGATACAATTAATGTAGTATAAATATCGTTACCATATGGATTAAGAATATAGTTTAAAGCTTGTGTACTACAATTAAATACTTGCCTTGCAATCCTAAAATTTAGACTGCTAATATAGCTTAAATTAATCACTTGTCCTTCTTTCATAACAGCATTTCCTGTAATTCCTACACGATGACCTCCTTTTAATGTAATAAATCCATTACAAATTTGATTTTGGTAAGAATAAATCGAGTTTTCACAAATTTTTTGCAGAATTTGCAATACTGTATCTGGTGTTACGGAAAATGGAATTTGTTTTTCTGCTTGTCCATTTTTTAAAATAATAGGCTTATTGGTTCTAATTCTAATCTCTTCTAAATTTTCTAAGAGATTCTGTTTTATCTTTTGTTGCATCTCTTCTGGAAAAAAGTTTAATATTTCATCCATTGCTTACCTCTTTTGTATAAAATAATAAAAATACGAATTACATAACTTATCTCTATGTCATTTTTTGTTTCTAGAGCAAAGAAAAACATAGTCATATAATATATATATGCTATGTTTTTCTATTTTAGAACTATTTTCTATATTTTTTCAAGGTTTGCAATCTCGCTTTGCTCGATTGCATAAGTTATCCGTAGCTTGCTATCGCTTCGCACAGCTAACTTAACTACTCTTCCCAATTATGGTACACATTCATGACATCATCTAAATCTTCTAGTGTGTCAATTAATCTTTGCATTTTTTCTCCATCTTGTTCACTTAAAGCAATATAGGTAGATGGTACCATTTGTACTTCTGCCTCTAAAAATTCTAGCCCTTGTGCTTCTAAAGCCTCTCTTACTTTTGAAAAGTCAGCTTGTGAAGTAGTGATTTCATAACATTCATCAGATGCTTCAAAATCTTCTGCTCCGCTGTCTAATGCTAACATCATCATATCATCTTCTGCTAAGCTTGTTGTAGTTTTATCAATAACAATAACACCTTTTTTGGTAAATAAATAAGATACGCAACCTGTTGTTCCTAAATTCCCACCTGCCTTATCAAAAGCATGACGTACATCTGCAGCTGTTCTATTTTTATTATCTGTACTTGCCTCCACAATAACTGCTACACCATTTGTGCCATATCCTTCATACACAATCTCTTCATAATTCTTGTTGTCACCTTCTCCTGAAGCTTTTTTGATTGCATTGTTAATTGTATCATTAGGCATATTATTTGCTTTACATTTTGCAATAACATCTTTTAATTTTGAATTACCAGCAGGGTCAGCACCACCTTGTTTTACAGCAATTAATAATTCTCTACCTAATTTTGTAAATATCTTTCCTCTTGCAGCATCTGCTTTTCCTTTTTTTGCTTGAATATTATGCCATTTACTATGTCCTGACATGGTTAATTCCTCCTTATTTTTTATTTCTAAACTATTGTAACACATTTTTTAAATTTTGTGTAGTAGTTTTTAGAAATAAAAAGAGCCATTTATTTGAAATTTTATGTAGTAATTTATATGTAAAGAAAAGTCCTTCTATGATATAAGAAGGACTTAAACAATTCATACATAAAAACAATCAATTTGTATTAATGTATTTTCCAATATTTGGTTATCGCAAACAATATTCCAATAATTGCAATAACACTTACAATGCTTATGGTATAGAATAATCCTTTACTCATATTTTTATCTTCTTTTGTTTCCTCTGTATTAGAGTCAAAAGCATTTTGTACATTGTTGATTTGGCTTTCACTATTTGTAACATTATTTTCTGCAACATTTCCTATACTATTTTCTTCTACATTATTGATAGTATTTTTGGTTGTTTCATTCTTTGCATTTCCACCTTGTACATTGTTAGAACCACTACTTGATGGTTTTGTTGTTTCTGTGTTTGGCTTTGTTGTTTGAGTATTTTGATTACTATTTCCAGGTTTTGTATTATTAGTAGTATTTCCTGGCTTTTGAGTATTATTGCTTCCTTGGTTGTTACTTCCTGAACTTCCACTATTTTTCTCTTCTATTGCGATATTAATAGAATTTCCTCCACAATTTTTTTCTCCTTCGCCATCAGATATCTCAAAATTGCTTATTTTCACCCAAGCACTCTTTTTAGCTTTTCCTTTTTCATTTACTTTAAATGTTATTTTAAACACATTCTCATTTTTGGTTGATACTTCATTTTTAAATGAAGTAATCTTTCCATTTGAAGGATTGTGAAAAGGATCTGACCATTTATTTTGCCCTTCTATGCTCACTAAAGTTAAAGAATCTGTATCATAGCTTACAACTGCTCCTATTGCAATAATTCCCTTTGTAGTTTGCAAATTAGATATTGCAACATAAACTGAAAACTGCTCTTTATACGTTACTTTATTTTTAGATGCACTTAAATTTACATTACAATTAAGTGCTGCATATGTTTTGCTTGTAAACATACAAATTATTAACATCATGATAACAAAAACTATGCTTATTTTTTTAACTCTGTTCATTCTTCTGCATCTCTCCTTATTTCATTTATTTATTTTTTCCTACTAGTAAAAGTTGCATTTTTGCTAAATCTGTTATTGTTACTTTATTGTTATTATCTATATCTGCTGCTTCTAAATATTCACCTACTAAAGTTTCTTTTTCTATATAATGTAAGCATAATTTAGCTAAGTCTGTTAAATTAACAGTACCATTTCCATCAATATCAGCTCTTACTACAAATGTGTATACATTATCTCCTACATATGCTTTCATACCAGTTCCTATTTTAGCTGTTCCCTCTATAATGTTATCATTTTTATCTTTAATAATTACTTCTTGATTTGCTTGTATATGCTTCATAAATTCATTTACTTCAAGATTTAATGGTATTTTTCTGATAACATTACCTGTTATTTCATATTCTTCTGATGTAAGTTCATCATTATTATCTGGCTCTTTTTTCTCAATCCATGTCACTTCTGCTGTTATAGAGTTTGTATTTCCTGCTTCATCAACAAATTCAAATGTAAATTCTCCATTTTTGATAAATGTATATGTGTTTTTACCATTATTATTAGTAATTGTAACATTTTCTTTATCAAATGTTATAGTTACAGTTACATCTGATTGTGTATTTTCTGTAATATCATAAGATAATGTAGCTTGTGGTTTTACTTTATCAATCCAATCTACTTTAGCAGTTGTACTTCCTCTATGTCCTGCTCTATCAACATATTCAAAGGTAAACTCTCCATTTTCTGTAAATTCATATTTTAATGGGTTTTCATTTCCTGTATTATTAGTAACTGTTACTTCTTCACTTGGAACCAATGTTGCAATAACTGATTGATTTGTTTTAGAAGAAATACTATATTTAATAGTTCCTGTTGGAGCTTCTTTATCAATCCAGTCTACACGAATAGGTATCATACCTCTTTGACCATTTGGATCTATATATTCAAAAGCATCTTCACCATTTTCTGTAAAGGTGTAAATGTTGCTACCATTGTTACTTACTATTGTGTATCCTTCTTCTAATTCTAATGTTACAGTAACATCTTGGTCTGTCCACTCCTTCGTAGAGTATGTTAATGTGTATTTTGGCATTTTTGTAATCCAATTAACACTAGCTGTTGCAGTACCTTCATTACCTGCTCTATCTATAAAACGGAAAGTAAATTCTCCATTTTTATCAAATGTATATGTGTCAGAACCTTCATTATTTAAAATGGTTACTTCTTCACTTGGATTTAATGTCACTGTAACTGGTTTATCTGTTAAATGTACAGTGCTATACTCAATTTGAGCTGTTGGTGCTTCTTTATCAATCCAATCAACTGCAATTGTTTTTGTTCCTACATTACCTAATTCATCTGCAAATTCTAATTCATAAGATGCATTATTTTCAAATGTTATTGTTTTACTTCCATCTACCGGATTTTCAGCAATTTGTACATCTTTTGAAAGTATTGTTATATTTTCTTTATCAAATGATAGTGTTGCTACTACATCTTCATTTGTTATTTCAGTTGTACTGTAAGTAACATCTACTGTTGGTGCTGTTTTATCAATCCAATCTACTTTAGCTGTTGTACTACCTTTGTTTCCAGCTTCATCAACAAATTCAAATGTGAACTCACCATTTTCTGTAAAGGTATGTTTTTTACTTCCACCATTATTAGTAACAGTAATTGGTCTATTTTCATCTACTAACTCAGCTATAACATCTTTATTAGTTTTATTAGTAATATTATAACTAATCTCAGCAGTAGGTATTTCACTAGCTGATGGATTTTCATATAAATTAATAACAGCTATTGAAAAATAATGTTGAAGCCCTGATTGATAAACTGATGGGCAATGAATTTTTACATACTTTGCCTGTTTCGCCTCTTCAAAAGTTATCTTTTTCAAATTATTGTTATTTCCTAAATTATTACCAACTGCTGCCAACTCCCAATTTGTACCATCCATACTTACATAAATTTCTAGTTTACTAGCTTTTCCAGTTGGATATCCTCCTGTTCCTGTTGCCTTTGCATCAGGAACATAATCTACTTCTGCTACATATCTAGGTTTATCTAGCTCTATTACTACATATGAAGGCTTATATGCTCCTCCCAAACCAGAACTAGTTGCTCCATGCCATGATGTATTTATATCTCCATCAAGTATATTGTCTTTATTTCCTCCACTTGTAGCTGATACTTCTGTAACCTTTAAACCTGTTCTAGAAATATATCGATGTGATTCCGAAGATGTATTAGTAGTAAATGTATAATGTACAGGATCACTTGTTGTATTTGTTCCTGATGCAATTAATCTAAGGTATACAACTACATGTCCTCTTAAATTTGGTTTTCCATCTGCAAACGATGTCCACTCTCCAGAATTAGGATCTAAGGTCCATTCCATTTGATCAGTTGTACCATTAATACAATTTTCTAAATCGTCTATTGAAACAGTATTGCTTGGGAATACTCCCTTGTTAATATTAATAGTGAAAATGTTTTCATTCGTTAATGGTAATCCTGATATACGAATTTTAATATCATCATTAGCATTTATTGATGCAATTTCTTCATTAGTAAGTTGTATAGAATGTTCATAAACTTCTTTCCAATTATTACCACCATCTAAACTATAACTCCAAGTTACTTGCGCACTTTGTAATTGTTTAGATAATACTATTTTCCCAGCATTTGCACCTGAAAAAGAGAAAGTAGCAATTCTAGAATCAATTACACCTAAAATTGCATTAGCAACAATTGGCACTTCTTTATGGTATAAAGTATTTGCACTTGTTGCCTTTGTAGCTTTACGCAATGTTTGCTCTTGTATCATTAGCATTTTTCCTTTGTATTCAGGTGATGTAATTTTTGTACCAATCAGTTTAGTCAAGTCGTACATTGGCAATGGATGGTAAGTCATTGCTTCTGCAATTTCTTCTGCTAAAGCAATTCTCTCTTCGTCAGTTTTAGAAGCATCTGCATTATATAAACTTATCATACCAACCCAAGCATCAAAATTGATAATTTCCTCTTTTAAAGCATCACGATAAATTTGCTCTAATTTTCTTTTATCATCTTTAAATGTATCTGCTTGTAATAATATTAACTCTGCTTTTTCATATTTCTCATATTCATTTTGGGCTTCTTGTGATAAGAAGTGGTAAGAACCTCTTTTGGCTGCACCACTAGACCATCCGCCGCCCCAACCATTTGGCATACGTCCACCACCGTCAGTATCTGCCCAACCAGTAGATGCAACACTGTATGCTAATTGCCAAGCATTTTTTCCATTACCTGCATTATATAAATAGATATAAGCTGCATGTGCTGGTTGACCTACTACTTTAGCAGGATATCCCCATACACCGTAAAGGTTAGCTGCTGTTTTAGAAAGCCCTCCACAAACTGCTCCTTCTTCAAATACAATCCATAACTTTGGTGTTCTTGCTTGATAAGTAATATTGTATTTAGAAAGTTCATATTTTGCATCCCATTTCGCATAATTTTCTTGGCTATAATATTGTGGTCTATAATAACCATAACCTTTTGTATAGTTAATATATTTAAATGGGTTAAAACGATCCACTAGATTTGAAAATTTCTTTTCAGAATAATCACGTAACCATAATATTTCTTCATCATCAATATTGGTAAACATTACCGCACGCATTTCTTCGATAGTATAGGTCTCAAACATGGCGTTTGATCCTAATTTGCCATCTAAATGCATTTGTTTATAAATTTCATATCTAGTAACAGCATCTGATAATTTGCTACCTCCACCAATCCATAAACCAACATTGGTTGAATGTGATAAAGATAAAGATAACATCATTTTTAAATATAAATCTTTATATTTTGTTCCATTTGCTGTCATATTCTCATTGTTTAAATCTTCTTTATAAGTTTGATATAACTGGCTTAATACTTGTAATGATCTTAAATAGGTACCATTTGGAGTACCACCAATTGTCCATAAACGTAATGCTTCTTCATTATTTAAAAACCATTCTAAAGTTTCTTGATTCTTAGAATCCTCTTCTAAAAACATACGAAGTTGGTATTGCCCTACTCTTTTTATAAAATCCCTTTGTAAAAGAGGAAGCACTAATTCATCTTCAACTGGTCCTCTTTTATATGCTTTTCTTATCATTTCGTCAAATTCTTCTACTGTCATCATAACATTTTCACTATAATTTTCTTTTACAAGTTTTGCGTCTCCCCATACTGCATGGTCACTTGCATTAGAACCATTATCATGAGCATATAATCTAATATAATTAACATCTTTAATATCTATTTTGGCATATACTGCACTATTAGAACTTTTTAGTGCTGTAGGATTTTCCTCTGTACGTAAAGTCCATGTCTTTCCATCTTCAGAAGTATAAATATAGAATTTTACACCATTTCCTTTATTTCCTGCAGTACTATTTAGACCGTAAAATACTGTAAAATATGCATAATCTTTATAATTACTAATGTCATATTCTACAGTAGAAGTAGCATGTGCCCAAATTCCTTTTTTAATTAATATGGTAGAACCATTTACCATCATGGTAAGTGATTTATTATCTTGTGTTTTGTCTACTGAAATATTTCCCCAGCCCACTTGTGCTTTACTATATGGGATATCAGATAAAAATACTACATCGCTTTCTTTTGTACTATTGTTATCAGATACAGCCATTCCTGTTTCTTCTTCACTTTCCTTACTATTTCCATTATAAGTAAGTACATTGTATGGCTTTATCCCTCCATAACTAACTTTTGTGTTTTCAAAGAGAAATACTGCAACCACTAGAAGTAATACACAAAACGCTATGAAAAACATTGTTTTTGCTTTTAATAACTTTTTCATTTTTTTATCTCTCCTTATTATTAATTTATAATTTTTCTCCTAACTTTCATTTTACCATATTTTTTCCAATTTTTCAACTTTTGACAAATTTTTTGGAAGAATTTTGTCAAAATTATATTCTATATTTTTTACAACATTTAAGAATTGCAAATACTCCTATCTGCAATTCTTATCTATCCCTAGATTTTAACTCTATATTAAATTTTATGATGAAATAAGAAAAATAGTGTCATAAAAAAAGACACTATTCTTATTTTAGATAATTAACATTTCTTATCTTTCCACTCATGATATAAAATATCCTTTAATACTAGCATGCTGTCTAGATTATTATAATGATATTGATTTTTTAAGTTATCTAACATCTCTCTCATTTGAAAAGCATATTTTTCTATATCCACTTCTTTTTGATAAGTTGCTAATACTGGGTACTTTTTGCTCCAAGCATTTGTCCAGTCAATTTTAGCTTCTTTTTCTTCATTTGTGTTTTTAATTACTCCTTCTATTTCTTTTAAGTCAACATCAAATTCTATTAACTCGTCTAAAGATAAATGATATAACTTTGCTAATTTTTTTGATTGGTAAATATCTGGAACTGTCTCATCTGTCTCCCATTTAGAAATAGTTTGTCTGCTCACACCTAATTTTTCGGCTACATCTTCTTGTGATAAACCTGCTTTTTTTCTTGCTTGAAATAAATTATTTCCTAAATTCATTTTATCCACCTCCAAATTAAGTGTACTACTATTATAAAGTTTTTTCTATCAACTATATTTTGCAATTATGCCCTTTTTCTTAACTCATTAAAAAATCTAATACATTCATTCCTGCATCTGTCGTTGTTTTATAAATTTCTGTATATCCACATTTAGTGCAACTAACAGTAATAAACTTCTTATTTTGCACATCAAATAATTTTGCAAAATTTCCTCCTGTTGCTTGAAATTGATCTTTCTCAAATGCAGTGTTTCCACATTTTACACATTTCCATTCTGCCATAATAAATTCCTCCTTATTCTTTCACTGGAACAAAGTTCCTAGCAAACTGATACTTCTCTCTATTTTTAATATATAAAAATCCTATCGTACAAAAAACAATTGCTCCTATAAAATTCACAAATAAATCTTTCATTGTATCACCAATTCCAATATCTAAATAGCCATTTTCTATTGTGGTAATATTTCCATCCTTTGAATAAATTTGCGTTTTTTCAATATCTTTTATTTTCACTGGGTGATTTTCACCATTTGGATTTAGTTTTACTGTTGAAATGCTTTGTACAATCCTATCTTTTTGCATATCTGTTTTTAATAAACTATCTGCTGTAAACTCACAAAATTCCCATAATACCCCTACTGTCATAGAAAAGCAAAAAGCTACCAAAACTACATACATTGGTGATAAATGGATTTTCTTACTATTTTGATTTAAGAGGTCTACCAAAGAAAATCCTATTCCTGCACATATAAATCCATTTAAGGTATGTAATATCGTGTCCCAAAAAGGAATTAATCCATAGAAGTTGTTAATTTCTCCTAAAATGGTAGTTGAAAAGATAAAAAGATAGATAATCGCTTCTAATAAGCTTGGTATCCCTATTTTTAATTTTTCTGATACAATCGTTGGTATTGTAAATAAGATTAATGCTACAATACACATGATTGCATTTTGAAAATTACCTAATATTACTTGGAATATCATACTAGCAACTACTAGAATTCTTAATATCAAATACACTGCAATTGACTTTTTACTTGTTTCTTGATACTTCTTTTTCATTTTATTGGAAAACTTGCCCATTATTTAGTCCTCCTTTAACCTTTTAGCTTTTCGATTGCTTGTTCTTCATTCTCTACAAAAAATATGTCTTTTCCATGATTGCTTTCATACATAAAATCTTTTAATGGCTTACTTGTATATTTTGAAAAATCTCCATATATGGCAAACTTCACTTGATAATTAATAAACTTTTGCAATATTTCTCCTGCAATTCCTTTGCTTAGTATAAAAAAATCTTCCACAATTGCTTCTTTGTTTAATGCTATTTTCTCACAGTTTGTTTCATATTTTACTGTCATCATAAAGTCTATTGCTGATTGAACATCTTTTATCACAATTTCTTCACTATTTACTATAGCAATATCTTCTACTATTTGATATGTCATTTTTCTCACCTTCCTTTTCTATTTTTTTATTATTATAGGCCACTACCCTATTTTCTTTTTTTTATAAATTTAATATCAATCATTTTTTATCCAAGTGTCACATCTAAAATCATCATAATTACAAATCCTATTGCTACTCCTATTGTTCCAATATTAGAATGTTCACCTGCTTGTGATTCTGGTATTAATTCTTCTACTACTACATATATCATTGCTCCTGCTGCAAAAGATAACAAATACGGAAGTATTGGTACAATAGCCTTTGTAAGTAAGATTGTAGTAAGAGCACTGATTGGCTCTACAATTCCAGATAAAGCTCCATATAAAAAAGCTTTTGGTTTTGACACACCTTCACTTTTTAAAGGCATTGAGATAATTGCTCCTTCTGGAAAGTTTTGAATGGCAATTCCAATTGCTAAAGCTAAAGCTCCTGCCATTGTTATTCCTGTATTTTCCATTAAAGCTCCTGCAAATGTAACACCTACTGCCATTCCTTCTGGTATATTATGCAGTGTTACTGCTAACACCATCATTGTTGTTTTCTTTAATTTCGTTTGCACACCTTCTGGCTTATTACTTTCCAAGTGCATATGTGGAATTAAGCTATCTAGAACTAATAAGAATACTACTCCCAATAGAAAACCAATTGCTGCTGGAATCCAAGCTATTTTTCCTTGTTCTTCTGCCATTTCTATAGATGGAATGATTAGAGACCATATAGACGATGCTATCATTACTCCTGAAGCAAAACCTAATAAAATTTTTTCTACTTTTTTATTCAATTTGTTTCTCATTAAAAATACCATTGCTGCCCCGAAGCATCGTTCCTAGAAATGGTATCATTAATCCTGTTATTAGTTGTATTTCTCTCATCTCCTTTCCCTTATTATTTGTTCTTTCCACTACTCTTATACTATTTTAATTCATTAAAAAGTCTAGCACATTCATTCCAGCCTCTGTTGCAGTTTTATAAATTTCCGTATAACCACATTTTGTACAACACAATAAAATGGTCCTCATAAAAAATAGATAATCATTCTTCCTAAATGTTATGCCTATCATAGCACAAAGAAAAATAATTATCAATTTTAAATTTTACTTTATTAACTTTTCAAAACTATTCTTATTTAACAAGGTATTGGATACAAACTGTCCATCTTTAAAATTAGCCCAATTATTAAAAACACATGGAACACTTTTTGCTTTCTCTAAAGTGTCTACTCGGATAATCTTAACTGGTATATTTTGAGCTTTGGTATATTCCTCTATTTCTTTAATACTATTTAAAGTATATGGACACTCTGGGCTATAATAAATGGTGAAATCTGTTGTTTCACTTTTCATTTTTCTTGCTGTTTCTGTAAATTTAGGTTGTTCTTCTTGGAAAGATAATGCTAGTAATTCATATTCTCCAATACTATCTACTACCTTAAAGCCATACTTTTCAAAAAACTTCTTTTCTGATAAAAATGGCTTTTTCTTTTTAGAAGTTATTGTACAAATTCCGATTTTTCCTTTAGCCTTACTATCTTGTATAGCATATTCTAATAACTCTTTTCCATAACCATTTCCTTTAAATGAACCTGCTACCCATAGACAATAAATATATATATAGTTTTCGCCCTCAATTGGCACCCATGCCTTTTCCAGAGGTGCATATTCTATAAAAACTTTACCTTTTGCATTTAGTTTTCTAAAAATATGTCCTTCTTTTATTCTCTCTTTTAGCCATTCCTTTTTCGTATTCACACCCATTTGATGTTTTTTGTCTCCTATTGCACAACAGATATGTTCTTTCTCAATGTTTTCTATATCTAAATTAATATATTCGTTCATTTTTTCTCCCTTACCACTGGTATTCTAATAACTGTTTTTAAATTTTCTGCCTTTGCCTTTCTAGGATCTGATAGGTATATTTCGTGATGTCTTCTTATAACTCCATTTTCTAATTTACTCCCAATGTCGTTTTTTAATTGGTTCTCTTGGATGTATTCTTCTATTGCTACTATTGTTTCAGGCTCATCATCATAAGAACCTTTATGTAGCATTTGAACACATAATCCTTCTTCTAGTTCCATAAATTCTGCTTTGCTTACCTCTAATCCTTTTTTGTTTTTTACTTCCTTACAAGCCCAGTCAAATACTTCTTGTGTCACAAATTCTGGCTGTCTTATCATGGATATCCATTCAAACTTTTCTTTGTCGCTATAGTTTACAGCTTTATCTCCTTCATTCCACCAAAAACCTTCTAGTGGTGGAACAACATATTCAAAATATCCTTCTATGGAATGTTTGCCTAGTTTACTCATTTTTATTGTAAATGACAAAGCATATAATAAGGAAAGAGCCTCTTGATATTCTCCTGTTCCACAATTAGGATTTCCTTTGCCTTTTACCATAATAAATTTCATATTTGGTACTTTTATTAGCATTGGTTTTGCTTTTGGCAAATATAAATCTTTATATTCTTTTTTATAATCTAACTTTTCCATATGCCCTTCTTTCTAATCTTCTATAGCAATATAAATATGGATTTCTTGATTTTGCATATCCTTTGAATTGTTTTGATATTCTTCAAAATCACAAGTATATTTTCTGTTTAAGTCCATCTTCCATATTTCTTGCCAAGCCTGTCCTACTGCATTTTGAACATCACCATGAATTACAAATTTTGCATATTTTCCTTTTGGAATTACTTTTACCACTCTATTTCCCACATTCTTAGAGTTTTCACTCACTTCTGTGCAAACTACAAAGTTGTATGGCTTTGTGTAGTCTTTTTCATAATCCGTATATAGACCAATCGTTTTGACATTAACTTTATTTTCAATATTGTCATAGATTCCCTTCATAAAAAATGTTTGCCACATGTTCGCTATGTCTTGTATGGATTTCCCATTTTCGTTTGTTGTCTTTACTTCTATTCCTTCCACTATTTTTTCTTCTAATTCTACAATTTCATATTTCATAATTCTTACCTCCTGTTATCCATTATATAGAAATATAATTGACAACAGTATGTCATATTATGAATAACTTTTTATCATTTTTTGTATTTTATCTTTTATAATATTTTTTGCATATTCTGGCGCTATTACTTTAATATGTTCTCCAAAAGATAAAATATATTCATATACCCAGTTATTTTCAGGATAATCTATATGGACAATAAAATTACCATCTTCCTTCTTCTCTATGTTTTCTTTTTCAAATTCATCATACACCCTATATGCTTTCTCCTTGGATATTTCTAACTCTAAGGATATGAATTTTATCTCATAAGGCTTTTTTTCTTGCTCTTGTGGTAGTTCTCTTTCAAACGTTTCTTCTAATACTTTTATCTCTCTCATTCTTGCTATTTTAAACACTCTATAGTCTTGTTTTACTCTACAATAGGCTTTTATATACCAGGCTTTATCTTTAAACCATATTTGTAATGGTTCAACTTGCCTTTTGGTTTCTTCTCCATAAGAATTAAAGTAGGTAAATTCCATGACCTGCTTTTTTAAGATAGCCTGTTTCATCATTTCAAATTTATTATTCTCATTTGACCAATTAGAAAAATCTATTTCTATCCAATTCTTAGCTTGTTTATGAAATAGTCTGCTCATTTTCTCTAAAGCTTTTTCCTCGCTATTTTTGTCTAGCTTCTCTAAACTTTGCAAAGCAAATATAATCTGGTTTTGCTCTTCTTCTGATAAAATCGATTTATCTAGTACAAAGTTCTCTAATAAGCTAATTCCTCCGCCTTTTCCCTTGTTAGTATATACTGGAATATCTGCTGTGCTTAAGATATCAATATCTCTATATATAGTTCTAACAGATACTCCAAACTGTTGTGCTAACTCTTTTGCAGTAATAGTATCCTTTTCTAATAATAAATATACAATCTCAAATAATCGATTAATTTGCATTTTCTCACCCTAGATGATTATATCATATAAATATGACATCTATACGTCATATTTATTTTTTCTTTTTGATTGGTAAGTCTTTGCAAGTATCGATTACAATATCTTTTATCAGTTCACGATTGTCCATATCTTCTATCATATACATTGGTTTAGCCCCTTTATATGGTATCTCTTCTTTCATATTGTACTTTTGATTACTTTCTACCATTTTAACAAGTAGTCTACTATTATATATTCCACCAAATAAAATATAGTGTGACCTCCCTTTAATTTTCTATATTAGTTGTTACTGATATTCCTTCTATATTTTCATAAGGTTCTGTTCTTATATTATTTTCTATCTTTCCTTCATTTTCTCGTTCGTATAAGCTTTTAGATATCATGCGTTTTCCGAACATAATAAATTCTATCCAAGTGACTTGTTTTACCCCATTTGTAGTTGGAATTGTACTATAATTTACATTATATCCTAAGCAAGTACAAGAAAAACTCCTACTTCCATCTGTAGTTGCTATGTCTGGAGATAAGCAACTCAAAATAAATAATGGCTTTCTCATACTTAAACATCTTAAAAAGTCAATGCTAAAAATAACTACCCATAAAACTACTATTCCTAATATAATCCTAACTATCCATTTCATGCTTTTTTTCATAAGTATCCCCCTTTTTCATATATGCTATCTGCACACAAATCAATTTTCTAATATCCTTTTTGCATAAGAACATTCTGCAATAAGATTCTTATTGCATTTTTTTGAATTTTCAATAACACATTGCACTAATACTTTTGCAATTCCTTGTCCTTGATATTTTCGATCTACTGCAGTATGAATTATGTTCCATGTATTCTCTAATTCTTCAAATTCACATTCACCAATTTCAATTTCATTATCATAAGCCACTGCTCTATTTTCTTTTTCTATAAATTTAATATCAATCATTTTTCTGTCCTTTCTATAAATTATAATTGCACTAAACTGCTGTCGCAGTAGTCGTTTAAGTTAGTATAGCACTAAACATAAAAATTAGCTACTAGTTATTTGTAAGTATTGAAATATCAATAAAAACTCTTTAAAGTGGTTTTTAATCCATGTTTCATTAATTGTTCATAATTTAATTCTTCTTTATCTAGTTCTTCTATGTGTTAATCTTTTCTCTATATGTGATGAATATATATATATGATATCTCCTACTTCTATTTTTTTAGTAGAACTTTTCCAAGTTATAATTTTCAATTCTTGAAAAGCTTGTTTATGATTATAATGCTTCGGATTTGTTGGTTTAAACCAATTCATTTATCTTCCTCCTCTACAACTTCCTATTTTGTTTTCTAAATAATAGCATAAAAGCAGACGATTTTCAATAAATCATCTGCTTGTGAACTTGGAATTTTACTTTCCTTTATCTTTTCCATTTATCTAATTTGTAGCCTTTTTCTTCCAAAGTAGCACGAAAAGCCTCTGCAAAATCAAGCACTTTTTCTATTTCCTCTGGTTGATAAATATTTTTAGGTCCATATAATGTTTTAGCACTTGTTCCTCCTATTTTTAGTAATTCTCCATAATCAGCTGTTCCCTTTTTATATTGAAAACATAATAGCTGTATCTTTGGATCATACGATACATTGCTAACATTATTCATATCAATATAAATTGCATCAGAATGTTCTTTTAATTGAGAATCTATTTGTACTAAAACTAAATTAAAATCACTTTTTCTATATCCAACTATATAAAAGAAAAATGTAGTTGTGTTTGTATCAAACACAAAGCCTTGCTCATATTTTGAAGTTGTCATAAAAGCATACAAAATCTCATAAGTATCTCCATCATTAACTGTTTCATTAAAGATTTCTCTCATCCTTTTTTTCTTTATTTCACAATCATTTGCATCATATTCTACCACTTTTGGCTTTTTAGAAAATAATCCCATATTACTATTCCTCCCTTAATTTAACTATTTAACAATATACTACTTTGTAACATTATTTTCAACAATGTTTACAAAAGAATTTATCATAGACAAGCTGTAAAATCACTGCTAACACTATGAATAAAACAAAAGCACTGACAAGTTTTATATAAAATATTGTATCAACATTTTCTGCTTGCCAATTATTATCTATTGTATATAGAACATAATCAGTAGAAACATTTTTTTCATCACAAATAGTTCTTAAAAGATTTTTTGCTTCTTTTGAAAATCCAATTTTTTTCCCTAGTGGAAGTTCAATCTTTTCTCCTCTTTCTATCTTTTTTGCAATCGCTCTATTCATTTGTGCAAGTATAGAATTTCCATCTTCTAACTCAATCATATAATATGGTGTATAATTTGCAGAAATATCAAATGATGTTTCTTTTACCTCTGCAAGTTTTCTCCAAGATGTTCCATTCGACTTTTTCGTATAATGTTCACTCCATTTTGATAAACTATATACATTTGTTTTTTCAATACTTTTAGGTATAACTTTTACATAGTCTATATCATTTAAAACTTTATCCCAATCTGCCAAATTGGTAATTGTAGTAATACCTTCTCCTGCTTTTAACCCTGTGTAATCTTTAGTAGAATCACTTTTTATTTGCTCGCTACTAATACTTTCTTGTTCATACTTATTCCATAATATTTCTTCAACATCAAAAGAAAAATAAAAAACAATTCCAATAAATAATGATAATATAATCAAGCCATAATTTATAATTTTTTGCATTTTTCTCTCCTTATTTGTTTTACTTCTTATAAAATATATTTCTTCATATTTTTAATTTTAATGATAAATTACTATAAATCTTTCAAACTACAAAATTGTAATTTATAAGTTTATTCTTTTTGTTTCAATAAATATTCTTCAATAAAATATGGAAGTTTCTCTCCATTTATTAGACCTGTATTATCGTCTTTGTTAGTGCTTTTTAATATTTTTAAATCATCACTAACTTCAAAGGTATATGTTTCCTCTTGATTATTTCTTCTAAATGAAAAAGTTATAATTTTAATTTTTGGACTATATGAATATGTCCCCGCAAAATTATTATAAGTCATAGTACCATTCTTATAGAATATCAATGTATTACTTGTTTTGCCATATCCCAAGTCCCAATAATCTTTTGGTACATACTCTTTATCATCACTGTAATTGTAATATGTTCTTCCACCTTCATATTTTCCTTCTAGATATGACTGTGCAACTTGTTTTTCTTGGTTAATCACCAAAAAATAAATATTGAAACCTACACTAATTACTAATAAAATTAAAAGCATTATTGAAAACTTTCTCATTTTTATATCTCCTCTACAACTTACTATTTTATATTCACTATATTATAATAAAAGCAGACAATTATTAACTAATCGTTTACTCTATATACGACGATTTAATAAATTTTTAATTTATATAATATTATTTATGTATCTTTTGAATATTTTATTATTCATCAATATATCCCATATCTTCAAAAAATATATACATCTCCTTAATAAAATTACATAGCCCTACACAACATTCATCAATATTATCATTATCTATATTTAAAGAATTGTCTAATATACTACCATATTTATCAAAACAACAATCTTTATTTATTAATTCTGAGTATTTTTTTCTAGTTCTGTACTCCCTCCATGTTTTATAAAATTATTTAATAATCTGTATTTATTAACAATCTCATAGTAAGTATTATCTTCAAAATTATATTCATACTTTTCTACAATCTTCTTTGCTTCAGTAAAATAATCTTTGTCCATATTAATACAAAAAAATACCTTAATAAATTGTTCAAAAAGATGATACATAATTGTTATTGCCGATTGCATTTGTAAATATTCCACAGACAGCTTTACATAATTAAACATAGTAATATATAATTTATCATTAATATCACATTTGAAGTACTCCTTAAATCTATCTAAAAAAGGTTCACAGTTTTTATTTATACCAAATACTTGATTTTTATATGAATTATTAATCAAAATCATAGTTAAATAATAATTTTCTAAATTTTCCTTTGAAACTTTTATTTTATCATCCATAATTTTTCTATCCTTTCACAATTATTATACAATAACTAATAGTAATATATTTTTTCTACAAATTACTAGTTGTCACTCAGACATTATTTAGATTTTTTGTTTCTGCTATTAACTCATCAAAATCTGAAATATAGTTTTTATCTTGTATAACTCTATACTTTTCAAACTCTGTTTCAGCATGCAATTTAGCCATTTCTGCTGATATTCTTCCATTATCTTGCAAAATGTCGTGGTCCCACAATGTTAGAAATCCATTCAATCTTTCTTCCCAATCCTCCATTGTCATAGGTATATGTCGCATTGCTTGCATTTCTGCTAAATCTAAATATGCTGAAACCAATCTTTCTAACTGAGCAATTTCATCTTCCAATAAATAATTTTTTGCAATTGTCACATCATATTTATGTATTTTACTATTTGGAGCACCTTCCCATGTTTTTAATCCCATATGCTCTTTTCTATAATCTGCTCTATTATAAATTATTTCTGCTGCTGTATTTCCTGAAACAGCATAATGTAGTTTATTTTGAACTGCCGTAAAAAATCTAATAGTCGCTTGAGCAGTTTTATCATAATCAATTGACGTTGCATAAATATCAGTAATCTTTTGGTAAAATTTTCTTTCCGACATCCTTATTTCTCTAACTCGTTCTAATTGCTCTTCAAAGTATTTTTCAGTTAAAATTGAACCTCCATTTTTTAATCGTTCGTCATCCATTACCCAACCTTTTATTGTGTAATCTTTTACAATTTGATTTGCCCATTTTCTAAATTGTACTGCTCTTTCATTATTAACTTTAAATCCAACACTAATTATCATTTGTAAATTATAATGAGCCACATTTCTAGAAATCTCTCTATTACCTTCTTTTTGAACTATTAAGAAATTCTTAATAGTTGACTTTTCTTCTAACTCATTATCTTCATATATTTTCTTTATATGCTGATTAATTGCAGATACTGAAACATTATATATTGTTGCTAACATCTTTTGTGTTAGCCAAATATTTTCATCTTCGTACCTTACTTCTATACTTTCTGGATTATCTCCTGTAGCAGCTATATAAGTTAAATATTCTGCCGCACTTGAACGAATAGTAATTTCTTTTTCATTTTTCTTCAACTGAGCATCGCCCTCCTATATCCTTCAATTAATCTCATCTCTTTCATTTTTAATTCCAAATTTTCCAAAAGAACCGCTGTTTGTATTTTATATTATATTTACCCACTTGTCAATATATTTTAGTCCTCTCACATTGAACTGCATTTTTATTACAATAAAACTCTTATCCACACAAGGAACAAAATATTTTTTATCTTCATATTATGACACAAAAGGAGATTTTGTATGATTAGCATTAGTTTATGTATGATTGTAAAAAATGAGGAAGATGTTATTGGGCGTTGTCTAGAATGTGTAAAAGACGTCGTTGATGAAATTATAGTAGTAGATACTGGTTCTACTGACTCTACACTAGAAATTGTAAAAAAATATACCAATCAAATATATCATTTCAATTGGGTAGATGATTTTTCTAAAGCTCGAAACTATGCCTTTTCAAAGGCTAGTAAGGATTATATTATGTGGTTAGATGCTGATGATGTTATTTTTGAAAACGACCTTGCTAACTTAAAACAACTAAAAAATACTTTAGATCCATCTGTTGATATGGTAATGATGAAATATAATGTTGCATTTGATGAATATGATAATCCAACACTTTCTTACTATAGAGAAAGATTAATATCTCGTAAGAAAAATTATCAATGGATTAGCCCTATTCATGAGGTAATTCCCCCTAGTGGAAATATTATATATTCTGATATTGCAATTGCACACAAAAAATTACATCCCAGTGAGAAAGGTAGAAACTTGAAAATCTTTAATAAGATGATTGCGGAAGGTTTAGAACTTGACCCAAGACAACAATTTTATTATTCCAGAGAGCTCTATTACAATGGTCAATACCAAAAAGCCATTGAGAGTTTCAATAATTTTTTAAATTCCAAACAAGGTTGGATTGAAAACTGCATTAGTGCTTGTGTTGATTTATCTGACTGCTATCAAAAGATAAATGACAATACTAACGCTTTTATAGCATTGCTTAGAAGTTTTGAATTTGATAAACCTAGACCTGAAGTATGTTGCAAATTAGGTAATCATTTTCTAGAAAATAATCACATAGAAATTGCCATTTTCTGGTATGAATTAGCTATTTCAAATAAACCAGATATGAAAAGTGGCGGATTTCATAATGCAGATTATTTTGGATATATCCCATATATTCAGCTTTGTGTATGTTATGACAAAATTGGCGATACTGAAAAAGCCCTCTTATATAACAATAAAGCTGGTGAATTAAAGCCTAATGATAAGGCCTTTTTATATAATAAAAATTATTTTCAAAATAAAGAAACTACTAACCAATAGAAAAATACAAGCATATATTATATGGAGTAAGTTTTCTCTTACTCTATACAAAGGAGGTATATGAATGAATTTTTTCAAAAACTTTAACAAAACTGCAAGTAATGATGAAAATGATAACAATAATTATCAAGTAAGTTATGCTTGTGGTTGTGACAGTAATTGTGATAATGACGATTGCTGTTGTAGACCTGTAGGAGCAACAGGTGCCACTGGTGCAACCGGTCCTACTGGTCCAAGAGGTTGCAATGGTAATACTGGCGCAACAGGCCCTACTGGTCCTACTGGAGCAACTGGTCCTAGGGGCTGTTGTTGTCCTGGTATAACAGGACCTACTGGTAGTACAGGTGCTACAGGTGTCACTGGTCCTACTGGAGAAACAGGTGCGACTGGCGCGACAGGTAGTACAGGTCCTGTTGGAGATACTGGTCCTACTGGTGTTACAGGTAATACTGGTAACACGGGAGCTACTGGTGCTACTGGTCCTACTGGAATTACTGGTGCAACCGGTAGTACAGGCAGTACTGGTGCGACTGGCGCTACCGGTGCAATTGGTGATACTGGCGCAACAGGTCCTACTGGTAATACAGGTGCTACTGGCAGTGCTGGTTTAGATGGTGCTACAGGAGCAACTGGACCTACAGGTAGTACAGGTCCTATTGGTCCTACAGGAATTACAGGTGCTACTGGACCTACGGGTGAAACTGGTGCTACAGGTGCCACAGGTCCTACAGGAGTTACTGGTGTGACTGGCGCAACAGGTGCCACTGGACTTGCTGGTGATATTGGCCCTACAGGCGTTACAGGTGCTACTGGTGCCACCGGCCCTACAGGAGCCACAGGTCCTACTGGTATAACAGGAGCTACGGGCGAAACTGGTGCAACTGGTCCTACTGGTGTTACAGGTGTTACTGGTGCCACTGGAGCTACCGGTGAAACAGGCGCTACTGGCCCTACTGGAGCAACTGGTTTAGATGGTGCTACAGGTAGCACAGGTGCCACTGGAGATATTGGTCCTACAGGTCCTACTGGAGCCACTGGCGTAACTGGCGCTACAGGTAGTGCTGGCTTAGACGGTGTTACAGGAGCAACCGGACCTACAGGTGCAACAGGTGTCACAGGAGCCACTGGCGCTACTGGTATAACAGGCGCAACAGGTGCTACTGGTGCCACTGGTGCAAATGGAAGTACTAGTATCATACCTCTAGCATCAGGCTTACCAATATCACTTACTACTATTGCCGCTGGTTTGGCTGGTGTTCCTGCATTTATAGGATTTGGTTCTTCTGCTCCTGGACTTACAGTTCTAGGTTCTAGTATTGACCTTACTAACCCATCTGGAACTTTATCTAACTTTGCTTTTTCAATGCCTAGAGCAGGAACAATCACATCTTTAAGTGCTTATTTTAGTACTACTGCTGCTTTATCACTTCTTGGCTCTAACATTACAATTAGAGCACAGTTATATGTATCTAATACGCCTAACAATATATTTACTCCAATACCAGGAGCTTTTGTAGATCTTTCTCCTGCACTTTCGGGAGTAATATCTATTGGTACTGTCAGCAGTGGAATAACAACAGGTCTATCTATTCCTGTTACTGCTCAGTCACGTTTATTAATGGTATTCTCTGCTAATGCTAGTGGTCTTTCTTTAATAAACACAGTAGTTGGTTATGCAAGTGCTGGAATAGAGATAGCTTAGTCATTATAGTCAAATTTAAGACTAGCTTAAGATAAATTGTACCCAATGGAAAATTCTTTCCATTGGGTATAATCTTCTTTATACATATAATTTACCAAGATAATTATTTCAAATTATTGTTTAAGAATTCTTCTATTTTATCAAAAGGTATTATATTCATATTATCATATAAATCAGTATGAACAGCATTTGGAATTATCATTAATTCTTTATTATCTGTATATTTACTATTTGTAGTCATAGCCTTATAAGCATCTTTACTAAAATAACAAGAATGAGCTTTTTCTCCATGTATAATCAATACTGCTGAACGAATCTCGTTACTATATTTTAATATAGGTTGATTGATAAACGACATACAGCCGATTTTATTCCAACCACCATTTGAATTTAAACTTCTTGAATGATAACTTCTTCCTTTATAATATTCGCTATAGTCTTTAACATAGAATGGAGCATCTTCTGGCACAGGAAGTTCTAAACATCCTCCCCCTAACTCATAACTTCCATTTTTATAATCTCTAATTCTTTGTGCATTTAAAGCTACTTTATTATTGTATCTTGTTTCTTCATTATCCCCTTCATCAAAATATCCATTTGCGTTTACTCTTGTCATATCATACATTGTAGATACAACAGTAGCTTTTATTCTGGTGTCAAGAGCTGCTACATTTATAGCCATTCCACCCCATCCACAAATCCCTATAATTCCAATCTTTTCAGAATCAACATTTTCCTGAACTGATAAAAAGTCTACTGCTGCTTGGAAATCTTCTGTATTAATATCAGGACTTGCCATATATCTTGGTGTTCCTGAACTCTCTCCAGTAAATGACGGATCAAATGCTATTGTCAAAAATCCTCTTTCTGCCATATTCATAGCATACAACCCACTTGCTTGTTCTTTTACTGCTCCAAAAGGTCCACATACTGCTATTGCAGGTAATTTTTCTTTCATATTTTTTGGAACATACATATCTGCAACTAAAGTCATTCCATATCTATTGTGAAATGTTACCTTACTATGATTTACTTTCTCACTTTTTGGGAATGTTTTATCCCATTCTTGAACTAAATTTAACTTTTCTTCCATAATTTTTACCCTCTTTCTTTTAATTTATTTAACAAATATGCCATATTTCATACATGCAACTTCCTCTAATACTTTCATTTCAACACCTCCTAATACCAATCATGCTTTTCATTACGGTCTAATTTATTGATTTTCTCCATTTCTTCATTAGTTAATTCAAAATGATAAATTTGCGTATTTTCTTTGATATGCTCAGGGTTACTTGAACCTGGTATTACAACAACACCTTTTTGTAAATTCCATCTTAAAATAACTTGTGCTGATGTTACATTATGATTCTTAGCAATTTCACTAATCACTTTATCATTTAATAACTCTTGGGTGTGTCCTCTACCGCCAAAAGGATACCAGCCTTGTACTACAATTCCTTTGTTTTGAATATATGGTATTACATCATTTTCTTGATAATATGGATGTATTTCATTTTGTACTAAACTAGGCATTATATCAATTTGTGGCAAAAATTCTTCTAATTCTTTTACATACCAATTAGATAATCCAATAGAGCGAATTTTACCTTGTTTTACATACTTCTCCATTGCTTTATATGCTTTTACATCATTTGTTCCTGGGTGATGCAATAACATCATATCAATATAATCAACATTTAGCTTCTCAAAAGCCATTTCTATTGCTTCTTCTGGTTTATCAAATTGATTTGGATATAGCTTAGTAATAATAAAGATTTCTTCTCTTGGAACATTTGAAGCTTTAATTCCTTTTCCTATTTCTTCTTCATTGTTATACATATAAGCTGTATCTATCAATCTAACACCTGAGTTTAACGCACTTACGATAGAATTGTAGCAAGTTTCTCCTGTTAAGCTATATGTTCCTATTCCATTTAGTGGCATTTCATATCCACTATTTAATTTCACTGTTTTTGTTTTAAAATTGAAATTTGGATTTTTGTTATCAGTATGGTTCATTCCTATTTCTTGCTCCTCCCCTGATTTTACTTTTAGATTTATATATATAACACTTACCATTATCGCAATAATAGCCAATATTACAAGAATTAATATTTTCTTGCTCATCATTTCCTCCCAAAAAGATTACTTGAAATTTAATTTTATTATATACTAGCATTTTAAAAATAACCAATATTTATTTTGAATGGTTTATCATAGTTTACAGGAATAATAAGAAATGATATAATGTTATACGAAATAAACCAACGGAGGAATTTTATATGGAAATTAGACTATTGAAGTATTTTTTAGCAGTGGCAAGAGAAGAAAATATAACTGCTGCTGCTGAGATTTTACATATAACACAACCTACTCTTTCCAAGCAACTTATGGAACTAGAACATGAACTTGGTAAACAGTTATTTATTAGAGGAAAAAGAAAAATAACGCTAACAGAAGATGGTATATTACTTCGTAAAAGGGCTAGCGAAATTGTTGATTTAATAGAGAAAACTCAATCAGAACTTAAAAATTTGGATAATGAAATAATAAGCGGTGATATTTATATAGGTGCTGGCGAAACAGAGGGAATGAAGATTATTGCAAAAGTAAGTAGTAAATTGCAAAAAAAGTACCCTGATATTCATTACCACCTTTTCAGCCGGAAATAGTGAAGATGTTATGGAGAAACTAGATAAAGGGCTTATTGATTTTGGCGTTTTAATTGAGCCAACTGATATAAAGAAATATGGCTATATAAAATTACCTTGTTTTGACACTTGGGGGCTTTTAATGAGAAAAGACAGTCCTTTAGCCAAAAAAGACTATATCGAACCTAATGAACTTATGAATATTCCACTGCTTTGTTCAAGGCAAGCACTTGCCAATAATGAGTTTTCTACTTGGTTTGGAAATAATACTGAAAAATTAAATGTTGTAGCAACTTACAATTTAATTTACAATGCTTCTTTGTATGTGGAAGCTGGATTTGGGTATGCCTTAACACTTGATAAATTAATTAATCTAACTGCTGATAGCAATTTATGCTTTAAACCTATCATTCCTAATTTAACAACTAATCTAGTAATAGTATGGAAAAAGTATCAGGTGTTTTCTAAAGCTTCTCAAGAATTTCTAAATGAATTGCAAAAAGAAATTAGTATTAAAGCCTAAAAAAGAGCCAAAATTCCGGCTCCTTTCTAGACTTTAATTATCACTTTATTTTACCATTTCAAACCTTTCATTTCTCCACCTTGTTGTAATTCTCTTATATCATACATTTCAATTCCTATTACTTGTCTTCCAAGCGAATCAAAGCTATCCTCTAATTTCTTCTTTTCTATTTTTATGTTGCCTTCTTCTTGTAAAGGGTCATTCACATAATAGTATTCTTCATCTACACCAGTAATAACTATTGTATGGCTATTTTTAGGATAAGTGTAAGTGTATTCTTTATTGTAACTTCTCCATGTCCACATTTCATTAACAGGTTCATAATTTGTAGTAGCCCATATCACAATTGGAAGTTGTCTTGCTACCTGATATTCTAAAGGTTCCTTTTGTCCACTTCCACGAACATTATAGTTTATTCCCTCTTTCACTTTATCATATAACACTTTTTCAATAGCTGATTGAATACCTGGTTCAAATATTCCAAATCCCATTGTTTCACTTGTAGGATCACCAGCATAAGTACTTCTTGGGTCTGGTCCATATCTGTCACCATCCTTTGAGTAAATAATACTTTTCCTTAAGTAATCATTTATAAACTCATCCACAGTTATCCCAATTCCATAGCTTTGCAATAGCATAACAGCACTTACTGATTCGCAGCCATTTGGATAATCTGGGTTTTGCTTAATAAAAGGAACTTCTTTCTTCGCTTTATTATTTTCTTGATAAGATATTCTATCTAAATTTGAGGCTATATATTTTGCTTTTTCTTCATATTCAACAGTTGAGCCTATTTCTTTTTTTAATAGCTCATAATTATTTACTAGTGCTAATTGTTCTTGATAATAATCGCCTTGTGTTACTGGCATAATAGAGTGTCTCAAGTTATTTTTTTCTTTCATATAAAATATACACCATGCTACATTTGAAAAGAGTACAATGGTTACTAATATTACACAGACTACTATCATTATTTTTTTAGATGTATCTTTACTTTTCATATTGTCCTCCAGTTTGCAAATTATTTTCACTTGATTATATCACAAGGTATAATACAAAATTATTAAGGTTCTATTAATTTTCAAACTCTAAATTTGTCACTTAGATTACTAATCTCTTGGATAACTGTTTATTACAATTTATTCAATTATTTTGTTTTCATCTATTGATAACACATTTTCACTTTCATCATACTTTTTTTCATCTCTTTCAATTACATGTTCAGGCATATATCCAAACACTATACCAAGATAGGCTATTGGACTTGATAGTAATAATATAATAATAAATATAAGTATTGAACTAATTTTTATAACTTTTCTTTTTATTTTCAAAAGTAGTTGCATTGTTCCAATAATAAAACCTAATATAATTAGTATTGCAAACATTACATATATCCATTGTCTAAACATTAGATTAAAGAAATGTAATATAAAGAATAGCATAGTTATTATTAACAAGCAAATAATTGTATCTAATATAATAATTCTGGGAATGTATCTTTTTATTTTTTCCATTCATTTTATACCTTTCTAAGCAATTCTACCTTTTTGTATTTTACACTTTATACTTCTTAAAACATATAATATCAAAAATACTAAAGGCATTATTAAAAGAAATCTTACTCCATACCATGATAGTAAAAATACTTAAAAATATTGACAACTCTTTTTTCATAAAGTTCTCCATTGTACTTAAAGCTTAGAATAGATTACTTTTTGATTGCATTATGATAATAACATAGTTTCTAATAAACAACAATTAAGATTTCATTAAATATTACTTATTTATTCCTCTATATTTCATTTCCTCTGCTTCTTGCTAATCTAAAAAAATTACAATTATAATATAAAAACAGACAATTAGCCAATCAACTAATTATCTGTTCACTTCATTTTATAAATCTTCGGTCAATTCATATTGGTTAATATCAGGTTCTACAAAGATTTCATCTTGTACTGTACCAAATTCATACTCTATTTCCGAGCCAATCGTTCCAAAATTTATTTTTAAAACTAGCCCTGTGTCTTTTTCAATATAGACTTCTGAAGTACCATAAGCAGCATCTAGCCAATTACCGCTTCTAAAGTTTCCTATTCTATAGCATTGTTTTCCCTTATATTCTGCACTTTCTACCTTTGAACCTATGCAAGAACATATTAATTGCATATTAGATTGTCCACCAAAATAGTCATACAAATTCATCATCATAATAACATGAGAATCTAAACTTGCTTTTTTAGTGTCCTCTGCTTCCCAAAATGTGTGTTTTTCTTTTCCATTATCATATGTTGATATTTTGGCATTTGTTTTTCCCTTTTCAACTCTTTCCATTACAAATAACTTTTTATCGTTTTTTTGATAAGAATTGTAGATCATTACAATTCCATTATCTTCATTTGATACAGATTTGATATGATAATTTGTGCTATAAATATATTGACTAACATTTCTTTGTAATTCTTTTATGATAATAAGTTTTCTAATTGTATTTATCACAAATAACATAAAAATTATAAATACAACTATAAGAATAATTTTTAAAATTTTCTTCATTTTTTCCTTATTCATATTTACCATCTCCTTATCTTCTGTGCAACCTAGCTATCATAAGCAAAATGCTTTTAGACCTATGGCTTTGCGTCATAAACTTTCGTTTATTTTGCTCTTTTACCAATATATACCTATATTATAGCATATTTTCCAGTTTTTGGCAAATTTGCTTATAAGTCTCAATTTTCACTTTAGCTTAAGAATTGTCTAACCACTTTTAAGGAACGCACTGCATTGAAGTAGAGCTTACTTTATTATTTTCATCAAAATACACATTAAGTACATAGCCGTATGAGCAATCGAAAAAAATAGATATATTGTATAAAAACAATCCTTTATCTATACCTCCTGCATGGTATCTATAAACCTCTCTACCATCTTTCTTAGTATATTTTTCATATCCTGGCTCTCCTAATAATGCAACAACTTCTTCTTTCGATAATCCTTTAAGATTTTTATTATCACTAATTTCCTTCATTTTTGTATATGAAGCACTAGGTCTTTCCTCTTTAATATTGATTAATGTTATACCTATACCGAATAATATGCTTATAACTATGAAAGCTTTGAGTACCTTACTTTTTATTAACTTTGTTTGTACTACACGTATTATTATACCTACTAATATTCCACATATTATAAACGGGATAAATAAAAATATTACTGCACCTAATAAAACAAATATCATATTTATTTCCCCTACAATTTCCTATTTGTTGTTGCAATTATAATATAAAAACAGATAATTAGCAAATCAACTAACTATCTTTTGGATTTTCGTCATCTACAATTAATATGTTACTCATATTTCTCGACTACTTGTAATTTTGTAGTTACTTATAAATTATTTTCAGTAATATTTATTGTTTTTATAAATTCTATCACTACATCTGCATCATCATTTGTTAAGCCGTAATTCATAACTGCTATATTTTTATTGATATTGTGAAACGAAATATCGCTCCAATTTTTATTTCCATAATAATATCCAATAGTTGCTTGTTTTCCATTATTTAAAGTTATATTTTCCGATGTTCTCCCTGTACCACAAACGTTAAATTGATTATTATAAAAATATAACATTGCATATTGATTTTCATTACTTTTATATAATTTTAAAGCATATTTATAAAAATTATTTTCTTCATTTTTTGGCATTTCTTCATATTTCCACTCACTTGGAATATCTAATTCTAATTTAAAATTATCTATTACTTTAGAATAAATTTGCTCATCTTTTTCCTGATTAACTGTTTCAATAGGATTAGAATTAATGTTTTCAGCTTTTAATTTTAAATTTTCTCTATCTGTAACACTTTTTTCAATTATTTTGTATGCAACAATTACACAAATAACCATCAATCCTGCAATTAAAATTCCAATAATTATTTTCTTATTTCTGTTCATTCTTACTACCATTTTAACCTTTTCATTTATAATCTATAACGATAAATTATTAATAAATGCTATTTCAAATATCTAGTTTAATTATCTTTAGATTTTCTATTATTATCTTTGTAATCTTGTCATATAATAAATTGGATTTCCACCAATTATCTCTCCAGTTGTTACATCAATATAATATGTGTAGTATTCATCATAAACATTAGTATTATCTTTATTTAAAGTATCATATTCTATTGTTACCATCCATACCTTTCTAATATAACTATCTGTACGATAAATGATGGTATCATTTATCGAATAGTTCTTTGAATGTCTTTCTTGATAATACTGGTCATAATCCACTTTCCTTGCATATGCGTCACCATTCATCTTAGCTATATCTAAATTAGAATAGATGCTTTTGATATTGTATCCAGTATTAATTTGTTGTTCTGCATCTAATGCAATCTTTTCAGCTTGCTCTTTAGATACTTCAATTGAATTATTATCATATTCTTCATCTTTGACTATAAAATAGTATATTTCATTTATTTCAGGTATAAATCCAATTTTTATCTTTTCAAAAGGATTAACCATATCATCATACTTTTTACTAAAATCAGCATACCAAATATATGCATCCTTCTGAGATACTAGATTAGATCTTATCTCTATGTCTGAATATTTATTTGGAAAATAGCCATATTTTTTACATAATTTTTCTGCTGTTTTTATTGCTTTTTCTTCAGTTGTCCTATAGTTATCAATATTCTTAGCTAATACACTTTCAAAGAATACAGAAAAAGATTTTCCCTTTTCTGCTTCAAATTCAATAATACTTTTATTATTAGTTTCAATATGCCATATCAATTCATAATTGTTTGGATTACTGTCAAGCTCAATTAGCTTTATCGTCTCATTACTATGACCAAATTTTTTTAATAACTCCTTAGCTTTTGATTCTGCCTCCGTTTTTGACATCGCTCTTGCTCTTTCACTTTCTGTAATTATATTTTGATTTTTATTTTCTTCTGAATAAAAACCTATTACTTTTTCAGGCTCTTTCCATATATTATTAGTCAATACTGTTCCAGCATATACTATTCCTGTAGTCACTAATAAACTTACACAAGCTGTTATTACTATCTTTGAAAATGAATAATGAGTTTCTTTCTTTCTTTCTTTTTGTAATTCCTCTTTAATAATCTTTTTAAGTTTACCAGGAACTTCTATTTCTAAATTCAAGTCATTATATAACTTTTTATCTAGTTCATCCATCTTTCTTATCCTCCCAATTTAAAATAGTCTTAATCTTTTGCTTAGCTCGGTTTCTTTTTGTAGTAACTGTTCTTTCTTTCAAATTCAAAATTTCGCCAATTTCTTTATCTGTAAATCTCTCCATATAATATAAAATTATGATAATTCTATCTTCATATTTTAGTTTTTTACACATAAAATTAAAATCTAATACCGTGTCTATATTTTCCATATTTGAGATTTCACTTGAAATATCCTTCTCAGTATCTTCAAAAGATAGTACCTTTTTCTTAGTCCTCTGCCTATAAATGTAATTGCTCTGATTTATCAAAATCCTAATTATCCAAGTCTTGAAGTATTCTACATGTTTTAATCTTTTTATAGATTTAAAAGCGATTAAAATTGTTTCTTGTACTGCATCATATACATCTTCATCATCTTTTAATCTCATTTTTGCAATTTTGTATAAATCCTTTTCTAATAGTAAAATAAGAGTAGAAAAAGCATCTTTATCTCCTATTTTTGCTTTCTTTACTAATTCCTCCATAGTAAAATACCTTTCTAATTTTGTTTGCAAACTCAACTATAATATTAGATGTTTTTTTATAACAATTCCTTTCACTTTTATATAAAATTGTTAAAATATAACTATCCACTAGTATAACTAGTGGATAATTATATCATACAATCTATTGTTACAAGTATGTTATTGTCAATAATATCTCCATTATTATCAATCTTAATCTCAACGACAACTTACTATCTGTTGTTAGCATTATATAATAAAAAGTAGATAATTTCAAATCAATTATCTACCCTATATTACAAACAATTTTAAACTTTCTTTCGTGTCAGTACAACTCCAACAATTGATACAATAAGAATTATTGGTGCTATTCTAATAAATAACCATTCAAACGAATGAAAAGCAAATCCTAAAACAGCACTTTCAGGATCATTATAATCCAAATTCAAATAAGGACTATTACATAAAACTAAAGAGATAAAAATTATTATGATGATTGCACATAATGTAATTAACATCCAATGAAGCATTTTTCTTCTTGCCTTCTTCCCTTGTAATAGTTGTAAGTTTATTACTTCTAATTTTTCAGAAATTGCTTTCAAATCATCTACTTTAGTCTCTGAAATATTTTCTCCAAGTAAAATGCTCACTGGCGTTTCAAGAACCTCTGATATAGAAACTAGCATTTCTGAATCAGGAACCGATAATCCTTGTTCCCATTTAGAAATAGTTTGTCTTACCACATTTAGTTTAATAGCAAGCTCTTCTTGTGAAAGCCCTTTCGATTTTCTTATTGATTTAATGTTTTCTTTTAACATTTTAGAACAACTCCTTTCTTCATAAACTATTATATAAAGAATAGCCCGTTGCTACAAGCAATGCTTATTAACATTCAAAATTTATAGTCATAAAATTGCAATTTAGTCTTCAATTTTCATAATAATATCGTATGCAGTAGAACAGTCTTCTTTTGATAGTTTTGTTTCATTAACAAGGTATTCTATTGCTTCATCTTTATTAGGAAAATCTTTTAATATATTTTTTACTCCTTTAAATTTTTCAATAACTTTTTTTACTTCTTTATTCATAATTTCATCTCACTTTCAAGTTATAAGTTGTCAATTACTTATTCAATTCTTTTTCTAAATCTTTTATATATCTTTTTTGTTGGTTTTTCAAATAAGGTTTTGCTAATAACTTCATTATGAAATTATTGATTTCTATTTTCTCTGTAAAATCCAATAACACATTTCCATTATCTAACTTTTTAAATATTCCTATCCATTTACCTTTAATGTTAGTATTTTCTATATCAAATTTATATTCTTTTAATTTCTCTTTTGAAGTGATTGTGAAATAAGTAGGATAATTATTTTTAGCATATTCTACAAAATGTTTATCATCAATTATTTCAATTTTTAACAAATCACTTCTCCAAATATAATTATTATTGTCAGTAATAATATTCCATAGCCTTTCTATATCACAATTAAATTCTCTTTTGATATTTTGCTCTACCATATTCTCACTCCTAAATTGTAATTTCTCAAGATAATTATAACACAAATTACAACATTTTTTCACTTATTAGGTTTATAACTAAAATTCTTTACTTTGATATATTTTGTTTGATATTAGATATGAGATACCTAATAATATTACAGAAATTATTGGAATTGCTACGAGTGCATAACTATCTAATCTATTTATCATATTTATAATAAATGTCATATCTACAAATTGGGCAATAAAAGCTCCTATTCCTGCTATTCCAAATACTACTGCAAATAATATTATTCTCCCATTTGTAGCTCCGAATTTGAACACTATTGGATAAAGTAAAGTGATTATAATAATACTTGATAGCATTGTTCCCATTAAGGATGATATAATCTCATCTAAATTTATACTATTTGTTTTTGTATAGCTGATTCCTATTCCTATAGCCAAAGCTCCTATTCCTAAAATAACTGTTAAAATTATAGAAGCTATGTATTTTGCTCTGACTACATTTTTTCTCCCATTTGGCAAAGTTACTGCATAAGAGTTCCAATTATTAAAATCATCATAACTAAATGTTGATATAAATAACATTATTCCAATTAGTGGTACTATAAATGTAACATCGAATGTTCCTTGAAATGTTAATACTAAATAAACTATAAATACAATCATCATTGATTTTAGATTTGCTTTTATCAGTAAGAAATCTTTTTTTATTAATCCAAACATACCTTTTCCCCCTTAATTACTAATACCATTAAATCTTCAAGTGTAATTCTGTCTATTACACATCCATTATATTTTCTACTTGCTTGTTCTTTATTACTAACTAATATTTCATAAGCATATTTCGTTTTCTTATATACGATAATATCTTTTTTATCAATATTTGAAAAATAATCAATATCACATTTTAAAATTCCATAGTTATCAATTATTTCATCTCTTGACTTTTGTAACACTTTTTTTCCTTTATCAATAAATATAATCTCATCTGCTATATGCTCTAAATCACTTGTTATATGTGTTGATAAAATAATCGAATGTTCTTCATCTTCTATAAATTTTAGAAATATATCTAAAACTTCATTTCTTACAACTGGATCTAATCCACTCGTTGGTTCATCTAATATTAATAATTTTGGTTTATGAGCTAAAGCTGTGGCAATTTCTAATTTCTTTCTCATTCCCTTTGACATTGATTTTAGAGATTTGTTATCTGGTAAATTAAATTCTTTTAAATAAGAAAAATATAATTTACTATCCCAATTTTTGTATATATCTTTCATAGAATTATTTATGTCTTTAGCATTTAATAATTCTGGAAAAAACATATTATCTAAAACTACACCTATATCTTCTTTTATAGCTATTTCTTCTTTCTTATAGTCTTTTCCAAATATTCTTATTTCTCCACTATCAATCTTTATAATATTTAGCATTGATTTTATTAGAGTTGTTTTTCCTGCTCCATTTTCTCCAATAAGACCTACAATAACTCCTTTGGGTATTTTTATATCAATTTCGCCTAATTCAAATTTGTCATCATATTTCTTTTTCAAATTTTTAATTTCTATAATATTTTCCATTACAGTTCCTCCCTATAAAGTATTTTAAACAATTCAAGCACATCATTCTCATCTATCTCAAATCTATTAGAAATATCAACAATTTTTTCTATATACATTTCTATATCTTTTTGAGCCTGTTCTTTTGCAAGTTCTATATTTTTTGGTGCTACATGACTACCTTTTCCTTGTCTTGTTATTATATATCCTTCTTGTTCTAATTCATCATAAGCTTTTTTTATTGTCATAACACTTATTCTTATATCCTGTGCTAATGATCGAATAGAAGGTATTTTTTCATCTTCTTGTAGCTCTCCATTCACAATTTGACCTATAATTGCATTCTTAATCTGTTGATAAATAGGGATTGAACTGCTATTGCTAATAATAATTTTCATATTTTCTCCTCAACTGTTATATGTATAATATAACACTATATAACAGTTGTCAATATTTTAACAAAAAAATTTTTTTATTCGCACAAAAAAAGCAGATATTCTCTGCTTTATAAATTGTAAGTTTTTATTATAATTGTTTTATTACTTTACAAGGATTTCCGACTGCTACAACATTTGATGGTATATCTTTATTTACAACACTTCCTGCACCTATTACAGTATTATCTCCAATAGTTACCCCTGGAAGTACAATAACATTTCCACCAATCCATACATTATTTCCTACTTTTATTGGTTTTGCATATTCTAATCCTTTATTTCTTCTTTCTGCATCTAGTGGATGCCCTGCTGTATAAAAGCTACAATTTGGTGCAATAAAAACATTATCTCCAAATTGAACTTTACTTCCATCCAATATAATTAAGTTATGATTAGCATAAAAGTTTTCTCCAATTTCTATATTGTATCCATAATCACACATAAAAGGTTGTTCAATAGTAAAGACATTTCCCGTCTTTCCAAAAATTTCTTTTATAATATTTTCTTTTTCTTCATGGTTTGATGGTCTTAATTGGTTATAATCATAACATTTATCTTTTGCCAAATATCTTTCTTTTATTAGATTTTCATTATAGTTAGCATCATATAATTCTCCTGCTAACATTTTTTCTTTTTCAGTCATAATATTATTTCTCCTCGATAGATTCAATTTTCATAATAATATCGTATGCAGTAGAACAGTCTTCTTTTTATAGTTTTGTTTCATTAACAAGGTATTCTATCACTTCATCCTTAGTTTGTCTATGTAATAAAATTTGCTACATTGTATAATATTAAAATTTCAGAAACTTCGTTTTCCTCCATATATCCTTTTAAATCTTCTTTAAAATATCTCATATCAATAACACAAATACTTTCATAATTGCCTAGCAAAAACGGAATAAACGAATTGGCATAAGAATCTTTTAAAATTAATAAATTCTTCTCATTTTTATGACTTGTTCTAATTTTTAATTCTGGATAATTTCCACCAAAAAATACTTGATATTTGTCTTTTTCTTTTACTTTTTCAAAATCATAAACACTTGAGTTATGTCTCTTATTAAAATTGTATGACACCTCATAATTTACTTCTTCTATTGGCTGATAAATCTCTATTCTATCAGGTTCTACATTTTTATTCAATATTTTGGAATATAAAGAGCCTTTAAATTCTGTTGTTATGATTTCTTTTGTATAATTGTTGGTATGAACCCCATTATACTTGCACCATTCTTGGTAAGCATAGTAAGCACCTAATGTTGTCCAATGGTGATCCGTTTTATAATAGATATATTCGTCTTTATGAGAGAAAAATTTTTCCCTTAAATCTATCAATGTAGCATCTGTTATATTATTTTTTACTGTATCTAATACCTCGTTTTGATTATACTCTACAGCATTTTGTGGTAGTTTATCTTTTAATATTAAACTTGCTGTTGGTACAATCATAATTTGAATATTTTTATCCTTATTATTTTTTGTAAATTCATTTAGTCTGCCTATATTTTCTTTTACTTTTTCTTTGTTTACTTCATTTTCTAATTTCTTTTCTATTAGGTAATTATCTTTTGCTATATACACACCATTCATATCTTTGTTTCCCACTATTAACTGCATTTGTGTTTTCATTTCATATAGTTTATCTCTACATACAAACTGATCATCTATGTACTTTTCAAAATCTTTAAAATATTTCCCTGTTACCACATTGTGGATTGATATTTTAGGCTTTCCACTTAAATATCTATTTTCATTTTTTGAAAATTCTTTATCCTTTGTTATCAGAATAAAAAGAGGAACTAGAATAATCGTTAATATAAAGACAACGATATAAATAATGTTAGATATTCTTTTCACTTTCTTTCCTCCTAAAACCTAAAATACAAAAATGGATTATAAGTACTTCCAATTAGAAAACATATTGAAATAACAAACATTACGATACAAGCTATATTCTTGATAATAGGATAATAATTCTTGTTTTTTACAATATTTATCTTTCTAATAACGGTTGTACTTGCTAAAATACAACTAAAAATCAATACCCAATGTGTTTGAATAAAATAGATTAATTCACTGTTCAATAGCCCTGCTCCATTCATTCCAAACATTGCTTTTAAATACAAAAATACATTTGCCATATCATCAAAGGCAAATATTACCCAACTAATTATAACTAAAAATATTGTATAAATATGTCTTAGTATTGTAGGCACTTTTTCTAAATATTTTGCAAGTATCAACTTCTCAATTATTAACAATACACCAAAATATAAGCCCCATAATACAAAATTCCAACTTGCTCCATGCCAAAAGCCTGTTAGAAGCCAAACAATGAATATATTTCTTATTTGCTTTTTTATTCCTACTCTATTTCCGCCAAGTGGTATGTACACATATTCTTTAAACCAAGTCCCTAGAGATATATGCCATCTCCTCCAAAATTCTGTAATGCTTTTGGAGGTATAGGGATAATTAAAGTTTTCTGGGAAATGAAATCCAAACATTCTTCCGAAGTCCTATTGCCATATCAGAATATCCAGAGAAATCGAAATAAATTTGAAAACTAAAGCAAATCGCTCCAAACCAGGCTGTTAATACTGGTATTTCACTAATTGGATTTCCTATCATTTCATTCCATAGAACTCCTATTTGATTTGCAAGTATTACTTTTTTGAAAAGACCTACACATAATCTACTAATCCCATACGCAAAATCGTCTATGGTTTCTTTCCTATTTTTTAACTCTGTACTAATATCTCTATATTTGATAATTGGTCCTGCTACTAATTGTGGAAAAAATGTAACATAACATCCAAAGTCGATAATATTCTTCTGTACTTCTACTTTTTCTAAGTAAACATCTATGGTATAGGACATGGTTTGAAATGTATAAAATGAAATTCCTATTGGCAGTGCAATATTCAACAATTGCAAACTTAGATGAAATACATTATTTACATTATCTAACAAGAAATTACTATATTTAAAAAAGCATAAAATACCCAAATTCACAACAATGGAATTAATTAGCACTATTTTCGCCTTTTTATTTTGTTTTGTTTCTTTATATTTCTTGATGAAAAGCCCATTGATATAATCAAACACAGTAGAAAAAAGCATAATTGTTATATAAATAGGCTCTCCCCAAGCATAAAACACTAAACTTCCTATAAATAAGATAGTATTTCTTATTCTTCTAGGACTTATATAATATACACTTATTATGATAGGTAAGAAAACAAATAGAAATGTTAAACTACTAAATACCATTTGTCTCTTTTTACCTTTCTTTTACTTCGATTGGAAATTCTAATATTCCCGCTGCTCCTGCTGCAATTTCATATTTACCAAATACAATCACGATATTATTTTGCTCATCTATATAGAAATTTGTATTCTCATCAATTAAATCTTCTAGATTAACATCTTCAAACAATAACATCTTTTTCTCTTCAGACCATCCAGTTATTGCGTTTTCAATACTTTGTACTGCTATTTCTTTGTAATCATTTCCCAGTAAATCTTTTAATGTCATATATCTACCTGTTTCCATATCTATATTATAAAAATATTGTACAAAATAAGCACTGGCCAATGTTTCACTTTTGCTTATCACAAATGATACCTGCTTCTCTGTGATACATTTTATTTCATAGTCCACATGAATGCCTCTTGGTATATATTCTTTTGGATCTCCTCCTGTTGCTATAAATGCTTCATAATATTCTTTTGCATTATTTTCAGCATTTTTTAGTTCTTCATTAATAATTTTACTAATTTCTTGATTCACTCTTTTTTCTAACTCAGACTTTCCATCATAAGCAAATTTTGGTATTCTAGCATCTATATATCTAATTTCATCTTCAAAATGATATTCTTTAAAAGTAAAAATCTTTGCAAATTCTCCTATTATGGGAATTTGGCTAACAGCCTTTGCATACGAAGGTACAATGTTTAAAGGTATCACAAATGCCAATAATAATACTACTGCTGCAATTCCAATTACTCTTTTATAAACCTTTATTTTTTCTTTTTCCTCTTTTAATCCTGTTTCAATTGCATCATTTACAACACAGGATAATTCTTTTGGAATTTCTAATTTATCATATTTAGACTGATTCATTATAAATCCTCTCCTTTCATATCCAGTTTTAAAACTTCAAGAGCTTTATATAATCTTGATTTTACTGTGCTTAAATTTATTTTTATCGTTTGTGATATTTCTTCTAAGCTCATATCTTCAAAAAACCTAAGCATAATAATCGTTTTTAACTTTCCTGGTAGTTTATCAATCGCCTCATATAAATCTATATTGTCACTATTATCTCCTTGCCTCATATCTTCCATATCTTTTATTTCGTCAAAAAACAAAACTTTATTTTTCTTTCTCAAAGCCCCTAGACATTCATTGATTAAAATTCGGTAAAACCATGTTTTTAAGTATTTTTTCTCTTTTATGGTATCTCTCTTTTGAATTCCTTTTACAATAGATTCGTGAACTAAGTCAAGTGCAAGATCTTGATTTTTTACGTATCCATAAGCAAATTTATATATTTTATCTTCATTCCTCTTGAAGAAATCTATTAATTCTTGTATCTCAATTCCATCTTTCACTTGTCTTCCTCTTTCTTACCTTAAATATTTGCTTAATATTTTTCCTACTTCTTCTGGATGATTTGTAATGCAAACAATTAAATATTGATTCTTATTTTTTATCATTGCATTTTCTAGTTTTTTCATTTCTTTTGGCATATAGTCTTTAAAATTTTGTTTTTGTTCCTCTATTCTTTTATTTGCTTTTTCTAATGCTACTTTACATGCCTCTTTATCTTCAAATTCAAATATCGCAATTTCTTCTGAGGTTGCTCCACTACTCATATAAACTGATTGGGAAGTAAAATTATTGATATCATATAACTTAGAAGCGGTTTCATTATCAGTCTTATTTAATTCATCTTCAAATTCAATATTTTCTATGATATCTTTAGACAATTCATTGATATCTATTGTAATACCTTTATTGTCATTCGTAAAGACTACTATTACACCAATTACCACTATTATTAAAATTACAATCCATATTTTTTTCATCTTCCTTCTCCTATCTTGTATGATTTTTTAAATATTGAAACCATTTTTCACAATATTTCTTATTTAAGTGAATTCCATCTATAGCTGCGTCTTCTGGTAAATTTCCATTTAGGTTTATGACTGCTTCTTGTACATTAAGGTAATATACATTTTTTTCTCCTGCCATTTTTTTAATTAAAGAATTATATTTCTTAATTTTTGAATTTTTTAGATATCTATGCTCATTGGATACTTGCTCTGTAACTGGTATGATTGACTCTATATAAATAGTGCATTTAGGATTTATCTTTTTTATCTCGTCAATTATTTTTACATATTTACTTATAAACAAATCACTATATACCCAACCTGTTTCATTTATTCCTAGCATGATATATACTTTAGCAAAGTTTGTTTCTTTTAATGCTTCTATAATAGTTAATTTTTTTCCATTTTTATGGATAACTTTATCTGTAAATATTGTATCTACTGTTAGCCCTTTGTGAGTATATGATGTTATTTTAGCTGTAAGTCCATTATTTAATATAAATCCTTCTGTTCTTGAATCTCCTATAAATACAGCATCTTTAAAATAGTCATTACCTACTGTTTTCCACTTTTCCTTTTGTTCTATATTATTTACATTGCTTTTGTTATTGGTATTACTAGTAATAGTTGAATTGTTTGCTTGGTTAGTTTCTGTTGTTTCTTCATTTTGCTTGCCAATAACAACTGATATAGTTTGTTCATTATTGATGTTATCTTTTGTTTCTTTTATATCTTTGATTGAATTATCTATATAAGAACTATTTGATTTCAGTATTTGCTGTTTGCCCAAAACTATCATACCTAAAATGATTAGAATTGTAAGAGTTATTTTAATTTTGTTTATTTTCTTCTTTTTTCTCTTTTGGCTATAATAGTTTGCTACATTTTCTTCCATTTTCATAACACCTCATATTTTTCATTTTTTATCACGTCTAATCTTTTAGATGTTTTAAGTGATAAAAAAGTTTAAAATTTTTCATAAAAATTTAAGGAACATTATTTTTATGTATAACAAAAGCAGATGTATTGCCCATCTGCTTTGTAAATTGTAATTTATCTAATTAACCTTTTTATATATTCATCTGTATTTTCTCTAAAATAACCACAATGACCTAATGAATCAATTTTGATAAATTCACTATTTTTATATTTTTTAATTCTAGGTAAACAAAGTCTTGCTATATCATTTGTACCATAAACAAAAGTTATTTTTCTCTGTGAATCACTTTCTAATTTTGGTGTTTTAATATTGTAACAACTTTCTAATAATTTTTTTAGACTTTCTAGTGTTACTATTGGTGCAACATATTGTTGTACTTCGCCCATACCATTAAAGCACTTATTTAATTCTTTAACTGTATCTTCTGGATGTTCTTTTATATTAAGCAAACATTTTTTATATCTATTATAAAAATATTTTTTAATAATGTTTGGAAATTTAAAGATAGGAGCACTATCTACTATTACTTGATCGACTTTATCTTGATTATTGCAAAAATAATGAAATGCAATATTACCACCTAAAGAAAATCCTATAATTGCTTTTAATTTATCAATGTTATTTTCTTTTAGAAATTCATCAATAGTTTTTTCTTCATCTTCCATTGAAACATAATCTGAATTTTCATAATGCCCACTATATGTTGGAATAATCAAATAATATTTATTACTTAATCTATCTATTACAAAATTAAAAAATTTAGCACTTGTAAACATAGGGTGTAATAATAATATTTTCTCTTTTTCCTTGTTTCCATAAGTAACTATTTTCAATTAAAATCAACTCCCATCTAACTTGTAATTTCTCGCACTAATTGATTAGTGTATCTTCTATCTTTTTTATATTGCT
>CAOXTD010000004.1:43394-106773 GCA_948560265.1 uncultured Clostridia bacterium | reverse complement strand
AAATTACAATTTGAAAGGAACGGAAATGATACAACTATTAAAATATGGAAATACAAATTGTTATTATATAAAAGGTAAAAATGGTGGTTTGTTAGTAGATACAGACTGGTCAGGAACATTACAAGCCTTTTATAGAAAAATTAAAGAATTAAATATTGAAAAAATTGATTATCTTTTAATTACACATTACCACCCAGACCACATAGGAATAGCACAAAATATAATTGATATGGGAACAAAACTATTGCTAGTAGATGTTCAAAAAGATTATATTCATAGTTCAGACACAATTTTGCAAAAAGATAAGAATATTCAGTTTAAGCCTATAAATACAGAGCCTGTAATTATATCTTGTGAGCAAAGTAGAGAGTTTTTTAATGATTTAGGGATAGATGGAGAAATAATATATACACCTGGACATAGTGAAGATAGTATTTCTCTAATTTTAGATAATGGTAGTGCTTTTGTAGGGGATTTATACGATTTAAAATCTGCAATAACATTTAATGATGAAAAGATAAATAATAGTTGGAATAAAATATTAAGCCATAATATATCAAAAATATACTATGGTCATCACGAACAAACTATTAGCAATATAAAAAAGATAGAAGATACACTAATCAATTAGTGAGAAAAATTACAATTTTATAGTAATAAAAATCTCCGAAAGATTATACTTTCAGAGATTTTTTCATTTATTTTATAATGGCATCATTTGCAGTAAATCCTTCAAGTGAATTTTCTTTTACTTGAATACAAATGTAAGAAATTGCATTGTCTTTGTTAGCAAAAAATTGTCTTTCTGCTACTGGAGATATTCTTACCCAATCACCAGCAACTAAATTAACTTCTTCGTTGTCAATAATTGCTTTGCCAGAACCACTTATAACATAGTAAATTTCTTCATTTTGTTTATGAGAATGAATAAAAGGCACACATTCTCCTGCTCCAATAGTGTTGATGCTAATTTCAGCACCTGTTAAACCTAATTTTTCGTGTAATTCAACTCTAGGTGCACTTTCTGAACTTATTTTCATAAAATTTGACATTTTAAATTCCTCCTTAAATATTAGTATAATAAATTTATATCAAGATACACACAATAAAACAAGTACGCACTTTAAAGTAACTGCTTGTCAAAGTAATAATATATGATACAATATCAGTAAATTAGTAAGGAGTATCAAAATGAGAAATATAAATGAATTACCAGAATGTCCTGTTGCAACTACAATATCTTTAGTAGGAAGTAAGTGGAAATTATTGATAATAAGAAATTTAACAAAAAGAACATGGAGATTTAATGAGCTACAAAAGTCACTGAATGGAATATCACAAAAAGTATTAACGGATAGTTTAAGGCAATTAGAAAGTGATGGTATTATTTTTAGAAAGGATTACCATACGAATCCACCAAAAGTTGAATATGGAATGACTGATTTAGGATTAGAATTAAGTAAAATGTTAGATATAATGGCTTCATTTGGGGATTTTTACAAATCAAAATTATAATAAATTTAAGGAGAGAGAAAAATGCAATGTATTAAAGATACTATAAAAAATATAAATATAGTAATTGGATGTAATATAGGATGTTCTTATTGTTATGCAAGAATGAATAATAATAGATTTCATACTATTGATGATTTTAATAAACCTGTATTTTTTGAAAATAAATTGAAAATGCTTAATAATAAAAGGCATACAGCGTATTTACTAACTGGACAAAGTGATTTATCAGGTTGGAATGAAGAATGGAAAGATAAAGTTTTTTCTAAAATGAAAGAAAATGAAAACACACAATATATTTTTTTAACTAAAAGACCTGAAAATATTAACTTAAAAGAAACTCCTGATAATGGTTGGTTTGGTGTAACAGTTACTTCTTCAAAAGAAAAGACAAGAATTGATTATTTAAGAAATAATATCAAAGCAAAGCATTACCATATTACTTTTGAGCCTATGTTTGATGATGTAGGAAAATTAGATTTAAGTAATATTTCTTGGATTGTAATAGGTACTGAAACAGGTAATAGAAAAGGGAAAATATCATCAAAAAGAGAATGGGTATTTAACATTTACAATCAAGCAAAAGAGAAAAATATACCTGTATTTATGAAAGAAGATTTATTAGGAATTTTAAAAGAAGATGAGTTTGTTCAAGA
Source organism: uncultured Clostridia bacterium (assembly GCA_948560265.1). Taxonomy (GTDB): domain Bacteria; phylum Bacillota; class Clostridia; order TANB77; family CAG-508; genus CAG-273. The sequence continues at coordinate 104,605 of CAOXTD010000004.1, read as the reverse complement.
ATTTCCTAAAGAATTTGGAGGAATAGAATGATAGATTTAAAAAAAGTTGTAATTAAAGAAAAGAAAGTTGATACAATTCTTACAAAATCAAACTTGCCAATAGCAGGATATTCAGTAAATCCTTATGTTGGTTGCCCTTTTGGTTGTGAATATTGTTATGCTACATTTATGAAAAGATTTACAGGACATAAAGAAGATTGGGGAATGTTTTTAGATGTTAAGATGTGGGATAAAATAAAAAATCCTGAAAAATATAAAGGTAAAACAATGATAGTAGGATCTGTAACAGATGGATATAATTATTTTGAAGCAAAATATAAAAGAACAAGAGCATTTTTAGAAGAAATGCAAGGAAGTGGAATAAATTTAATTATAACAACAAAATCTAATTTAGTTACAAGAGATATTGACTTGATAAAAACATATCCTAATCCATTGGTTGCTTGGTCAATAAATACATTAGATGAAGAATTTAAGAAAGATATGGATTCAGCACCAACAATAAAATCAAGAATTGAAGCAATGAAACAAGTTCACGATGCAGGAATAAGAACAACTTGTTTTATTTCTCCAATATTTCCTGGTATTACTGATGTATTTACTATAATAGAAAAAATAAAAGACTTTTGCGACTATATATGGCTTGAAAACTTGAATTTAAGAGGCACATTTAAGCCTACTATAATAAATTATATAAAAGAAAAACACCCTGAATTAAATGATTTGTATAATAAGATTTATACTAAAAAAGATATGTCTTATTGGGAAGGGTTAGATAAAAAAGTACAAGAGTATGCAGATAAAAATGGATTTATGTATGTTATAGATGAAGAACCATTTTTAAAAAATCCTACTGGAAAACCTATAATAATAAACTATTTTTATCACGAAAAAATAAGACAATTATCAAAGAATAAATAGTAATTTTTAAAGAAATATTCAAAAATACAAATTACAATTTTATAAGGAGTTAAAAGTGGATAGAGATATTGATATAACAGAACAATTAAAGAATTTAATTAAAGATTATGATTTTAATGTAGAAACATTATCTAAATATTTAGAATTAGATAAGAATCAGATAAATCAATTAGTTGATGGAAATATAAGTTTTTTACCAAACGATAATGAATATAGATTTAATCTATTTAATAAAATAAGTTTTCTTTATTGTAGTGCCATAGATGAAAAAGATGTTAAATTAGATGCTTTTCTAAAAGTATTATTGTCTTATCATAATATATCAAAAAAGACAATTTCAAAAATGTCAGGAGTAGATATAAAAGAAATAGACAAATTTCTATCATCAAAGAAAAGTAAAATTTCTGTTGAAGATAAATACAAACTTGCTATAACAACTATGTCTTTGAGATTTTTTCTTAAAGATGTTGAAAAGTAAAATATAGCAAAAACTTACAATTAGTAGAGGAGAAAAATATAAAATGAAAATAATAACGGTATGTGGGAGTTATAAATTTAAAAAAGAAATGGCAGAAATAACAGAAAAAATGACCTTGAAGGGAAATTGCATGTTAACTCCAAATGAATTAGCAAAATCTGATAAAAATGATTATACACAAGAGGAAGCTTTAATGATTGATAAAATGCACAAAGAAAAAATAAAATTATCAGATGCCATATTAGTTGTTAATGTAAATAACTATATAGGAAGTAGTACAAAAAGTGAAATAGAATTGGCAAAATCATTAGATAAAGAAGTTATGTATTATACAGATTTAATAGGATAATAAAAAGAAAGGAAGTTTCAGTATGACACAAAATGGATTTATTGATATTGAAATTAAAGAACTATTAGATTGGAAAGGAAAAGGACCAGAAGGTTGTTTAGTTTCTGATAAAATTACAAAAGAGGGTTGGAAAGTAGGATATATGTATAGAGAAGAACCTGATAAAGGTGTTCCAGATAGTGGGTGGAGATTTATGAAGGGTGATGAAAGTGACGAATATAGTGATAATCCCAATAATATACACGTATTTGCACTAAATACAATTTGTAATTATGACCCTGATATTATTCCATATTTAGATTTACCAATCGGAACAACTTTAATTAGAGTAGATAATCATAAATTTGAAGTAGACAACCAAGATAAGGAAATTGTAATGGAAAAACAAGAAAGATAATTAAAAATGGAGAATAAACAAGATTGGGAAGAACTAAGAAAATGGGAAGAAAGCAAGAAACAAAGTAATATAGAAACCTATAAGATAGATATAAATGAAATTGAGGAATTACAAAATAGAAGAAAGAAAATGGATAAAATATTAAATCCTGTAAATCAAACTTTAGTAAAAGTAAAAAAGGTTTTGATAATTCTTGCAGCTATTATAGGCATTCTGGCTTTTATTATCTTTGTTGGCTGGTTATCTTCTGTAAGAAATTTTGTGAATGCTGATATCTATTCTATGCTAAATTTTTATGGAGTAGAAGTGCAGATTATTTCACAAGAAGCTGATCAAAAAGGAAATGGAAAATATCTTGTTAACCCTGAAGGGTATCCTGAAATTCAATTTACTGCCAAGAAACGTTGGGGAAATATCCAAACAGATTTTAAGGACAACTATCAAAAATATCTTTTTACGCATTGGGAAAGTGATAGAAAAGAAAAATTTTCTACTAACGAAGAATTAGAAGATGGGCTTTTAGTATATCAAAATTATATTACTGTGAATGAAAATGAGACTATTGAGGAAGCAACAGAAGATTTTATTAGCTTTATCGTATATGCAGAGCAATGGAATTCAAAACATAAAATTATTAATATGCCACATTGGTCAAAAGAATATTTTAGGGTACCACTCAATATATACATTTACCTTCAAGAAGATATTTGGCTAAAGAATATTTATACTGGAACAGGGCAGACTGAAGATAAAATGAGAGAAACCATAAAAAATGAATTAGAAAATGCCAAACTGGAAACGAGGTAATATGAGAAAAATTTTAGATTTTAGTATTTTTACAATAGTAATATTATCTTTAATAGTAGCAGGAAGTATATCGCTTATGCGTTCAGACAGAGAAGAGAAACGTAAAACTGTTATCTTATCAATACCTCATTTTGTAATCTACTGTTTGTTACAATATTGTTGTGGTTTTATACTCTGGACTATTAGACTTGATAAATTCGATAGGTATCCATATAGAAACCCATTTTGCATTCTAGTGATTATTTATGGTATAATTGCCTTTAGCGTATTAGATATATATTATATAAGGTATGAAAAAAACAAATATAGTATAAGAGTAGCACTTTGGCTTTTACTTGCCATACATATATTAGCGATTTTTCTATTACTTATTTTTAGTCCTTTTAAGGGATGGTTTTAGAGAAAAAAACGAGCAGATAATTAAGCGATTAATTTATCTGCTTTTTTCATAAAAACCTTGTAACCTTTTTAGAGAAATTGGTATTATATTGGTTAAGTATACTTGAGAAGGGGATTAATTCCAAAGTGAATAAAAATGCAAAACAGTATTTAAAAAGTGATAACCTTTTTAATATGAAAAATCTTGTAAAAATATATGGCTCCTATGTTTATACAATTGTAAACAATAGTATAAATGGCAATGAGGATATAGAGGAAATTGTATCAGATGTTTTTTTAGCCTTATGGCAAAACCGTGAGAAAATACAGGAAGAAGCGGATTTAAAACCATATTTGATAGTCATAACAAAAAATTTGATTAAAAAGAAATATAGAGACTTAAAAAAGAATGTTTCTACTTGTGATATAGACGATTTAGAAAACGTAATTGCATCACAAATGGATATTAGTCAAATTGTAGAAAATGATGAGAAAAAACAAATCATATCTAATACGATTAACCATTTACAAGAGGAGGAAAAAGCAATATTTACTTTATATTATTACAATAATAAGATGATAAAAGAAATAGCTAGTTATTTAAAAATTTCTACTACCAAAGTAAAGGTATCATTACATAGAATTAGAAAAAAGGTGAAAAAAGAATTGATGAAAAGGGGGTATAGCTATGGAAAATGAAAAACTGATGAATAAAATCAAAGATAAGATAGCGATATCCAATTTTGAATGGGAGGAAAAAACAATGATAAATAAGAAAAAGAAAATGCTTTCTATCGTTAGTATTTCAATTATTTGCATTATGTGTAGTTTTGCCACTGTAAATGCTATGACAGGAAATGAGTTAGTGAAAAACATAGAAAAAACAATCAGTAAGCTTTTTCATAAAGAGAATATCACCATGAATTATGGAGAAAGTGGTATAACGAGCAATGTAGGTGAAGTAAATTCAGAAATTGGTTCAAAACAAGAAATAAAGCACAATGGTGTAGACCTAAAAGCAGAATATGGCGAAGAAGTATTGGTTATTGCTGAAGGAGAAGTCATAGAAGCAAAGTATAATCAAGAAATGGGATATTATATTCTTGTAAAACATAATAATAGTGAATTTACTTATACAAAATATGCACATCTATCTAAACTAAATGTAAAAGCAGGAGATACTGTAAAAAAAGATGAAAAGATAGGAGAAGCAGGACAAACGGGAATGGTAACAGGTGTATGTTTACATTTTGAAGTGTTAGATAAAGATATGAATGCGATGGATCCAAATAAATTTTTAAATTAAGAAGGATAAGTTGTTAACAGAATACTCTATACTTTATACAAAAAGTATAGGGTATTTTTTGGTAGTTATGATAAACTTACAATCAATAAAAAACAATCTATAACTATTGAATAAAAAATAGAGATTAGTGTATAATTTATTCATAAATCGAAAGATTAAATTTTAAGTCTTATTTCAAGTCGAAAAACTATGAAATAAGAAGAAGGAGGAAAATTTATGGATAGAAAAGTGAAGGTCGTACAATTCGGAACAGGTAAAATGGCAGTATATACAATGCGCTATGTTTACGAAAAAGGTGGAGAAGTAGTTGGAGCTATTGATGTAAATCCTAGCGTTATTGGAAAAGATATAGGCGAAGTAATGGGAGGAGAAAAGAAAAACGTTGTTGTAACAGCATTAGAACAAGCAGAAGAAATGATGAAACAAGTAAAACCAGATATTGCAATTGTTACTACAATGAGCTTAATCTCTGATGTAAGAGATGCCTTAATGCTTTGTGCAAAATTAGGAGTAAATGCTATTACAACTTGTGAAGAAGCATTTTACCCACAAAATTCAAATCCAAATATCTTCAAAGAATTAGATGAAATGGCAAAACAAACAGGATGTACTATAACAGGAAGCGGATACCAAGATATTTATTGGGGACAATTAATTAGTTCTATTGCAGGTTCTACTCAAAAAATTACAAAAATCAAAGGAAGTTCAAGCTATAACGTAGAAGACTATGGTATTGCATTAGCAAAAGCACATGGTTCAGGACTTACTTTAGAAGAGTTTGACAAAGAAGTAGCTTCAGTAGATAGGATTTCAGATGAAGAAAGACAAAAAGTAATTGAAAGTGGAGAATACTTACCATCTTATATGTGGAATGTAAATGGATGGCTATGTTCAAAATTAGGATTAACAGTAGAAAGCCAAACACAAAAAACAGTACCACAAACTTACAAAGAGGATATTCATTCAGAAACATTAGGAACAACTGTAAAAGCAGGAGATGCTACAGGAATGAGTGCAGTTGTTACAACAACTACTAAAGAAGGTGTTACTATTGAAAGTGAATGTATTGGAAAGGTATATTCTAAAGAAGACTATGACAAAAATGAATGGACCATTTATGGAGAGCCAGAAACTACTATCACAGTTGCAAGACCTGCTACAGTAGAACTAACTTGTGCAAGTGTTGTAAACCGTATTCCAGATGTTATAAATAGCGAAGCTGGATATGTAACAACAGAAAAATTTGGAGAATTAAATTATAGGTCAAAACCATTAAATGAATATGTAAAATAAGATAGAAAAGAAAGCAAGTGTATTAAAAAATATGCTTGCTTTCTACTAGTTTAATCAATAACTTTCTATATATAAAGCTTTGGCAATGTAGGGAGTTACCTCGTCAAATGGATACCAACCAGAACTCTTACTATCATTTTCACCACCGATTTGGGTTAGAAACATATACCATATCTTTGTCATCTGTTGCTAGTAAAACTAAATAATGAGAAGCGGTAGTCCAACGATTATTATGAGGACTATTCCAAACACAAATTAAAATGGGCCTATTTGTTCTTAAGTGTTCTTGTAATTTTTCCTGTGATAAATGTATGCTATCATAATAAAAGTCTGTGTTTTTAATATGAAAGGTATGGGATAATTCCTCCGATAGCAAGTCATAATTTAAAACAGGAAAATATTTTTGCCTAAGATCTTCTGGTGTGTAGTCTTGGTTATATCCACTTAGGATGGTAGCAAGTGCAGCAATACCACAACCATTTTTAGCCATAGTACCACCCCAGTAGTGATTATCGCTCCATGAAGCATTTCCGTTTTGCTTATATTCTTTATAAGTTTTTTTATACTCATTTACTGTAGTGAAGGTTGTAAAATAGCCATCTGCATTTTGTACCTTTTCTTGTCCAGTTCCAGAATAATTTTTATTTGTATCTAATTTAATGGTTTCGTAATCATAAAAAGCGCTAAAGAGATTAGCAGTGAGTCTATTTCTGTCATGATTGAAATATATAATTAGTCCAATAATCAATAAGAACAGTATAATCATTTTTTTCTTCATTTTAAAATAGCACCTCCTAAAAAGCTTGTTTATATTATATAAAATAAAGGAAAAAAGTGTTTTAAGAAGTCCTTAAAAAAAGCTTAAACTTTTCTTATGTTAAAGTTGCTAATTCTCATTTTTTGTGATAAGGTATTAAGAGAAAAAGGAGAGAAACGAAAGATGGCAAGAAGTAGAAGAAATAAAAGAGTATTTAAAAGGATTGTAGAAGCAATTAGTTGGAAAACTTTTTTTATTGTGACATCTATTTTGGCGGTAGTCATTGTGGCTTGCTTAGGAAGCAATATATATCGTACAAGTCAAGAAAAGAAACTACTAGCACAGCAAAGAGAAGAACTAGATAAACAAATTGAGGACATCTTTTCTGATACAGTCCAAAATATTTCAGATGTGAATAGTAAAAAAAGAGATAGCATTATTACTCTTTCAGCAGTAGGAGATATTTTATGCGAAAATGAACTAATAGAAGATGCAAAGCAAGGAAGAACATATAATTTTAATCCCATGTTCCAGAATATTACAGGATTTCTAAAACGTAGTGATATTGTATTAGGTACAATGGAAACGAATTTTGTAGATAAAGAATATTCAGGATTTGGATTACGTAATAGCCCAAAAGAGTTTGCAGATGCAGTTAAGAATTCAGGAGTGAATTTAGTTAGCATTAGTACAAACCATAGTTTAGATTATGGCATCAGTGGACTAAAACAAACCAAAGAATATTTACAAGATATAGGGTATGACACAGTCGGAGATAATTTAGGGGATAGCAGAGTAACTATTAAAACAATAAAAGAAACTAAAATTGCCTTTTTATCCTATACTTGTGTCATGGAAAAACAAGATAAGAAAAAAGAGAATGAATTAGAAGCAGCAAATTTATATAATGAAAAAATAGCAAAAGAAGATTTAGACTATGCTAAAGAAAATGCGGATTTTACATTTGTCATTATGCACTGGGGAGACGCTTACGCTACTAAACCAAACAAAGAACAAGAAAAAATAGCAGACTTTTTAATTGACAATGGCGCAAATGCTATTTTAGGAAATCACTCAGCAGCAATCCAGCCAATGCAAGTAAGAAAAAATAAAGAAGGAGAGAATGTCTTTATTGCTTATTCTTTAGGAAACTATATTTGTGCTGATAATAACGATACATCAAAAGTGGAATTAGTGTTAAATATAGAACTTCGCAAAAGTGGAGAAGATGGCAAAGTTACATTAAATAAAGTAGACTATACACCAATTTATATGTTAGATAACGGTCAAGATGCACAAAATCGCTATGAACTAATTGATATGAAAGGGGTAGCAAAAAGATATGCAAGTGGAGAGGAAACAAATATAAGCAAAGAAACATACAACAAATTACTAGATGGACTAAAACTATTACAAAAAGTAATTGAAAAATAGTGTCAGTTTGTCAGGTTGGGGACGTTCCTTTTTGTGACAAAGGTGTCATATAGGGGACATTCCTTGAAAATTAAAAAGAAAAGGTATGTCCCTAGTCTGACAAAAGTGTCAGAAAAAGGAACGTCCCCAACCTGACATGAAAGGAAGCAAAAATGAAAGTAGGATTTATCTCACTAGGATGTAATAAGAATTTAGTAGATACAGAAAAGACAATAGCATTATTTAAAAATCATCAATATGAAATTATTAATGATGCAAAACAAGCTGAGATTATTGTGATTAATACTTGTGGTTTTATAGAGTCAGCAAAACAAGAAGCGATTGACACAATTTTAGAAATGGCAGAGTATAAAAACCAGAATTGTAAATATTTAATTGCAATGGGATGCCTAGTAGAAAGATACAAAGAGGAGTTAGAAAAGGAAATTCCGGAAGTAGATTTATATATTAAATATAGTGAATATGATAAGTTATGGAATAAAATAGAGGAGTTAATCGAAAACGAAGCAGAAAAAGAGGAAGAGCCATTTGACGAATTAGCAGATAGAGTGATTACAACTGGAGAGAATTATGCTTATTTAAAAATTGCGGATGGTTGTAGTAATTATTGTACTTATTGTGCTATTCCAAAAATTCGAGGACCTTTGAAAAGCAGAAAAATAGAGAGGATTATACAAGAAGCAAAGGATTTAGCACAAAAGGGTTACAAAGAGATTATTTTAACAGCGCAAGATACCACGAAATATGGAATAGATAATTATGGTGAGCCAAGATTGGCTGAATTATTAGAAGAACTTTGCAAAATTCCTAAGATTAAGTGGATACGCTTTCTATATGCTTATCCAGAAACCATTACAGAAGAACTGATTGAGACGATAAAAAAGCATCCACAAATTTGTCCTTATTTTGATATTCCTATTCAGCATATTTCAGATACAGTCTTAAAAAGAATGAACCGTCATAGCAATGGGAAGACTATCCGAAGCTTAATTACAAAATTAAGAAAGGAACTTCCAAATTGTATTTTGAGAACCACTGTTATGGTAGGATTTCCTGAGGAGACAGAGGAAGAATTCCAAGAATTATATGATTTCCTAAAAGAGGCTAGATTTGATAAATTAGGTGCTTTTGCTTATTCTAAAGAGGAAGGAACACCAGCAGAAAAAATGCAAAACCAAGTTCATTCTCAAACAAAGAAAAGTAGATATCATAAAATTATGAGCCTGCAACAAGAAATTTCTGAGGAAAATCTAAAGCAAAAAGTAGGAAAGAACTATGAAGTAATGCTAGAAGGCATGACTAAAAATGGAAAGTACTATGTAGGTAGAAGTTATATGGATACTCCTGAAATTGATGGAGTGATTTATATTCCTAATACAAAAAAGTTACAAGCTGGTGAGTTTGTAACTTGTAAGATAACAGATATCAAAGAATATGATTTGATAGGAGAGATTTTAGAGTAATTATTGATTCTCTACATAAAAGTAGGCATCTGTAAGAAAGTTCTCTTCTATATAACTTCCAGAATAGATAGTTTCTCCAGTTTCTTTGTTTTCCAAAGGGATTGAAACTTCAATAGGGTAAGTGAATTCTTGCCCAGAGGTGTCTATTAAATGGATAGTAAATGACACAGTATTTTTTAAGGAGGAAAGGGTAACTTTTCCTCTTTTTAGTAAGCTTCCATCAAACACAAGAGGATTTTCAATGTCTGTAATGACACAATTTTCTTTGAAGTTTTGATTAAGGTAACGAAGTGTAATAGGGGAAGAATTGCCAAAGTCAATTCTTTCACTAGTAGTTACTTCTATGTTATTAGTAGGTGTTTTTCCAAAATCCTCAATTGGCAAGTTTATTAAATGATAGGTAGTTCCTTCTGTATTAGAAAAGGTAATATTATCAAGATAAAGAGAACTAATATCATTTTGAAGATTTAAGTATATGGCAATGTCAGTATATTGGCTTAAATCCAAATCCCATCTGGCTTGCGTTTCTTCCTTGTTTATTCCATAAGCACTGCTATAACAAACTACTTTTTCAATGGAATAATCAGTAGTAGTTTTTAATTCTGAATGATGTTCTTGTGAAGATTGATTCTTTGGGCGTAAGAAAAGAAAAACAAAAGCAGACAAAATAAGAATTAGAAAAATGATAAGGAACAATATTCCTTTTGTCTTAAAAAAGTTAGAGTTGGAATTATTTACATTATCTTTTGTTTCCATAGTATTTATCCTTCTTTCAGGGTAACGTTTTGAATTAAGATATCATAAAATACAAGAAAAATCAATAAGGTAGTTGCAACCAAACAAAAGATATGATAAGATAATAATAGAATTAAATAGATATTATTTTTCCCTGCATAGTGCGTGTAGACTGGAATTTTAGAACCAACAAACGATTAAAGGGAGTCCGCCTTTGAATGTGGCGTGTATGCTTACACCATTAGTTAGTAGTAAGAAACCCAGGAGCATTCAACAAGACACCCACCTGTGAAAGCAGGCTCTTAAAATTTCATTCACCTTACGGCTAAAGCGGGGCTTTTTGTGTCAAAAAAGCGAAAAAATATTTCTAAAGATACTGGGCAAATATGTAAAAGTATACTATACTAGATATTGTAGGAAATGAGAACAAACAGATGTGGTTTGCCTCTGTAAAGGAGGTGAGGCGTATGATAGATACTGGATGTTTAATAGCAACAATATACATATTATTTTATGCATTAGTAGGAATGACTATCATAGCTGTTGCCTTAATTGTAGCATTAGCAACAATTTTGAGTAAACAGAAATAAACCAACAAAAAAACACATCTGTAATTTGACCGTTGCTGATGTGTTTTTTTACATATCTCAATAGGCAAACCACGTTTGTGGTTTCTCCATTTCCTATCTTTATTATATACAGATTTGCTACTATTGTCAACAGATAATTAATATGATAATATATTAACGAAAATATAGAACTAAAAGGATATATCAATAATGAATCAAAGCCAGTTATTAAAATTAGGAAAAGAAAAACTAAAACAAGAAAATATAGAAGAAGCAGAAAATAAAGCAAAAAGACTACTAGAATTTGTGTTACAACAATCACGAGAAGAAATGATTAGAAATTTATTAGAAGAAGTTTCAGAAATGCAACACAAAGCCTATGAAGAAAAATTACAAGAAGTAATACAAGAAAAACCATTACAATATATCACACATTCACAAGAATTCATGGGATTGAGTTTCTATGTTGATGAAAACGTATTAATTCCTCAACCAGATACGGAAATTTTGGTAGAACAAGCTTTAGTGAAAATACAAAGTATAACGGATAGAGAAATACAGATACTAGATTTATGTACAGGAAGCGGAGCAATTGCTATTTCTATTGCAAAACAATTACAAAATACTAGCCAATATATGATAGAAGAGTATCAAATCATAGCAGCAGACATTAGTGAGAAGGCATTGAAAATAGCACAAAAAAATGCAATGCAAAACCAAGTACAAATTCAATTTCTGCAATCTGATATGTTCTTTAATTTAAAAGAAATGGAATTTGATATGATTGTATCTAACCCACCATATATAGAAACAAAAGTAATAGATACCTTAAGTAAAGAAGTAAAACAAGAACCTAGAATAGCTTTAGATGGCGGAGAAGATGGATTAGTGTTTTATAAAGCTATCTTAGAAAATGCAAAGCAATATCTCAAAAAAGGTGGATATGTGTTAATTGAAATTGGATATGACCAAGGCAAAAAAATTATAGAACTATGGAAAGAACTAAAAGAAGGGTGTCAATTAGAATTAATTACCAAAGAACCTATTAAAGACTTAGGAAACAATGACCGTGTTATGATATTTCAAAAAGTAGCAAAAGAAGGTGAATAGATGTCATTTGCAGGTGAAGTAAAAGAAGAATTGAATAAGTTAACTAATTTAGCCAATAAGGAAGCTGTTAAATATGAATTTTTAGGCTATTTGATGACAAACCATATGACAATAGAGAAAAATAAAATGAAGTTCTCGACAGAAAATGAGTATAACATCAATCGCTTTAGTAAATTGTTAAATAACTTACAACAAACCAAATATGAAATTCAAATTGTAGGAAAGACATTTTCTATTACAACACCAATACCAGAACTAGAAGAGATACAAGAGAACTTTATACTAGATTTAGAAAAAATAAGAAAGCAAATAGACAAACAAGAAGTATTGCAAAAAGCATTGATAAGAGGGTGCTTTTTAGGAAGTGGTTCTATTAGTAATCCAAAGCAAAGCTATCATTTAGAAGTACTATTTTCTCAAAAAACATATGCAGATTTTATACAAGAGCTATTACAAACCTATCAAATTGTGGTGAAACAAGTTATAAAAAATCAAAGCAATGGAATTTATGCGAAAGATGGAGAAGAAATTTCAAAGTTTTTGGCTTTTATTGGTGCAAATCATTCTGTGTTGCAATTTGAGGAAATTAGAGTGTACCGTGAAATTCGAGGGAATGTCAATCGAAAGGTAAATTGTGAAACCGCGAATTTGAATAAAACAGTGGAATCTGCCTTAAAGCAAATACAAGCGATTGAATTCTTGAGGCAAAAAGGAGAACTAGAGAAGTTATCAGAAGGTTTACAAGAAATTGCACAGCTTAGAATTTTACATCCAGAGGCTTCTTTGATAGAATTAGGAAATATGTTAAAAGAGCCACTAGGGAAATCTGGTGTAAATCATAGATTAAAAGCTATTGAGAAAATTGCAGAAGAATTACTTACCAAAGAAAAAAAGAATTAGGAGATTATTACAGAAAGGTAAGGATATATCAATGAAAGAAATAGGAATTTATATACACATACCATTTTGTAAGAAAAAATGTCATTATTGTGATTTTTGTTCTTATGAAGGAAAAGACAGTTATATTCCAAGATATATGAAATGTTTAAAACAAGAAATGAAAGAAGTAGGGCAAGCAAATAAGCAAGATGCAATAGAAGGAAAGGACAAGCCCTTTTTAGTAAAAACGATTTATATAGGAGGAGGAACTCCGTCGTTATTAGATAGTAAATATATTGTTGAAATCATGCAAACAATTCAAGAAAATTTTGAAGTGGCAAAAGAGGCAGAAATTACGATAGAAGCAAATCCGGGAACAGTGACACTTGAAAAACTACAAGCCTATTTTGACAGTGGAATCAATCGCATTAGCATTGGTTTACAGTCCACTTATGATACTTTGTTAAAGCAATTAGGAAGAATACATACTTATCAGGAATTTTTAGATACCTACTATTTAGCAAGGCAAGTAGGATTTGAAAACATCAATGTTGATTTAATGTTAGGCTTACCAAATCAAACGGTTCAAGAAATTCAAAATTCAGTGGAAGAGATAATTGGTTTAGAACCAGAACATATTTCTCTATACTCTTTAATCGTAGAAGAGGGAACAAAGTTAGAAGAGCAAATACAAAATGGAGAGTTAACTTTGCCAGAGGAAACAGTGGAAAGAGAAATGTATTGGAAGACAAAACAGTTATTAGAAGAAAGTGGATACATTCATTATGAAATTTCAAACTTTGCAAAAGAGAGATATCAGTCGAAACATAATAGTGACTGCTGGGAACAAAAGGAATATATAGGGTTTGGTGCAGGTGCCCATTCCTATACAAACAGAATTCGTTATTCTAATAGAGAAGAGATTGAGGAATATATTAAAAATTATGAAGAAGGAAGAATAGAAAATAATTTTGTTTTTCACGAAAAGCAAAATCAAGAAGCGGTGCAAAAGGAGTTCATGTTATTAGGTCTTAGAAAAATAGAAGGAGTTAGTATACAAGAATTTAAAAGTAGATTTGTTGCAAATCCTATTTATTTATATCATGAACAGCTAGAGAAACTAACAAAAGAAGACTTGGTAGAAATAGAGGGAAACAATATTAAACTAACGAAAAAGGGGATTGATTTAGCAAATTTAGTATGGGAAGAGTTTATATAAATTTAGAAAAAGCACTTGTAATATTTAGCAAATTTATGTATAATAAAATTGCTCTAAGCATAAGAATGAAATAAAGAAAATATTGGAGGAATGAAAATGGAAGAAAATAATAACCCAATTCAAGAATCAGGAGTAAAAACAGAGGAGTATACAGCGCAAACAACACAAAATGTAGGAACAAGAAAACAAAATTCTATGGCTTTAACAAGCTTTATACTTTCATTAGTTGGACTTATTGTAGCAGGATTACCTTGTGGAATTGTTGCTATTATTACAGGTATTATAGGACTTGTTAAATTTGACGCTACAAAGGAAAAAGGAAAAGGATTTGCTATTGCTGGTTTAATAGTAGGTGTTATTGATGTAGTAGCAGTTATTATTAGTACTATTGCAAGAGTAGCAGCTTTAGTATAGAAGACAATGAAAATAGAAGGATTGGTTTAAAGAAATAAACCAATCTTTTTTTGTGTGTTCACAAAAAATTCATAGTTTTTTTAGCAATTGATATTGACAACTGCTAAAATTGGATATAATATATAGAAAGTTTAGCAGTCAAAAAGAAAGAGTGCTAATTAGGAGATAATTTTCAAGTATCCCTAAGGAAAGGGGGAACATTGGAAGAAAGAAAAAAGAGAATATTACAAGCAATTATCGATGAGTACATCAGTACTGCGGAACCAGTCAGTTCAGGAGCCCTAGTTAGTAAATATGGACTGGATTGCAGTAGTGCTACAATTCGAAATGAAATGTCAGAACTAGAAAGAATTGGCTATTTAGATAAACCACATACTTCTAGTCGGAAGAATTCCATCAGCAAGGGGCTACCGTTTCTATGTAGACGAACTCATTAAAGAAGACGATATCAGTTTAGAAGAAATTAAATATATTCAGTCGAAAATGGAAACTAGGGTAAATGCCATAGAAGACCTAACCAAAATTGCTACTAATACTTTATCAGAAATTACCCATTACACTTCAGTAGCAGTTGGACCAAGAACAGGAATTCAAAATATTGAAGAAGTGAAATTTGTATTATTAGGTACAAGAATGCTAATGGCAGTAATTCTTACGGACACAGGAATTGTCAAAGAAACGATTATCAAATTTGACGAAGACATTACAGAAGACCAAGTAAACACATTGAATTTTATCTTTAATAATAAACTAAAAGGAAAACCATTAGAAGCAATAGATAAGCCATTAGAAGAGTATATTTTTTCTGAAATGAATTATAGCTTAGAAGTGATTAAACCAGTTATGGAACAGTTGAACAAGGTTATTCATGAGGAGTCAAAAGTATATTTAGAAGGAACTAATAAAGCTTTTGAACTTCCAGAGTTTAGAAGTTTAGAAGTAGCTAGAAATTTTATTAATTTAATAGATACCAAAGAAATTGTATTAGACCTATTAAATACAGGATTCGCGAACGATATCAATGTATATATTGGTGACGAGCAAGAAAATGAACAATTAAAAGATTTTAGTATTGTTACTTTTAAACACCGTTATCAAGATAAAGACTTAGGAACTATTGGTATTATAGGGCCAAAAAGAATGGATTATTCAAAAGTAATTTCTGTTATGAAATATATTAGCAAAAAGCTGAATGGCGAATAGTGTTGGTTTAGGGGCGTATCTTTAACTGACGCTTTGAGGGAAACAAAATTTATTATAAATAATAAAAAGTGTTGGTTGAAAATACGTCCCTAAACTGACACGAAGAAAGAGAGGGAAGAAAAGAGTGAGTGAAAAAGAAGAATTAACAGAAGAAAAAGAAGAAATGATAGAAAACGCTGATGAAGTGATAGAAATTAAAAAACAGAATGAAACTTTAAAAATTCAGTTGGATGAAACAGATGATAGGCTGAAAAGAGTAGCAGCAGAATTTGACAATTACAAAAAAAGAACTCTAAAAGAAAAAGAAGGAATGTATGAATCTTTAATGGGAGATGTCATTTCTCGTTTATTACCAGTCATAGATAATCTAGAAAAAGCAGTATCTAGCCCAACAGAAGATGAAAATTACAAACAGGGAGTAGAATTGGTATTAAAACAATTTAAAGATGTATTAACAGCAAATGGAGTAAAAGAAATTGAAGCAGTAGGAAAAACTTTTGATCCCGAACTTCATGAAGCAGTAAGCTTAATACAAGATGATAACCTAGGAGAAAAAGAAATTAAAGAAGAATATCGTAAAGGATATATGATAGGTGATAAGGTAATACGCCATTCTATGGTGGTCGTAGCTAATTAATGATTTTAATTTTAAAATATATAAATGCTTTAAGGTGTGTCCCCGATCTGACAAGTTTGTCAGGAAAAGGAACGTCCCTAAAGTGACAAAGAAAGGAAGTAAAAAGATTATGGGAAAAATTATAGGAATTGACTTAGGAACAACAAACTCATGTGTAGCAGTAATGGAAGGAGGAGAACCAGTTGTTATTCCTAACGCAGAAGGAAACAGAACAACTCCATCTGTTGTTGCATTTTCAAAAAATGGAGAAAGATTAGTAGGACAAATTGCAAAACGTCAAGCAGTTACTAATCCAGATAACACAGTAATCTCTATTAAAAGAGATATGGGAACAAACAGAAAAGTAAAAATTGAAGGAGAAGAATTCTCTCCACAAGAAATTTCAGCAATGACATTACAAAAATTAAAAACAGATGCAGAAAATTATTTAGGAAGTCCTGTAACACAAGCTGTTATTACAGTACCTGCTTACTTTAGCGATAGCCAAAGACAAGCAACAAAAGATGCTGGAAAAATTGCAGGATTAGAAGTATTAAGAATTATCAATGAACCAACAGCAGCAGCTTTAGCTTTTGGTATGGATAAAGAAGACCAAGACCAAAAAATCATGGTATATGACTTAGGTGGAGGAACTTTCGACGTATCTATCTTAGACATTGGTGATGGTGTATTTGAAGTATTAGCAACTAATGGAAATACAAAACTTGGTGGGGATGACTTTGACCAAAGAATTATTGACTACTTAGTAGCAGAATTCAAAAAATCAGATGCTATTGATTTAACAACTGATAAAATGGCAATGCAAAGATTAAAAGAAGCAGCAGAAAAAGCTAAAATTGAACTTTCTGGAATGCAACAAACACAAATTAACTTACCATTCATTACAGCAGATGCTACAGGTCCAAAACATATGGATATTACTTTAACAAGAGCAAAATTTGAAGAATTAATTAATGATTTAATTGAAGCAACAAAAATTCCAGTAGAAAAAGCAATGAAAGATGCAGGAGTTACGGCAAATGACTTACACAAAATCCTATTAGTAGGTGGTTCTACTAGAGTTCCAGCTGTTCAAGAAGCAGTTAAGAAAATTACAGGAAAAGAACCAGACAAGGGAATTAACCCAGATGAATGTGTTGCTATTGGTGCAGCTATTCAAGGTGGTGTATTATCAGGAGATGTTAAAGACTTAGTATTATTAGATGTAACACCATTATCACTTGGAATTGAAACATTAGGTGGAGTTACTACAAAATTAATCGAAAGAAATACAACTATCCCAACTAAAAAATCACAAGTATTCTCAACAGCAGCAGATGGTCAAACAAGTGTAGAAATTCACGTATTACAAGGTGAACGTGAAATGGCAGCTGATAACAAAACTTTAGGAAGATTCCAATTAACAGGAATTCCAGCAGCACCACGTGGAGTGCCACAAATTGAAGTAACTTTTGATATTGATGCTAATGGTATTGTACACGTATCAGCAAAAGATATGGCAACAGGAAATAGCCAACAAGTAGCTATTACAGCAAGCACAAACTTAACAGATGAAGATATTGAAAAAGCTGTAAAAGATGCAGAAGCACATGCAGCAGAAGATAAAAAGAGAAAAGACGAAATTGAAGCTAGAAACAATGCAGAAAGCTTAGTATATAACAGTCAAAAAACATTAGATGATTTAGGTGATAAAATCAGTGGAGAAGAAAAAGCAAAAGCTGAAACTGAAATTGCTAATGTAAAAAAAGCATTAGAAGGTTCTGATGTAGAAGCTATTAAATCAGCGACTGAAAAACTAACAACAGTATTCTATTCTATTTCAGAAAAACTATATCAACAAACAGCACAAGCTAATAATGCAAATGCAGCAAGTGGAGATGCAGGAACAGAAGGAACACATACTGACGAAAATGGAGATATCCATGACGCAGAGTATAAGGTAGATGAGGAGAATAAATAATGTCTAAAAGAGACTATTACGAAGTACTTGGTGTAGATAAAAATGCAAGTGACGATGAGTTAAAAAAAGCTTATCGTCGCTTAGCAAAGAAATATCATCCAGATGCTAATCCTGATAATAAGGCAGAAGCAGAAGCTAAGTTCAAAGAAGTAAATGAAGCATATGAAACATTATCTGATAGCCAAAAAAGAAAAATGTATGACCAGTTTGGACCAGATGGACCACAAGGCTTTGGTGGAGGTAATCCATATGGAAATGGTACCTATACATATTCCACAGGTTTTGATGGATTTAGTGACTTTGGAGATTTAGGAGATATCTTTTCTTCCTTCTTTGGAGGAGGTTTTGGCGGTGGTCGAGGAGGTAGCAGACAAAATGGACCTAAAAAGGGAACTGATTTGCAATATGATTTAGAAATTAGTTTTGAAGAATCTTTTTTAGGAACAGAAAGATATGTAACTATTAATCGTAAAGAAACTTGCCAGACTTGTCATGGAGAAGGTAGTAAACCAGGAACTCATCCAGAAACTTGTAGTGTTTGTCATGGTAGTGGTCAGATTAAACAAATCCAGACTACTATTTTAGGGCAAATGCAAACAATGAGAACCTGTACAAACTGCCATGGAACAGGAAAGATTATTAAAGAACCTTGTGAAACTTGTAAAGGAAAAGGTACAGTCCGTAATCAAGTAAGATTATCTGTTAAAATTCCAGCAGGAGTGGATGATAATCAAACGATTGTATTACGTGGAGAAGGTGAACCAGGAGAAAACGGTGGAACAAAAGGAGATTTATACTTAACTATTCATGTTAAAAAACATAAACTTTATACAAGAAGAGGAAATAATGTACTTTGCGAAATTCCAATTACTTTTACACAAGCAACATTAGGCTCAGAGCTTCGTATTCCAATGGTAGATGGAACAGATGAAATGTATACGATACCAGATAGTACACAAACAGGAACAAAGTTTATTATCCGAGATAAAGGTTTTAAAGCTATTAATGGTAATGGTCAAGGAGATTTTGTCTTTACAGTTCAAGTTCAAGTACCTAAGAAGTTAACTAATGAGCAACGTGAACTTTTATTACAGCTTGCTAAAACCATGAATGAGCAGCCACCAGTAAAGAAAAAGGGGATTTTTGGATAATCATTAATAAAATTATTATTTTGTTTTTGATTATTGCTATAAGAACGTTTGACCTTGCTGTCCGTTGCTTTTGATTATAAATGAAATTAGAGAAAGCAACGGAAGGCACTCGCAAGCTCGTCTTGCGCGGTCTTCACTTTTCTTATAGTGATAATTGAAAAATAAAAAATGAAAGGAAAAAATTATGAAAAAAGGACTTTTAATTACCTTGATTGTAATTGCAGCCATTCTATTAATTGGTGGAATTACAGTAGTTTCTACTTATAACGGAATACTTACAAAAAGTGAAGAAGTAGATGGGAAGTTTGCAGACATTGATAATCAATTACAAAGAAGAGCAGATTTAATTCCAAATTTAGTTAATACAGTAAAGGGATATGCAAAACAAGAACAAGATATTATTAACTCTGTAACAGATGCAAGAAGTAAACTAGCAGGAGCAAAAACGATAGAGGATAAATCAAATGCAAATACAGAATTGACTAATGCTTTAAATCGTTTATTAGTAGTGGTTGAAAATTATCCAGATTTAAAATCTTCTCAAAATTATATGCAATTATCTGATGAATTAGCAGGAACTGAGAATAGAATTAGCCAAGCAAGGAGACAATATAACGAGGCAGTCAAAGAATAAAATTTAAGTATTCGTAAATTTCCAGCAAGTATCATTGCAGGTATGTTCAATTTCGACAAGAAACCATACTTTGAAGCAGAAGAAGGAAGTAATAAAGTTCCGGAGGTTAATTTTGATTAAAGAAGTTTTGAAAACAAATAAAATGAAAAATCAAAGTAAGAAAAGGCAAAGAATTTATTTTGCCTTTTTTCTGCTAATATTCATTCTCATTTTGAGTAATATGACAAGCGTAACGTTTGCAGCCGTAATAAGTCCAACATCAGATTTCTATGTCAATGACAATGCAGGAGTTTTGACAAGAGAGACTAAGCAATATATCATGGATACAAATGTAGAACTTCAAAGAAAAACAGGAGCTCAAATTGTAGTAGTGACAGTAAAATCGTTAGATGGAATGAGTATTGAAGATTATGCGTATCAACTATTTAATAGTTGGGGAATTGGAGATAAAAATAAAGACAATGGACTGCTTTTACTATGTTCTTATGGAGATAGGGAATTTCGTGTAGAAGTGGGGTATGGGCTAGAAGGAAAACTTCCAGATGGTAAAACAGGAAGAATGCAAGATGAATATATTATTCCATATTTAAGAAATAACAATTTTGATGAAGGAATTAGAAATGGGTATAGCGCTTTCTTAAAGGAAGTTGCAGAGGAATATGGTGTGAGCATTACTGGATCAGAAAAAGCTGTTCAAAAGGGTACTAGTTTTCAGTCAATAGAAATTGGGATTTATATGCTAGTTATGTTTTTCTTTATTTTCATTTCTATACGTTTTAGAGGTAGAGGAGGACCATTCATTTTCTTTGGTGGAGGCGGAGGCTTTCATGGAGGTGGCTTCTCTGGCGGTGGAGGTTTCCACGGAGGTGGAGGACGCTCAGGTGGAGGAGGAAGCTCAAGAAGTTTTTAACAAGTTAAGAAGTAACTAACATCGCTTTTTCATAAAATTTAGATAAGAAAAATCACTATTACAATGGAAAATAGTGATTTTTTGTTATATGACACACAAAAGTCTTAAAACCGTAAGTGAAATAGCTTAAAAATTTCTTAAAATACTTTTCATTTTAGTGAATATAGTATATAATAGCCGTGTAAAAAACGAATTAGCCAGTTCTAAAAAATTGGAAATATCGTATATTATCTAACAAGGATAGGAGGACATCCTAATGGGAAACAAAGATAGTGATAAAACAAAGCAATATAAGATAAAAGCAGAGAAACAAACAAAGAGCAAAAAAGAAGGAAAGAAAAAAGGGAAAAAGAAGCACTCTAAACTTAAGAAGGCAATTTTAATTTGCTTTATTTTGATGGTTTTAGCAGGGCTAACAGGAGTAGGAATTGTAGCAGGAATTTTCCTAAGTGATAAATGGACTTTAACAAGGGAAGAACTAATTGCAAATGAAAATACAGTAGTGTTGGACTCAAAAGGTAAACAAATTACAGTTCTTTCAGCAACAGATGGAGATGCAAATAGAAAAATAGTACCTTTTGATGAAATGGGAAAATATACAGCAGATGCTTATGTGGTAATAGAAGATAAAAGATTTTATGAACATGATGGTGTAGATATTTTAAGAACAGGAAAAGCTACAATTAGTTATTTATTACATAGAACAGATGGCTCTAGTGTTGGTGGAGGAAGTACAATTACTCAACAATTGGTAAAAAACTTGATGAAGGATGATGCTGGAAGTGGTAAAGAAGGAATTGAGAGAAAAATCCGTGAAATGTCAAGAGCATATCAATTAGAAAAAATATTAAATAAGCAAGAAATTCTAGAAAAATACTTAAATGTCATTTTCATAGGTGGACGTCAGCTTTGTGGTGTGGAATATGGCGCACAATATTATTTTGCAAAATCAGCAAAAGATTTAGACTTGGCAGAATCTTGCTTTTTAGCAGGAATTAACCATTCACCTAATGCGTATAATCCATACAATGAAGAACTAGACAATAAAGAAAAAATTAAAGTAAGAACAAAATTTGTATTAGATTTAATGAAAGAACAAAATAAAATTAGTGACAACCCAGAAGAAGCTGAAAAAATTTATAATGAAGCATTAGCTAAAATAGAAAAGGGCTTTAAATTCAAGCAAGGAAAGTTTGATTTTGAAAACACAAATTCTTATTTTGTAGAACAAGCAGTTAGAGAAGCAGCACAAGACTTGGCAAAACAAAAAGATATTGATTATAAAGAAGCAGTTAATATTATTAGAGGTGGAGGATATAAATTATATACAACACAAGATACTGCTATACAAAAAACAGTAGTGAGTGAAATGGCTAAAAAGAGTTATGTAGAGTCAAGAACTGCTACATGGAACAATGGAAAGAAAAATGTTACCAAAAAAGTTCAAACACAAGCAGGAATGACAATTATTGATTTCAAAACTGGTAAAGTAGTAGCAATGGGTGGTGCTTTTGGTAGTGATGTAGGAACAAATAACAATTATGCTATGACAGGAAGGCAAACAGGTTCTTCTATTAAACCTTTAGCAAATGTTTCAACAGGATTAGAAGAAAAGGTAATTCAAGCTTCTACCGTGTATGAAGATACAACAACTGAGTTTGCAGGAGTTAATGGTGGTAGAAGTTATAGACCAAAAAATGCAGGAGGATATCAAGGATTATGCACTGTTAGAAAGTCAATAGAGGTTTCTTCTAATATTGTTAATATCAAAATATTTTCGAATATTGGAGCTAAAACAGTTATTGATTATTTACATGCTTTTGGTTTAGATACTTATACTATGGAAAATGATGCTGTTTTATCTTTAGCAATTGGTGGAGCAAATGGTACATCAAGTACTTTACAAATGGCAGCGGCATATGCAGCACTTGCTAATGATGGTGTATATATTGAACCTACTTTTTACAACAAGTTAGTAAATTCTGATGGAGAAACAGTACTAGAACCAGAACAAGAAAAACATAGAGTCATTTCAGCAGCAAATGCGTATATTGTAAAACAAATTATGATGGATGTTGTAACAGGCTCACAAGGAACAGCAAATGAATGTTACATGGCGAATTTTGATGTGGCAGCTAAAACTGGTACAACAGAAAATGATGGAGATACATGGCTTTGCGGAATTACACCATATTATGCAGCAGCAACATGGAATGGATTTCCAGAAAGTAATAGTATTCCATTATACAATGTTGGTAATGCAAGAAAACTTTGGGCGAATGTTATGAAATCAGTTCATAAAAATAAAAAAGCAGCTAGATTTAAAAAGCCAGACAATGTAGTAACGAGAAGTGTATGTAGAACTTCAGGAAAGCTAGCAACAAAGAATTGTGGTAGCACTTATACAGAGTACTTTACAGAGGATAATCTACCAAAGACTTGTGATGGACATGAAGCAGAAAAAATCTGTAAAGAAACAGGAAAATTAGCAAATCAATATTGCCCAGAGGTAGAAGAAAAAGTATTTGCTAAAAAACCAGAAAAAGAGCAAAATGCAGGTTGGAAAGTAGTAGGAAAAGATAAATATAGTGTTCCTACTGAAAAGTGTACAAAACATAATGAAGAAACGAATAAAGTGGTGGTAGAAAATGTGGTTGGCAAGACTGAAACAGAAGCAAGAGCCTTATTAGCAGGGCTTACTATTACAGTAATAGAAGGTCATGATGCTACATTAGCAAATGGAGTAGTATTAACACAAAGTCTAGAAGCAGGAACAAAAGTAGAAAAGGGAGTAGCGATTACCATTACAGTAAATAAAATAACAACAACAGATCCAGGTGGAACAACTACACCAGGCGGAAATACAACTAGTCCAGGAGAAAATACAACAAATCCAAGTGGAAATACAACGACGCCAGAGGGAGGAAATTAGTTTATGCCAATTCAATTTTATAATACCCTAACAAGACAAAAGGGAGAATTTAAACCATTAGAAGGAAATACGGTCCGCATTTATTCATGCGGGCCAACCGTGTATAGTTATGCCCATATTGGAAACTTTAGGGCATATATTTTTATGGACACTCTAAGAAGAGTACTACAATACAATGGATACGAATTAAATCATGTTATGAATATTACTGATGTGGGGCACTTAGAGTCAGACGCAGATGAAGGCGAAGACAAAATGGAAAAGGCTGCAAGAAAAGAAAATAAGGACCCATATGAAATTGCAAAATACTATACAGAAATTTTCTTTAGAGATATGGAAAGACTTCAAATACAAAGACCAGAAACAATTGCTAAAGCAACAGAGCACATTCCAGAAATGTTAGAATTCGTACAAGGATTAGTAAAAAATGGATATGCATATGAAACTAGTAGAGGTATCTATTTTGATATTTCAAAATTAGATAAATATCCAGTATTATCTAACAGAAATATTGATGAACAAATTGCAGGTGCAAGAGTAGATGTAGATGAGGAAAAAAGAAATCCATATGACTTTGCTTTGTGGATTAAAGCACCAGAAACACATATTATGAAATGGGAAAGTCCTTGGGGATTATCTTATCCAGGATGGCACATTGAGTGTAGTGCAATGGGAAGAAAATATTTAGGTGATGAATTTGATATTCATACAGGTGGAATTGACCATATTCCAACACATCATGAAAATGAAATTGCACAAAGTAAAGGGCTAACAGGAAAGGTTCCTGCAAAATGTTGGATGCATGTGGAATTCCTACAAGTAGATGGTGGAAAAATGTCCAAATCATTAGGAAATACTTATACTTTAGACCAATTGCAAGAGAAAGGAATAGAGCCATTAGCATATAAACTATTTTGTTTTACAGCACATTATCGTACAAAATTAAATTTTACATTTGATACCGCTTTATCTACACAAAAAGCATTAAACCGTTTAAGAGAAGGCTTTTTGAAACATCAAGAAGGAACAGAAGTGATTTCAGATGAAAAAATAAAGGAATATGAAGATAAATTTTTGGCAACAATAAATGATGACTTGAATATGCCAGCAGCTATGGGAATTGTATGGGAAATTATTAGAAATCAAGAAAAATCAAAACAATATGCAAAACTTTTATTAAAATTTGATAAGGTTTTAGGATTAGATTTAGAAAATAGTAAACAATATTTAGAAGAAGCCAAAAATGTAGAATTACCAGAAGAAATTGCAGAATTATTAGAAAAAAGAAAACAAGCAAGAGAAAATAAAGATTGGGCTATGTCTGATAAAATTCGCGATGAATTAAAAGAAAAAGGATATAGTGTAAAAGATACAAAAGAAGGAATGACAGTAGAAAAGATGTAGCCTATTAGAAAGGTGGAAGTAAGAAAAGTGGAACAGGAAAACAAAATCTCATTTTGGAAGAAGATAAAAATTAGTATTTTTGGATTAGAAGAATATCAAAAATTAGCAGTGCAAAAAGTAGGAAGCTCTATTGGATATTTAGCAAAATTAATGTTAATTTTTGTTTTCCTTATTTCACTTGTGATTACATGGAACTTTGGAAAAGTTGTGAATCAGGTAAGTTCCTATATCGAAAATGAAATTGCAGAAATTCATTTTGCAGAAGATACATTAATGATAAAGTCGAAAGATGAAAATGCAGGCGCCATTATTGTAGAAGATACAGAGTTATTAAATGGCAAAATTATCATAGATACTGGAGATTTAAATGAGGAACAAGTAACCAAATATGAAGAAGCAGTAAAAGGATATAGCAATGGTGTTATTATTTTAAAAGATAAAATGATTTTTAAAACAGGGATAACAGCTATGTCAACAACCATTCCTTATCAAGACATTAGCCAAAGATATCATATTGTAAAATTGGACAAGCAGGACATCATGAATATGATATCAGGAACCATGATATGGACAGTTTATATTGCATTTTTTATTACTATGGCAATTTACTTATTTATTATCTATTTTTCTACGGTATTAGTAGATGCTTTGCTATATTCTGTTTTAGGATATATTACGGGGATTTTTTCAAGATTAAGATTAAAGTATAGCGCGACATATAACATTGCAGTCCATAGCTTAACACTTCCTATTATTCTAAATCTTGTATATATGATAGTAAATCAATTAACAGGATATACGATTCAATATTTTGACATTATGTATATGGCAATTACATGTATTTATATTATTACTTCTATTTTGATGATTAAATCAGATATGATAAAACAACAAATGGAATTATCCAAGATTATTTCAGAACAAGAGAAAATTAAACAAGAATTAGCAAGACAAGAACAAGAGAAAAAGGAAGAAGAGGAAAGAGAAAAAGTTCGTAAAGAAGACGAAAAGAAGAGGCAAGAGGAGAAAAAAGAAAAAGAAGAAAAGCGAAAAGCAAGAGATGAAAATCATCCTCAACCAGAGGCTAATATTAGAGAGGGATAAATTCAATTGCAAAAAGGAAAAGGAGAGTAAACTACTATGAGTGAGCAAAATCAAAATCAGAAAGAAAAAGATAAGAAACTAAAAATGTATCTTCGGGATTGCTATTCTAGTATTAATAGTAATATTAGTAGGAGTATCCATTTGGTTTTTAACAACGAATAGTCAAAAAGAAAAAGACAATGAATTAGCATACACAGAGTTAATCAAAAAAGTAGATGAAGGACAAGTAGAAAAAGTTGAGATGACAGTGGGGAGCACTTCTGTTAAAGTAAAACTAAAAGGTGACGAAGAAGGAAATGAGAAAAAGACAATTGTGCCAAACACACAAGCTTTTATTGAGTTAATTCAAGAGAAAACACTAAAAGGAAATCAAATTGAATTAGTACAAAAAAAGCAAAATCCATTAATTGGAGTCATGCAGACGTTATTCTCACTATTACCAACTATTATACTAGTAGCTTTAGTCATTGTGCTATTTAAAATGCAAGGACTAGGAGATAAGGGAAAAGTATATGATGCAGAGACAACGAAATCTAAAATAAAATTTGATGATGTTGCAGGATTAGAAGAAGAAAAAAGTGAAATGATTGAAATTGTAGATTTCTTAAAAGAACCAAAGAGATTTACAGATATGGGAGCGAAAGTTCCAAGAGGTGTTCTTCTTTGTGGAAATCCAGGAACAGGTAAAACTTTAATTGCAAAAGCAATTGCAGGTGAAGCAAAAGTACCATTTATTTCTATGAGTGGTTCTGAATTTATTGAAATGTTTGCAGGTCTTGGTGCTTCTCGTGTGAGAAAGTTATTTGAAAAAGCGAAAAAGGTTGCTCCATGTATTGTATTTATTGATGAAATTGATGCCATTGGTTCTAGAAGGTCTAGTGGAAGTGGGGCAGAGTCTGAAAATAATCAAACATTAAACCAATTATTAGTAGAAATGGATGGTTTTGATACAGAAGAAACGATTATAGTGCTTGCTGCAACAAATAGACCAGAAATGTTAGATAAAGCATTACTAAGACCAGGTAGATTTGATAGACAAATTACTATTGCGCTTCCTGATATGAAGGGAAGAGAAGAAATTTTAAAAATTCATGCGAAAGGAAAGAAGTTTGCAGAGGAAGTAGACTTAAAAGATATAGCAGGAGATACAGCAGGATTTACAGGAGCAGAACTTGCTAATATTTTAAATGAAGCGGCAATTATTGCAACTATCAAAAAGCATGAGGCAATTACACAAGATGATGTAGAAGATGCTGTGAAAAAAGTAACGGTTGGATTAGAAAGACAAAGCAGAGTGATTTCAGACAAAGATAAAAAGTTAACTGCTTATCATGAAGCGGGACATGCTATTGTTAGCAGTACTTTAGAAACGCAAAAAGATATTAAAGAAGTATCTATTATTCCTCGTGGTATTGCAGGTGGGTACACTATGTACAAAACAAATGAGGATAAATACTATATTTCTAAAACAGAAATGCAAGAAAAATTAATTGCTTTACTTGGTGGGCGTGCTGCTGAGAAGGTTGCTTTAAGTGATATTTCAACTGGTGCAAGTAATGATATTGAAGTAGCTACACAAATTGCAAAAGATATGATTACCAAATATGGAATGAGTGATAATTTGGGACCAATTTCAGTAGATACAGAAAAAGACCCATATCAATTACAATTATTTGGGGAGAAGTTTAGTGATGCAATAGGTGCTGAAGTTAAAATTATGTTAGACCATAGTTATGCAACAGCACAAGAAATTTTGAGAAATAATATGGCAAAATTGGATAAAGTGGCTCAGGCTCTAATGGAAAAAGAAGTGATTTCAAGTGAGGAGTTTGAGGAGTTGATTAAGTAAAATAAAAAGTATCTTCTATAAGGAGATACTTTTTCCATTCAAATAACCCAAAATGCCACTCTCGCCTTTAAAATGAAAAGTAAGAGAACAACTTGTTAGTTGTTGAACTTTATATCCAGATCTTTTATTTATTTCATTATTCCCATATTTGCCATCACCTAAAATAGGGTAACCAATATAGGCTAAATGAGCGCGGATTTGATGAGTTTTACCAGTATGTAGAGTAACATCTAATATACTGGTATTTTCTTTTTTATTCTCCTTCACAACTTGATAAGAAGTCATAATTTTTTCATAACCTCTTTTAGGAGTATTAGAAATATACACCAAAGATTTCTTGGCATCTTTAAAAAGGTAAGCCGTTAAAGTAGCTTGTTTTTTAGTAGGAATACCAATTACTTTTGCTGTATAGTGTTTTTCAATTTCATGATTTTTAAACTTGTCTAATAAAATATCTAAAGTTTCTTTATCTTTAGCAAATAAAACTAAACCAGTTGTATTTCTATCTAAACGATGGCAAGGCTTGATAAAAGTATATGATTTTTCAAGTAAAGTAGTTAATGAATTTTCACCAGTTACTTCAATTCGAGCAGGTTTGTTCACAACGCAGATGTGTTCATCTTCATAAATAATATCTATTTCAAAATGAGAATTTTTTTCTAGTTGTTCATCAGAAATATATATTTTTATATGGTCCCCTGTATGTACAATAACATTCTTATTCATTCGTACATCATTCACACGAATATCTTTTTTACGAAGTGCTTTGTATAGCACATTTAGGCTTAAACCATCAAAAGTATCTAATAATAAACTATTTAATTTCTTTCCATCATATTTATCATCTACAATTAATTCTTTCATGTTTTTAGTATATCATAAGGAACCAAAAAAATCAAAGCGCATAAAATACCAAAGAAAGGAAGAAGAAACAATGGAATTTTTATGGAATGGTATTCTGTGGGTATTAGCTTTATATGGCTTATTTGAAATGATAAAAACAATTATTTATACATATACGTACACCAATTTAAAACCTGATGGAATTTATGTCATTGTGGCTGCTAAAAATCAAGAGAAGAAGATTGAAGGCTTTCTTCGATCATTTCTATTTCGCTTAATTTATGGAAAAGAAGAAAATATTAAAGATGTTATTGTAGTAGACTTAAATTCAACAGATGAAACAAAAGAAATCATAGAAAAGTTGGGAAACGATTATGAAAATATTAAGGTTTCTAATTGGAGGGATTGTAAAGAGATTTTAGATAGTGTAGATGGAATAAGGTAAATTTATTACCAATCATCTTGAAAAAACGAAGAAATAAAGATACAATAAGGGAAGTGTTAAGAGAAAAAGAGGAAATGTTTTGGAAATATTAGGCGAAATTAAAGAGATTATTTATCGTAGTGAATTAAATAGTTATACCATAGCTGCTTTTGAAACAGAGGAGGAGGAGACTACTGTTGTAGGTTATCTCCCTTTTATCAACAAAGGAGATACTATCAAGGCAACTGGGAATTTTGTAGAGCATCCTGAATATGGTATGCAATTTAAAATTGAGACTTTTGAAAAAACAATGCCTGAGTCTTTAGAAGGGTTAGAAAGATATTTGTCGAGTGGCAAATTAAAAGGAATAGGACCTGCCACTGCTCAGAGAATGATTAAAGAATTTGGTAAAGAAGTAGTCCATATCTTAAGGTTTGAACCTGAAAAGTTAGTTTGTATTAAGGGAATTACCAAAGAAAAGGCAATTGAGGTATCAGAAAGTTTTAATGAAAATTGGGAGATATGGCGTATTGTAGAATACTTGCAAAAGTATGGAATAGGTCCACAAAGTGCAGAAAAGGTATTTAAAAGTTTAGGAACAAATACTATTGACTTAATTGAAGAAAACCCATATTTATTAGTAGATTTAGTACAAAAAGCAGACTTTAGGCAAATAGACCAAATTGCACTCAAATTAGGTCTAGACCAAGAAAGTAGCCAAAGAGTAAGAAGTGGCATTAAATATGCCTTGAAAGTAGCCAATAACAATGGGCATTGCTGTGTGATTTATCAAAACTTATTGCAATTCGCACATGAGCTATTAGGCGTTTCAGAGGAAGTAATTGAAGACAGTTTGATTAATTTAAAAGCACTAAAAGAGGTAGTTATTGAAGACAGAGAAACACAGGAATGGATATATTTAACCAACTATTATTTAGCAGAAAAAAATGTGGCAGAATCTCTAATTGCATTAGATGAATACAAAAATGTAAAAGCCATTAGTAGCTTTGAAAAGAAGCTCAAAAAAATAGAAAAAAATGCGGAAAAAGAATTATCAGAAAAGCAAAAAGAAGCCGTACAAGCGATTCAAGAACACAATGTTTGTGTTATCACAGGAGGACCTGGTACTGGTAAAACAACGATTATTAAAACGGTCATTGAGCTATATAAACAAGAAGGACTAAAGGTAGTTTTGTGTGCACCAACAGGAAGAGCAGCTAAAAGAATGACAGAAACAACAGGAGAAGAAGCAAAAACATTACATAGGTTATTAGAAATTGGAAAAATGGATACAGAACAAATGAAATCCATGGACCAAAATGTAGAAGTAGCACCACTAGATGCTGATATTGTCATTGTAGATGAAGTATCTATGGTAGATATCTTTTTAATGAATTATTTAGTACAAGCTATTTACAAAGGAACAAAGCTAGTATTAGTAGGAGATAGTAATCAGCTTCCTTCGGTTGGTCCAGGAAATGTATTAAAAGATATTGTAGGGTCAGAGCAAATAACAGTGATTACATTAAACAAGATTTTTAGACAAGCAGCCAAAAGTAAGATTATTATCAATAGTCATAAAGTAAATGAGGGAAGTAGCTTTTTTAATGGAGAAAAAAATGAAGAACTATTGGAAGATTTTTTCTTTATAGCGGAGCAAAGCCAAGAAAAGGTGTTAGAAAATGTCATTTCTTTAAGTAATGGTAGGTTACAGAAATATGGAAACTATGACTTTTTTAATAACATTCAAGTGATTAGTCCTACCAAAAAAGGAACTTTAGGAACCAAAGAATTGAATAAATATTTACAAGCAGCTATTAATCCACCAAATGAAAAAAAGAAAGAGCGTAAATGGATGGATAGTATTTTTAGAGAAGGCGATAGAATCATGCAAATCAAAAATAATTATGATATTTATTGGGAAAAGCATGAGCCGAACTTAGAAATGGGAAAAGGTGTATTTAATGGGGAGTATGGAACCATTAGTAATATTGACGAAAATGAGAAAAGAGTAAAAATTAAATTTGATGATGACAAAATTGTATGGTATGCCTTTGAAGAATTAGAACAAATTGAGCATGCTTATTGTATTACAGTGCATAAAGCACAACGGAAGTGAATTTGATGTAGTTATTATGCCAATTATACAAGCAGCACCAGTCTTACTGACTAGAACCCTATTATATACTGCTATGACTAGAGCGAAGAGGCTTCTAATTTTGGTGGGAAGTCCAAATGTAGTAGAGTTTATGATACAAAATGCAGATAGCAAAAAGAGAAATACAGGACTAGAGTTTAAATTAAAGACTTTAACGCAGTAAAACGGAATGTGATAAAATTTTAAATATAGTATTGACTTATATGTAAATATGAATTAAAATGAGATATAGAGAAAAGAAAATAACAAAAAGGGAATACATATGAGAAGGGAGGAGAAAATGTGGATCAAGAAATGTTAGTAAAGATTTTAAAACTGACAGAAGAAACGAACGCAAATGTAAAAACATTACAAAAAGATGTAGTAGAGTTGAAGGAAAGAGTAACAGCATTAGAACAAAGAGTAACAGCATTGGAAGAAAGAATGACAGCATTGGAACAAAAAGTGGCTAGGCTAGAAAAAGATGTAGTTAATATGAAAGATGACATAGCTTATATGATGGTAGAGATGTCTTACATTAAACATCAAATGGAAGCATTAGATAAAAAAATGGATTACTCTGATGCAAAGCTAGAAAAGAATATGAAAGATGTAGCATTGAATGATAGAATTTTTTAAAAAAATTTAAGTACTGTTATGAATACATTAAATTTAAAAATGATAACAGAAGTATAGAAGAAAAAATCGGGGACATGTAAATCTAAAAAGGAGGGGCGAAAATGAACCTTTTAGACACTGTCCTCAATTTTATTTTTCCACCAACTTGTGGCTTTTGTGATAAAATGGGAGAAGGTTACTTGTGCCAAGAATGTAAACAAAAAATAGCCAATTCTAATATTTATTTCAATCAGTTAGACTTTTATCAAAATGAAGATACTTTCATAGATGAACATTTCTATCTATTTTCCTATACAGAACCAATTCGAGAAAAAATTTTGCAATATAAATTTGAGGATAAAGCATATTTGTCAAATACAATTTATGAATTTTTTATGAATAATGAAAAATTATATGGATTTTTAAAAAAATATGATATAATTATCCCAATACCAATATCCTTATCTAGAAAACGAGAAAGAGGATATAATCAAAGTGAACTACTTGCTAGGAAAGTCAGTAAAATGGCAGGTATTTCAATTGAAATGCAAGTGTTAAAAAAAGCAAAAAATAATCAGCCGCAAAGTAGTTTGAATAAAGAGCAAAGAAGAGAAAATGTAAAAAATGTATATAAAGTACAAAATGAACTCAAAATACAGAATAAGAAAATACTACTTTTGGATGATATTTATACAACAGGAAGTACAGCAAATGAATGTGCAAGAGTGCTTAAAGTTGCTGGTAGTCAAACAGTAGGAATTTTAACAATTGCAAGTGATTTAGAGAAATATCAAAAGAGAAAGGAATAGGAAAATGGACGATTTAGTAGAAAGTATCTTAGATTATATTAGAGCAGAATATACAGATTATGCGATTATGATAAATGGTGAATGGGGAAGCGGAAAGACTTATTTCTGGAACCACAAAATCAAACCTAAAATAGAATCTATGCAAGTAAATGGAAAGAGATTAACAGCCATTTACATGTCTTTATATGGAATTTCTAACCTAGAAGAAATTAGTAAAAAAATATTTATTGAAACCACACAATTAATGGATAGAAACTTAAAGAAATATATGGATGCTAGCGGAGTAGCTAATATCCCAGAATATGCTAAAACAGGATTGGATATGGCTAACTTCTTTGGTGTTACACAAAACGGAAACCAATTAGACTATGGTCAATTCTTTTCAACAGATGATAAAGTATTGTGTTTTGACGACTTAGAGAGAGCAAATGTAGATGTTATTGATATTTTAGGATATATCAACAATTTCGTAGAGCATGACCATATTAAAACGATTATTATTTGTAACGAAAAAGAATTATCTACTAAGCTAAAAAATAGCAATTTAGAGATGAAAACTTTTATTGCTACGTATTTATTAGATAAACAAGATAAATTAACCATTAAGACAGATAAACCAATGGTAGAAAGAATTCGTGATACGATTGAATATGTTTTTGACAAAGCAAATGATTATGAAAGAATTAAAGAAAAACTAATTGGTGAAACTTTTGAGTATGCACCAGAGTTTAATTATATTATTAATGGACTTTTAATGCGTTATGAAAATGAAGCGGATTTAATTCGTTTCTTACGAGAAAACACTAATTTAATTACTTCTACTTTCAACAAGAGTGGAACCAGAAACTTGCGTATTTTAAAACATGCATTAAACAATTTTAAGAAAATATTTGATATGGTAACAAAAGCATATCCAAATACAAATCACCGTATTTTACAAACTATGCTTATCTTTACCATAGCAATTTCATTTGAAATTAAAGCAGGAAAGATTACGAAAGATAAGTTCGTAAACATTGACAGCAACGAAGAGTATAAAGCAATCTTAGTATCTTCCAGAGTGTTTATGGATAATAGACAATTCTACATTAAAGAATTTGATAATAACTATTATTATAACTTCAAAGCAGAATATCGTTTCTTTAAATTTATTGAAATTTACGTACGTACTCGTATTTTCGATATGAAAGTAT
The DNA here is from genome assembly GCA_948560265.1 of uncultured Clostridia bacterium. Taxonomy (GTDB): domain Bacteria; phylum Bacillota; class Clostridia; order TANB77; family CAG-508; genus CAG-273. Next base: position 70,288 of record CAOXTD010000004.1, on the reverse strand, counting down.
TTAAAGACAATATGGAAGTTATCCGTAATACGATTGACACTAGTCAGTTACCAGGCTATAAGAGACTTCTTACAGAGGAATATTGGAAAATACCAGATGACCAATTTGAAGGTGTGATTGATGAAACTTTAGAAGATGTAAAAAATGGTAGAATTGAATTAATTCAAATAGTGAAACTGTTTGCATACTTTATCTATTTCATAAAAAAAGACCTAATCAAATATGATATTAGAACTGTTAAAAGCGTATTTTTTAATGGAATGAATATTGCATCTTTAACTTCTAGTTATTGTGCTAATGTAGATGAAGAGCTCTCAACAGTAGCAGTTGTAGATGAAATTAAAGATGAAATGCAAGAAGTATTAAAGCATTTTAATGAAATTAATGCTCAATTAAAAGATAAGATGTATAGAGAACAAGCAGAAGATATCTTTAAATGTATTCCAATGAAAATGGAACAATTCTACGATCGATTTGATAAAGAATGTATGAATATTCCAATTTTCAAGTATTATGATTCCTTCCAAATGTTCCAGAGGATTTCTTGTGCAAGCAACGAAGACATGGTAAGTATTAAAGAAAAATTAGCAGATAGAGCAAGAAGATATACAAAAGAAATTGCACCTGAAATGAAGAATATTGCAAAATTAAAACGCATTATGGATGACTATATTGATGGAAAATTACCAAGTATTAAAATTGTTTTATTAGAAGATTTTTCTAATGAATTAGGAAATATTTTATCGCTTTATGAGGAAGAAGAAATACAAGAAAAAACAGTAGAAAAGCCAAGAAAAAAAATAGAAATGAAACATACCGAGGAAAGTGATGGAACAGAAAGAGTAACTCTCAGAAGTACAGAAGAAGAAACTGAAGGAAAATCAATAAGATATATGGAAGAGCCTCAAGGAGAATATACAGAAGAATTAGAAGAGGAAATAGAAACAGAGGAAGAAGATACAAGACCACAATTTTTAAAAAGCATAGAAAAATATTATAATAGTAAGAATTGGGATGATGACAGTGAAGAGTAAGTCGAAGTTAATTAGGAACTTTTTATTTTTTATATTATTGATTGGTATTACACTTTATATTTTATTAAAAGATCAAAATATTACTATGATATTTGAAATTATTCGCTCAGCTAAGGTAGAATATTTACTTGTAGGAATTGCTTGTATGATATTGTACCTAGCGTGCGAAGCAATTGATATAGGAAGAACTTTAAAAGTATTAAATGAAAAATCTTCTTTCAAGCAAAATTTTAAATATGCGCTAATTGGTTTTTTCTTTAGTTCTATTACACCAGCAGCAAGTGGTGGGCAACCAATGCAGATTTACTATATGCACAAAGATCATATTGACATTTCTAGTTCTACATTAGCACTTTTATTAAACCTAAGTGGAATGCAAGTGATTACACTTAGCTTTGCTTTTATTAGTTTACTATTCAATTATCAATATATGAACAAAGTACTAATTATTTTCTTTATTGTAGGTGTATGCTTAAATGCAAGTGCATTAGCTCTTTTGATTATAGGCATTTTTTCTAAAAGAATGTCAGAGGGACTAGTTCATATTGCCATTAAAATAATGAAATTTTTTAGGATTAAAAATATTGATAAGAAGAAAGAGAAGATAGAAGAACAATTAACAAAATATCAAGAAAGTGCTGTGTACATAAAGAAACATAAATCTTTAATGGTAAAAATTATTGCAACAACAGCTATACAGTTTTTACTATATTATAGCACATCATATTGGACTTATAGAGCGTTAGGATTAAATGAATATGGTATTTTAGAAATTATTACAATGCAGTCTGTACTATATGCGACAGTATCAGGAATTCCATCACCAGGAGCAGTAGGTGTCAGCGAGGGAGCATTTACAGAAATATTTAGAAATGTATATCCACAAGATATGATGACAAGTAGTGTATTATTAAGTAGGGGCATAAATTTTTATTTATTTGTTATCATTAGTGGTATGGTAGTAATTGTTAATCAATTGAAATGGAAAAAAATAGATAAAGAGATTCAAAGCTAGCAGGAAGGCTAGCTTTGTTTTTGAAATAAAATAAAAATAAAATGTATAAAAATTTCCTTTTAAAGCAATAATAAGAATATCAAGAAAATCATGCTTGTATGGTATGAAAATATAAGTTGCAAGGAGCTTTTTAGCTCTGAGATTTAGAAGGAGGTAACATTTTGAAAGCAACAGGTGTAGTAAGAAGAATAGATGATTTAGGGAGAGTTGTCATTCCAAAAGAAATTAGAAAAACTTTACGTATTAAAGAAGGAGATCCATTAGAAATTTTTACAGATAAAGAAGGCGAAGTTATTTTAAAGAAGTATTCTCCAATAGGAGAATTAACAGAATTTGCAACAGGATATGCAGAAACATTAGCAAAAACGACAGGACATATTGCTTGCATTACAGATAAAGATACTGTTATTGCAGTATCCGGAGGTTCAAAAAAAGAATTTTTAGAGCAAGATTTAAGTGAAGAATTGGAAAGAATTATGGAAGATAAAGAGAAATATACAAGTAAAGAGAATAATGATTTAGCAGTTCCAATTACTAAGAATGACAATAAGGAAAGAAGATATCATTCTCAAATTGTATATCCAATTATTTCTGATGGTGACGTAATTGGTAGTGTCATTTTATTATCAAAAGATAGTGCTACAAAAATGTCAGAAATAGAGCAAAAAGTGGCACAATCTGCAGCTAGCTTTTTAGGAAGTCAAATGGAAATCTAGTATATATTACAACTATATTACGTTCTTGTAATAAAAATGTAACACAAAAAAAGCAAAAAAATGCTTGATTATTTCAAATATATATAGTATAAATAAAGAAGTAAAAGTTTAAGTAACTCACAAAGGAGGAAAACAAATGGCAAATTATGAAAATGGAAATGTTTATGGTGGAGTAAGCACAGTAGAAAATGGAGCAGAATTTAAACCAGCAGGAGTACCAGAAAAAGTTAGTACTTGGAGCAAAATTAGAAACTTCTTATTTCAAGAAATTACAGTAACAATGACACCAAAGCAACAAAAAGTATTACAAGAAGTACATGATTTTTGGCATCAAGATGCAAAAGACTTTTTCTTTCAAGAAATAAAAATAATTGATAATATTACTCTATAAATGATTGTCTTACTGCTTTAGCAGTTAGAAATCATTATATGCTTTAGTATAATGAAAGAGTGTTTTAATGATGAAGTAAACAGAGGAGTTTAAAAGACCTCTGTTTTTCTATATCTGAAGAGACTTTTTTCTAAAATATAAAAATACTTAAAAATTAGCCAGAATACTTGAAAAATACACAGTATTGATATAAAATTACATTGTTTAGGATATACTAAACAAATAGTAAGAGAAATCTTACTTAAAAAAATAATTTTAGGAGGATAAAAATTATGAGTATTAAAATTGGTATTAATGGATTTGGAAGAATTGGAAACTTGTCTTTCCAAGCAGCCCTAAATAAAAAGGAAGTTGAGGTTGTAGCTATTAATGACCCATTTATTACAGCAGATTATATGGCATATATGGTAAAGTATGATACTGTACATGGAAAATTTGAGGGAGAAGTATCAGCAACAGAAAATACATTAGTTGTTAATGGAAAGGAAATCAAAGTATATAACGAAATGGATCCAAAAAACATTCCTTGGGGAAAAGACGGAGTTGACTATGTATTAGAGTGTTCAGGAGTGTTTACAACACTAGAAAAAGCACAAGCGCATTTAGATGCAGGAGCAAAAAAGGTTATTATTTCTGCACCTTCTAAAGATGCACCTATGTTTGTAATGGGTGTTAACAATGATACTTATACACCAGATATGAATATCATTTCAAATGCATCTTGTACAACAAACTGTTTAGCACCACTTGCTAAAGTTATCAATGACAACTTTGGAATTAAAGATGGTTTAATGACAACAGTTCATAGTACAACTGCTACACAAAAAACAGTTGATGGAGCATCTAAGAAAGACTGGAGAGGAGGACGTGCAGCAGCAGCTAATATTATTCCATCTTCAACAGGTGCAGCAAAAGCAGTTGGAAAGGTTATTCCATCATTAAATGGAAAATTAACAGGAATGTCATTTAGAGTTCCAACAGTTGATGTTTCAGTAGTAGACTTAACAGTTAATTTAGAAAAGCCAGCAACATATGAAGAAATTTGTGCAGCAGTTAAAAAAGCATCTGAAAATGAAATGAAAGGTATTTTAGATTATACAACAGAGCCAGTAGTTTCTTCAGATTTCATTCATGATGAACATACATCTATATTCGATAGCACAGCAGGAATTGCTTTAACAGATACATTTGTTAAATTAGTAGCTTGGTATGATAATGAATGGGGATATTCAAACAAACTAGTAGACTTAGCAATTTATATTTCAAATAAATAAACCCAAGGGGGACATATCTTATCCCTTAAGACACGACCCTAGGGAAAGGTGTGTCACCCTTAGAGAAGAAGGAGTGAGCGATAATGGAGAAAAAGACAGTTAGTGATATGGATGTAAAAGGAAAGGCAATTTTGGTTCGTTGTGACTTTAATGTACCAATGAAAGATGGAAAGATCCAAGATGATACTAGAATTAAAGCTGCTATTCCAACAATTCAATACTTAATGGATCAAGGGGCAAAAGTGGTTCTTTGTTCCCATTTAGGTAAGCCAAAGCCAAAAGAGATGTCTGAGGAAGAAATGAAAGCAAAATATTCTTTGAACCCAGTAGCTGAGAGACTATCAGAAGAATTAGGAAAAGAAGTGAAATTTGCTGGTGATACAACAGGTGACAGCGCTAAAGGAATGATTAGTGAACTAAAAGAGGGAGAAGCAGGACTAGTAGAAAATACTCGTTTTGATGCTAGGGAAACCAAAAATGATGAAGTCTTATCAGCAGAGTTTGCTGATTTAGCTGATGGATATGTAAATGATGCCTTTGGAAGTGCTCACAGAGCACATAGTTCAACAGAAGGTGTTGCAAAGAAAATGGAAGAACAGGGAAAAGAGACTGCTTTAGGTTTCTTAATGGAAAAAGAAGTAGAAGAACTAGGCGCAGTATTAAAAAGTCCTGAAAAGCCATTTGTCGCTATTCTAGGTGGAGCAAAAGTTTCAGATAAAATTGGAGTAATTACCAACTTAATTGAAAACGCAGGCGTTGATAAAATTTTAATTGGTGGAAAAATGGCAAATACTTTCTTAAAAGCTAGAGGATACAACATTGGAGATTCTAGTTACGAAGAAGATAAATTAGAAACAGCTGAAGCAATTATGAAGCTTGCAGTAGAAAAAGGAAAAGAATTAGTTCTTCCAACAGATTTGAAAGTTGCTCAAATTCCACAAGATGCAGAATTAACACCAGAAGTTGTAGAACAAGCACCAAGTATGGTGGTAAATGTAGAAGAAGGAATACCAGAGGGGTATCAACCTTTTGATATTGGAGAGCAAACTTTAGACAGTTATGCAAATGCATTAGATGGAGCTAAAAAAGTTGTATGGAATGGACCTTTAGGTTATACAGAAGCACCTAAATATGCAGTAGGTACAGAGACTGTAGCAAGATATATCGCTAAGAGTACAAAAGCAAAATGTGTTATTGGTGGAGGAGATTCAGTAGCTGCTGTTAACAAATTCTTAGATGAAGCAAGAACAAATGGAGAAGATATGGGCGAATTTGATGAGAGATTCCATCTTTCAACAGGAGGAGGAGCGTCTCTAGAATTCTTAGAAGGCAAACAATTACCAGGAATTGCAATTATCCAAAATAGAAGAAACAAAACAATTTCAGAAGGAAATCATCAAGGACCAACTTCTACAAAAGATGTTGAAAAAGAATTTTAACAAATCATAATTTGAGAATAGAGGTGGAATGATGAGGAAAAAAGTAATTGCAGGAAATTGGAAAATGAATATGCTTCCTAATGAAGCAATTGCATTTATTGAACAAATTACACCAATGGTAAAAGATACAGAAAATGAAGTAATACTTTGTGTACCATATGTTGATCTTTTTTATAGCTTGCTTAGTGCTCAAAATACAAATATTAAAGTAGGTGCACAAAATATGCATTGGGAAGAAAAAGGTGCTTATACAGGAGAAGTTTCAGGACAAATGCTAAAATCAATTGGAGTAGAGTATGTTATTATAGGACATTCGGAAAGAAGACAGTATTTTGCCGAAACAGATAAAACAGTTAATAAAAAAGTAAAAGCAGCTTTGGCAAATGGTTTGAAACCAATTATTTGTGTAGGAGAGACATTAGAGCAAAGAGAGCAAGGCAAGGCAGAAGAAATTATTACAAAACAAACTATGCTTGCGTTAGAAGGATTAATCAAAGAACAAATGAAAAATATAGTTCTTGCTTATGAACCAATTTGGGCAATAGGAACAGGAAAGACAGCCACATCAGAAGATGCTAATAATAGTATCAAATCTATTAGAAATAAAGTAGCAGAACTCTATGGGAAAGAGATTGCTGAAAAAATAACTATTCTTTATGGAGGCAGTGTAAAAGCTGATAATGCAAAAGAACTATTCTCTACTACTGACATTGATGGTGGATTAGTAGGGGGAGCAAGCTTAAAAGTAGAAGAATTTAGCAAGATTGTGTTAGCCTAAAGTAATAATTAAGCTGACAGAAAGAAGGAGTAAAAATAATGAGAAGAAAACCGATGATGCTAATGATTTTAGATGGATTTGGAATAAATGACAATGAAAAGGCAAATGCGGTAAAATTAGCAAACACACCTAATATAGATAAACTAATGAAAACATGGCCAACTACTGAAATTTATACTAGTGGTCTAAAAGTAGGACTTCCTGATGGACAAATGGGAAATTCAGAAGTAGGTCATACTAATATTGGTGCAGGAAGAATTGTATACCAAGATTTAACTAGAATTACAAAATCTATTGAAGATGGTGACTTTTTTAGCATCAAAGAAATTACAGGAGCAATAGAAAATTGTAAAAAGAATCATTCTAAATTACACATTATGGGATTACTATCAGATGGAGGAGTGCATAGTCATATTCGTCACTTAGTGGCTTTATTAGAAGTTGCTAAGAGAAAAGATTTTGATGATGTTTATGTACATTGCTTTTTAGATGGAAGAGATACCCCACCAGCTTCAGGAGAAAGCTATATTTCACAACTAGAGGAAAAAATGAAAGAGAAAGAAGTTGGAAAAATAGCAAGTATTTCAGGAAGATTCTATAGCATGGACAGAGACAAGAGATGGGAAAGAGTAGAAAAAGCATATGATGCTTTAGTAAAAGGTGAGGGAGAAAAGGCAACATCAGCGATTTCAGCTATTGAAAGTTCTTATCAACAAGAAGTATTTGACGAATTTGTACTTCCAACCGTAATTTGTAATAGTAATAATGATCCAGTAGCAACAATTCAAGATAAAGATTCTGTTATTTTCTTTAATTATAGACCAGATAGAGCAAGAGAAATTACAAGAAGTTTAGTAGATCCAGAATTTGATGGTTTTGCAACAAAACCATTAGATTTATATTATGTATGTTTTACACAATATGATGAAACTATTCCAAATGTTCAAATTGCTTTTAAGCCAGAGAGTTTAAAAAATACTTTTGGAGAATATGTTTCAAATCAAGGACTAAGCCAATTAAGAATTGCAGAAACAGAGAAATATGCACATGTTACTTTCTTCTTTAATGGAGGAGAGGAAAAACAATATCCAGGTGAAGACAGAATATTAGTACCATCTCCAAAAGTTCAGACGTATGATATGCAACCAGAAATGAGTGCAGTAGAGGTAACTGATAAAGTAGTAGAAGCAATTGAATCTGATAAATATGATTGTATTATTTTAAATTATGCTAATCCAGATATGGTTGGGCACACTGGAAATTTAGAAGCGGCAATTAAAGCAATTGAGACAATTGATGAGTGTGTAGAAAGGGTAGTATTAGCTATTGAAGAAAAGAATGGTATCATTCTTATGACAGCAGATCACGGAAATGCAGAACAAATGATAGATTATAAGACAGGGGAGCCACATACTGCTCATACAACTAATGTTGTGCCACTTGTATTGATTGGAGTAGAAGGTGTGCAATTAAAGACAGGAAAACTTGCGGATTTAGCACCAACTATGTTAGATCTAATGGGATTACAAAAGCCAGAAGAAATGACAGGAGAAAGTATTATCGAAAAATAAATCATGTTTAAAATTCAAATACTGTAATAAATCATATTACATATTTTGGAGGTTAAAAATAAATATAATAAAGAAAGGAAGTTAAAAAATGAAAGATTATTTAGAGATTGAAAGTGTAAAGGCATTAGAAGTAATTGATTCAAGAGGAAATCCAACTGTTCAAGTTGAAGTTGTAACTGTTGATGGTTCTTGTGGAGTTGCTATGGTACCATCAGGAGCATCTACAGGAAGTTTTGAAGCAGTAGAACTAAGAGATGGAGACAAAGGTAGATACTTAGGAAAAGGTGTATTAAAAGCAGTTGAAAATGTAAACAAAGTAATTGCACCAGAAATTGAAGGAATGAATGTGTATGCACAAGTAGAGATTGATAAAGCTATGATTGCACTAGATGGAACAGAAAATAAAGGGAAATTAGGGGCAAATGCAATGTTAGGTGTTTCTCTAGCAGTAGCAAAAGCTGCTGCAGCTTCATTAGGAATGAGTTTATATAACTATATTGGTGGGGTAAATGCTAAAGAATTACCAGTTCCTATGATGAACATTATGAATGGTGGAAAACATGCTGATAGTAGCTTAAGTGTACAAGAATTTATGATTATGCCAGTTGGAGCAAAAACATTTAGTGAATGCATGAGAATGGGCATAGAAGTATATCATAATTTAAAGAAAGTATTAAAAGCGAAAGGATATGCAACAGGTGTTGGTGATGAAGGTGGATTTGCACCAAATTTAGGAAGCGAAGAAGAAGCAGTAGAATTAATCCTAGAAGCTGTTAAACAAGCTGGATATGTTCCAGGAGAAGACGTATGCTTAGCATTAGATGTTGCAGCAACAGAAATGTATGATGAAGCAAAGAAAATTGGGAAAGATGGATACTATTTCTGGAAAACTGATGAATTCAAAACAAGAGATGAAATGGTTGAATTCATTGTAAGCTTAGCAGAAAAATATCCTATTATCTCAATTGAAGATGGTTTAGCAGAAGAAGATTGGGAAAGTTGGAAAAAGCTAACTGAACGTATTGGAGATAAAGTACAATTAGTTGGTGATGACTTATTTGTAACTAATATAACAAGATTACAAAAAGGAATTGATAATAAAACAGCTAATAGTATTCTAATTAAATTAAATCAAATTGGTACATTAACAGAGACATTAGATGCTATTGAACTTGCTAAGAGAAATGGATATACAGCAGTAGTTTCACATAGAAGTGGAGAAACAGAAGATACTACTTTAGCTGATGTAGCAGTTGCAACAAATGCAGGACAAATTAAAACAGGTGCACCATGTAGAACAGATCGTGTTGCAAAATATAATAGACTATTAAATATTGAAGCAGAATTAGGAGATGTAGCAATCTTTAGAGGTAGAAAGGCAATAAAATAAGATAATAAAGTGGCTGTAACGGAAATGGATTTCCTGTTACAGCCACTCTTTCGGCTATTCCTTTTCTAATGCCAGAAAAATTGCTTTGCTGGGATGAGCAGAGGGGTGCCGAAAGGCAATTTGGATAGGTGAATTCTCAAAGAGATAAAGATTGGTTACAATGAACCAAAGTGCACGGTGATTGGCGTCATAGCATGGCTCGGAACGTAGAACGATTGCGCCAACATGCTGTTGAGGAGAACCGTAGTGAAGTGCAAAAGAGCAATCCCCATTTACGAGAGAAATTGCAGGTGTTAGTTCTTTGACGCCTGCTTGCATCATCAGTTCTTCAACGACATCTCTACGCATAAAGTGCCACGCATCTTTAGCAAGACCTTGCCCGCCGTCCAGCTCTTGGAGAAACTCCAAAATGTTTTTGCCTTTTGGAATAGAAATTACGAAACCCATTAAAAAGCCTCCTTCAAAAGTTATTCTTCATAATTCCTTTGCTAACTACTTAGGATATTACCTAAATATGAAGATAGAAGCATTATAACACGTTTAGAGTAAAATTACAAATAATCAAGAAAAGTTTAAAATTGTAGTAGCAAATTAGAGAAAATTGTGATAAAATAAATACTATACATTGGGGTATCGCCAAGCGGTAAGGCATCGGACTCTGACTCCGACATTTCCTAGGTTCGAATCCTAGTACCCCAACCAAATACAAAAAGCGCCATTTATGGCGCTTTTTGCATGAACTCGATCTTATTTTAATTTCTTAAAGAAATATATTCTTGAGATAGCAAATATTGCAATTACAATTGTTGAAACTAAAATAATCGTAGTAGTGTAATTTCCTGTTTGAGGAAGTGGTTTTTTGATAACTGTTTCATCATCTGATTTAACATATCTTACACGAATTTTTGAAAATTCAGTAGCTGTTTCTTGTTTCTTTTGATTTTCGTAATTGTATTCTAAATCTACTTTAGAGTTAGTAGGTAATATCTTGTCAACAATTTCTTTGTTATAATCATCTTTTAATGTTAGTTTGTAGCTTAAAGTAGCAATTTCACCGGCATTTAAAAGTTCAATATTCCATGTGATACTATTATCTGCATAATCTATTTTTTCTGATACTTTTCCAATGTTAGGAGATTTCACATATTCAAAATTAAAGTTTTCAACAATCTCCTTAGGGAAGTAGTCTTTAATAACTACATCTTTGATAAAAGTATCTTTTTGATTAGCAATATCTTCATAAATACTTTCATTCATAGTATCATATAGATTTTCATAGTCAATGTGAAAAAACTTACCAACACTTGGAACAATAGGTTTTTCAGGTGTTCCGAAAATTTCTTCTGCTAATTGTCCATAAGTAGTATTAGGATCAGCACCTTCTGGAAGAGAAGCACCAGGAACTTTATTGTTAGTTTCATTTAATCCCATTAAGATAGAGTACATATGAATTCCTTTTGCACTTAAATCTTGTAATTTTTTAGTAGTAGCTTTTGCTACAACACCTGAGTATTGAAGCGTAGTTTCAGTATTTAAACATAAATTTGGTACACCATCTGATAATACAATAATATATCTTGCCACATTTTCATCTGTAGAAAAGTTCTTCTCAGCAACGCTAAGTCCTGCTTCAATATTAGTATAGGTTCCTTGGTCTTTTTTGTAATCTTCAATTTTAGCTTTTAGGTCAGCTTCTGAATTAGTTAAGCCAGATAATAATTTGGCGTCATTTTCAGTTCCATAAACTGCACCTTCTGCAACTTTTACACTAGAGAAAGATACAAGACCAATTTTTGCATTTTCAAATTTCTCAAGTAAAGACTTTGTAAAATCATTAGCAGCCTCTGCAACATAATCTGTTTTTACTTTTCCGTTATATTGTTTTGTCATACTATAAGAATTATCTAACACAAAGAAAACTTCCAAATTTTTCTTTGTTAAATCTTCATTTTGCATTAGATTTTTAACAGTTAAAGTTAAAATAGCTTCTTTTTTCTCAGCGTCAAAACTAGTTAATTCTTTTGTGAATTCTCCGATTTTATCACCATTAGCTGGGTCTGTAATAGGAATTTCACAAAGCTTTTTTTCTACTAATTCTAAAGTAGTAACTCCTGGGACTACACTATTAGAATTAGTTTCATTGTTTCCGTTATTTCCTGTATTAATTGTTACAGCAAATACTGGTGAAGTAGCAAATAACATTATCATTAAAAATGCTATAACACGAATTAAATTTCTTTTCATGATTCATCTCTCCTTATAAAATAAATTTATTCTTCTTTATTATATCCCATAAATATATTTTTTTCAAGGAAATTTTGCAACTTCTAAATCTTTTAAAAAAGCATATTGACATTTTATGATATATATTGCTGAAATATAACAAAATGTTATACTGTAGTATAAAACAAAATATGACTATAGTATATAAAAATATGTCAATGAATTCAAGTGATACTAATGAAGGTGGTTGGGCAGATACAGAAATAAGAACATTTTTAAATGGAACAAATGGGAGAGGACAATTGAGTAATAATAGTTATATTAAGCAAGTCAAGAAGAAGTATATTGCCACATATAATGATGCAAGTAGTGTAACAACGTGTAATGACTATTTATGGTTATTAGCAGCAAGTGAGGTAGTAAATAACGGATATAATGGAAGTGGAATGTATGGATATGCAATAACATCAGAGGGAAGCCAGTATAAATATTACCAAAGAGTAACAGACGAATGGAATAGTTCAAGTGAGGGACGTCAGAAGAGACCGAGTGCCTTAGACAGTACGACCTACTGGTGGCTTCGTTCACCTTATTACTACAACAGCAGCAACTTCTGCTATGTCACCAGCGGCGGCAATAGCATCTATAACGGCGCGAGCAACACTTATGGCGTTGCGCCTGGTTTTTGTATATAAGGAAACTAACAGAAAACAAACCTTATTTATGCTAAATATAGAATTAAATAAGGTTTGTTTTTATTAAGCGTTTTTGATACATTTGCTCATACCAACAAATTATGTTACAATAAAGTTAAAAAATAGGAATAATGGAGTTTAGAAATTAAAATGAATAAACCAGAAATATTAAAACAATATGGGAAAGAAGAAGATAAAATTTTAGTTGCTAAGATATTAGATAAAATTCAATATGCAAGTCAAAAAAATCAAATTCAGACGACTGATTTTTTAGATGGGTATCAGCAAAAAATAGCACAAAAAGTATTACAACAAGTCAAATATCAAGAAGGTATTTTTTATGGTGGATATGAAGAAGCAGAGCGAAAAATGTTATTCCTTTTTCCAGAGAAATTATTTGCTTTATTGAAAGAAAAACTACAAGAAGATAAAATGATACAAAAAGAAATGAAAGCTATCACTATAAAGCTTCCAAATGATTTAAAAGGAAAATACAGCCATAGAGACTATTTAAGTGGTATTATGAAATTAGGAATTAAAAGAGAAAAAATAGGGGATATTTTAGTGAGAGAAGATGGAGCAGATATTTTAGTACAAGAAGAGATGTTAACTTATTTGCTTTCCAACCTATCAGAACTAACTAGATTTCAAAAAGCAGAAATTTTAGCTAAGGAAATTTCAGAGATAGAAGTAGTACCTATTCAGTTAGAGGAAATAACAATTTTAGTATCACAACTAAGACTAGATGTAGTAGTTTCAGAATTAGTACATACTTCTAGAACAAAAGTAGAAGAAATCATTATGCAAGAAAGAGTATTAGTGAATTATGAAACAAAAACTAAAAATGCAACTATGTTACAAGTAGGGGATTTGCTAACAATTCGAGGCAAAGGAAAATTCAAGGTAGGGGAAGTAATTTGTCAAACAACAAAGGGAAAGTTAAGAGTGAAAGTAGAAAGATATATGTCATAAAACAATTGACACACAAAAACGCTTGTTTTATAATATCCATAGGTGAAAAAAGTTGGAACGTAAAATTTTGCATGTGGATGTGAATAGTGCTTTCTTGTCATGGACAGCAGTTGATATGTTAAAACATGGAGCAGAGATAGATATTAGAACTATCCCTGCTATTATTGGTGGAGATGAAGAAAAAAGAAAAGGAATTGTTCTTGCAAAAAGTATTCCAGCTAAAAAGTATGGAATACAAACTGCAGAGCCAATCTATTTTGCAAAACAGAAATGTCCTAATTTACAAATCTATCAAAGCAATTTTAGGGTGTATAGGCAATATTCTAATGCACTATATGATTTACTTCACGAATATACAGATAAAATTGAGCAATTTTCTATTGATGAATGTTTTTTAGATATTACAGATTTTATTCCAAAAGGAAAAACAGATATACAGATTGCTTATGAAATTCATACGAGAGTAAAACAAGAGCTTGGTTTTACAGTTAATATAGGGGTGGCACCTAATAAACTATTAGCAAAAATGGCGTCTGACTTTGAAAAACCAGATAAAGTTCATACTCTATATATCAATGAAATTTCTGCAAAGATGTGGAAGCTACCAGTTTCAGAATTATTAATGGTAGGAAAGAGAAGCCTGCCAAAATTAAAATTATTGGGAATTAAAACAATTGGAGAATTAGCACATACTCCAAAAGAGTTAGTAGAAAGTCAATTTGGAAAATTTGGAAAAATGATTTGGGAATATGCTAACCGGAATTGATTATACAGAGGTCATTTCTGAGCCAGAAGAACCAAAAAGTATTGGTAATTCTTCTACTTTACCACAAGACATGAAAGATTTAGAAAAGATAGAGGAAATCCTATTAGCTTTAACAGAACAAACTTGCTATCGATTGAGAAAACATCAGTTATTAGCACATACAGTGGGAGTACAAATCAAAAATAAAGACTTTAAAATGTATTCACACCAAAAGAGCTTGTCGACTGATACAGATAGTACTAAGATTATTTATGAAACAGCAAAAAAGATTTTAAAAGAGATGTTTCAAGGAGAACCTATTAGGCTAATTGGAATTAAAGTAGATAAACTAACAACGAAGGAAAAACAACAGCTATCTTTATTTGATACTCCTAGAAATGAGAAACAACAAAAATTAGATCAGACTTTAGATAAGCTAAAAGAAAAGTATGGATATGATGCAGTTACTAGGGCTGGTAAAATGAATATTGATGAAATGATGGACTTTAAAGATTAGAAAAAGAATGGACAATAGAATTTTTAGAGAAGAATATTGTCGAAAAATGGAAAGTTTTGTACAAGTTTTGCATAATATATATTAGTGCTAGTTCAAGCACTAATAGGAGGTGTAGGAACATGTACGAAGAAGATAAATGTAACAATAATTGCTATTATACTGGTTGTAAGCAAAGAAAAAACAGATGCTGTATTGACATTATTATCTTTATTTTATCTATTTTATTTGCATTAACACTTGGACTAATCATTGCATCAATTCCAGTAATAGGAGCAGTTTTATTTGCAGCAATTGCTACTTTAATTGTTTTAGCTGTCATACTTGCTATACTCATCATCATTAGAATTGTTCAATTAGTATGTAATCGTAACAGTAAATGTTGCTAACCAAAAGAACAAACAAATTCCTTGTAGCTAATAAGCTATAGGGAATTTGCTTTTTTATTTCATTTATGGTATAACTTAGGAAGATTTAAACATTAAGAGAGTCTTAGCATACAATAGTAATAAATCTGTAAAGAGAAATGGAGTTTAAAAATGAGAGAAGAAACAATAGAAACTTTAAAAAAATACTCTCAAGAACAAATATTAGAGTATTTACCATATCTAACAGAAGAGGAACAAAAAGTAATAGAACAGCAAGTAAAAACAATTGATTTTGAACAATTACAACAATTGTATGAAATAACAAAACAAGAACCACACATGGAAGAAAAAAATATTTCACATATTCCTTATGTGGATAAAATGAAAATAGAAGAACAAAGGCGAGAAGAATTAGAGAAAATAGGAAGGAATATTATTAGCGAACGGAAAATATGCTATTATTACAATGGCAGGTGGACAGGGGACAAGACTTGGTCATTCAGGACCAAAAGGAACTTATTGTCTAGAAACAGCCAAAGGTCCCAAATATTTATTTGAAATTATGGTGGACACATTAAAAAGAGCAGAAAAGGAGTATCATGTAACTCTTCCTTGGTATATTATGACAAGTAGGGAAAATCATGAAGATACGATTCAATTTCTAGAAGAAAAAGAATATTTTGGGTATGATAAAGCGAAAGTAAAATTCTTTACACAAGGAGAATTACCATTATTAGATACACAAGGAAAATTGATTCTAGGAAGAGATAAGAAAATTAAAGAAGCGGCGAATGGAAATGGCGGAATTTACGAAGCAATAAAAGTAAATGGAATTTTAGAGGATCTAAAAAAGCAAGAAATCGAATGGATATTTATTAATAGTATGGATAACGTTTTGTGTAATTTTGTAGATCCATTATTAGTAGGACTTACAATAAAGCAAAATCATAAAATAGCTAGTAAATCAGTTGCAAAAGCAGAGCCGAAAGAAAGAGCAGGCGTATTTTGCAAAATGAATGGAAAACCAAAGGTAATAGAATATACAGAGCTTCCAGATGAAATGGCAGAGGAAAGAGATGAAAATGGCGAACTAGTATATGGAGAATTACATATTATGCTTAATTTATTTCATCGCAGTGTTTTAGAAGATTTAGCAAATGTGAAACTTCCTTATCATATTGCATTTAAAAAATCTGGCTATCTTGATAAAAATGGAGAATATATTGAACCAGAAGAACCAAATGTATATAAATTCGAAGCTTTCATTTTTGATGCATTTACTCGTTATGATGATATGACAATTTTGCGAGTAAAAAGAGAAGAAGAATTTGCACCAGTTAAGAATAGAACAGGAGTAGATAGTCCTGAAACGGCGACAGCTTTGTACAATAAATACTATTGTTAAATTACTAGATGTTAATAAAATTAAAAAGGAGAATAGAAGAATGGAAAAGGTAATTGGTTTAGTAATGGCAGCAGGAGTAGACGACAGAATGAAATCTAAAAAGTCAAAATTAGCACAAGAATTGTATGGAAAGGCTGTTATTAAAAGAGTAGTAGACTCTTTGAAGAAGGCGGGCATTGAAGAGGTAGCAGTTATTGTTGGAGAAAATAAACAAGAAATTGAAGATATTTTAAAAGATGAAGTAACTTATTTACATCAAGAGAGCTGCTTGGGAACAGGGCATGCCATTATGCAAGCAGCTAATTATTTAGAAGGTAAACATGGGAGAGTAGTAATTGCTAATGGAAATATTCCACTTATCACACCAAAAACTATTCAAACTGTAGTAGAAAAGTCAGAAAATGAGAATGAAGCCGCCACTATTTTAACAGGTATTATTAGTGAGTCAACTGGATATGGTAGAATTATTAGAAGAGATAATAGAATTGAAGAGATTATTGAAGAAAAAGAAGCTACAGAGGCAGAAAAGAAAATACTAGAAGTAAATGCAGGGTTATACTGTTTTGAAATTTCTAAATTATTGGAAATCATTGGAAAATTGCAACAAAGTAGTATAGGTTTATATTATTTAACAGATGTTATTAAAATGTTTAATACGAAAGATTTTAAAGTGGGTGGAGTATTAGTAGAAGACAATACTGAAATTTTAAGTTTAAATACAAAAGCACAATTAGAGATGCTTACTAGAATTTTAAGAATTCGTATTAACACTATGCATATGAACAATGGGGTGACCATTGAAGATATTAATTCAACTTATATTTATGAAGATGTAGAAATTGGAATAGATACAGTTATTCATCCAAATACAACAATTAAATCAGGAGTTATGATTGGAGAAGATTGTAATATTGGACCAAATGCTTATATTAGAGAAGGCTGTAAGCTTGCTAATAAAGTCAAAGTAGGAAGCTTTGTAGAAATTAAAAAAGCAATTATTGAGGAAGGTTCTAAAGTACCACATTTATCTTATATGGGAGATTGCGAAATCGGAACAAAATGTAATATTGGTTGCGGAACCATTACTTGTAACTATGACGGAAAGAATAAACATAAAACAAAAATTGGTGATAACTGCTTTATTGGCTCAAACGTTAATTTAGTAGCGCCAGTAAATATCGGAGCTCACACATTAATTGCAGCAGGTTCAACCATTACAGCAGATGTACCAGCTGAAAGTTTGGGAATTGCAAGACAAAGACAAACAAACAAGGAAGGCTGGAACCAAGGAAAATAAAAATGTCGCACATGGGGACGTTAGTTTGTGCGACATCTGTCCCCAAGTGCGACATTTGTTATTGTTGTTCGCCGGGTAGAAAATAATCTACAACACCGTATACTAAAGCACCAATAATAGCGGCCATCCAAGAAACAGTATAACCTGCTACAAAATATTGGGTTACATATAGTACAACTGCAGAAAGTACAAAACCTACAAATCCTTTACCAAAGGAACTTGCATGTAAACCAGTAAATTTTGTGATTAAATAATCAATAACAGTAAGAACAATAGCAGCAGCTGCTAATGACCATATATTATTAATTTGAAATCCTGGTGTAAAAAATGCAGTAATAGCAAGAACAACGGCAGCTGTTACTAATCTACCAATGATTTGCCAAACAGTTCCTTTAGAGTTAGATCTAGTTTGTGTGTTTGCATTATTATCTGACATAATTAAAACCTCCTTAAAAAATGTAAAAACAATGTTGCTTGTGTTTCTAATTGTATTATGAACAAAAAATAAAAATTTATTCAAAATGAATTGAATAGATTTTATTTTTTTGGCTAAAATCAATAATAAATATATATTTTATAAAATAATTTTAGGAGAGAAAAATGCTAATAACTTTAATTAGAAGTATTACTTTATACATAATTGTCTTAATTGTGATGAGACTAATGGGAAAAAGAGAAATAGGGCAATTGCAACCATTCGAACTTGCTATTTCTATTATGATTGCAGATTTGGCGGCTATTCCAATGTCTGATACTGGAATTCCAATTACAAATGGTATTATTCCCATTTTAGGATTATTAGTTATGCATTTGCTAATTTCTTTAATTAATATGAAGAGTGTTAGAATAAGAGAATTAATGTGTGGAAGACCAACTATTTTAATTTACCGTGGAAGAATTGATGAAAAGGCTCTAAAAAAAGAAAGATTTACCATTAATGAATTAGAGGAGAGATTAAGAGATAATAATGTTTTTAATTTAGGTGATGTGGAGTATGCTATTTTAGAGACGAGTGGACAAGTAACAGTCATTCAAAAACCGAATAAAAGAGCGACTATTCCAGAAGATTTCAATATTATGCCAGAATATGAGGGAATTGCTTATGACTTAGTGGTAGATGGCAAAATTATGCAAGAAAATTTAAGAAAAATAGAAAAAGATGAGGATTGGCTTAGAAAAGAAGTAAGCAAATTTCATATTAGTCCAGAAAATGCTTTAATTGTTACTTATGATGGGAAAGGACAAATTTTTTGCCAAGCAAAAGATTTGGAATAAGAGGAGGAAAATATGTATAAAGAATTAGTCATTAGTATTGTTGTAATAGCCTTAGTTGTAATAGGAAATATTATCACGCAAAATAATACAATTGAAGCAATTGGGCAAATAAGTGGTGAGCTAACTTTATTACGTGAGGAAATGGAGAAAGAGAGTCCAGATCAGGAAAAGTCTGAACAGCAAATGAAAAAAGTAGAAGAAGTTTGGGAAAATAAATATAAATTAATGGCTTTTTATACAGAACATAATGAGCTTGAGAAGGTACAAACAGAACTAACAAGATTAAAAGCAGATATTCATATGCAGGAATATGCTCAAGGTGTAGAAAATTTAGAGAGTTGTATTTATATTCTTGAGCATATTAAAGATAAGAGTGCGTTAAAGATTGTTAATATATTTTAATTTATTATAGAATATAAACCACTTTTTTGCTTTACTAAAAATTTGGCTGCTTTGATTGCTCCTTCTGCAAAAACAATTCTAGAATGAGCGGTGTGCTTGATTTCTAAAGTTTCGTTAGAACTAAAAAAGAATACAGAATGTTCACCAACAATATTTCCGCCACGAATACTAGAGAATCCAATTTCTTTTGGATTTCTTTTTTCTTGTTTTTGCATACGATTTAATTCATATAGGTAGACATTAGAGTTTGCATGGTTAATACTATCTGCTAATAGGAGAGCAGTTCCACTTGGACTATCCTTTTTCTGGTTATGATGTGTTTCTACAATTTCAATATCTGCTTCTGGCAATTTTTGAGAAAGTTCAGAAACAATATGGCTAAGTAAATTAATTTCATAGGACATATTACTTGATTGAAAAATAGGTATTTGTAAGGAAGCATTTTTAATTATATCTTGTTGCTCTTTGGAAAAGCCAGTGGTAGCAATAACAATAGGAATATGATTAGAAATGCAGTAAGGCAGAATAGCAATAGTAGCTTCTGATGCAGAAAAATCAATTATGACATCAGGAATTTCAGACAAAGAATTGATATCAGAAAAAATAGGATAGGAGTTGTCTGAACAAGGAAAACGATCTAAACCACCTAATAATTGAAAGTTATGTTCTTTTAAAATTAGATTAGCAACTTCACTTCCCATTTTTCCACCAATACCATTGATAAAAATTTTTAACATTTTTTCACCTCTTTGCTACAGTGTATGCTAGGGCAACAAGGTATATGTAAAAAATGAATTGCAATTAAAAAACTGTATGAAATTCACAAGAATTCACACAGCTTTAAAAATATAACTAAACAATCCTAAAGATGATTAAACTTAAAAATACGTAAGCATATTTATATAATTTTTTAGTATGTAATAATTTTCTAAAATAACAAAATGTTTCTCTACAAGCACTGTACTTATCAGCAAAAGTTACAATAACTGTTTCTTTGAAATGAGGAATTTTAATAGTAACAGGCCACATATGGTTCACTATAACATCTTGCTCAATTGCATTTAAATGAAAAATTTTTTTAGCATTTTTTAAAGCAACTTTAGGATGTAAGAAGGCGTGTTGACTAGTCCATTTGTTATCAGGCTTTTCGTGAGTATGCCAGTCATATAAAAATAGGTCATGAAGCATAGCACCACGAGTGGCAGAAACATAGTCTAAATGAAAAAACTTACATGTTAAATAAGTATAATAAGCAACTTGCATACAATGCCTATAACAAGATGTATCAGCATGTTGATTATAATTTCTCATTTGCTTCACAGTTGGATTTTCTATTAAATCTTGAATAATATTCATAAACTCATCATAAGTATGGTTTATCATAAAATCAATTTAAACTCCCTTTTATTTTAAACTCTTACTTCATTATATCATATTATCTCGAAAATAGAAATAATTTAAGGAAATTTTAAGTTTTTAGTGGAAAAATATCAAATTATTCAATAAGCTTAAATTTTCTTAATTCCTCCTCTAAATGATGCCCATTAGTAGCTGAAATAGGAATCAGTGGAAGTCTAGGTAAGCCTACTTCATAGCCCATTTTAGCCAGTGCAGCTTTTACAGGGATAGGATTTACTTCACAAAATAGGGAGCGAATAAGGGGAATAGCTTTTATTTGAGAATCTTTTGCTAAAGTAAAATTTCCACTTAAATAATCAAATACCATATTATGCATAAATTTAGGAGCAAGATTAGAAAGTACAGAAATAACGCCAATGCCACCTAAAGATAAAATAGGGAGAGTTTGATCATCATTACCAGAATAAATCCATAAATCATCCCCACATAAACTAGCAACTTCAGCTACCTGTGATAAATTTCCACTAGCTTCCTTGATACCAACAATATTTGAAATTTTAGAGAGTGCAAGACAAGTTTTAGGTTCAATATTTACACCAGTTCTACTAGGTACATTATATAAAATAATAGGCAAAGTAACATTTTTGGCAATTTCAGTATAATGTGCAACTAAGCCAGCTTGAGTTGTTTTATTATAATAAGGAGTAACTATCAATAAGCCGTCAACACCAACTTTTTCAGCATATTGTGAAAGTAAAATTACTTCTTTTGTATTATTTCCGCCAGTACCTGCGATAACAGGAATTCTTTTATGTATGGTTTCAACTATAAATTCAATCACTTTTTTCTTTTCTTCTAAAGACATAGTAGAAGATTCGCCAGTAGTACCACAAATAATAATACTATCAGCCCCTTGTTCTACTTGAAATTCTAACAGCTTTTTTAATTCTTCAAAATTGATACCATCTTTTGTAAATGGAGTAACTAAAGCTGTACCGCAACCGATAAATAGATTTTTCTTCAAAATAAAACCTCCTTTACTTGCATATAATATGCAATCAAGGAGGGAGATGTGTCGCACTTAGGGACACATGTCGCACTTAACTAACGTCCCCAAGTGCGACATTATTTTAAAAATCCATTAATAATTTGTTCTTCAGCTTCAGCTTCAGTTAAGCCAAGTGACATTAATTTAATAATTTGTTCACCAGCAATTTTTCCAATAGCTGCTTCATGAATTAAACTAGCATCAATGTTATTGGCAACAATTTGAGGAGTAGAAATAACTTTAGCCTTGTCCATAATAATGGCATCACATTCTACATGACCAAAGCATTTTGTATTACCATTTACATTAGAAATAAACTCTTGGGTAGATTGGTCACGAGCAATGGAACGAGAAGCAACGTGAACACTGGAGTTTTCACCATTTAAATCTACATTAAAAATGGTTTTAGCAGTTTGACTACCTGCAGTCATAATACGTTCTGTAATGACTAAATTACTATTAGGTCCAAGTTCTCCTTTTGTTTCACGAATGGTTGAAGTAACACCTTTAATTTGTACTGTTTCCATTTCTAAATTACTGCCATCTTCTAAATAGACAATGGTTTGAGGATTTAAAATTCTATCACCCGTACCGTTACCTTCACCATAGTGTTTTTCAATATATTTTACTTTAGAGCCTTTAGCTAGATGAAAAGTGTGAATTCCGTCATGTTCGGATGTTTCACAAGAAGAATTATGAATACCGCAACCTGCAACAATAACGACATCTGCATTTTCACCAATATAGAAATCGTTATATACCACATCATTAAAACCACCTTGAGTTAAAATTACTGGAATATGAACACTTTCATTTTTTGTATTAGGTTTAATGATAATATCAATACCAGGCTTGTCTTCTTTGGTTACAATATCAATACTAGCGGTTGTTTTTCTAGCAACCCCTTTTCCATTTTCGCGAATATTGTAAGCTCCCATAGGTGTTTTTTCAATATCAGTAATTGATTTTAATAAGTTCATTTCAATGGCATCTAATTTATTTTCAATTTCATCACTCATTATTTATTACCTCCTTTATCAAGCATTACTTTACAAGGTCTTGTAGTTTGCTTTAGGAGAAGAGGTAACACATCTTCTTTTTGACCAGAAGCTGTAATTTCTCCATCAGCTAATAAAATAATTTCGTCTGAGATATTCAAAATCTTTTCTTGATGTGAAATGATAACAATAGAGGAGTTTTGAATTTCAGTGTGCATTTTTTCAAATACACTAATTAAACTATTGAAACTCCATAAGTCAATTCCTGCTTCTGGTTCATCAAATACAGTAAGCTTTGATTTTTTTGCTGCAAGCATAGCAATTTCAATACGTTTTAGTTCTCCGCCAGAAAGAGAATTACTAATTTCACGGTTTAAATAGTCTTTCGCACATAAGCCAACATCAGATAGATAATCACATGCTTCTGCAAGTTTTAGGCTATTTCCAGCAGATATTTCAATTAAGTCTTTCACAGTTAAACCCTTAAATCTAACAGGTTGTTGAAAAGCAAAGCCAATACCAAGTTTTGCTCTTTCTGTAATATTTTTATGGGTAATGTCTTGTCCATCTAATAAAATAGTGCCACTATCAGGTGTTAAGATACCCATGATAATTTTAGCAAGTGTAGATTTGCCAGAACCATTAGGACCAGTGATACAAACTAACTTGCTGTTATCTATTTTTAAATCAATATGATTTAAAATTTGTTTGTTATCTCTTGCAAAAGAGATATCTTTTAATTCTAACATAGTTCCTCCTATTTCTATTTTCAAAATATATATAGCTTAAACATCAGCCGCTTGGTAAACTAATCTATACTTGAAACAACACAATTTTAGCACAAAATGCAAGAAAATACAACAAAAAAGGAAAAGCTAAACGTTTGAAAAGAGTGAATTTTGTTTGACATTAAAATAAAAATATTATACTATTAAGAAAAATTACTAGAAAAAATTTAAAGTAAAAGTTAGAAAGAGGAACAAAAAATGGAAGGCGATAAATACAAAAAGGATATAGAAATAACTTGTGAAGTGTTTGAAGAAGTTTCTAACATTAAGAAGATTCTAGAAAATAAAGGATTTCATTATGTAGAAGAGTTTGCTTTGGATGATATATATTTAAGCAATTGTAATACAAAGCAATTTGCACCAAAAGATGAAAAAATTACAGACACATTAATCATTCGATATGTGAACGAAAATGATAAGAAAATAATATGCAAGCAGCGTAATTATGATGAAAAAGGATTCGAAATAAGTACAGATAAGTCTGTATTAAGAATTGAGAACATAGAAGATGCTGAAAGACTGCTTAATATGTTAGGCTATGTTAGATATCTTAGAATGATTGATAAAAATTATAGATATGAAAGCGATAACTGTATAGCATATATACAAGAAGTAGCAAATTTAGGAACATTCTTAGAATTAGAGGCTAAAAATAAAGAAATTACAGCAAAACAATTAGTTAGTTATTTACAAAGTTTTCATTTAAAAACAGGTACAAAGTTTGATGTTAGAAAAGCCGAAATGCTATATAAAAAGATAGGAGAGTAAATTTATGTTAGATATCAATTTAAATCTATATAAAACGTTTTATATGGTAGCGAAAATGGGAAGCATTACAAAAGCCAGTGCAGAATTAAATGTAACGCCGCCATCAGTTAGTTTAAATATTAGTAAGTTAGAGGAATTATTTGAAGTGAAGCTTTTTGATAGAAATAATGATGGTGTCAGCTTAACTGATGCAGGTTATGAATTATTAGAACATGTACAAAGTGCATTAGCGACACTAGAAATAGGAGAAAAATTAATTGTACAAAAAAATGATTTGGCTACTGCAAAACTAACAATTGGGTGCCCCTCACATTTAGCAAGTTTTTATTTAATGGATTATATTGTAAAAGCAAGAAAAGATTATCCAAATTTACAAATAAGCCTTATTAGTGGAACTAGTTCAGAAGGAATGCTAGAGCTAATCAAAAATCATAAAATTGATTTTATTATAGATACATTAGCAATATATCAGGCAGAAAACTTTACAGTAGAACAACTACAGGAAGTAGATAATATATTTATCTCAAAATTCCCAATTAAGATAGAAAACTTAGAAGAACTAAAAAGTTTGAAATATATTTTAAATGTCAATGATACAGTAACTACTAAAAAATTAGTTGAAACACTTTCAAAGCATAATATTTCTATTGAACCAAGCATGGAAAGTGAAATTACAGAAGTAAGAATAGATGCTGCGAAGCGAGATTTAGGTGTTGGATATGTTATGAAACAAGCTGTAAAAAAAGAATTAGAAAGAAAAGAGATATATGAAGTACAACTTCCGATAGAATTACCAAAATCACAAATCAATTTAATTTATTCTAAAGAACAATTAACAAAAGCTGCAAAACAATTTATAAAACAGTATCTAAAAAACAATTAAATAAATGAAATAGGAGATAGCACTTTTACAAGTGCTATTTTTGCTTTTAATATCATTTAAGGGCAGTTAAGTTTTTAGTAATTTTCAAATAGTATAAAAAGCGATATAATTTTAATGCATTAAATCATGAAAAGAGGATACAAAGATGAACAAAAAGAGAGTATGCTGGAATATTACAGCAAAGTGTAATCAAAATTGTAAATATTGTCACAGATTTTTAAACATTAATGAACTTACCTATGAAGAAAACAAAACTATTTTAAATAATTTAATTAAAGATGGAGTTGATAACATTACATGGACAGGGGGAGAAGCACTACTATATCCAAACTTAAAAGAATTGTTGAAAATAGCGCAAGAAAATGGTATTAAAAATAAATTGATTACAAATGGCTTAGTTTTAGCACAAAGCCAAGAAAAAAGAGAGATTATAGACTATTTGGATTCTTTAACACTATCATTAGATACCATTAGTGATGATACGAATGAAGAATTGGGAAGAGGAAAGAGCCATTTTGAAGATGTTAAAATTATACTAGACTATGTGAAAGACAAAGATTTAACAGTGAATATCAATACAGTAGTTAGTAGAAAAAATATTAATGAAATTGGACAATTAGGAGAGTTTTTAAATAATTATCATATTCATAAATGGAAATTTTTTAAGTTTATGCCACTTCGTGAAACGGCAGAAAAAAATAAAGACGAATTTGAAATAACAGATGTTGAATTTGAGCAAACTAAAAATGTATTTAGACATTTTGGAAATATAGAGGAAACCGATTTTAGACAAGAAAAGGATATGGAAGAAAAGTATACTCTAGTAATCGCAAATGGAGATATTATCAAAACAGAGCATGGTGTAGATGTCAAAAAAGGCAATGCATTATATCAAAACGTAGTAAGCTTTATGTAAGGGAGGTAAGAAATGGAAAAAGTAAGAGTAGTCATTTCACACAATGACAAAAATGTAACAAATGATATAGCAAATACAATTAACCAACTAGAATATGCAGAAGTTGTAGGAATAGCAACAAATGGAGAACAAACTTATCAGCAAATTTTAGATTTAAAACCTCAGGTAGTATTTTCAAAATATTATGTAGATGGCATGAATGGACTAGAACTTATGAAGCTATCCAAGGAACAATTAAAAGAGGATATGCCGACATTTAATATTATTGCTGATAACCATATTACAGATAGTGATGTTATGAAAATGTACCAAGAGATAGGAAATAAACTAAGTTCATTAGTAACAGAACCAGTTATAAATGATGTTGTAAATATTATGCAAAAATATCATAAATAAAAAATAAAAGATAAGTTTTTTTAATCTTAAAAACTTATCTTTTTATTTTTTGACATTCTTAAATAAAATGTAGCAACTTCTAAAAATTTTTTAGGAGTAATCCTTTCATCTTTTTCAAAAAGACGAAAGATAGCAAAAGGTGGATTTTTTTCTTTATATAAATTAATTGGAATTAATGCTGTTCTAAAAGAAGACCTTATTACTTCACTATTCGTATTGTAATCTTTAGCCACA
>CAOXTD010000004.1:0-43367 GCA_948560265.1 uncultured Clostridia bacterium | reverse complement strand
TTAAGTCTTTTAATAGTTCAGGTTGATAAAAACATTTTATTAAAGCATTTTTGATATAGTCTGCACCATTAGAAGCATATATTTTCGTACTAAAAAATAACATATCAATTTGCTCTTCAAGAGTAAACTGGGACATTTCTAAAACAACATCAGAAATCTCTTGCACTTTAGGGGGCTTATCAAAAAAATAATAAATTTTTGCAGTGTTAGTACATGGTGGTGTATTAGAACTGTTAGATACTAAAATAGTATTACAAATTCTTTTTTCCAATTGATCAGAAGACAATGTATCGATAATTTCTATATAATTCAAATTTGTATTCAATATAAAAATGTCTGGTCTTATTTCATAATACTTTTCCAAAGTAGGTATTTCATCTGTTAATCCAACTACTTTTCGTTTATCATTTGCGAGGTAATTGCAAAGCCTTATGTTCTGTTGAACATTTTGATTAGCTACAAGAATATTTGCCATTCATAACCTCCAAAATGTCTAAAATTTTCAAAATCGATAATATTATACCACTAAAATTATGTAAACACAACAGTAAAGTTAAAAAATGTAAATTTTAACACAAACTAGTTGGTAAACAAGGAAATATACAGTAAAAATACTCTAACCTTTTTTCACCGTTTAGACACCTAAAATCGCCGATTTACCTATCTAAAGAAAAAAGACAATATAATCCTCTACAAGAAAATTGGTCCAATTTGAAAAGATAATTTCTAGGGAGGTAAAAAATGAAACTACCAAATGAAGAGTATAAAAAAGCAGAACAGCTTTTGAAAAATTATAACTATAATTGCATGAATATTATGAATATTAGAGCTGACATTATGGATATACAGATGCCAAATAATAATGGCATGCCAAAAGCAGCGTACAATGTATCAGATACAGTGCTAAATAAAGTAATACAATTAGAAGAGAATGAAGAGCTACAAAAATGCATCAAGCAATACAAAATAGTAAGGCAAGCATTAGAACTATTAGACCAAGATTGTAAAGACGTGTTTGAAAAGCTATATCAGCAGAAAAAAAGCAAATGGACAATTATAGATGAATTAGGTTTTTCAGAAGAGACATTTAAAAGAAGAAAAAGGAAACTGATTTATACCGTATATGAAGAACTTAAAAAAAGTTGACCTAATGTTGACCTTTTTTTCTATATTTTCCGTGCTATACTCATAGTATCAAAAAATATCAAACATGCCTTTTTACTGAATGCAGGCAATAAAGAACAACAGAAAAAATAAAGTAACAAATGGGCTAGTGATAGAACATATGGGACAAGGAGAAAATATGAAAAAGGAAAATTTAAAGGTAACAGTAGGGGAAGAAAAATCAACTATTGGGGCAAACAGCAAAAAAATGAACAAGCAAAAAGATAAAGTGATATCAGACTTTGACAGACTAATTAATGAACACAAAGAATATCAATCTGCTTATGACAAAAAAGTTCGTGCAGCCATTGAAACAGCAAAGGAAAAATGGGAAGCAGAACAAAAAGAAAGAAATTTGCAAATAGGAGATTGCTTATGGAAAGTAATACAGTACATAATTTTACAATGAAACAACTAATTGACTTAGTATCTCAAGATTTACAAAGCTTGAATTATCAAATCATGCTTAGTAATTCTAATGAAGCAATAGAACTTCCAACTATTGTTTTAGAAACGCCATTAGAAAGTGTTTTAAAAATAAGTCATTCACAAATTTTATTAAAGAAATTTCAAATGACAATACAATGCTTGGGAGAATCTAAAAGTAAAATTATGCAAATGACAGATGAAATAGATAACATTTTAATAAAAAGAAACATGAAAAAGACCAACACTGTACCAGACACATATGATGCAGCAAATCAAATGTATAAGATTTCACTCATCTATGAGGTACAATATAATGGATTAACCAATTCATTACAATCATAAAAATTAAAGGAGGAATTAATTATGGCAGGAGAAACACCAGATGTAAGTACATTAACAAAAGTATATTATGCAGAAAGTAAAACAGGAGAAAGAATTCAAGTAGCGTTTGCGGAAGAAATTCCAGCATTAGAAGAAGCACCAGAACAAATTACAGCAACAGTTTTAGACTTGGATTATGAAATTGCAAGACCAGGCTTGAAAAAAGCTGGAACAATTGAAATTCCAATTCTATTTACACATACTCAACACAAAAAATTAAGAGGATTAAAAGGAAAAGACCTATATTGGTTCTTTGAAATGCCTTCTAATACAGCAGAAACAGAAGGAAAACCACTTGTAAGATATTTACAAGGAAACAGTGTGTTAACAATGGATGCTATTACAGCAGGAGAATTTTTGAAGGACAAATTAACCATCTATAAAACAAGTGATGTTGAAGAATGTGATGGTTTTCCAGTAGTAGAACAATAAAATGAAATAAAAAGAAGAAGGCTATAAAAGCCTTCTCTCTTTTGCAAAGGAGAGAAAGAAAAATGCAATTAACAACAAAAAATAAAACAATTAATTTAGTTTTTACAACTAGAAAAATAGTAAATATATCTAATGTATTAAAAGGAAGAAATTTTGAAGATTTATACTTTAAAGCTATGAATGAAAATGATTTAGATGCATTATCTAAAATTATTTATACATTTGCAGAAGATGAGGCAGGAATGAAATCGTTTAAATCAAGTGAAGAAGTTTATGACTTTATGGATGACTATAAACAAGAAAATGAAAAAACGTATCAAGACATTTTTAGTGAAATGGCAGGTGCAATTAATGAAGAGGGTTTTTTCAAAACCAAAATGAACAAGAAGGACTTAGCACAAAAGATATCCAATCCTTTATCAGGAGTCAATATGGAAGAGATTATCAAAACATCAGCAGAGAAGGCAATTACCAAAATGACCGAACAAGAAATATCCAAGGGATACAAAGCCTAGACAATATTATTCAGCAAGTAAAGCAATCGGAAACATTACAAGACATTATTTATAGCTTAGAACCATTTGCCTATTATTTAGGCTTAAAACCGAATGAATTTTGGAACAGCACTTATCGTGAGATTTCTTTATTTTGTCAAACCAATATGATAAGAATAAAAGAAAATTTTAAACAGGAAGTTATTTTGCAAGAAGCAGCAACAAACAAGCTAATTCAAGCAGATTCTATGAGCAAAAGACCTAAGATTGTTCCTTTGAAAAAAATGTTTAAGGAATTATTCGACAAAAAGTAACTTTTTACTATTGCTTTTTACTGAAATGTATAATATACTCTATTTATTAAAAATAAAAGGAGGATATTATGGAAGAAAAAAAGAAGAGTGGTTTTGCCACAGCAGGTCTAGTATTAGGAATTATTGCGATATGTTTTTCATTTATACCATTGGTTAGTTATGTTTCATTTGTTTTAGGAGCATTAGCAATTATATTTTCTATTGTTGCATTAGCTAAAAAAGCTAGCAAAGGAATGGCAATTGCTGGTCTAATTGTAGCAGTTATTGCTGTATTTATGGCATATAACATGCATAAAGGATTAGAAAAAGCAGTAGATGAAATAGGAAATGCTCTTGATAATAGCAAGACAGAAACTTTAGAATACAATCAAGGAGATGCAGCAACATTAGGAGATAGTGTAATTAAAGTTACAAAAGTTGAAAGATCTCAAGGAAATGATTGGGATAAGCCAAAATCAGGAAAGGAATTTGTGATTATTACAGTTTCTATTGAAAATAAAGGAAGTGGTAAATTAAGTTACAATCCTTATGACTTTAAATTACAAAATTCTCAAGGACAACAAGAAAGTATAGCATTCACAACCACTAACAATGATACTGCATTATCATCAGGAGAATTAGTGGCAGGAGGAAAAGTTTCAGGAACAATCGCTTTTGAAACAACAAAAGGTGACAAAGGTTTATCACTAATATACAGTGACAGCATTTTAAGTTCAAAAGAACTAAAAATTAAATTAAAATAACAAGCATAAAAACACTTACTTAAAAGTAGGTGTTTTTATTTTGAAAGAGAATAACAGTTATCTGTTGATTTTTACTATATTTTATAATATACTCTTTTTATATAGTGATGAAAGGAGTTAAATTATGTTTTGTAATAATTGTGGAAAAGAAGTAAATGAAAATTCTGTATTTTGTACATGGTGTGGAAATCGTTTAAAAAGCATAGAAGTGGGACAAGAAAATGTCAAACCAAGTTTGAAAGAAGAGATAAAAGCAGCATGGAAGAGTGGACCGGAAAAGGCAGAAAAAGAGAGAATGGAAAAGAAACGAGTGAAAGATTTAGAACAATTAAAGGTAATGAAGAAAGAACTGCAAAATAATCTGAAGCCAAAAGATGGAAAATATCATGTTGTACTAATAAAAAGCAAATCAAAGTCTTTATCTGATAATAATATACAAGTACTTGAGTTAGAAAATATATTAGAAATAATACAAAATGAAGGATATGAAATAGTAGATATTAAAATAATGGGAGTACAATATTGTGGAGGAACAATAGGTTCAGAAGCAATAGTTGTATACAAATAAGAAAATGAGTAAAGCACTAGGAAAGTCTAGTGTTTTTATTGTGGAAAGGAGGAAATTTTCTATGACAATAGAACAGGAGATAGAAGGAATGGTTGCTATACAAGCAGAAACAATAGTAAAAGAATTTAATAAAATAGTTCCTTCTATCAAACAAGTTGGAGAAAAGATTAAAAAGGTATTTAAAGAAATAGAAATAAAGGATGTTAAAGAGAAAATACAATCAACAGTACAATCAATCAAAAGCATATTGCAAGGAGTAAACCAAAATTGTGAAATAAAATTGAAAATAAATAATCAAGAAGCAGAAGGACAAATTAGTCAAATAGCGAAGAAGATTGAAAGTTTAAAAGAAACAGTAAGTGCAGGGGCATTAGGAATTCAGTTGAATTGTGATGTGAGTGGTGAAGGAGATTTTTTAGGAACAGCTAATAACTTATTAGGAATTCTAGCCAGTATGCATAGTTTGTTTCCTAAACAGATGACGGAAATGGCAACTGGAATAGGAACAGCAGTAGGTAGCATAGGACAATCAATAGGAGGAGTGGTAAAATCAATAGGAGGAGCCATTACAGCATCTCCACAAGTAATTGTGGCTATATTAGCAATTGTAGCAGTAGTTGCCATCGTTATTGCAATAATAAAGAATTGGGATGAGATAATGGCAGCACTAGCAGCAGGTTGGGAATGGATAAAACAAAAGGCAGTAGAGATTTGGAATGCAATAGCAGACTTTTTCAAAAATTTGTGGCAAGGAATATGTGATGTAGCAACTAGTATTTGGAATGGCATTTGTGAATTTTTTAGTGGACTATGGGAAGGCATTAAAAATACAGCAATAGCAGTATGGAACTTCATTAAAGAATTCTTTATTAATTATTTTAATACAGTAAAAACAATATTTGAAACTGTTTGGAATGGAATACGTGATTTCTTTAGTGGACTATGGGAAGGTATTAAGAATGTTGCAATAACAGTATGGAATACAATTAGAGACTTTTTTGTTGGACTTTTTAATGCAGTAAAAGGAATATTTGAGAACGTATGGAATGGTATTAGCACATTTGTATCTAATATTTTCAATGGAATTAGAAATACGATTACAAATATTTTAAATGGTATTAAAACAATTTGGTCTAATATATGGAATGGAATTAAGACAACAGTAATAAATATATGGAATGGTATTTGGAATGGCATTAAAGGAGTTATTAATTTCATTCTTGGCGGAATTGAAAAGTTTGTTAATGGAGTTATTAGTGGAATTAATTTTGTGTTAGGTGGAATTAGTGGTCTTGCCAATGCAATTGGAGGACTAATAGGACTAGAGCCAATTAACTTAAGAATTAATCCTATATCACTTCCAAGACTAGCCAAAGGAAATGTTGCATATAAAAAGACATTGGCAATATTTGGTGAATATGCAGGAGCAAGTAATAACCCAGAAATTACAGCACCACAAAGTATTTTAAAAGATACTTTTGAAGAAGTATTAGGTAACCATTCATTAGATAATAAATCTGGTACGCCAATGCAGCTAGCAGTATATGTAGGAAATCAAAAGTTAGGAGATATTTTATTAGATACCCTAAGAGAAAAAAGAAGAACTACAGGTAAAGGGCTAGAAGTATTAGTAGGTGGATAAGGAAAGGAGGAGAAAATATGTTATGGAAGTTAAATGGTAAAGTTATGAAAACGCCATCTAGTTATGATGACGACATATCAGATACTGACAAAGACAGTTATACAAGTGCGATAGATGGTTCTTTAATAGATAACCCGATTGCAGTGGGAATGTTAAGTTGTAGTATGTCATGGGATTATTTAACAGAAGAAGAGGCAGAAGAACTATTACAAGCAACATACAAAAATCCAATGATAGTAACGATTAAAGTTCCATCTATTCCAGGTGGGATATTAGAAGATGCAAAATTTAGAGTAAGTAAAAGACAGTCTAAAATGCATATTACAGGAGTAGATGAAGATGCCACAAAATCAAAATGGCAGGTATCTTTTAGTATGGAACAAAAAGAACTAACAGAAGCACAAAAACAGGCAGTAGAGGAGGCAAATAGTAATGTATAAAACGAGTGATAAATATAAATCATTAGTATATCAAGCTAGTACAAAACATTTATTAAAAGTATACATCAATGATGTGGAAGTTGATAAAAAATATATATTAGACTGTAAGTTATCACAACCACTATTTTCAAATGATGAATTTACATTAGGAACTGTTACCTCTCAATCTGTCGAATTAAAGCTATATAAACAGGCTGTACCTGATAAAGTAAATAAAGTGTATATAGAAAGTGGAATTGCAGATGAAATCATTCCAATAGGATATTTTAATGTAGAAGAGATAAGCAAAGAAGATGATTATACTGTAAAGCTAAAATTATTAGATAATATGATTAAATTTGAGTTTATGTATGATGGTAGTACATTAAATTATCCAACAACATTACTATCTATATTGCAAGATATATGCTTAAAAGCAGGAGTAGAACTTCGGTTCTACTTCTTTTTTGAACAGCGATAAACAAGTAGCAGTATACGATAATGAAGTATCTGCTAGAGATTATGTTAGTTATATTGCAGAGCAGGCAGGAGGCTTTGCAAGCATTGGTAGAGATGCAAAATTATATATCAAAACAATAGGAGAAGATACAGCAGAATTACCATTAAAGTATTTTCAGGATTTTACATGGGGAGAAGCTTTTAAAATTAGCCGTGTACAATATGAAGATGGAGTGCAGCTATTTGAAACAGGAGACACAACATCAAACACAGTGTATATTAGTCAAGACAATATGTATATGGTAGACCAGGAGCAAGTAGATAGCATTTACGAAAAGTTAGGAAACTTAGAAATATATAGTTTTGAAGGAAGCAGTATAATAGATCCTGCGTTAGATGTAGGAGATATTTTAGAAATAGATGGAAAAAAGGTAATTTATCAAGGTTCTAGCGAATATAAAGGGAAGTTTAAGGCAAGCATTTCTAGTAAAATACAAGGAAAAGAAAAAGAAGAAACAACGACTAGGATATCTTCACAAAAAGCGATTAATAGAAGAGTGCAGAGCCGAATAGACCAAGAAGAACAAAGAATTACGCAGTTAGTACAAGAAACAGCAGAGAATGAGCAAAAGTTAGTAAAGCATGAGCAGGATATTGATGGGTTAAAGCTGAGTGTGTCAAATGCTGTGAATTATAAGAGGGAGCAATATGGAACTACGGAGTTACACATAACTGATGCAGGAGAGGCTGATGTGTTAAAACTAGAAGTTCAGGGAAATAAGACCTATGCATGTGATGTATTTCCAAACCCTAATTTGTATCCTTCTTCAGGACTGTTTTCACACTAGGAGGGAGGTAGAATATGAAATATAAAATTATAGTAGACAAGCAAAATAGAGATAACCCAAGTACAGAAAAGAGAGAATATGAAATAGACATAGAAGAACTTCACTTTAGAGGAAAAATTTATGATAGCTTGGTTATAACAAAAGATGAAGATTATGTTATGAGGAGGCTCCAAAAAAGTGAATATAATGCATTAAATGTATTAGAAGAACCAATAAAAGAGCCTTTGCCAAGTTTGAATGTAGAGTTATTTGAAGGCGATAATTATATCTACTTATTAGACATGATTGGCAATAGAATATGTGCAGAATATTTAGTGAAAAATGATTTTACAGATAGATATGTAACTAAAAATGAAATGAATAGCGCAATTAATCAAACAGCAGGTCAAATTGAATTAACTGTAAATCAGAAATTAACGGAATATGCAACAGAAGAACAATTAGAGGGCGCTGTGACAGAATTGAATTCTAGTATCGTGGCAAAGGCAGACGAAATAGTAAGTCAGGTATCTAATGCTAAAAAAGAAGCAATTGATAGTGCAAATGCTAGTACAGATAATAAATTGAAGGATTATACTACAACGAATGAAATGAGCAGTGCAATTAATCAAAAAGCAGAGCAAATAGAGCAGACAGTTAGCAAAAAATTGACAGAGTATGCAACAGGAGAAAAACTTGAAGAAGTGGTAACAGAGTTGAACTCTAGTATTGTAACAAAGGCGGATGAGATTACTTCAACAGTGTCTAAGTCTTATGCAACTAAAGGAGAGTTAGATACTGCTAAGTCGGAGATTAAGCAAACGACGGATAATATAAACTTAGAAGTAGGCAAAAAGGTTAACAATAGTGATTATACTTCAGCACAAATACTGTTAATGTTAAATGACGACAATAGTGAAGTGAAAATAAAAGGCGACAAAATTGATATAGATGGTAAAGCAGTAAAATTTAAAACTAATATAAGTTCATCTACATATTTTACAGAAGCAGATAGAGATAAGGCTCTTAATGGTGTTATAAGTGATAATTTAACAGAACAAGAAAGAGAATTATATGACATAGATACAGATGGTGTTGTAGACATTGTAGATGTTCAAGAAATAGCAATGGCTATAAGAGATAATAATGGTTATTTA
The DNA here is from genome assembly GCA_948560265.1 of uncultured Clostridia bacterium. Lineage (GTDB taxonomy): Bacteria > Bacillota > Clostridia > TANB77 > CAG-508 > CAG-273. The sequence goes on along the minus strand of CAOXTD010000004.1, from coordinate 34,338 downwards.
ATTGCAAATGGAACTTTGGAAATCGATCCATATAGCGGAAAGAGAACAATAATTTTAAGGGACGAAAATAATGAAATAAAGACATCAATAGGGCTTCGAGGAATACAATCAGAAAATTTAGGAGCAAGGTACATGAGAACCTATTGGCTAAGAGTAATGCCGTTTGATACACAAGGATCTAATACACAAATAAATATTGCAGCTAATCCAGAAGGAAGTCACATAGAAATGAGCAGTAATGATAGCACTGGAATTTATCTAGCTGCAGGTGGTGAAACTACGAGAATAGAAGTACGAGGAAATATTAATTCAGGCTATTCAGCTGAAATTTTGCCAAGAATAATAAAAGTAAACAATTTAGAGGCAATAGTTGCAGAAAAAGATGCTTCTAGATTGTTTTATGGAACAGCAGGAGATGAAACGGGAAAAACTACTAACATAAGAGGAAACACTGTAAGAATATATTCTCATACCAAGGGAGCGGTATACTTAGGAAATAGTGGAAGCACAGCGATAACCTCTGATGAGAGCTTAAAGGACATTTCAGATATAGATGAAAGATATGTAGATTTCTTTAAAAATTTAAAACCGATTACCTATGTTTACAAAAATAGAGGACATAGAAATCATATAGGCTTTGGAGCAAGACAGGTAGAAGGAGCATTAGGACAAGCAGGATTAACTACAGAACAATTTGCAGGTATTTTGAAAGATACAGATGTAACAATTTCAGCAGATGAGTCAGGAACTGAAGAAGATGTACATTATGATGAATTGTATTCCTTGCGTTATGAAGAATTTATAGCCTTAAATACTATGATGATACAAAAACAGGCAAAAGAGATTGAAGAATTAAAAAAGAGAATAGAAAAATTGGAGGGAAAGAAGTATGAAGATACAAAAAATTGATTTTGAAGATGGGCAACTTGCACAAGCAGGATATGTAATTGTAGATGGAATAAGATATGAAACTGTGGAGCCTGTTTATAATGGAAAAATTCCATTAAATGCTCAACAACTTAATGCCTTACAGGAAAATGTAGAACAAGCAATAGAAGTAGTAGATGCAAATATGGATAATAAATTTTCTAAGACAGGTGGAACCATAGAAACAAATGGATATCATGGAATTATGTTAAAACGAAATTCATCAAACGGTGGATCATCAATTAGATTTGAAAATAAAGATGGAATTTTAGGAACCGTAGGTTTTGGCTCAACTAAATCATTTATTATTACTAAAGATACAGGACAAGATGGAAAAGCAGATTTAATAGAGATAAAAAATGATGGAACAGTTAATTTCTTCAATGAAGTAATAGTAAGCAAAAATTCAGGAGCTACTTATTTTCGTTTTAGGAGAACAGATACAGGAGTAGGAATTAGATTTGGAGTAGCTCAAAATGGTACTAAAGCAGGAATTTATAGCGAAAACTTAGAAAAGTGGATATTATCTTGTGAGGGAGATGATATATTTTTAGATGGAAAATCTAAATCCGCAGAGCAATTGACTGACGGAACTATTACGATAACTGCTAGTGATATTGGTAACATTTCAGCAATATTAGATGCAATAAATGGGGAGGTGATTTAATGTCAATAGCAGATAAATTAAACTATACATTAGGAACGAAAGAAGCAATCAAAACAGCTATAAAAAACAAAGGCATAGAAGTTTCTGATACAGATAGCTTTAGAAGTTATGCAGATAAAATAGAAGAAATCCAAACTGGTGGAGGAGATATTAGTAAATATTTTAATAATATAATACAAAGTGTAACTAATAACAGTATGCCAGGTTGGATAAAAATGATAAAGAAATTACCAATTACTACAATAACGTGTGAAGGTAAAAGTGCTACTGCTCTATTTTCCAGATACCCTAATATTCCGATCATTAAAGTGTACTTTACACAAGAAATTACTAGCGTAGATTATATGTTTCAGTTTTTTCAACCAGAGGAACTTGATTTGGATATTATAATTGATAATTTAGATAAGATTAATCATTTAAATTCTTTAGCTTATATGTTTTATGATTGTCAATCGAAAACAATAAATTTAGGAAATAATTTTGATACAAGTAATGCAACTAATATGAATGCTATGTTTGAGTATTGTAGAGGAATAACTAATCTAGATTTAAGTAGATTTCAGACAAAGAATGTGACTAATATGTCATATATGTTTGCTTACAGTACTTATTTAGAGAGTGTAAATTTGGGGAATGGTTTTGATACAAGCAGTGTGACTAGTATGCCAGGTATGTTTAGCAACTGTCCAAAAATAAAAACAATTCCAAGATTGAAATCAGGCAAAGTTATAGATATTACTTTCTTTGTAAATGGAACAAATAATTTAGAGACCTTTGGAGGTTTAGAAAATTTAGGACAAGCGTATTCAATAACAAAGTCAGCAAATTATAATAATTATAAATTAGATTTACATTATAGTCCTAAATTAACACATGAAAGTTTGATAAATGTAATAAATGGTTTATATGATATAGCAACAAAAGGATGTAATGCACAAAACTTGCAGTTAGGAGCGACAAACATAGAAAAATTAACAGAGGAAGAGATAGCAATAGCAACTGAAAAAGGTTGGACAGTATCATAAAAGAAGGGAGAAGTATTTATGGAGATACAAAGTAAAAAGGTAGAATTAAGAAAATTAGTAGCAAGCCAGGGAAAAGTGCTAAGAGAAAAGCAAATTCAATGTGACGAAGAAGGGAAAGAAATACCACGTCAAACATTTAAAGAGATTTATTTGGCGGTTAATGCCAGTCCAGATTTATATGAAGAAATAAATGAGGTAGATTAGCTTATGGAAGATTTAAAAGAAAAGATAGCACATTTAGAAGAAAGAGAAAAGTCAAATACACATAGAATAGATAATTTGGAAGAAAAAATAGAGAATATACATGAATTAGCTTCATCGGTGAAATTGATGGCATCTGAAATGAAGGCTATGCGTGAAGATGTAAGTGATATGAACAATAGACTAAAAATGGTTGAAGAGAAGCCAGTAAAAAGTTGGGAGAATCTAATAAAAACAATTGTAACTCGGAACTGCTACAGCAGTTCTGGGATTTTTACTAGCAAAATTTGGTTTTTAGGAGAAAAAATATGAAAGAAGTAGGAAAAAAGTTTGTAGAAAATCTAATCAATTTATTTAAAGTAAAAACAATTCTAAGCTTATGTGTCATAATAACTACTTGTATTTTAACCTTCAAAAATATTATTAGTGTGGAAGCATTTATGGCGATAGCAAGTGCAATTATAACTTACTATTTTACCAGAACAGACCAAAACAACGAAAGTGAGGAAAACTAACTAGAATGAAAGCAACAGAGTTTATTAAAAAATTGAAGTATATAGCAACTTTACCCACTACTTACTATAGTGTAGCAGGTGGAGAGTGGGCAAAATGGAATGGAAAGTCATGGAACTTTGATTGTGTTATATTGATAAAAGCAATTTTATGGGGATGGAATGAAAACAAAGAACATGCACATGGCGGAGCTATTTATGGCTCAAATAAAGTATATGATGATAGTGCAGACACCATTATTAATCGTTGCAAAGAGGTATCTAATAATTTTCAGAAAATTCAGGCAGGAGAGTTACTTTGGATGAATGGACATGTTGGAATTTACATTGGCAATGGAGAAGTAATTGAATGTACTGCTGCTTGGGAGGGTAAAGTTCTTTATAGCAAAATAGATAATAATGGCAACCGTTCGAGAAATGGTACATATGTTGGAAAATGGGCAAAACATGGAAAGTTGCCATATTTAATGTATGATAGCGTAACTAATTCTGATAGCTCTAATACTATTAAATCAAATGTAATTACATATCAGGCATATACAAATTGTTGGTTACCAGAAGTCAATAAATGTGATAATACAGAAGATGGCTTTGCAGGAGATGGAACCCGAATTATTAGTGGATTTAGATGCAAATCAAGCAATGGAGAGCTTATCTATGAAATTCATTTATTAGGTGCTAACTGGATAGGAGCAGTTAGCTCCAAAAACTATAAAAAGGACGATATGCAGAAAATTCATTCATATGCTGGCATATATGGATATGCTATGGATGGTATTCGTATTAAATCAACAACTGGAAATGTGAAGTATAGAGTAAAAACAAAACAAGATGGATGGTTGCCGTGGGCAACGGGATTTGGCAACAAAGGTAATTTGTTTGCAGGCATATACAGACATGCTATCATTGGAATTCAAGTAAAAGCGAGTACCTGATATTAATAGACATATAATAAAAATGTAAATAATCAAGACGAAGGGGAATTCGTAAGAATTCCCCTTAATATTTTTATAGTAACTTTTCTAAAATTTGTACTGCATTACTAGCAGCGCCCTTTCTTAAATTATCAGCCACTACCCACAAATTCACCCCAGATTTCACACTAAAATCTCTACGAATTCTACCAACAAAAACTTCGTCTCTATCATTACTATCCAAAGTAGTAGGATATATTCCATGACAACTATCATCTTTTATAATAATTCCACGAGCTTTTTGTAATACTTCTTTTAATTCCGATAATTCAAAATCTTTTTCAAATTCTACATTGATTGATTCACTATGACTGTTTAAAACTGGTACTCTTACTGTAGTTGCAGTAATTGCTAAATCAGGTCTTTTTAAAATTTTTCTAGTTTCATTTATCATTTTCTCTTCTTCTTTGGTATAACCATTTTCCAAGAAAGCATCAATATGTGGTAAGCAATTATTAAAAATAGGGGAAGGGAACTTCGCAAGGTTGTAACTTGTAGAAGGATAATGCGTAATTCCATTTTGAAAGTCTAAAACCCCTTTGTAACCTGCACCAGAAACAGCTTGATAAGTGCTATAAACAATTCTTTTGATATGATACTTAGTATCTAAAGGTTTTAATGCTACAACTGCTTGAATAGTGGAACAATTAGGGTTAGCGATTATCCCTTGATGATTTGAAATTTCCTCAGGATTTACTTCGGGAACAATTAAAGGAACTTGGGTGTCCATACGAAATGCGCTACTATTATCAATTACAATACAATTTTTAGAAGCTGCAATAGGAGCATATTTCTTAGCAACCTCGCCACCAGCAGAAAAGATGGCATAGGTAAATCCTTCATCAAAAGAGCTAGTAGTTAGTTCTTGAACTGTATATTCTTTTTCGAAAAACTGAATTTTTTTACCAGCTGACCTATTAGAGGAAAAAAAGGCATATTCCTCAATTGGTAATTTTTTTTCTTCTAAAACTTTTAAAATAGTTTGCCCAACAAGCCCAGTAGCCCCCACAATAGCTAATTTATTTTTATTCATGATTATTTCACACCTTTCCACTTTTATTATATGAAACCAAAATTTGTCCTTATTACATAGAAACTCCCTTTTTTGTTGTAAAAGCCCTTGCGTCTTTTGAAAAAATTGCTATATAATAGAAAAAAATGTTTTATAAAGGGAAAAGAAGAATGATAGATTTAAGCCAAAATGTACAATTTGTAAAAGGAGTAGGACCTAATAGAGCAGCATTGTTAAATAGCCTAGGGATTTACACGTTAGGGGATTTAATTACGTATTTCCCACGTGAATATGAGGACAGAAGTAAAGTGAAAAACATAGCAGAATTAACGCCAGGAGAAGAAGTGACGATTGAGGCAACTGTGACATCAGAAGTTATTTTGAAAAAAATTCGTAAAAATATGACATTATTAAAAGCAACAGTAGAGGACAATACAGGAACGTGTACTCTTACATGGTTTAATCAAACATATGTAAAACAACAAATTAAAAGAGGGCAAACATATCGCTTTTTCGGAAAAGTGGAAAAAAACTTAACACAAACAGAAATGAGAAGTCCTATTTATGATGAAATAGGACAACAAAAAAATACAGGAAAAATCATGCCAATTTATCCATCTACTTATAAATTATCACAAACAGCTATCAGGCAAGCGGTAGAAAATAGTTTAAAAATGGTAGAAAGCAAAATAGAAGAAACTTTACCAGATTATTTATTATCAGAGTATCATTTAGAAGGATTAGAAACAAGTTTGCAAAAGATACATTTTCCGAATTCAGATGGAGAACGTTTACAAGCACGTAAAAGGCTAGTATTTGAGGAATTATTAAGTATGCAATTAGCTTTGCTAGAATTAAAAGAACAAACAAAAGTAGAAGAGGGAATTTGCTATAGCAAAGATGTAAAAATGTCTGATGTTATTAACCAATTACCTTTCAAATTAACAAAAGCCCAGCTAAGAGTATTAGAAGAAATTGACCAAGATATGGAATCCAAAAAGGCTATGAACCGTCTGTTACAAGGAGATGTAGGCTCTGGAAAAACAGTAGTGGCTATGATTGCAGCATATAAGGCGGTGAAATCCGGTTATCAAGCAGCTGTTATGGCACCAACTGCAATTTTAGCAACACAGCATTTAGAAGAGTTTCAAAAAATTTTAGAACCAATGGGAATTCGCTGTGCTTTATTATTAGGTGCAACTAAGAAGAAGGAAAGAGAAGAAATTTTAGAAGGCTTAGCAGATGGTACCATTCAGGTACTAATTGGAACACATGCTTTAATTACAGATAAAGTTATTTTTCATAAATTAGGATTAGTAGTTACAGATGAACAACACCGTTTTGGTGTTCGACAAAGGGCAGCTATTTCTGCAAAAGGAGTAAATCCAGATGTGTTAGTTATGACTGCAACACCAATCCCAAGGACGTTGGCTTTAATCTTATATGGAGACCTAGACATTTCAATCATTGACGAACTACCACCCAATAGAAAAAAGATAGAAACGTTTGCAGTTAGCAAAAGAATGGAAGAAAGAGTGAATAATTTCATTTGTAAAAATATTGATGAAGGAAGACAGATTTATGTTGTGTGTCCATTAGTAGAAGAAAAAGAAGACGAGGAAGTAGATGAGCAAAAAGCAGACTTAAAAGCAGTAAAAGAATGGACAGAAAAATATCAAAAGGAGATTTTCCCAGACTATCGAGTGGAATGTGTTTATGGAAAGATGAAACCATCTGAAAAAGATAAAGTTATGGAACAATTTAAAAATGGAGAAATTGATATTTTGGTATCCACTACAGTAATTGAAGTTGGAGTAAATGTACCAAATGCAAGTGTGATGGTAATAGAAAACTCAGAAAGATTTGGGTTAGCGCAGCTTCATCAATTAAGAGGAAGAGTAGGTAGAGGAGAATATCAATCTTATTGCATTTTAAAATATGATAGTCATTGTTCGCAAGTAGGAAGAGAAAGAATGAAGACTATGCAAGAAACAAATGATGGATTTGTGATTGCAGAAAAAGACTTAGAACTTAGAGGAACAGGAGAGTTTTTTGGAACCAAACAGCATGGACTACCAGACTTCAAGATTGCTAATCTATTTGTAGATATGCCAATGCTAAAATCTGTTCAAAGTGTAGCACTAAAAATAGAAGCAGAAGATAAAGGATTAAAATTAGAGAAAAATAAAAGACTTCGTAAATTAGTGAATCATAGGTTAAAACAAAATGTAGCTTTATAGTCATGAACTCTTGACATTTACATAAAAACACAATATGATATATAAGGACTAAAGCGAAAGGAGAAAAGCCTATGGATATACAAATGTTAACAACTAATAAGGGTGGGGAATTGATTAGTTTTAAAATAAATGGCGAAGAGAAAATCCATCAAGGAGAAAGTTGCATAGATGAAAATGGCAAAATTTATTGGAAAAGACATTCACCAGTGCTATTTCCTATTGTAGGGAAATTAAAGAAAAATGCTACTTTAATAGGTGGAAGAACTTATGAATTACCACAGCATGGATTTGCTAGAGATTTAGAATTTGAGCCAATTACAAAACTAGATAATTTCCATTCTTATGTGTTAAAAAGTAATAAATATACATTGGCGAAATATCCTTACGAATTTGAATTATATAATACTTATCGAACTGAAGGAAATAAATTAACCACTATTTATAAAGTGGTTAATACTGGGCTAATCAATTTACCTTTTGGAATAGGAGGACATCCCGCTTTTAAGATTGAGCAAGAAGAATTAAAAAAGGGACATTATTATTTAGAATTTGAACAAGAAGAAGAAAAAATCCATTTTTTATATTTAATAGACGGATTGATTGGTACAGAATATGCTAAAAATCCAATGGAAAATAAAAAGATTATTCCAATTGGACCACATACATTTGATAATGATGCATTGATTATGAAGGGAATTACTTCCAATAAAATTAGTTTGAAAAAGAGAATTACAGAAGAAACTGTTTTAACAATGGATTTTACAGATTTTCCGTATTTAGCAATTTGGTCAAAGCCAAATGCACCATTTATTTGTATTGAGCCATGGTTTTCAACAGCAGATACAATAAAAGGTTCAGGAGTGTTTACACAAAAACGAGATCTTATCTCATTAAAGCCGAATGATTCATTTGAATGTAAATACACAGTGACTTTCAACAGTTAATGTCAGGTTGGGGACGTTCCTTTTTCTGACAAAAGTGTCAGAGAGGGGACATACCTTGATTAAATAGGATAAAAATAGAGGGAGCAAAAAATGGGACAAATTATTTTAAGAATAGTAGCAATTATTTTAGTAGCTATTGGAGTAGTTTGCATTTTTGATGCAAGAGTTATTACAAAAAAGGCTTTTAGTTTTGGAGATCAAAATGAAGGAAGTTTAGGATTAAAACTATTAGGATTTATTATAGCGATAGTAGGAGCCTTGTGGTTCTATTTTGTATAATATGGAAGAAAAGATGAAGAATACCTAAAATGTTAAATTTGTTTAACGTTATAGGTATTCTTTATGGTTAAATTGAAAATATTATGTAAATGTGATATAATATAAATTATGAATTTCTACAATAGAATTCCAAATTTAAAATTAAGGAGGGATAATTTCTTTCATTTAAAAGGTACAAGTAAGAAATAACAAAATAATATTCAATAAGAAAAACTGGAGGACGAAAATGCCAAGAACGTATTGTATTATTGAAGCAACATCGAATTGTGGAGCACATTATGAATGCTGGCAAAAAATTACCAAACGGCTTGAAGCAGAGGGATGGAGAAAAACAAAGAAGGTTAGGTCAAGTGGCATAATTCTTGTAAAGCAATGCTGCATGACTACAGAAGAACTGAATGAAGCAATGGATTCATTAGTTCAGCTCTCTAAGGAGAAAGTTCAAGGAAGAGTATTCTTAGGGGAGTGCTTAAGCAGGACAAAAGAATTAGTAGAAGTAGTAAAAAAGAAACTGGCCAATTTGAAAATTTTTCAATTTACAACTCCAGAAGAGTTTTTTAGCCAGCTAGGGGAGCCATATGAAGAAGCCAGCGTTACTCCTACTATATTGCAAGATGGTAGCGCTATTATTAACATTTCATATGGTTGCAACCGAAAGTGTACATTTTGCAAAGTGGCCTATATGGATTATAAATTCCAAAGTGTACCTATGAGCGAAATCGTAGAAACGGTAAAAATGGCACAACAACAAGGAGTAAAAAGAGTTGTGTTAAATGCAATGAATTCAACGGAGTATAACGATCAAGGAAAACGATTACCTGATTTATTAAGAACTCTTTTGGAAATTCCTGATATGTTATACCAATTGAATGGAATTGTGCTGGCTGAATTAACGGACGAAACTATTGAGTTACTCAGAAATCCAAGGTTTGTTTATCTTCAAATGGAATTGCAATCTTTTATACCTGCAGTAAGAGAAAAAATGGGAGTTGGCGAAATGACCAAAGAGAGGATTTTGTCAATTTTTAAGCGGCTACAAGGAAAAATGATTGCCTCTAATGTTATGACAGGATATTGTAGAGAAAATGACGCTAATTTCCGTGAGCAACTGGAGATTATTGAGCAAAATAATTTACATTTTCTGAGTGTAAACTTTTTAGTGCCAACTCCTGGAACAAAAGCAGCGAGCTTACATAATCCGAGTACAGAAAAGGCAAAAAAAAGGCTAGTAGAGTTAACAGAAGTTCTGCTCAATTTAAGGTTGAAGTTTGCAGAAGATATGATTGGAAAAGAACAAACAGGTATTGTCTATGCAGCGTGTAAGCGAGGAGAGGCATTGGTGCTTTGCGATAAAGGAGCCTTTGTTAGCGTCAGAGGGAATAATTTTGAAGTAGGGCAAAGAATTACAGTAGTTCCTATGAGTATTAAGGGGTTATTTGTTACTGAACAACAAAGTCTCATTTTATCAACGGAAGCAAAAAGAGAAGGCGAAATGGACGAAGAGCGAGCAATGAAAATGATGATTTCGATAAGTAAGATGCGAATGGAAAATGAAGAAACTTGTGGTGGATTTAACATAATGGATATGTCGTTAACAAAATATTGTGAGGGATATATAACGAAGTTGTTGAAAAAATGAAAGAAGATTTGATTAGGAAATTCCTATGAAATTTAAGGAGGGTAGAGTTTTAAGACTTTGCCCTCCTTTTTATATTATGGGATAAAATGTAGTAAAAAATCTTGCTATTTCAAAAATAGTATGTTACAATATTTAAAGACTAAAAAAACAAAGAAGAAGAGGAGTAAGTTTAAACGAGCTAGAAAGAGAAAAGAAGTGGATACGCTGAGAGCTTCTTGTAGAAACGAGAACTGAAGGTAGCTTTGGAGTTGATAAACTGAAAATAAATTTAAGTTTATCCGTATAACTTGCGTTAAAAGGAACTAGAGATTTGACTAACTTGTTAGTTAAAATTAAGGTGGTACCGTGAGAAATAATTACCTCGCCCTTAAATATAGGGGCGAGGTTTATTGTATTTTAGTAGAACAACAAACTAATAAAATTAAGGAGGAGAAACTATGAGCAATCGTAAGCCATTAGAAGGAAAATTTGAACCAAAAACTTTTGAAGAGGAGATTTATCAAGAGTGGAATGATAAGGGATATTTCAAACCATCTGAAGATAAAACAAAAGAGCCATATACTATTGTAATTCCACCACCAAATATTACAGGTAAATTGCATATGGGACATGCTTTAGATGAGACACTACAAGATATTTTAATTCGATATAAGAGGATGCAAGGGTATAATACATTGTGGGTACCTGGTACAGACCATGCGTCAATTGCTACGGAAGCAAAGATTGTAGAGAATTTGAAAAAAGAAGGAATTACAAAAGAAGATCTAGGAAGAGAAGGCTTTTTAGAAAAAGCATGGGAATGGAAAGAAGAATATGGTGGAACTATTTTAAACCAATTAAAGAAATTAGGTTGTTCATGTGATTGGTCGAGAGAACGTTTTACTATGGATGAAGGACTATCAAATGCTGTAAAGCACGTTTTTGTTGAGCTATATAAAAAAGGCTTAATTTATAGAGGAAAAAGACTCATCAATTGGTGCCCTTATTGTGATACTTCTATTTCCGACATAGAAGTAGAATATGAAGAAGAACCAACTCATTTATGGCATATTAAATATCCGATTAAAGGAGAGGAAGGAAAATATGTTATTGTTGCAACAACAAGACCTGAAACAATGCTTGGAGATACTGGCGTTGCAGTTCATCCAAGCGATGAAAGATACAAAGATTTAGTTGGTAAAATGGTAATTTTGCCAATTATGAATAAAGAAATTCCAATTATAGCAGACGAATTTGTAGAAACAGAGTTTGGAACAGGTGCTGTAAAGTTAACACCTGCTCATGACCCTAATGACTATGCGGCAGCGGTTAAACACAATTTGGAAATATTAGAAGTATTTGACGAGAACTTCAAAATGGGAAATTTAGTACCAGAATATCAGGGAATGGATTTATTAGAGGCAAGGCAAAAAATTGTAGAGAGACTACAAAAAGAAGGATATTTAATTAAAATAGAAGATTATACTCATAATGTAGGAAAATGTTATCGCTGCCATCATACCATTGAACCACATATTTCAGAGCAATGGTTTGTAAAAATGGAACCTTTAGCAAAGCCTGCTATTGAAGCAGTGAAGAATAAGGAAACTAGATTTATTCCAGAAAGATATGAAAAAACGTATTTTAATTGGATGGAAAATATCCAAGATTGGTGCATTTCAAGGCAAATATGGTGGGGACATAGAATTCCAGCTTATTATTGTGAAGACTGTGGTGAAGTGATAGTAGCAGAGCAAGAACCGCAAAAATGTACTAAATGTGGAAGTACACATTTAAAACAAGACGAAGACACATTAGATACTTGGTTCAGTTCAGCATTATGGCCATTTTCTACTTTAGGTTGGCCAGAAAAAACAGAAGATTTTGAATATTTTTACCCAACAAGTACTTTAGTTACTGGTTATGATATTATTTTCTTCTGGGTAGCAAGAATGATTTTCTCAGCTTTAGAGCATACTGGAAAGCCACCATTTAAAGATGTATTTATCCATGGAATTGTAAGAGATAGTCAAGGTAGAAAAATGTCTAAGAGCTTAGGAAATGGAATTGACCCATTAGAGATTATTGACCAATATGGAACAGATGCCCTACGCTTTTCATTAGTATTAGGCATTTCAGCAGGTAATGATATCCGCTATATGCCAGAAAAATTAGAGCAAGCTTCTAACTTTGCTAACAAAGTATGGAATGCAGCAAAGTTTGTAAGTAGTAATTTGGCAGATGAGCAAAAGGTAAGAGACTTTTGTTATGAGGCTTTTGAAAAGAGTAAGGCATATGACCCAGCATGTTTTAGACTAGAAGATAAATGGATATTAAATAAATTTGATAAATTAGTAGTAGAAGTTACCAAAAATTTGGATAATTATGAACTAGGAATGGCACTTGATAAAATTTATAGTTTTATTTGGAATGAATTTTGCGATTGGTATATTGAAATGGTAAAACCTAGAATTTACAGTGAAGATGATGAGGTTAAAGTTCCAGTTAGTGATGTATTAAGTCATATTCTAGCATCTTCTTTAAAGCTATTACATCCATTTATGCCATTTATTACAGAAAAAATTTATTCTCACTTAATCGTATTTGGAACAGAAGATTTAATTGTAGCAAAATGGCCAGACATCAGAGAAAAATTTGTCTTTGATAAAGAAGAGGAATTTATAGAAAAATTAAAGAAACTAATTGTGGAGATTAGAAATGTAAGGGCTACTAGAAATATTCATCCATCTAAAAAGTCAGAATTGATTTTTGTTACGAATCAATATGAAAAAGAAATTAAAGAAGCAGAAGAAATTTTATTAAAATTAGGATTTGGAACAAAAGTAACCATTCAAAAAGACAGAACAGGACTTCCTGAAAATGCAATTACTATTATGCAAGATGGTATAGAATTATATATGCCATTAGAAGACTTGGTAGATTTAGAAGAAGAGAAGAAGAGGTTACAAGAAGAAAAGATGAAGTTAGAAGCAGAAGTTGCAAGAGGACAAAAAATGCTTTCTAATCCAGGATTTGTCAATAAAGCACCAGAAGCAAAAATTAATGAGGAAAAAGCAAAACTTGCAAAATATCAAGAAATGCTTGCGAAAGTAGAAGAAAGACTAGGGAGTTTGCAAAAATGAAAATTTCAACAAGGGGCAGATATGCCTTGCGAATAATGATAGATATAGCGGCGCAAAAGCAGGGAGAATATATTTCTTTAACTGATATTGCTAATAGACAAGAAATATCTAATAAATATTTAGAGCAAATTATTGGAAGGCTAATGAAAGCAGGATATTTGAAGTCTGCTAGGGGCAATAATGGTGGCTATATGCTGAGTAAAGAGCCTAGTCAATATAAAGTGGGAGATATTTTGCGAGCAATGGAAGAGAAATTATCTCCTACAGATTGTATTACAGGGGGCTGTAGTAGGCAAGAAGATTGTAAAACATTTTCTTTTTGGAAAGGACTAGATGAGGTTATTAGTGAATATATAGATAGTCAGACTTTAGAAGACTTAATTAAATAATGACTATTTATGATAGATATTTAAAAGGCTTGTATATAGGAATTTTATATTACAAGCCTTCTTATAAATAATAAATAGTTATTATTTTTATTTTTTTTAATTCCTATTGACATAGTAGGAATTAAAAAGTATAATAGTATCCTAAAAAAGAGAAAGGATATTAGAAAAATGAAAAACATATATTTTGACAATTCAGCTACTACGAAATTAGATGAAGAAGTATTAAAAGAAATGATGCTATATTTAACAGAAGATTATGGAAATGCTTCTTCTATTTATAAACTAGGCAGAGAAAGTAGAAAAGCAATAGAAGAAGCAAGAGAAAAAATTGCTAAAGCAATCAATAGTGAGCCAAACGAGATTTATTTTACTTCAGGTGGAAGTGAAGCAGACAATACAATTATTAGAGGAATAGCGTACCAATATAAAAGCAAGGGAAATCATATTATTACCTCTCAAATTGAGCATCCAGCAGTATTAGAAACTTGCAAACAATTAGAGAGGGAAGGCTTTGAAGTTTCTTATATTGGGGTAGATGAAAAAGGGAGAGTTAAATTAGAAGAATTACAAAATGCAATTAAGCCAGAGACTATTTTGATTACGATTATGTTTGCCAACAATGAAATTGGAACGATACAGCCAATTGCAGAAATAGGCAAAATCGCTAAAGAACACCAAATTATATTCCATACAGATAGTGTACAAGCAGTAGGAATATTAGATATTGATGTGGAGAAAATGAATATTGATAGCCTATCTATGTCAGCACACAAGTTTTATGGACCAAAGGGAATAGGTGCACTTTATGTAAGAAAAGGCGTACTATTTCAAAAGTTTATGAATGGAGGGCATCAAGAGAGAAACAAAAGAGCAGGAACTGAAAATACAGCAGCTATTGTAGGAATGGGAAAAGCAATAGAATTAGCCTATGAACAGGCAGAAAAACATAGAAATAAGTTAAGAAAACTAAGAGATTACTATATTAGCCAAATCCAAGAAAAAATACCATATATTAAAATCAATGGTGACCCAGAAAATGGTCTTCCAGGCTTAAGCAATATTTCTTTTCGCTTTATTGAAGGAGAAGGAATTTTACTAAATCTTGATTTGAAGGGAATTTGTGCTTCAAGTGGCAGTGCATGTACTAGTGGCTCGCTTGATCCATCACATGTTCTATTAGCCATTGGATTACTACATGAAATTGCTCATGGTAGTATTCGAATTTCGATAGGAAAGTATAATACAAAAGAAGAAGTAGATTATTTAATTGAGCAATTAGTTGAAATTGTAGAAAGGTTAAGAGCAATGTCACCTTTATATGAAGAATTTATCAAAAAAGATAATTCTAATAAGGCATAAAGGTATTTTAAGAAGGGAAGGAATGTAAAAAATGGAGCCATATAATGAAAAAGTAATTGAAAACTATGCTAATCCAAAAAATGTAGGAAGGATAGAAAACGCAGACGGAGTGGGAGAAGTTGGAAATCCAGTTTGCGGAGATATTATGAGAATTTATTTAAAAATTCAAGATAATAAAATTATAGATGTGAAATTTCAAACTTTTGGCTGTGGAGCGGCGATTGCTTCAAGTAGTATATCCACAGAAATGATAAAAGGAAAAGCATTAGAAGAAGCTTTGAAAATAACGAATAAAGATGTTGTCAATGAATTAGGTGGACTTCCACCAGTAAAATTGCATTGCTCTGTGCTAGCAGAAGAAGCCATTAGAAAAGCAATAGCAGACTATTATTTGAAACAAGGAGTTATGAGTCAAGAAGAAGTTATAGAGAAATGTAAGATAAAGCCTGAAGAAGGTTGCCAAAAATGTTGTATTTAAAGTTGAAAAAGGGAAAATTATGCTCTATGGAAAAAGACATACTTTTCAAATTCTTGTATTTTAAAGATGTGTGTGATAAAATGCAGTAAAATTGGTAGAAAATAAGGAGAAGAGAATGGAGAAGAAAAAAGTGCTACTTGGAATGAGTGGAGGAGTTGATAGTAGTGTTGCTGCTATTTTATTGCAAGAGCAGGGATATGAGGTATATGGAGTAACTCTAAAACTTTGGGAAGAAGAAGGAAAAGAGAGTACTTGCTGCAATTTAGAGGCAACATTAGGAGCAAAAAGAGTCTGTGAAAAGCTAGGAATACCACATTATACATTAAATGCCAAGGATCAGTTTCAAAAATATGTTATTCAAGACTTTATTTGCCAATACAAAAATTGTAGAACCCCAAATCCCTGTATTGAATGTAATAAATATTTAAAATTTGGTTATATGTATCAAAAAGCAAAAGAATTGGGAATAGAGTATATAGCAACAGGTCATTATGCTAAGGTAGAATATAGTGAGGAATATGGAAGAACTGTTATTAAAAAAGCAGATAATATAACTAAAGACCAAAGCTATGTATTATACAATATACCAAAGGAAGTAGTAGGAAAAGTAGTATTTCCACTAGCCAATATGAGAAACAAAGAAGAAATTAGAAACCTTGCAAGAGAACATGGATTAGAAGTTGCAAATAAGCCAGATAGTGAAGATATTTGTTTTATTCCAGATGGAGATTATAAGAAGTTTTTAGAGGAATATTCTGACTTAAAAGCAAAAGAAGGAAATATTGTTAATCTAAAAGGAGAAGTTTTAGGAAAACATCAAGGCTTGTATCGATATACCATAGGACAAAGAAAAGGATTAGGAATTGCTTATTCAGAGCCTCTATTTGTGATAGGTTTTAAGCCAGAAAAAAATGAACTGATTGTTGGAACAGAAAAAGAGATTTATCAAAAGGAAATGTTAGTAAATCAAATTAATCTTTTATTAGTAGATAAATTAGAAGTACCAATGCAAGTAATGGTAAAGACAAGATATTCTAGTAAGGAATATTCAGCGACCATAGAAATGATAAAAAAAGATACTGTCAAAGTTATTTTTGATGAGAAAGTAGGGAGAATTACACCAGGTCAGTCAGCTGTGTTTTATATAGATGATATGGTACTAGGTGGGGGGAAAATTGTATAATAAGTGATTTAGTGCAAAATGGAGTTTCATCGTGAAACCTTTTAAAAGTTACATCATGAAACTCCATTTTGCGTTTTGACTTATTTAGAAGATAAATTTTCTAATTGTTTAGTATGTTCTTTTGAATCAATTTCTAATGAAATAAGTCTTATAGAATGATCTTCTAAAATTGTTTGTACATCTTCAAGATTTTTATCATTTTTTTCCAAATGTTCTTGATTCATAGCATGACCATCAAATAATGCTGAAGTTTTGTCTTTAAATTCATTTTCGAGAACAATGACAGTTTGATTAATATTAGTAACTGTACTTTCAAGAGAGTTAAATTGTCCTTGAAGGGTGTCAACCTTATTTTCAAGAGAATTAAACTGTCCTTGAAGAGTATCAACCTTATTTTCAATAGAGTTAAATTGTCCTTGAAATGCATCAAATTTTTTCGTATGTTCATGTAGTATCTCTAAAATTTGGTCTTCTTTTGTCATAAATTTCACCTCCTTTTTAATAACGTAAAATAATTCTACCATACCCTAGAATAAAACACAATGTTTTATAATAAAAATAAAATATTTACTTAAAAGTAAAGTCGAAAAAAGTCGAAAATTTCTAAAAAATCGACAAAACCTCTTATATTTTACTCTGTTCAAAAACTGGAAAAAAATGTATAATTGGACAAGCAAAAGATAAGGAGGAATACAAGGTGAATATAAAATTTGATGAAGTGGACAAGCTGTTATGCATTCAAATAACAGAAGAAATTGACCATCATACTACAGAAAAACTAAGGAGGAAAATGGATTATGAAATTACAAGATTTATGCCTAGAGAAGTTGTGTTTGATTTTAGTAAAGTTTCTTTTATGGACAGTGCAGGAATAGGTCTATTAATAGGAAGATATAAATTGGCAAAATTACTAGGAGGAACTACGAAAATAGTTAATAGTAGTAGAGCAGTTAAAAAAATGCTAGAAATGAGTGGAGTAGTAAGAATCATTCCTGTTGAAGAAGACGAAAAAGTAGGATAGAGAAAAGAGGGAAAAGGATGAAAAGTATGTATGATAATGAAATGGAACTTAACTTTATAAGTAAGTCTAATAATGAAGCGTTTGCACGTATTACAGTAGCTGCATTTGCAGCACAATTGGATCCGACAATTGAAGAATTGGCAGATATTAAAACTGCTGTGTCAGAAGCTGTAACCAATTGTATTATCCATGGGTATGAAGATAGAGAAGGAACTGTAAGAATAAAAGCGAAACTTTTAGAAAATACATTAGAAGTAGAAATAGCAGATAATGGAAAAGGAATAGAGGATATAGAGTTAGCAAGAAAGCCACTCTATACAACAAAGGGAAATCTAGAGAGGTCAGGAATGGGATTTACCATTATGGAAAGCTTTATGGATAAAGTAGAAATACAGTCAGTAGTAGGAATTGGAACCAAAATAGTAATGAAAAAAACAATTAAAAAAGAACAAAAACAAGAAATAATAGAAGAAGAAAAAAATGCTCTAATCAACTAATAAGTTAGTAAACTAAGGAGGCATTTTTTTTATGCAAGAAGATTATGCAAATAATAACCTAGATGTAATAGAAGCCCAATCTGGAAATCAAGAAGCAATGCAAAGACTAATTGATAGAAATAAGGGACTTATATGGAGCATTGTAAAAAGATTTCAAGATAGAGGGTATGAGTTAGAAGACTTGTATCAGGTTGCTGTTATGGGATTTATTAAGTGTATTAAAAGATTTGATAGCAGCTTTGAAGTGCAGCTAACTACCTATGCAGTTCCATATATTTTAGGTGAAGTAAAAAGGTATCTACGTGATGATGGACCAGTAAAAATTAGCAGAAGTATTAAAGAATTAGCAATGAAGGCATTAGAAGCTAAGAATGAATATTTCAGAAAAACAGGAAAAGAAATGAAAGTAGAAGAATTAGCAGAGACATTAAATACCACTAAAGAAGAATTAGCATTAGCAATGGATGCTTTTAGACCGATGGAATCAATTTATCAGCCTGCCTATGAGGGAGAGGAAGATGGAATTTGTTTATTAGATAAAATGGAAAGTGAAAGTAATCAAGAAGAAATGATTAGTAATCGCCTTTGCATTCAAGAAGCACTAAAAAATTTAAAAGACCAAGAAAAGCAAATTATTGTTTTAAGATATTACAAAGGAAGAACACAAACAGAGGTTGCGAAGATTTTGGGCATTACACAAGTACAGGTTTCTAGGATTGAAAAGAAAACATTAGAAAGAATGAGAACAAAATTGGCAGTTTAAATATATCATCAAATAAAGGAGAAGATATTTATGAAGAAATATTTTGTATACTTAGTTGCATTTATAACCCTGTGCTTTCTCATTCCTGTATTGTTTACAAAATCTTTTCAAAAGGCACAAGAAACGAATATACCTCAAAATGAAGAAGTGATTCCGAAGGTAACATATGATTATAAAAAATATAAAACAGTTAAGTTATATCATAAAAAAACAAAAAAGATAGAGGAACTTTCTTTAGATGAATATTTGTATGGAGTGGTAAGTGCCGAAATGCCAGCAAGTTTTGAAGAAGAAGCATTAAAAGCGCAAGCAGTAGTGGCGAGAACTTTTACTTTATATAAAATTGTGCATAATAGTAAAAAACATGAAAATGCAGATATTTGTGATGATTCTACTTGCTGCCAAGCATGGATAAGTAAGGAAGATAGGCTTGCTAGGTGGGAAGATAGCAAGAAAGAAGAATATTGGAACAAGATTGTAAAAGCAGTAAACACAACTCAAGGGAAAATGATAACTTACAATAATGAACCAATTAATGCTTTTTTTCATGCAAACAGTGGAGGGACTACAGAAGCGCCTATTAATGTTTGGGGAGGAAGTGGATATCCATATTTGCAAGCGGTAGCAACAGCAGGAGAAGATGCCTATAACCAATATGCATCTAATGTAACAGTTACTCAAACACAATTTAAAGAAACGGTTTTAAAAGCACATAAAGATTTTAAAATTGACTTTAGTAAGAAAGACTGCATCAAAGTAAAAGAATATACAGAAGGGAACCGAGTAAAAACAATACAAGTAGGAAATCTTACTTTATCTGGTGTTGAAATGAGAACTTTATTTGGTTTACGTTCTGCTAATTTTAAAATAACAATGGAAAAACAGAATATTAAATTTGAGGTTACCGGATATGGACATGGAGTTGGAATGAGCCAAACAGGAGCAGATAGTTTAGCAAAGCAAGGAAAAAAGTATGAAGAAATCATACATCATTTTTATACTGGAGTAGAAATAAAGGATATTTAAAATTTGTTTATTTGTTTTTGTATAATTTTCTCAAAATTGTAAATAATGCTACTAAAGAAATTATTAAGGAGGAAATTTTATGAGAAGAGAAAATAGAAGAAGACCAATGGAAGAAGGACTAGATGGAAAAAAAATGCTATATATTACAGGAAGTGTATTAGCATTGGCAGTGATTATCTTCGTAATTACTTTTCTAATTTATGGCAATAAGTTAAACAATAGTACTAATATTGCTAAATCTAATCGTAACAACAATACAATAGGAAATTTAGTAGCATCAGAAGAAACCAGTACTTCTATGGGAAAAACAGTCAATGAAATGCAAGAAGAAAATACAGAGAAAATAGCAGTAAATACTAGTCAAACGGAAGAAAGTAATACAACTACAAGTCAAGGAAATAATACGAAAACCAATACAAAAACAAATAATGTTCAGGGCAATACAACAAAACCTAATAAGACAACAGAACCAGTGAAAGACCCAGAATTTAAAATGCCTGTAACAGGTGAAATTGTAAAAGAATTTGCAAACAATAAGTTAGTATATTCTAGTACATTAGACGTATGGGCAACACATAATGGAGTTGATATTAAAGCTGATAAAACGACAGTTGTAAAAGCATCTGCAGAAGGGAAAGTAGCATCTATTAAAAATGATCCACGTTATGGACTTACCGTTATTATAGAACATGTAAATGGCTATAAAACAGTATATGCCAATTTATTAAGTACAGAATTTGTAGTAGAGGGTGAAACTGTAAAACAAGGACAAAGTATAGGAACAGTTGGAAATACAGCATCTTTTGAGATTTCGGATGAACCACATCTTCATTTTGAATTATTAAAAGAAAATGAACAACAAGATCCAGAATTATTTTTGAAAAAATAAAAAATAAAGAGCATTAGAATGAAAAAATCTAATGCTCTTTTTATTATAAATATTCTTTCATTTTTTCAATATTGTTGTTTTGCAAGGTAATAAACTCATTTAAAATATCTTTAATAACAGGTTCCATTTCAGGGCTGTGATTTAATAACTTTTGGCTTTCAATCACACCCATTAAGTTTCCTTGTATCATTAATTCCGCAATGTGAGAATTACTACTATCCTTTAAAGTATTCATTTGAACACCAGTCCAACTCATCATTTTATCCATGAGTGGTTCTTCATCTGGAATTTCTCCATATTTTTCAAATTGTGTATTGACCTTATCTAAGATTTTCCCATATTCAGCATATTGAGTACTTAAGTCTTTTTTCATTGCTTCATCTTCTACTTTTTCAGAAACAAATGTAATACTAGAAAGTCCCATTCTAGTAGCTTTAGCGATTTCATTTAAAATTGTTAAATTAATATTTTCATCCATAATTTTAGCCTCCTTAAAAATAGTATAACCAAAATTTTTATTTTAATTAATTTTTATCTAAATTAAAATCCAAAAACATTGAAAATAAGCTCTCCATAAGATATAATAAACTCGAAATAATAAAAAAGGAAGTTTGTTTATGGGTGAGGTAAAATGGACAACAGAACAATTGCAAGCAATTGAGAGTAAAGGTTCCAATATTTTAGTAGCTGCTGCCGCTGGTAGTGGTAAAACTGCTGTGCTTGTAGAAAGAATTATCCATAAGATTATTGATGACAAAATTGATATCGATAAAATGTTAGTAGTAACATTTACTAATGCAGCAGCGGCAGAAATGAGAGAAAGAATATTAGAAGCAATTTATCAAAAATTAGAGCAAGAGCCATCCAATGAACACTTACAAAAACAAATTACCTTATTAAATAAAGCAAGTATTTGTACCATACACTCTTTTTGTTTAGATGTCATTCGTAATCACTTTTATGAAATCGATTTGCCAAGCAATTTTAGAATTGCAGATACGACTGAAATTGATTTATTAAAACAAGAAGTGTTAGAAGATGTATTAGAACAAAAGTATATAGAACAAGATAGTGACTTTTTAGAATTATTAGAAACATATACAGGATATCGTGGAGACGAACCTTTACAAGAATTAATCTTATCGATTTATCGTTTTATTCAAAGTAGTCCTTTTCCAGAAAAATGGTTGCAAGAAAAAGTAGAACAATTTAATATAGATACTTCTTTAGATTTTGGACAAACTGTTTTAGGAACAGTGATTTTAGAAGAAGTGCGAGAGGAATTACAAGGAAGTCTTTTGCGATTAAAAAAGATACAAAAAGAATTAGTCAAATTTCCAGAATGTATGAAATTTTATCAGGTTATTAATGAAGATATTTTACAAATAGAGGGAGCGATAGGAGAAGTAGCTTCATGGAATGAAGTATACCAAAAAGTGCATCAAATTAGTTTCGGAAAATGGCCAGTAGATAAAAAGGTAACATTAGATGTTAAAGAAGAAGCAAAAGAAATTAGAGATAGGGTAAAAAAAGATATCAAAGAAAGAGTAACAGGATTAATCAGTAGCACTTCAGAAGAAATTGCAGTAGATTTTGCAACTCTGTATCCTATTTTACAAAAGTTAGCAAAGCTTATTTTAGAATTTACCCAAAATTTTCAAGAGAAGAAAAAAGAAAAGAATTGTATAGATTTTAATGATATTGAGCATTTAGCATTAAAGTTATTATTGGATGAACAAGGCAATAAAACACAAGTTAGCAAAAAATATGAAGAGAAGTTTGAAGAGATAGCCATTGATGAGTATCAAGATAGTAACTTGGTACAAGAGGCTATTTTGACGAGCATTTCTAAAGGAAACAACATCTTTATGGTAGGTGATGTTAAACAAAGTATTTATAAATTTAGGCAAGCAAGACCAGAATTATTTTTACAAAAATATGCAAATTACAAAATAAAAGAGGAAAAGCAGGAAGATGAAGATTTGAAAATCCAGTTATTCCGTAATTTCAGAAGCAGAAATAATATACTAGATATTACAAACTTAGTATTTGAAGCGATTATGAGTGAGAAGTTAGGAGATATCACTTATAACGAAAATGAATATTTAAACTATGGAGCCAATTATCCAGAGCCAGAAAACTTCGATACAAGTATAGGAGATGATAAAACCACTTATGCAGGAATAGCAGAATTAAATGTCATTGATATGAAGGAAGAGGAAAGCGTCACTGCGGTTATTGGAGAAGAAGAGGAAGAAGAAAATCTAGACCGAATAGAAGATGATGTATTAGAAGCAAGGTTTGTGGCAAAACGTATCAAAGATTTATTACAAAGTGATTATCAGGTATATGATAGAAAAAAGGGCTACAGACATATTGAACCAAAAGATATTGTCATTTTACTAAGAGCAACCAGTACGTTAGCACCGATTTATGAAAAAGAATTATCAGATTATGATTTACCAGTATTTAGTGATAGCTCTACCTCATATTTAGAAAGTGTAGAAATTGAAACAGTTTTATCGATTTTAAAGTTGATTAACAATCCAATGCAAGATATTCCGTTAGTAGTAGTGTTAAGGTCTAGTATTGGACAAATGACAGATAATGAATTAATCATCATTCGATTAACAGATAGAAATTGCAATTTCTATGAAGCACTTATCAAAACAAGAATATCTTGCGAAGAGCCATTAAAGAGTAAAATAGAAGCAATTTTAGAAAAACTAGAAAAATGGAGAGAACAATCAGAATATTTGCCTTTGGATGAACTGATTTGGCAAATCTATTTAGATACAGGATATTATCATTATGTAGGTCTATTGCCAAATGGAGAAATGAGGCAGGCTAACTTAAAAACTTTATTTGAAAAAGCAAAACAATATGAAACGGCAAGTTTCAAAGGACTATTTCACTTTATTCAATTCATTGAAAAATTGAAAAAGCAGAATGGAGATTTAAGCTCAGCAAAACTTATTGGGGAAAGTGCTAATGTTATCCGTATTATGAGTATCCACAAAAGTAAAGGACTAGAATTTCCAGTGGTATTCCTAAGCCATACTCATAAGAAATTTAACTTAAGAGATTTAAATGAAGTCATTTTAATGCATCAGGATTTGGGATTAGGACCAACTTTGATTGATACAAATAAAAAGTTAAAGTATACAACAACTGCGAAGCAGGCTATTAGTTTAAAAGTAAAACAAGAAACTCTTTCTGAAGAGGAAAGAATATTGTATGTTGCTTTAACAAGAGCAAAAGAAAAACTAATTATCACAGGCAGAAGCAAGGACTTTCAAAAAGAATTAGTAGAAAAGGAAAAGAACTTATCCATTTATACAGAAAGTGAAGACTTCAAGATAGATTATAGATTAATGAAAAAATGTAATTCCTATTTAGAGTGGCTAGAATATGTGTATCTATTCCATCAAGGAAAGACTATATCTTTAAAAGGAAGACAGTTAGAATTAAGTGACATCATAACAGTAAAAACTTCTGCAAAACAAGATTTAATCAAAGAATTACAAGTGACAGAAGAAAAAGAAGAAACAGAAATAACTAAATCAATTCAAAAGGAAGTAGAAAAACAAAAGGATGCTGATATTTTTAAATTAAAGCAAAGCTTAGAATGGAAATATGCTTATGAAGTAGATACCAAACTCCCAACAAAAACTTCTGTAACCAAGCTAAAACAAGAACAGGCAAACCAGCTTCCTTCTTTGAATAGTCAGAAGAGTTGGGAAGAAGAGGAAAGTAAGAATTTAGAAGAAATGCAGACGTCAAATCAATTGAAGTACATACAAGTAAAAGCATTAGGAAGTGAAGAAGAGATTAAATTAACTCCTGCACAAAAAGGAACTTTAGTCCATTTGTGTATTCAGAAATTAGATGAAACAAAAGAATATGAATTACAAGATATTCAAAACTTCATTCAAGAATTAGTACAAAAAGAAATCATTACAGAAATAGAAGCAAATGCAATAGATGTTAATTTGGTATATAGCTATACAAAATCAGAGTTATTCCAAAAACTAAAAAAGGCAAAAGAAATTCATAAAGAACAGCCATTTTATATCAATATACCAGCCAAGGAAATTTTTAAGGAGGCAAAGGAAGTAAACTCTGAAAAAAATATTTTAGTGCAAGGTATGATAGACTTATATTATATAGACTCACAAGACCAAGTACATTTAGTAGACTTTAAAACAGATTATGTACCAAAAGGAAAAGAAAAACAGGTGGCAGAAAAATATCAAGTACAGATTGATATTTATCGAAAGGCACTAGAGCAAGCTTTAGGCAAAAAAGTTGTAAGTGCTAAGATTTGTTTAGCAAATTGCGAGTGGCAATGTGTCGCACTTGGGGACGTTAAGTTAGCTGTTCGAACGAAGTGAGTTACAGATAACTTATGCGACGGAGCAAAGCGAAGTGTATAGTTAGTGCGACATGTGTCCCTATGTGCGACATTTTTAAATGAAGTAATAGCAGATGCATTTATTTGCTTAATGGGAATGTGTGATTTAATAGATATGGATATTGTAAAAGGATTAAAAGATAAGGAAGAAATCAATTTTAAGAGAGAATGGAAGTGAGAGCAAAATGAGAATAGACAAATTTTTAAAAATGGCAACAGTTATTAAAAGAAGAACTGTTGCTAATGAAGCGGCAGACGGTGGCAGAATTTCAGTTAATGGAAAAACTGTTAAACCAAGTTATGAAGTAAAAGTTGGTGATATGATAGAAATTAGATTTGGAGATAAGATTTCTAAATTTGAAGTTCTAAAAATTCCACAAAGACAAAGTGAACCAATTGAAACATTGATTAAGATAATAAAATAGTATTAAAAGCAGTGAAATTAGGGTTTATATAGAAATATAGTAGAAAATATGATATAGTAGAAAAATAGAAGAATCTATAGGGGGCAAATATAAAATGAAAGGTAGGAATACTATGCCCCGAAATTGTAGAGAAAATCAGAAATCCTATACAGGAGTTTATCATGTGATACTTCGTAGTATTAATCAGCAAGAAATATTTTATGATAATATTGATAGAAGAAAGTTTTTAAAATGTTTAAAAGATACAAAGGAAAAATATCATTATGATTTATATGCTTATGTACTAATGCATAATCATGTTCATTTAGTTATAATGGATAAAGAAGATAAGTTATCTAAAATTATTCAATCGATAGCTATCAGTTATGCTTTATATTTTAATAAAAGATATAATAGGATTGGTCACGTGTTTTATAATCGTTTTAAAAGCAAATATGTAGAAAACTTACCATACTTATTAAATATCATTCGATATATACATTTTAATCCAGAAAAGGCAGGAATATGCCAGTATTCAAAATACTATTGGAGTAGTTATCATGACTACAGTCAGTTTTCACGACTAATTGAGACTGAGAAAGTACTAAAAATGGCTGAAATGAGTAAAAGGGATTTTGAGATTTTTCATATGGAATATGAAAAAATAAAAGGTTATGAAAAAGATGAATTTGAAATTGAAAATGTAAAAGCATCTGACGAACAAGTAATAAATGCAATAAAAGAAATGTTAAATATTGAAAATATAGTTTCTATTCAAAGTGAAAAGGCGGATAAAAGAGATGAAATGATAGTGGAAATAGTCTCAAAAATGAAAATAGAAAAAAGGCAACTGGCAAGGATATTGGGAGTAAATGATAGAACAATTTTTAGAGCAATACATAAACAGAAATAGAAGAACTTAAAATGTCGCAGTAAGGGACAGATGTCGCACTGAACTAACGTCCCCAAGTGCGACAAAAGGAGAAAAGTATGTCAAATTTTGTACACTTACATATCCACAGTGAGTTTAGCTTACTAGATGGAGCGAATAGAATAAAAG
The DNA here is from genome assembly GCA_948560265.1 of uncultured Clostridia bacterium. Taxonomy (GTDB): domain Bacteria; phylum Bacillota; class Clostridia; order TANB77; family CAG-508; genus CAG-273. The sequence continues at coordinate 7,313 of CAOXTD010000004.1, read as the reverse complement.
ATTTACCAGTGAGAGCAAAAGAATTGGGAATGGACGCGATGGCAATTACAGACCATGGTGCTATGTTTGGTGCCATTGATTTTTACAAGGCTTGTAAAGCAAATGGAGTTAAGCCAATTATTGGTTGTGAAGTTTATGTGGCACCACGTTCCAGAAAAGACAAAGACCCTAATTTGGACGCTAGATACAGTCACTTAATTTTATTGGCTAAAAACAATGAAGGGTATAAAAACTTAGCGAAATTAGTATCTTTAGGTTATACAGAAGGTTTTTACTATAAACCTCGTATTGATCATGAAGCTTTAGAACAATATCATGAAGGTTTAGTATGTTGTAGTGCTTGTTTAGCAGGTGAAGTAAACCAAGCAATTTTAGCAGGTGATATGGAAAAAGCAAAAGAAGTGGCTTTGTGGCATAAGTCTATTTTTGGAGAAGATTACTATTTAGAAATTCAGCATAATGGAATAAATGAGCAAGTGCTTTCTAACCAAAAGTTAATTCAACTTTCTAGAGAATTAGATATTCCATTAGTGGCAACTAATGATGCTCACTACCTAAAAAGAGAAGATGCCTACAACCATGAAGTTTTACTTTGTATTCAAACTGGAAAGAGAATGACAGATGAAGATAGAATGAAGTTTGACACAGATGAACTCTATGTAAAATCGCCAGAAGAAATGAGTGAGTTTTTTAGCAATGTGCCAGACGCCATTGAAAATACAGTAAAAATTGCAGAAAAGTGCAATGTAGAATTTGAATTTGGACATACAATTTTACCAAATTATGATGTGCCAGCAGAATTTAAAACTCACTATGATTACTTAGAAAAATTAACAATGGACGGTATGAAGGAACGTTATGGGGATAACATCACAGAGGAAATGCAGGAGAGAATGAAGTTCGAATTAGGTGTTATTAACAAAATGGGGTATGTAGATTACTTCTTAATTGTATGGGACTATATCTATTATGCCAAAACACATGATATTCCAGTTGGCCCAGGACGTGGATCAGGTGCAGGCTCTATTGTAGCATATGCGATTGGCATTACAGATATTGATCCAATTGGGTATGGACTTCTTTTTGAGCGTTTCTTAAACCCTGAAAGAATTAGTATGCCTGATTTTGACGTTGACTTTTGCTATGAAAAAAGAGATAAAGTAATTGAATATGTAGAGCAAAAATATGGAAAAGACCATGTTTCTCAGATTATTACATTTGGAACCATGTCAGCTAGAATGGTAATTCGTGATGTGGCAAGGGTACTAGATTTGCCATATGCAGAAGCGGATAAGCTAGCAAAAATGATACCAAATGAGTTACATATTACGATTGATAAGGCGATAGAGAAAAATATAGAATTAAAAGAGCTATACGAAAATGACGAGTCAATGAAAAAGTTGTTAGATATTGCGATGGCATTAGAGGGAATGCCAAGACAGGCTTCTACTCATGCTTGTGGTGTGATTATTGCAAGAGAGCCAGTAGTGAATTATGTGCCATTATATGCAAGAGATGGCGTAGTTTCTACCCAATATATCATGACAACACTAGAAGAATTAGGACTTTTGAAAATGGACTTTTTAGGCTTGCGTACTTTAACAGTTATCCAAGATACGATTGATTTAGTCAAGAAAAATCAGGAGATAGATGTTAAATTTGATGAGACGATGAATGACCCTAAAGTGTATAAATTGTGGCAGAATGGGGAGTCTGTAGGTATCTTCCAATTTGAAAGTCAAGGTATGACAAACTTTATGAAGGAATTAAAGCCAGACTGTTTAGAAGATATTATCGCAGGAGTGTCCTTGTATCGTCCAGGACCAATGGATCAAATTCCAAGATATATTGCAAATAAAAAAGACCCTGAGCATGCTGTATATACTCACCCATCTTTAAAGCCAATTCTAGAAGTTACTTATGGTTGTATGGTTTATCAAGAACAAGTTATGCAAATTGTAAGGGATTTAGCAGGATATTCACTAGGTAGAGCAGACTTAGTAAGAAGAGCCATGGGTAAGAAAAAACTAGATGTGATGGCAAAGGAAAGAGAAATCTTTATCCATGGACAAGTAGATGAACAAGGCAATATTATTGTTCCTGGTTGTGTTAGAAATGGAATTGATGAGCAATCAGCAGATAAAATCTTTGACGAAATGGCAGAATTTGCAAAATATGCTTTCAATAAGTCACATGCAGCAGCCTATGCTGTAGTATCTTATAGGACAGCATATTTAAAGGCATATTATCCAGCAGAATTTATGGCAGCAATGCTTAACAGCTTTTTGGGAAATCAAGATAAAATTCCAGGATATGTAGAGGAATGCAAAAGACTTGCTATCGAGATTTTAAAACCAGATATTAATAAAAGTGATACCAAATTTACAGTAGATAAAAATCAAATTCGTTTTGGTATGGGAAGTATTAAAAACGTAGGAACTGATGCGGTAGATAATATTGTGCTAGAGCGAGAAAAGAATGGAGATTACAAAGATTTCAGTGATTTTTGTGAAAGAATTAAAGATTTAGGTGTTAACAAGAAGTGTGTGGAAAGTTTGATAAAAGCTGGAAGTTTTGATAATTTAGGACAGACTAGAAAAACACTGATTGCATCTTTTGAAAAAATTATAGATATGATTTCTGATAGCGGAAAGAAGAGTTTTGACGGGCAAGTTTCTATGTTTGATTTGGGTGGAAGCAAAGAAGTAGAAGAAATGAAATATACTTACACAACACTTCCAGAATATGAACACAAAGATTTGCTATCTATGGAAAAAGAAATGCTAGGTTTATATATTTCAGGTCATCCACTTGAAAATATGAGAGAACAAATTGAAGAAAAGACCAATATTAATACCTTTCAATTAAGGCAAATTAACAGCGAAAATGAAATGAACTTAGAAGAACAAGGAGAATTCAAAAGAGAGCAAACTTATGAAGAACATCAAACAGAATTTAAAGATGGACAAAATGTAACTTATGCTGGAATTATAACAAGTGTAAAAAAGAAATATACCAAAAACAATAAACTAATGGCATTTGTTACCATTGAAGATTTATATGGCCCAACAGAGTTTATTGTATTTGATAGTACTTATCAAGCTTGTAGCAGTAGCTTAATAGAAGAAAATATTGTGCTTGTAGAGGGAAAATTAAGCATTCGTGAAGATGAGGAACCTAAGATTGTAGCAAGAACGATTACACCTTTTACAGAAACCAAAGCAAAGGTATTTGAGTTAGATATTACAGAATTAAATGAGGAAACACGAAGTAAATTAAAAGGTGCAATTTACTTCTTCCAGGGAGATAGAAATAATATTCAATTGCAAATTGTAAATGGAGAGAAAGTAGATAAAGCAGGTGGAATTTATATGACGCCAGAAATTCTAAAGCAATTTGAGGAGTTGGTTGGAGAAGAAAAAGCTCAAATTAAAGAGGTTTAAAAAAGGAGAAGAGAAATGGAAAATAAAATAGTGTATTTAAAAACATATATTATTACAATTTGCTTACTAATATTACTATTCTTAGTAGGAATAGGTGGGTGTGTTTTTTACTATGAGAAAAAGACCGACGAATTAGAAAATACTATAAACACATATCAAAATCAATACACAGTTACTTCACCGAATAGTGGAATTACAATTCTTCCAGGTGGAGATACTAGTGTTAGTAATGTGACAGCAGAATAAAAAAGATAATAGAGAAATACATTGTATAAATAAATGCAATGTATTTTTTATGTAATCAAGAATTAAAACTATAAAATTTTATCTTGATATATTGACATTTTATGATATGTATTGATAAGATATACATAAGTAAAATACACTAAGAAGAATAAAATATTATTTACAATGTATAAAATAAAAAAGAGAGGAAATACTAAAGAAAAGGAGAAAATAAACTACATGAAAAACCAATTTATGAAAAGACAAAGTGGTATAACTCTAGTAGCGCTTGTTGTAACAATTGTTGTACTTTTAATTTTGGCAGGTATTACAATCATGTACACAATGGGAGATAACAGTATTTTTAAGAAAGCGCAAGAGGCAAAAAATAAAACAGAAGAAGCAATAAAAAATGAGCAAACATATCTAGAAAACTTAGCAAATAAGCTTGAAGAAGAATATGGAACAAATCAAACAATTCCAACAGGACCAAAAGATGAATCAATTGAAAATATAAAATCAGACTGGGCAACTATTGAAAAGATAGCGAAAGAGATAGCAAAAGACGATACGATTACAAGTGGTACAGGAGAGGTAAAAGTAGTAATAGATGGAAAAAGATATACAATCAGGCCAGGAGACATATTTGAAGTAGAATATAATGGAGAAGTTAGAAGAGTAAGAGTATTAGGATTCAAACATGATGATTTAGTGGACAAAACAGTATATGGTGGAACTCATGAAAAAGCAAGTATTAGTTTTGAGTTTTTAGATTTCATGACAGGGGATACCTATAAATCAATGAATACAACCAATACGAATGAAAATGGTTGGGCAGCAACACAAATGAGAAAAGACTTAAATGGATATACAACAAGTGATGCAATCCAAAGCGGGACAATTGGAGGATTAGGAGCAAACTTAAATAATAAGGCATATATCAAACAAGTGAAGAAACAGTACATTGCAACATATAATAATACAAGTATAAGCACATGTAATGACTATTTATGGCTATTAAGTTGTAGTGAGGTGTGGAGTAAAGGAAGAAGTGACTTTAGTGGAGCAGCATATGGACTAGCAATAGGAAAAGAAGGAGAACAATATAAATGGTACAAGGACAATGAAAACGGAATAGATCCAAGTGCAACTAACAATAACCTTGTTAAAAATGCATTAACTTCAGATAATACGTACAACTGGTGGCTCCGTTCATCTGCTTACGACAACAGTATCGATTTCTGCAATGTCCGCTCCAACGGCTTTAGTGGCGGTAACTATGCGAGCGACGATTATGGCGTAGCTCCAGGTTTCTGCATTTAGGCTGTTAGAAATTTAGCTTATTAATTTTTTTGATAATATATAGAAAAGTGATGTAGTGAAAATAAAATTAACTATATCACTTTTCCTTTTTTAAATAAATCTTAAGATTAATTATAATAACTTGACTGTATACATAAAACGTGATAAAATTTAGGCGGAAAGGGGCGTTATTATGAGATATAAAAAACAAATTGTATCAATTATGACACTAACAATTTTACTAATACTAATGATGAGTTCAGCAATTCAAGCAGTAAGCTTAGTAAATTCAATCAGTAACTTTAGTGCAGCTATGAATGGTAGTCAAATGAAACTTACTTGGTCTTCTGTTTCAAATAGTGCTGGATATAATGTTTATGTAAACGGAACTAAAATTGGTTCTGTTAATAGTAGTGAGGCAAGTCTTATTGGCTTTTCGGAAAACGCTACTTATCGTCTAAGAGTTACAGCGTATGATTCTAACAGAATAGAAACAGCGACTTCAGAAGAAATTAGATTTACAACAACACCTCAAAAAACTTTAGGTCAAGTACAAAATTTAAAAGTAACACAAGTTAATGGTTATGTAACATTAAACTGGTCAGGTGTGGGTAATGCTAATAAGTATCAAGTATTTGTAGATGTCCCAGGCTTTGGCAATATGAATATTGGTGAAGTAACTACTACAAGTGCTATCTTAAAAGGGTTTACTCATGGACTAAGATATGGTTTTAGTGTTAGAGCATGTCAAAGCGTAAATTCTGATAATACAAATTATGGAGAAAAATCAGTAGCACAATATATAGTCATAGACTATAACCAAGATGATACAAGCAATAATAATAACAATACTCAAACTAAGCCAGAAAAAGTAAGTAATGTAAATGTATATGATGTCACAGAAACTACAGCAACGGTAACTTGGAAAGAGTTAAATAATGTAGATGGCTATGATGTTCTATTATCTAAAAACTATGGAAGTTATCAAACAGTCATTTCAAAGAATGGAAATAGAACAGTTTTATCTAACTTAACTCCAGACAGCTCTTATAGAGTAAAAGTAGTTGCTTACAAATGGATAGATAACAAAAAAGTATATGGAGATGAATCTTCTTATTACAGTTTTACAACAAAAGAAGAAAAAATAATAGTTGGCAATATTAGTGATATTGATGTATATAATATTGGAGAAAATAAAGCAACAGTATCTTGGTCAAGAGCTAATAATGCAGAGGGGTATGAAGTTTTATTATCTAAAAATAATGGAAGATATACAACAATAAAAGATACAGCTAATAGAGTAGTAACTTTAGGAAACTTAGACTCGGATAGTACATATAGAGTAAAAATAGTTGCCTATAAATGGGTAAATGGTAGAAAACAATATGGGAATGAGTCTAGTGTATATAGATTTGATACAGAGGCTGAAAAAGTAACTGTAGGTAATGTGCGTACAATTTACGTTGATAGCTTAACTAAAAATCGTGCTGAAATTAGTTGGTCAAGTGTAAGTGGTGCAACAGGATATAATATCTATTTCGCAAAAGGAAATGGAAGTTATCAATATAAGGGTTCAACTACTAGAAGAAGCTATGTTTTTGCTAATTTAAGTGCTAACACAAAATACAAAGTAAAAATTGAGGCATATAAAAAAGTAAATGGAAAAGAATATACTAGTAAAACAGCAAAAGTAAAGAGTTTTACTACATCAAAAGCAACAACAACTACAACAACTACAACAACTACTAAGCCAGCTACAGTAACAAATTTTAATGCATATGTTAGAAATAGAAATCAGGCACATTTAACATGGAATTCAATAAGTGGTGCTACAGGATATGAAGTAGAAATCTCTGAAAATGGGGGAGTATATAGATGTGTAGCTATTCTACAAACTAATAGTTTAGACTTAGATGGTAAAGTATTAGGTTATTCTAAAAATTACAAAGTAAGAGTTAGAGCATATAAAACTCATGTAATAAGTCCTGGAAAATATGATACAGTCTATGGAAATTATTCTAGAGTAGTAAGCTTTAGAACATAAAGTGCTAAATTTAGATATTATAAAATTTAGAAAAAAATAGAAAGATAAAAACTCGGAGGAAAAACTCCGAGTTTTGTTTATTTCGTAGATTAACTTTTTTAAAAATGATATTGACATTTTATGACACATATTGATAAAATAAAACAAAATGTTATAAAAAGAAAAGTAAGTATAAAAAATGAAATGAAGTAAATACTAAAGAAAAAGGAGAAAATGAGTTAAAATGAAACAAAAATTAGAAAATGCAAAAGGTATCACACTTGTAGCATTAGTAGTAACGATAGTAGTATTACTAATAT